>JBMNRU010000022.1:0-51321 GCA_050944855.1 Lachnospiraceae bacterium
AGACCAACTTCTAGCTAATCTATCCCTTTTACTGTTTTTAAGGATCTTTCGATCGTTCTTTAAATGATTCTTCTTTAAAGAATTTTCGAGGTTCATGTGTTTCACTGTTCAGTTATCAAAGTGCTTTGTCTTACGACAGCTTAATCAGATTATCACATCTTTGTCAGCTTGTCAACATCTTTTTTCGTTGTTCTTCAGTTGCCGCATCGACAACTACCTCATAATATCATGCGGCACTCCCCTTGTCAACTACTTTCTCAAAATTCTTCTATACCTTTATCACACCCCTTTTTTCCGGGTTTTATACCCCGCGAAGCAAATATAAGAACAAATTTTTGTCGTACAGATATCGGAAAATTTCGTTTCGCTGTATCACCTCATAGCAGGCACTTCCCCAGTCTGTTCCATAGCAAAGAGTAACCGCCAGAAAAATCAGCCAGATAACGATCAGTCCCTGTATTGCTCCCAGAACGCCGCCGCCCATGGCATTGAGCATATGCAGCCCCGGCATACGAAATATCTTTAAAATCATTGCCGACAATATTTGTATCACCAGATTCACCAATATAAACACCACTACATAAGCCAATATTTTTATCAGAAAACAGGTGATCGAGCGGGACAAATATTCTGCAAAGGTATTAACCAGCATTTCGCTGTAACTTCCCGCATGATTCTGACTCTTAATCTCTTCCCGCACGCTTTTGGGGAGAGGAAGATTTTCTATCAGCCTTTCCTGCTCCTCTAAATCCGGTGTGCCATTTTCCGGAAGCATGTCCAGCAAATACTCCTGGCTGGTCTCCTGCACTTTTTCATATAACGGTTCATATTCTAAAAGGATATTTTCCATTTTGGGTGCAAGCACCGACACCAAAAGAATGGTAAGAACCACCCCGACCACCGAAATGATCATTTTCATCATTCCCCGCAGGAAGCCTCTGAGAATACAAACAATCCCTATCACATATATCAAAATAGCAAATCCATCTATGACCATAATTTCTCCTATGTTTCTTGCTGCCTTTTTACGCATGCCCGAACAGACAAAAATGAGGGGCACAAAATGTAATGCGGCCCCTCGTTCATTTATACTATGCGTCTGACTATTTAAACTTAATTGTGTGTACTCCCGTATCCGTTACCACCATATAACGATTCGATGCGGTCTTAAAGATACTGCGGATCGCGCCCTCTTCCAGATTGCCGTTAAACTTTTCTACGCCTTTTAAGCTCATAAGACATACCTGGGAATCGTTATTCATGATAATCATATCATCACTCAATTTTATTTCTTTATATGCAATATCAAAATCCTTGGCAAAAACCTGTCTGCCGCCGGTAGTATAAACAGTCATAGTATACGCTTTGGCAGCATCCTCCTCGCTATCATCCTTCCCATCATTTTTAAATACCATTCCGATGTATTCTGAATTGCAGAAAGTGCTGACAATTTCATTCTCACATTCTATTTTCTGACTTTCTTCCGGTATCTGATTGCCTTTATAAACACTAAAGCCATCTTCTCTAAAGGCAAGCGCCGTATCTTCCGTCAGATATTCCACCTGCGGCACCAACAATCCTTCATAGGTATAACCGCTTACAAGGTTATCAATTTCATTCTGCCCGGCGTCTCCAAAATTATAAAACGCCACATAACTGGTCGTTGCACCATTTTCCACATAAAGATAGGTCACCATAATCAGCAGGCCATTAGGGGAAATCGCAACATCTGTGGGATACCCCGGACTGTCAATACGCGTCTGATTCTCCGCAATGATCGTTCCGTCAGAGGAATAAAAATTCACCCAGGTCTTTTCTCCGTCTTCCAGGATAGCCACAACAACCCCCTGCGCTGCAACCTTCGCTTTTAAAATGGGCAAAGTGGTCTCTACACTGCCGATCTGACCCTTAGTGTCAAACATATACATACTGCTGCCTTTTATATCGGCGATTACAGCTGTGTCTTCACACTGATCCAGCACGGGATTCTGCATCTCGTAGGTCTGATTCCACACTACCTCTCCTTTGCTGTCTACAAAGGAAGCGCTTTCACTGGTATATTTAAGAATGCCTTTCCCCATACCTGCATAGCTGGTCGCCACCGTATCTTCTTCCTGGGAAGAAGCCATTACGGTATACTTATGATAAACCCGCTTCTGCATCACAACACTGACAAGACCAGCTGCCGCCAGCAAAAGCAAAACAATGATTCCGATCCGTTTCCAGCTTTTTATCCTGTGACGGATCACTTTTGCCTTATATTGCGAAATATCGTCATCTTTGTTCTTGCCTAATGATACGATATTTGCTAAAACCGACTTCATTTTATCCCAAATATTTCTCATTCTTTATCCTCTCAGCTGTATCAAAGATTATTTGGGATATTATAACACACTTTTCTACGGGAGTAAAATTATTTGTCCCGGATATATAATTTCATCCTCTGCAATGTTATTGTAACGGCAGACTTCTTCCATTCGGGAGGTATTTCCGTAATACAGACGACAGATAGCCGTAATGGTATCCCCCTTTTGAACCACATAAGATTGTACTGCCAAAGAAGAAGCCTCATCCGCAGGCGCAGCCGGAGAGTCCTCGGAAGGCATATCTGTGGTTTCCTCCTGGGGCGCTTCTGCAGGTTCTTCCGAAGACACAACACCTGTCTCCTCTGTGGGCACAGCCGCAGTTTCCTCCGAAACCGGTGTCTGCACAGTCTGTCCTCCATCAGGAGCTGCCTCTTGAGGGACATTCTCCTCCGGTATTTGATGTTCCTGCTCTTTTACCATTTCCATCTGCGCCGCAGTCTCTCCCAACTCTTTCATTTTATCGTAATCATTTACCAGCACAACACCCGATACAATGATCACAGCCAGGATACCGGAAGCCATCGCATAGATAAGAGAACCTGTCCGCCTCTTTTTTTGCTCTTCCTTTTTATTATCAATGATGCGGCGGAAATTTTTTACCGCTTTATCCTCCACCAGATCTTTCTCCATGGATTCATTTCCGTTTTTCGCGATCAGATAACTCTGCATAGGTTCATTTTTTTCATAATAAATATAGTATCCGTCCTGGCGATTCATTTTCCCCCGTTCATAGCGATAAAATGCCTCTTCCTTCTCCGTCGGCTCCATCACCAAAAGCACCTTATCGCTTCCGCCGAAATGATTCATATGAGTCTTGCAGATAGCCTCATGCAAATCCATAGAACAGCCGGGTATGGACAAAAACCATCCCACAATATCCTGTCCCTGGAAATATTCTTTGCTCTGCTCATAAATCTGATTCCAGATATCGTCCGAAAATGCCAGATGCTCCTCTCCCACTTCCATATCAGAAATGACAACCGCACTTTTAATAAACAGGTAAGACACCCCGTCCTTCCAGTTTGACTGCCCCAGCAAAACAGCTGCCACACCACTGGAAATATTTTCACTTGAGATTCTACTCAGATATGTATATGCATAATCTTCAATATATATCTTATCGGCATCTCCCACTTCTCCGATCTGACGTATATTATTGGGAATTCGAAAAAAACCTTCGTTTCCCACCGGCTTTTGTTTTTCTTTCTCATAGACAACTTCTATCATTTCGTCACCCCTTTTACAGCCAGAATAGCACAAAGCATATGCGAAATTTGGCGGATTGGGACGACGGTAAGGGAGATTTTATCGACAATATGCGCTAGTATCATTCGCGCTTACCAACCTGTCCCACCTGTGCTATGCCCAAAAACAGACCGCTCCTTCTCAGCTAGCCGTCAAGACGCACTAAGCCTCTCAGGAAAGCCTTCGAGCCTAAGAGCTTACTAGACGTCGGATCTTCTAACTCGCTTTCTCTGATGTTTTTGTCATGGCACAGGCAGGGCGGTTCTGGCAACCCGAAAGGCAATCGCCCCTGAATTATGTGTCTATCCGACAGACACAGTCTAACGAGGGAGTATGTTTTCAGCCAGACGGCATCTCTTCGGTGTAGCAAAATCCCCGCTTCTCCCTGCAAATGCATGGGAAAAGCGCGCCTGAAAATCCTGAGCCTAGCATACACTTAGGCTCGAGGGCTTTCCTGAGAGACTTATGTGTATCTTGGCTCATAGTTGAAGGGAAGCGACCTGTATTTGCGGGAAGGAGCAGGGGAATTAATATACCGAACGATAAGCGCGCCTGCAAGGTATAGTTTTTTCTTTTTCAGGAAATAATTAGTAAATATCGCCAAAAGAAAGGAACGGTATTTCTTCTCATGACGTTTTATATCAATAAAACAGAACCCTGTGCCAGTTCTCAGCTGGGGGCTCTGTTAACAAAATGTATCCGTACACACACCGGATTTTGGGATGAATTGATATTTTTATGCATCGGCAGTGACCGAATCACCGGAGACAGTCTGGGGCCGTTAATCGGTGACCGTCTCAAATCCATGGGGCTTCCCCGTACCTTTGTCTACGGTACTCTGCAAAATCCCGTCCACGCTTTGAATCTGGAAGAGACCATGACCCAAATACACCAGGCACATTCTCATCCCCTTTTGATCGCCATTGATGCTTCTTTGGGGACCAAACAACATCTGGGCTACATCACGCTGGGAAGCGGCCCCCTTTTCCCGGGAGCCGGTGTACACAAAAGCCTGCCGCCGGTAGGAGATATTTTTATTACCGGCATCGTAAGCCAGGCAGGAACATTTGAACATTTTTTCTTACAAACCACACGTTTATCTACCATTATTTCTCTCTCCGACACCATCCTGCATGGAATCCTGATGGCATATCAAAAGGGAATACCAAATCCACTTGTATAACGGACATTCAAAAACCCTGACAGTCATTAACGACTGCCAGGGTTTCTTACTTTCAATTATGTTATTGCGTTCTGATTTTCAATTATGCGAATTCTTTTACCTGTTTGTAGATGCCTTCTGCATCCAGGCCATATTTAACAAGCAGTTCTGCTGCCGGTCCGGATTCACCAAATCTGTCTCTAATACCAATACGAAGCATCGGTGTAGGTGCTTTCTCACCGAGACACTCTGCAACGGCACTTCCCAGACCGCCGATGATAGAATGTTCTTCTATCGTTACTACTTTTCCTGTTTCTTTTGCCGCTGCAACAATCAGCTCTTCATCCAATGGTTTGATGGTATGGATGTTAATTACCTTTGCATCAATGCCCTCTGCTGCTAATTTCTCAGCTGCTTCTAATGTAGAAGCCACACACAATCCGGTAGCGATCAGGGTCATATCTTTTCCTTCTCTTAAGACGATACCTTTGCCCAGTTCAAACTTATAATCCGGATTTTCGTTGATCACCGGCACTGCCAGTCTTCCGAAACGCATATATACAGGGCCTTCCAATTCATAAGCAGCTTCCACTGCAGCCTTTGCTTCAATATCATCTGCCGGATTGATGATAACCATACCCGGGATCGTTCTCATTAACGCAATATCCTCACAACACTGATGAGTAGCGCCGTCTTCACCTACAGAAATACCTGCATGGGTAGCACCGATCTTTACATTCAGATGCGGATAGCCGATAGAGTTACGAACTTGTTCAAATGCCCGTCCTGCTGCAAACATAGCAAATGTGCTGAAAAACGGCACTTTGCCTGCTGTAGCCATACCTGCTGCAATACCTGCCATATTACACTCTGCAATACCGCAGTCAATATGACGATCCGGAAATTCTTTCTTAAACATGCCGGTCTGCGTAGCAGAAGCAAGGTCAGCATCCAGAACAACTACATTATCATGTTTTTTACCTAACTCTACCAATGCATTACCATAACTTGCTCGAGTAGCAATTTTCTTTACTTCTGACATAATGCTTCACCTACCTTCTTTAAATCTTCCATTGCTGTTGCATACTGCTCATCATTCGGAGCCTTTCCATGCCATCCGGCCTGTCCTTCCATGAAGGATACGCCTTTTCCCTTTGTGGTATGGGCAATAATGGCTGTCGGCATGCCTTTTACAGTTCTTGCTTCATCAAATGCAGCCTTCAGCTGTTCCATATCATTGCCGTCTTCCACTACAATTACATGGAAATTGAAAGCTTCAAACTTTTTATCAATCGGATAGGGATTACATACATCTTCAATATTACCGTCAATCTGGAGACCATTATTATCCACAATCACAACCAGATTGTCCAGTTTTCTTGCGCCTGCGAACATAGCAGCTTCCCATACCTGGCCTTCCTGGATTTCTCCGTCGCCCAACAAAGTATACGTACGGTATTCCTTGCCGTCCATTTTAGCTGCCAACGCCATACCAACCGCTGCAGAGATTCCCTGTCCCAGAGAACCACTGGACATATCTACTCCCGGAATATGCTTCATATCCGGATGGCCCTGTAAGTAAGAGCCTGTATGACGCAGAGTAACCAGATCTTCTTTTGGGAAATATCCTCTCTCTGCCAATACGGAATACAGACCCGGTGCTGTATGTCCTTTAGAAAGTACAAAACGGTCTCTGTCCGACTTCTTCGGATCCTTAGGATCGATATTCATTTCTTCAAAATACAGATAAGTAAAAATGTCTGCTGCAGATAAGGATCCCCCCGGATGACCTGCTTTTGCAGCATGCACAGCTGTCACAATGTCTTTTCTGACTTCGTTGGCTGTCTTTTTCAGTTCTAAAATAGTCATAACTGATCTCCCTTTCTTTTATTAATAATGAATTCTTCCGAATTCTTATTCACCAAATACTGCTTTATAATCCGCCTGGAATTTGGCAATTCCCGCATCGGTTAACGGATGCTTTGTCATCTGCTCAATGACTTTATACGGCACGGTAGCGATATCCGCACCGGCCAGAGCGCACTCCGTCACATGAATCGGATGGCGTACACTCGCTGCAATGATCTGCGTATCAATATCCGATACTGCAAAAATATCCGCAATATCACGGATTAGCTCTACGCCATTAACGGAAATATCATCCAGACGTCCCAAAAACGGAGAAACGTAAGCAGCGCCTGCTCTTGCTGCAAGCAATGCCTGGTTCGCTGTAAAGATTAATGTCACGTTGGTCTGGATGCCTTCCTGAGAAAGAACCTTTGTTGCTTTTAATCCTTCTGCCGTCATGGGGATTTTTACTACCATATTGGGATGGATCTTCGCAATCTCTCTTCCTTCGGCAATCATGCCTTCTGCATCCACTGTGGTTGCTTTTACTTCTCCACTGATCGGTCCGTCTACGATGGAGGCGATTTCTTTTACTGTTTCCACAAAATCCCGGCCTTCTTTCGCAATCAGTGACGGATTCGTGGTAACTCCGCAGATCACGCCCATATCATTGGCTTTTCTGATATCTTCCACATTTGCCGTGTCAATAAAAAATCTCATAGCGTTCCTCCTTTACCTGTAATGATGATTACGCATAGATAATTTCATTATAACATGTATCTGCAATGGTTCAAGTTGGCCCTCGCGCCATCTGTATGGTATCGTTACAATTCTATACGTCCTTCCAGCGCACGCAGCAGAGTCACTTCGTCAATATATTCCAGATCACCGCCCACCGGCACGCCGCTTGCAATACGGCTGACTTTAATTCCCGTAGGCTTAATCAGTTTACTGATATACATGGCAGTAGTTTCCCCTTCCAGACTGGAGTTTGTGGCAATGATTACTTCATCCACATCCCCCTGCAGGCGATGCATCAATTCTTTTAATTTGATATCATTGGGACCCACACCGAGCATGGGGGAAATAGCCCCGTGCAGAACATGATACACACCTTCGTATTTCCCGGTCTTTTCATAGGCTGCCAGATCCCGGGTATTCTCCACCACCATAATTATTTTCTGATTCCGCTTCGCGTTGCTGCAGATCGGACAAAGATCCTGATCCGTAATGGTATAACAGCACTTGCAATACTTTACGTTTTCTCTTGCCTGAACAATAGAATCGGCAAGCTGTACGGCCTGCTCTTTCGGCATATGAATGATATGGAAAGCCAGACGCTGTGCTGATTTTGCACCAATGCCGGGCAGCTTCGATAATTGTTCAATAAGTTTGCTGATATAACTGCTGTAATATTCCAAGTTTCTTACCCCTTTATTCTCTGTGCCATCGTATCACAGGGTATTAGAATGGAAATCCACCCATTCCGCCGGTCAGTTTTGACATAACCGCCGCATTTTCTTCTTCCACTTTCCGAAGCGCTTCATTGGTTGCCGCCATGATCAGATCTTCCAGCATCTCGATATCATCCGGATCTACCACTTCTTCCTGTAATTTTACCTTCGTTACTTCTTTTTTACCGGAAATGGTAACTTCTACCGCACCGCCTCCTGCGGATGCCGTAAATTCCTTCTCCTCCATGGCCTTCTGATTCTCTTCCATCTGCTTCTGCATCTTCTGGGCCTGTTTCATTAAATTGTTCATATTTCCCGGCATGCCCATGCCGCCTGGAAATCCTCCACGCTTTGCCATAATCCATCCTCCAATTCTATCATATTACCGGTATCCCGGCATTTAATGGCTTATATTTCGTCCGGATCTTCTTCCATAACCACATCCATGTGAATGACATCCTTCAATATAGCATCCATAGATATCTCCGCCAGTACAGACTGGCTTTTATTCTCTTTTCCCGCAAGCAGAAACTCCAGTTCCACGGTTTTTCCCGTTTGCTTTCTAATAATATTCTGCAACATCTCCCGGTACTCCGAATTCTTCATGCAGTTCTCCGCCAGATCATTATGAAATTCCACATAAAGCTTGCTTTCTCCCGTGCTGCCATCGTACTTTGGGACAGCACTGTAAAGCATATTTTTAAAATACCCTTCCGTTTCCTGAATGATACTCTTCCAATTCTTTTTAATATACTGCAGGTCTTCCGGAGCCGCATAATCCGGCTTTCTCTCCGGCACCACAGCTTCTTTTTGCACTGCCTCCTGAACTTCCTGGGAAGGCGCATGAAGATATGTGCTGCCAGACGCTGCCAGTCCTTCTTCCAGCTTTTGTTCCACCACCCGGAGACGATCCAGCACAGAATCCAGATTCACCTCCATCGCGGGTTTACATAATTTAATTAATGCAATCTCCACCAGCACACGCTTTTGCGCCGCATAACGTATCTGATTAGACAACTCAGAAAATACCCGGATATACCGCATCAGCGTATCGGTATCCACCATCCGGCTTTCTTCTTCCAAAAGCTTTTTATGCTCTGTGGACACATCCAGCACATCTTCCACCTGATCTGAGGTTTTCACCAGCAGCAGATTTCGCAGATACCAGACAAAATCACTGACAAACTGACTAAGTTCCCTTCCCTGCATCACCAACTCTTCCAGCACGGTGATGGCACCGGTTACATTACCCGCTATCACCTGGCGCAGCAGACCGCTGAATACTTCCGTATCCACGGCTCCCAGCACTTCCAGTACTTTATCATAAGTCAGTTCTTCTCCCAGATAAAAAGCAATACACTGATCCAATAAACTTAACGCGTCACGCATGGATCCGTCCGCTGCTTTTGCCACATAACGAATGGCCTTTTCCTCTGCCTGTACGTGCTCCGCTTCCATCAGCTCCATCAGTCTCGCCGCAATGGTTTCCACTGTGATCCGTTTGAAATCATACCGCTGACAACGGGATAAAATCGTAACGGGAATTTTATGCACCTCCGTAGTCGCCAATATAAAAATAACATAAGAAGGAGGTTCTTCCAATGTCTTCAGCAGGGCATTAAAAGCTCCTACGGACAACATATGAACCTCATCAATAATATATACTTTATACCGGCCCTGTGCAGGGCGGTATGCCACCTCTTCCCGAATCTCACGAATATTATCGACGCCGTTATTAGAAGCGGCGTCGATCTCAATGACATTCATAGATGTACCGGCCCCGATCGCTTTGCAGGCAGCACACGCATTGCAGGGGCTGCCGTCAATCGGATGCTCACAGTTTACAGCCTTAGCCAGAATCTTCGCAATGGTAGTTTTACCGGTTCCGCGAGTACCGCAAAACAGATAGGCATGCCCGACCCTGTCAGCTTTTATCTGATTTTTTAATGTTGTTACTATATGATCCTGGCCTTTTACGTCCTCAAAAGTATCCGGCCGGAACTTTCGATAAAGAGCAGTATAGCCCATAAAACTTCTCCTGTTCTGCCTTCCGGTTAATCTCCGAAGCTGATCCCGATGCGTTTTGCCTCTTCTACCAGCTGATCATCCGGAGATACCATCTTTAATTTACCGGCGCATTTTTCTAACGGCACTTTCTTGGTCTTCCCGTCGACCATACCTACCATATAGCCGAACTCCTCGTCCATAATCAACTGTGCCGCTGCAGATCCAAGACGGGTGGAAAGCACGCGGTCATATGGACAGGGGCTTCCGCCTCTCTGTGTATGGCCCGGTACCGTAACGCGAACGTCCACATCTGCCATTTTTCTGATTTGATCTGCCACTTCATAAGAAACAGACGGATATTTCTTTGCATTCTCTTCCTGTTTCTTCTTTAACTCTTTCTTAGACAGCTTTGCATCCTCTTTTGAAATAGCACCCTCTGCCACTGCTAAAATGGTAAAGCGTTTTCCCGCTTTACTGCGCTTTTCAATCGCTTCTACCACCTTCTCAATATCGTACGGAATCTCAGGAATCAGAATAATATCCGCACCGCCGGCCACACCGGCATGCAACGTCAGCCATCCAACCTTATGGCCCATGACTTCCACGATAAACACTCTGCTGTGAGAAGATGCAGTGGTATGCACACAATCAATTGCTTCGGTAGCAATATTCACTGCACTCTGAAAACCGAAAGTCATATCGGTTCCCCATATATCATTATCAATCGTCTTTGGCAGATGAAGCACATGCAGCCCTTCTTCCCTTAACAGGTTTGCTGTCTTCTGTGTTCCGTTTCCGCCCAGAATTACCAGACAATCCAGACGCAGCTTATAGTAAGTCTGCTTCATCGCCTCTACTTTATCCAGTCCTTTTTCATCCGGCACCCGCATTTGCTTAAATGGCTGACGGGACGTACCCAAAATCGTTCCGCCCTGTGTCAGGATTCCGGAAAAATCTTTAGAAGAAAGCATACGGTAATTGCCGTAGATCAATCCCTTATAACCATCATCAAACCCATATACCTCTAATTCCTCAATATTACAGCTAAGTGCCTTTACTACACCTCTCATTGTAGCGTTAAGAGCCTGACAATCACCGCCGCTGGTCAATAATCCAATTCGCTTCATGCACTCCACCTCTTTCTTCTCTAAGTTCCGAAAAGTTTATTTTTTCATATAGAGTTATTATATCCCATTTGCATAAATTAGTAAACAAAGAATCGCAAAGCGGCCGAAACATTGACAATCCCGTAAAAAAAGAGTATACTTAAAGTCCGTGCAGCCGGGGAGTTAGCGGTGCCCTGTACCTGCAATCCGCTACAGCAGGGGTGATACCAAACTGAGGGACATTTCCTGCAGAGCTGCCCTTTATAAGTGGCATTGACGTTTGGGTCTTACGCAACAGAACTCTATGAACCGTGTCAGGGTAGGAATACAGCAGCACTAAGTAGAATCTTCTGTGTGCCGTAAGGGCGCCTGGACTGAGTTAACTGTAAAGGTAACGTCTGTGGGCATGTCTCGAAGGGCGGTGCACGGATAGAAAAAAAGATGCCATCTGCGGCATCTTTTTTCTTTTTCCAACATAAAATAAAACAATTCCTGCATCTGAGGTTTCCTTATGGAAAACTGGATTATCGACATCTTAAATCAGTATGGTTATCTGGGCATTGCCCTATTGATCACAATCGAAAACCTTTTCCCGCCGATCCCTTCGGAAGTTATCCTTACATTCGGCGGTTTTATGACCACCTTTACGCAAATGAATATTTTAGGTGTCGTCCTCTCTTCTACGTTCGGTTCTGTCATCGGCGCCGTCTTACTGTATCAGATTGGCTTTCTGCTGTCTCCGGAACGTCTCATCCGCCTGCTTAACGGCCGCATGGGAAAGCTGCTCCATTTAAAAGAAAACGACATACGAACCTCTATCTCCTGGTTTAACAGTAAAGGAAATTATACCGTATTTTTCTGTCGTTTCATTCCCATCGTCCGCAGTCTGATCTCCATCCCCGCCGGTATGGCACACATGGAAATGGGTGCTTTTCTTCCCATGACTGCTGCGGGCAGCCTGATCTGGAACCTGCTATTGGTTTCCCTCGGAGCCACGGCCGGTGTTTCCTGGCAAAGGGTAACTATTTACATGAATACCTACTCCCATGTAGCAGAAGCAGTAATCGGAGGGGGTATCCTTCTGGGAATCCTGCTCTGGATCAAAAAGAAATGCAGCAAATAAATTTCACATCGCTATTCTCCGATATATTCCTTTACCATGCGGATACACTCCGGTGTCGTGCCGCAGCAGCCGCCTACCACATCGGCTCCGCAGTCGATCAGACGTTTCATACTCTGTGCAAAACTTTCCGCCGTCATTTGGTATATGGCATTCCCCTGTTCATCAATAAAAGGAAGACCCAGATTCGGTTTCACAATAATGGGAATATCCACGATGTCCCGAAGGTGAGATACCACTGCAACCAGCTGATCCGGACCCGTAGAGCAGTTAATGCCTACAGCCGACACACCCATCTCCTGAAAAGAAACAGCTGCATCAAACACATTTCCGCCAAAAAAGAGGCTCCCGTCTGATTCAATGGTCATTGTGCAGGTCATAGGCAAGTCACATACCGAAAATACCGCATCGATCGCCGCCATCGTTTCCTCCGCACCGATCATCGTCTCTGCGCCGATCAGATCCACGCCAGACTCATACAGAACCTTTGCCTGCTCCTGATAAGCAGAAAACAGCACATCATAAGGAAGATCCGGTTTTCCGGTCGTTGTCATATCTCCCAGCACATAACAGTTTCCCGCTGTTGCTTTTTTACTGATATCCACCAGTTTACGGTTCAGTTCTTCTGTCTGCTCTCCAAGCCCATGCTCATTTAAGCAGATGCGGTTTGCCGCAAAGGTAGGCGCATACACAATATCAGACCCAGCCTGTACATATTGCCTCTGCAGTTCCATCAAAGGTTCCGGATTTTCCGCAATCCAGGCCTCTGTACAAATCCCCTTTGGCATCCCCATCTTCATCAGATTAGAACCGGTCGCGCCGTCCAGCAAAACGGTTCTGCGTGCTACTAATTCTTTATATTCCTGTTTTGTCATCTCTGTCTTCTCCTTTTTCCCTCTCCAGAGCTTTTTGTTCCGCTTTCATTTTTCGCAGATTTTTAAAAAAAGTACGAAGCATCGCACTGCACTCTTCTTCCAGCACTCCCCGCACCACTTCTGCCTTATGATTAAAGCCGTCCATTTCCAGCAGATTCAGCACAGAGCCGGCACAGCCGGCCTTTGGATTCATACTGCCAATAACTACCTTGTCCACCCGTGCCTGTATAATAGCTCCGGCACACATCTGGCAGGGTTCCAGAGTTACATACAGAGTACAGCCTTCCAGCCGCCAGTCTCCCAGTTTCCTGCTTGCCTTCTTAATCGCATTCATCTCCGCATGAGAAAGGGTATTTCGATCTGTATTTCTGCGGTTATATCCTCTGGCAATCACTTTGCCCTCATAGACAATGACGCAGCCAATCGGCACTTCCAGCAAAGCCTCTGCCTTTTTCGCCTGCCGGATGGCTTCCCTCATAAACTTTTCATCTGTCGTCATAACATGATCCTCCGTAAATGGAATCTGCCTCATAGGATAAAAGCCCTGCCTACAAGAGACTTTTCTCTTATAAACAGGGCTTTCAGCGGAGAGCATGGGATTCGAACCCACGGTGGCGCAAACCACACGGCTTTTCGAGAGCCGCACCTTAAACCACTCGGACAACTCTCCAAAAGGCTATCCTGGCCTCATCACTATAGTAGTATAAATCGTTTCCTTCTCTCACGTCAACTTTTTTATCATTTTTTATGGATTCATGATATAATAAGTACCATATCAGCTTTCCCGGATAAAGGAGGAGAATCATGAATATCTGCGGATTAAATAAAACAACACTTCTGGACTATCCCGGCAAAATTGCCTGTACTATTTTTCTGGGAGGCTGCAATTTTCGATGTCCTTTCTGTCACAACAGCAGACTTGTCCTTTCTCCGCACACACAGCCCCAACTCACAGAAGAGGAAATCCTTTCCTTTTTAAAAAAACGTCAGGGTATCTTAGAGGGGGTCTGCATCACCGGAGGGGAACCCACCCAGGAAAAGGGACTGATCGCTTTTATCGAAAAAATCCATAACATAGGATATCCCATTAAACTGGATACCAACGGCTCCCGCCCCTGGATTTTAAAAAAACTGGTGCACAACCAGCTGATTGATATGGTGGCGATGGATATTAAATCTTCTTTTTCTTCTTATGAAAAGGTGGCCGGTGTCAAAGGAATCTCCTTAGATCCTATTCGGGAATCCGCGGCCTTTTTACTGACTGACGTGATCCCCTATGAATTTCGCACTACCGTAGTCCGTGAACTTCATAACGCCGAAGACTTCCGCCAAATCGGAAAATGGCTGGCGGGCTGTCAGGCGTACTATCTGCAGGCTTACCAGGACTCCCCGGAAGTCATGATCCCGGGCTTCACCAGCTACACCCGGGAAGAACTGGAAGAATTTCAGGCTATCTTACAGCAAACGATATCAAAGGTTGAGATCCGCGGCATCGACTAGACGATACCAATAGCCAAAGGTATCCTGCCCCGCATTTTCTTCTGCCGCCAGTACCTCTCCCTCTTTTCGTGCTGCCTTAAAATTGGGAAAGCCAAATACACCTGCCATAAACCGTTCCTGCGGATCATAAATTCCGGGAATTCCCAGTATGTATTGATTTCCCCCCTGTGTTTTTCCCACCAGAAGATGATGATAGTTTTCATAACCATGAATCAGAAAATGATTGCGCATAGAAATATCCTGCAGCCCGATCTTTTTACAAAATGGGATCTCCCCATCTGCGAAAGGCTGAAAATCCCACCCTTCTTCTGCTATGGAAATTTCCTCTGCCTTTAATTCCGGTTCCGGACTCTGCTCCTGCTGTTCCGGCTCCTCTTCTTCCTCAGTCTCCAACTCCCTGTTTTCTTCTTCCTCTCCATTCTCCGGAATCCATTCTTCCTGTACTTCTTCTAATTCCTCTTTTACTTCTTCTACCTCTTCCTCTGCAATCTTCTCCTCAGATTCCTCAATATGTTCCGACATTTCCGTAAATACAAAAGCATTCATGAGAATAGGGGACTCATCCCACTGGGTAGCATAACGTATGCCGCTCTCTTCCCAAAATACGATACCGGCCAGATCCTCCAATCTGTAGGAGCTGCCGGCCAATGAACTCTCCGGGGTTTCTATCCGAAATTCTACCAGTTCTCCGTCCAGATCGCATGTTCCCAATAATATGGTCCGACAAACTGTCCCTTCGCGCACAAAACCGTAAATCTTACAGGGCAAAGATCCCCTTCCTCTTTTTCCATTTAAACGAAAGTACATTCTGCATTGGCCATTTCGGGCCTCCACCTTAATAAATCCTTTGTTATCACCCTTGTGATCCTTTACATATTCATACACATAAGCAATAAACCGTCGGTAACCGGACATATATGCCTCCGTTATTTCTTCCTTATTATTATACATTCATATTCAGAAAACTGTGACAGTATGACTGCGTACAATTAAAAAATTTGTATTGACAAATGTGTTTTTAATGACTATAATATTTTTTGCATCGAAGCGTGGCTCAGTTTGGTAGAGCGCTGCGTTCGGGACGCAGAGGTCGTGGGTTCGAATCCCGTCGCTTCGATTATAAAAAGAGCTGGAAACATTTGTTTCCAGCTCTTTCTTATTTCCATATTTTTCAATCAGACATTTTCTGAAATGCACATATGCGTTACGCCTGTTTTCCATTCGTCACTGCCCGGATGACAAACAAAGTAGCAATCATCAGCACAATACCGATAGGAAGACAAATGTATACATTCTGAACAAATCCGGCAATGACATAAGTCACAAAGGAAACGGCTGCAACAGTAACCGCATAAGGCAGCTGTGTAGAAACATGGTTGACATGGTTACACTGACCTCCCGCGGATGCCATGATGGTAGTATCAGAGATTGGTGAACAATGGTCGCCGCATACAGCGCCCGCCATACAAGCAGAGATAGACATAATCATCATGGTTTCATTGGTTCCCATAAATACCGCAACTACAATAGGAATCAAAATTCCAAAGGTTCCCCAGGAAGTACCGGTTGCAAAAGCAAGGCCACAGCCAACCAGGAAAATAATAGCCGGAAGCAGATTCACCAGTCCGCCTGCTGCAGAGTCCATAAGTCCTGCTACATAATCAGCAGCACCCAGACTGTCTGTCATAGCCTTCAAAGTCCATGCAAAAGTAAGAATCAAAATGGCAGGTACCATTGCCTTAAATCCTTCCGGAACACAGGACATGGATTCACTGAATGACAATACTTTTCTTACTCCATAGAATACCATCGTGATCACCAGGCCAAAGAAGCTTCCCAGCATCAGACCTACGGAAGCATCGGAATTAGAAAATGCTTCTACAAATCCGGTACCTTCAAAAAATCCACCCGTATAGATCATACCAATGACACAGGCAACAATAAGAGTTGCAACCGGAACAACCAGATCAATTACTTTTCCTTTTGTTTCTGTAATGGTCTCTGTCGCATTTGCATAAGGTCTGTCAGGTGTGGTGTACAGATCCCCTTTCTTTGCATTCTCTTCATGCAGTTTCATAGGGCCGTAGTCCACATTCATAACGATAATCGAGATCATCATGACAATCGTTAACAACGCATAGAAGTTATAAGGAATAGCACGGATAAAGATAGAGAAACCATCTTCTCCTTCTACAAAACCTGTAACAGCTGCTGCCCAGGAAGAAATAGGAGCGATAATACAGACTGGTGCAGCGGTTGCATCAATCAAATAAGATAACTTAGCACGGGATATGTTGTGCTTGTCTGTTACCGGACGCATAACACTTCCCACAGTCAGACAGTTAAAATAGTCATCAATAAAAATCAGGCATCCCAGAGCAACGGTTGCCAGCTGAGCGCCCGCGCGGCTTTTAATATGCGTACTTGCCCAGTTTCCAAATGCCGCAGAACCGCCTGCCTTATTCATCATGCAAACCATAATGCCCAATACAACCAAAAATACCAGAATACCCATATTGTAGCTATCGGCCAGCACACCTACGATACCATCCTGGAACACGTGGGTAATTGTCCCCTCAAAAGAGAATCCTGACCAGAATATACCGCCGATCAAAATACCAACAAACAGGGAACTGTATACTTCTTTTGTAATTAATGCCAGTACAATGGCAACAATCGGTGGAACCAACGCCCAAAATGTGGAGTACATTCCCGGAACATATTCTGCCGCATCTTCTGCTGCAAATACAGTCATAGGACTGCAGGCCAGCATACAAAGAAGGGTCAGAACGCCAAACCATACTTTTCTTTTTCCTCTCATAACAGATTTCCTCTCTTCTCAAAAAAATAACCATGAACAACGCATATTAAGCGCACTCATGGCATAATCATCTGACCAAATCTTATATGTATGTCTGATAGCGCTCCACTAATGTGACAGTCCGCAGCATATTCTGCCTGCGTCCCAGGGACTACACTTAGGAATATAATCCCTTCGGCGGCCTCCCCTTTTTTCCGGTGTAGCTTCCCACACTGTTATCCCGGAATACTCATGAAATCCGCGCCTCTATCATGTTCGGTTGTTCACATAGTAATGTTTTAACACGTTTATAGTATCTTGTCAACAAATCCTTTCTTTTTTCCGCCGATTTCCGGATAATCCGACATCATTCCTTCAATAATAAAAGTTTACTTTTTCTTTCCCTGTTATTATAATGAATATAATACCTATGATTCAAAAAGGAGTACTGTTATGATTTCATTGCCACAAACCTTTCTTACCCGTATGCAGGATATGCTGAAAGAAGAGTTTCCCTCCTTTCTGGAAAGCTACCAGAATCCCCGCCAATATGGTCTTCGCATCAATACGCAAAAGATCTCCGAAGAGGAATTTATGAGGATCGCGCCTTTTCCTGTACGGCCGATCCCTTGGGTAGAAAACGGCTTTTTTTACGACGAAGAAGCGCATCCTGCCCGACACCCTTACTATTTTGCAGGCCTGTATTATCTGCAGGAGCCCAGCGCCATGACACCGGCCGCTCTGTTTCCTGTAAATCCCGGCGACCGTGTTCTGGATCTTTGTGCGGCTCCGGGGGGAAAAGCAACAGAGCTTGGGGCAAAGCTAAGAGGACAGGGTGTCCTGGTGGCCAATGATATCAGCAATTCCCGGGCAAAAGCTCTTTTAAAAAATATAGAATTATTTGGTATTTCCAATAGTTTGATCACCAATGAAATCCCTCAGAATTTAGTACATTATTTTCCGGAATATTTTAATAAAATCCTGGTGGATGCCCCCTGTTCCGGTGAAGGCATGTTTCGAAAAGATCCTGCCGTAGCCAAAACATGGGATGAAAACCGGCCAGAGTATTTCGCATCTTTACAAAAAGATATTGTTTCCAATGCAGTACAAATGCTGACTCCGGGCGGACTTCTTCTTTATTCTACCTGTACGTTCTCCCCTCAGGAAAACGAAGGAACCATTTCCTGGCTCCTGGAACATTTTCCTGAAATGGAATTATGGACGCTGCCTTCCTATGATGGTTTCTCCACAGGCAATCCTCTCTGGGGAAATGAAGATCCGGCGCTTGCCCGCTGCATCCGCATCTGGCCTCACCATATGAACGGAGAGGGGCATTTTATCGCTTTGCTTCACAAAAAGGGCGAATCGGATACGCCTTCTGCGGAAATACATACCAAACGCAGCAACGAAGAACAAAAGGTACTGGATTCCTTCTTTACCCATATTTCCATGCCATTGGATCCGAACCGGATAGAAATACGTGCACAGAAAGCGTATTACTTGCCGCCTATCCCCCAGTCCCTGCAGGGAATCCATTTCCTCCGCAACGGTTTATACCTGGGCGAGCTAAAGAAAGATCGCTTTGAACCCAGCCAGCCTTTCTCTCTGGCACTAAAAAACACAGAATTTGCATCCTGCCTGCATCTGCACGCTGACGACGCAAGAATTCTCCGCTACCTGAAAGGTGAAACCATCTCTGTAGAACAAGGTGAATGTACCACCGACAGCGGCTGGCAGCTAGTATGTGCAGACGGGTATCCGCTGGGATGGGGCAAGCTGGTAAATACTCTGTTAAAGAACAAATATCCCAACGGCTGGCGTATTCATTAACTTCATATAGATGTTATCCCTCTCTTGTTTGCAAACTGTCATAATAACTATGCAAAGTTTTACATTGTTTAGTTTCTTCTCTTTTTTGCATACACTTAAAAGAAAAAGGAGTTTGACAGCATGGACGAGAAAAAGAGGGCAAGACAATATCAGGAATTAGGACTGACCATTGCGTATTATCGCAAATTAAAAGGTATGACACAGATGCAGCTGGCCGAAGCAGTAAATCTGAGCCGTACTCACATTAGCAACATCGAAGCACTCAGTGTCAAAACTTCTATTTCTTTGGACAAACTGTTTGATATTGCAGACGTACTGGAAGTACCGATAAAAGATTTATTTGATTTTCGTATGTAAATATAAAAGCACAAAGGGAATACCGTTTCACCGGTATTCCCTTTGCATTTTATTCGCGAACTGCTACAGCGTTGTTTCTTCTGTCTCCGGTTCGTCTAACATTGCCTGTTCATACTTTTCCATGATGATAGCCTGAATCCGTTCTCTGGTTTTGGAGTTAATCGGATGTGCAATATCACGGTATTCCCCATCTGTTGCTTTGCGGCTTGGCATTGCGATAAACAATCCCTTTTCGCCTTCAATGATCTTAATGTCATGCACAACAAACTCTTCATCAATAGTGATAGAAACTACGGCTTTCATCTTGCCTTCTTTTGCTACTTTTCTTACTCTTACATCTGTAATGTTCATAAGTCAGCCCCCTTCACTGCCTTCCTCTACTTCTTCTTAGAGAACATAGCGCTCATTCTTTTCCACAACAACTTTAATGCCATCTTCTCCATAGTAATAAGAATTGGCACGAATGGTATCACGACTTTCTACCACACAATTTTCAATATGCGTATTATCCCCCAGATATACATCATTGAGAATGATAGAATTTTTAATGACACAGTTATTTCCTACAAATACCTTCTTAAACAGAACTGAATTTTCCACAGTACCATTGATAATACAGCCGCTGGAAACCAGACTGTTCTTCACGCTGGAACCCGGATTATATTTTGCCGGCGGCAAATCTTCCACACGGGACTGTATGCTCGGATACTGTCGGAAGAAATAATTCCTTACTTCCGGTTTCAGAAAATCCATATTTGTCTGATAGTAAGACTCTACAGTGGAAATATTGCTCCAATAGGAATCCAGTCTGTAACCATAAATCTTTTTCAGGTTTTTATAACGAATCAAAATATCCTTTACAAAATCATAACGTTCTTCCTGCGCAGCCTTTTCGATCAGCTCGATTAATAATCTTCTTCGGATTACATAAATACCGGTAGAAATGGTATGAGATTCAGAAACCATGGGCTTCTCTTCAAATTCTATAATTCGATGATCCTCATTCATTTTCACAACGCCAAAACGTGTGGTATCTTCGTCTCCGGCATCCGTGCATACTACAGTGATATCTGCCCGCTTTGCAATGTGATATTCCAATACCTTATTATAATCTAACTTGTACACTCCGTCGCCGGATGCAATGACTACATAAGGTTCATGACTGTTTTTTAAAAATGAAAGATTCTGACAAATGGCGTCCGCTGTACCCCGGTACCACCAGCTGTTTCTTGCCGTGACAGTAGGGGTAAATACAAACAGACCTCCCTGCTTTCTTCCGAAATCCCACCATTTGGAAGAACTTAAGTGTTCGTTCAGAGATCTTGCATTATACTGAGTTAAAACAGCTACCTTTTGGATATGTGAATTCGACATATTGCTCAGTGTGAAATCAATGCTTCGATAGCTTCCTGCGATAGGCATAGCAGCGATTGCTCTCTTCTGTGATAACTCTCTCATCCTGTTGCTGTTACCGCCAGCTAAAATAATTCCTAATGCTCTCATGATTCCTCACCATCCTTTATCAATGTTTCTCCGCTGTCCAAGATGCCGTCAGGATAATCCTCTGCTGCAGTGACTCCTGAAATTGCGGTATTCTTACCAATCTTCACATCGGATGGAATGACAGAATTCTCTCCTATGGTCACAAGACCGAAGCAATAGATCTTCGGTTTTTCTTTATTGATGATATCTTCACCAATTCCCAATACCACATTATCACCGAGTTTCACGTTCTCCGCTATAATAGCTTTATCAATGACACAATTTTCTCCGATCTCACTTTGCTTCATGATAATGGAATCCCGTACAACCGTTCCTTTACCGATCACCACTCCGGTGCCGATAACAGAATTATGTACTTCTCCATAAATCTCACAGCCTTCACTGATCAGACTCCGCTCGATCACTGCATCACTGGAAATATACTGCGGCGGAATGATATCCGCTTTCGTATAAATCTTCCAGAACTCTTCATATAAATTAAACTCCGGAACGATATCGATCAGCTCCATATTTGCTTCCCAATAGGAACCCAGGGTGCCGACATCCTTCCAATATCCGGTATATTCATATGCAAACAGGCGTTTATCATGTTCACGGCAGTACGGCAGGATATGCATGCCGAAATCCAGATTGCTCTGATCCTTCATGGCTAACAGAGACTCTTTTAACGCCGACCAGCTGAAGATATAAATACCCATGGACGCCAGATTACTGCTGGGCTTCTCCGGTTTTTCTTCAAATTCAATAATACGTCCGGTCTCGTCTGTTACCATGATACCAAAGCGGCTGGCTTCTTCTATAGGAACCGGCATCGTAGCAATCGTTACATCCGCCTTGTTCGCTTTGTGGAAATCCAGCATAACTTCATAATCCATTTTATAAATATGGTCACCGGAAAGAATGAGCACATAATCTGGGTTGTACATCTCCATATAAGCCATATTCTGATAAATCGCATTTGCGGTACCAGTATACCACTCACTATTAGAGCTCTTCTCATATGGAGGCAAAACAGATACGCCGCCAACATTCTTGTCCAGATCCCACGGAATACCAATTCCAATATGTGTATTCAGTCTTAACGGCTGATACTGTGTCAGCACACCTACAGTATCAACACCCGAATTGATACAGTTACTAAGAGGAAAATCTATAATGCGATACTTTCCCCCAAACGCTACTGCTGGTTTCGCAACCTTGGCTGTCAGCACGCCAAGCCTGCTGCCCTGACCACCGGCCAGCAGCATCGCTATCATCTCCTTCTTAATCATGTAATCACCTCTTGTCAATTGATTTATTTATTATAACATAACTTTCATGAATAGTGAACATTTTTTACAATTTTCAAAAGAATTTTCTCATCATTTTATAACATTTGTCGATTTTTGTTTCTCTTTTCTAAATTTTCTCTGGTTTTTTATCATCGTTTTTTACAATCCTCTTTTTAATTTGTCAATATTCTTTGTGAATTTTTTTGTCACGCTGTGTCTTTTTGTAAAATTATGTCTTTTTTCTTTGGGCAAGCCTTTTTTTGCTATACGATCGCCAATTCCCATCTTTTACTTTTCATTTTCTTATTTAGGGAGTATAATGAATAAGATAAAATACCTTCACAGCAAGGAAGCCATGTAGAAAGGAAGACTTTGTATGTATCAAATAGATTTTAACAAACCGATTCATGTTCATTTTATCGGCATTGGCGGCATCAGCATGAGCGGACTGGCCGAGATTTTAATAGATAAAGGCTTTACTGTCAGCGGATCGGATTCTAAAGAATCGGAACTGACCCGGCATCTGGAGGAAAAAGGAGCCCGCATTTTTTACGGACAGAAAGCGTCCAATATAACCGAAGACATTGACCTGGTCGTTTACACTGCCGCAATTCATCCGGATAACCCGGAATTTGCCTGTGTTGTAGAAAAGAAACTTCCCCTGATGACACGAGCAAATCTCCTCGGGGAGGTTATGACCAACTATAAAACTGCCGTGGCCGTTTCCGGAACTCATGGAAAGACAACGACAACTTCTATGCTCTCCCATATTTTCTTGGAGGAAGATCTGGATCCTACCATCTCTGTAGGCGGCATCCTTCCTTCTATCGGAGGAAATATCCGTGTGGGAAATTCTGACCTCTTCATCACAGAGGCCTGCGAATATACGAATAGCTTTTTAAGCTTTTTCCCTACCTGCAGCATTATCCTGAATATTGATGCGGACCATCTGGACTTCTTTAAAGATATTGATGACATCCGTCATTCTTTCCATTTATTTGCCCAGCGCCTGCCAAAGGACGGCACTCTGGTTATAAACGGAGAAATCCCTCAGTATGAAGAGATCACAAAAGATCTGGAATGCAGTGTCATCACTTATGGATTAAGCGGCTCCTACGATTATACCGCAGCCAACATTACTTATGACGAACTGGCCTGCCCTTCTTTTGACTGCTATTGCAAAGGCAGCCTGGTGGGACATTTCACATTATCCATCCCGGGTATTCATAATGTATCCAATGCACTTGCTGCAATCGCTTTAGCCTGCAAACTGGGAATCGCCGTAGAGTCTATCCAGAATGCTCTTCTGCATTTCACCGGTACAGACCGCCGCTTCCAGTACAAAGGAAAAGTAGGTGGGGTAACGATTATTGATGATTACGCACATCATCCTACAGAGATCAAAGCAACACTGACCGCTGCAAAGAATTATCCCCATAAAACACTCTGGTGTGTATTCCAGTCACATACTTACACCAGAACCAAAACGCTCCTTCATGATTTTGCGGAAGCCCTGACCCTGGCAGATAAGGTAGTAATGCCTGATATCTATGCCGCCAGAGAAACCGATAATCTGGGAATTTCCTCTGACACACTTCGTCAATTGATCGAAGAAAAAGGAACTGAAGCCCATTACTTCCCTACTTTTGATGAAGTGGAAAACTTTTTATTAGAAAATTGTGTCCCCGGCGATTTGTTGATAACTATGGGTGCCGGAGATGTGCATAAAATCGGGGAAAAACTGTTAGGGCAGTAAAGTTATCCACATTATCCACATGCTTACCCTCCTTTTTTGTGGAAAAAGCATGTGGATTTTTTTATGGTTGCATATGTTTACATAATTTTGGTAAAATTTTAGCTTCAAATACGAATTTCCCCGCTTTTTAACCTTTATTTTAGTTTCCCATAATTTTTCCGTCCACTTTCTTGTCCACATTATCCACACTTCCCACATCCCCTCCGGTTTCCCAACCGCTAAAAGATTTTCAGTTTTCATTTTTTCAATTATATGATATAGTATACCCACAGGGCATACCATTATTTACGCTCTGTGGATGTACCTACAAATACGTCCGCTTTTCTGCAAACGAATATGAAGGATGTGCAAAGCTATGAATCCGCTTTCTATACATAATTATCTCACTCCAGAGGTCACGATCATACCAAATCATTTTTTGGACCATTATATGCCGCGGGCCAATGGAGAATTTATAAAAGTATATCTGTATCTGCTTCGGATCACCGGCAGGACAAATATTGCTCTTAGTCTGGCTTCTATTGCAGATCAATTAAACTGCACAGAAAAGGATGTCCTTCGGGCATTGAAATACTGGGAACAGGAATCCCTTCTTTCCCTTACCTTTGATGATTCTCAGGAATTAACGGATATCTGTTTTCTGCCTTTTACCGAGGAGACAGCCACTGCCTATACAGCAGCCGCGGCGCCGGCTCCTCCGGAGAAAGCGGCATTGGAAAACAAACCGTCCCCGGTGCACGCATCGACACGGATGTCCCTTGGCAAGCTGCAAAAACTGCAGCAAAACGAAGAAGTCCGTCAGCTTTTATTTATCGCATCTCAATATATGGGCAAGACATTGACCCCTATAGAGACGGAAAAGATCCTGTTTTTTTATGAAGAACTTCATTTATCTGCGGATCTGATCGAATATCTGATAGAATCCTGCGTCAGTAAAAATCATACCAGTATTCACTACATGGAAAAAATTGCCCTTTCCTGGGCAGAAAAAGGCATTTCTACTGTCAGCATGGCAAAACAGAATAACAGTACCTATCACCGGGACTACTATGCCATTTTAAAGGCTCTGGGTATCACCGGCAGAGAGCCGGTGGAAGCCGAGATCACTTTTATGAATACCTGGATGAACGAATACAGCTTTACTCTGGACGTTATCACGGAGGCCTGTCAGGCAGCTGCCATGCAGACATTTCGCCCCGGCATGAAATATGCCAACGCCATTTTAAAAGACTGGCATGAACGGGGTGTGAAACATCTGAGCGATGTAAAAGCCTTAAAGTCAAAAGAAACAGATTCTCCCCGAAAAGATGCGCAGAAAAAGGAAAACGCGTTCTCAGAAGCTTCTGCCAAGCAGCTTTCTGACAAAAAGAGTTACAAATACAGTAAAAACAACAATCGATTCAACAATTTTCCACAGCGCAGCCAGGACTTTTCTCAACTGGAAAAACAACTGCTGAACAAATAAAGGAGACCGTATATGCCTTTACAAAACTCCCAGTACGATGCAATTATGCGGGAATACAATAAAAAACAACTGAAAAACAAACGCGAACTGGATCATCGCATCCAAAACGCTTACTCTAAAATTCCCGAACTGGCTCAGATCGATTCTCAAATAGCAGAGCTCAGCATGAAAAAAGCCCGGATGCTTTTGCTGGAAACCTCTGCGGAGGAGTTTGATCTTCCCCAGGCCATCGCACAGCTGAGCAGGAAAAGAGAAACGCTCCTTCTCAGCCACGGATTTTCTGCAGACTATCTGCAAATGCATTATGAGTGTCCCCGCTGCCAGGATACCGGGTATGTGGGCAATCAAAAATGCTCCTGTTTCCGGCAGGCAACCATTGATATGCTGTATACCCAGTCCAATATGAAGGAAATACTGGAAGAGGAAAATTTTACTACTTTTTCTTTTGACTATTACCCGGATGATATTCCCAATCATGCCACCGGACTTACCTCTCTGGGTACCGCCCATCAGGCAGTGGACACCGCATGGGATTTTATCGAAAATTTTCAAGAATCATTTGACAATTTGTTCTTTTATGGAGATACTGGAGTTGGGAAAACATTTCTTTCCCATTGTATTGCAAAGGAACTGATGGATCGGGCATACTGCGTCATGTATTTTACTGCTTTCGATCTGTTTGACATCCTGGCAAAACATACTTTTTCCAGAGATGCTCTTACTGATGACATGACAGAATATATTTTTAACTGTGATCTTCTGATCATTGATGACCTGGGGACCGAGCTTACAAACAGCTTCGTTTCCTCACAGCTTTTCTTATGTATCCATGAACGGATCATGCAGAAACGGTCTACGATCATCTCTACCAACCTGTCACTGGAACAATTTGCTGACACCTATTCGGAACGTACTTTTTCACGGATAGCCAGCAGCTACACAATGATAAAACTTTTTGGCAACGATATCAGAATACAGAAAAAACTGTTAGGAGGAACTTGATTATGGCACCAAAAGATATTATGAGTCTGGACACTATTCCTGTAGGACGTCTGGGAATTGTCCCGCTGCAAAGCTGCCTGTCTCTGGGACAAAAAATAGATGAATATATTGTTGGATGGAGAAAGGAAAGACTGGCAACTCACGGTGAAAGCATTACACTGGATGGTTATGACAGTGATTCTTATCTGGTCAACTGTAAAGTATCACGTTTTGGTTCGGGTGAAGCCAAGGGCGCCATTATGGAATCCGTCCGCGGTGATGACCTCTATATCATGGTGGATGTATGCAATTACAGTCTGACCTACCCCATGGGAGGACAGATTAATCACATGTCTCCCGATGACCATTATCAGGACCTGAAGCGCATTATCGCAGCAGCCGGCGGACAGGCACGCCGTGTGAATGTCATTATGCCGTTCCTGTATGAAAGCCGTCAGTATACGCGCAACGGCCGGGAGTCCCTGGACTGCGGCATTGCATTAAAAGAGCTGGTAAATATGGGAGTAGATAATATCATCACCTTTGATGCTCATGATCCGAGAGTGCAGAATGCGATTCCTCTTAATGGATTTGAATCGGTTCGTCCATCCTATCAGTTTTTAAAAGCTCTTCTTCATGCAGAGCCGGAGCTTCCCATTGATAAGGAAAATCTGATGATCATCAGCCCGGATGCCGGAAGTGCTTCCCGTGCTATCTACCTGGCAAACGTATTGGGGGTTGATATGGGTATGTTCTACAGAAGAAGAGATTACACCCGTATTATTGACGGACGTAACCCCATTGTGGCACATGAATTCCTTGGAACTGCATTAAAAGGCAAAAACATGCTGATTATTGATGATATGATTTCCTCCGGAGATACTATGATCGAAGTGGCAAGAGAACTGAAGCAGCGGGAGGCAAACAAAATTTTCATGTGTTCTACCTTTGGTTTATTCACCAACGGCCTGAAGAAGTTCGACCGGGCTTACGAACATGGACTGTTTGACCGTCTTCTTACAACCAACCTGGTATATCAGGCACCGGAACTGCTGTCCAGAGAGTATTATGTAAGCTGCGACATGAGCAAATATATTGCCCTTCTCATTGACGCATTAAATCATGACGCTTCCATCAGTAAATTACTGAATCCGGTAGAACGTATCAACCGTCTGATCACAGCGCACAAAGCAAAACTGCAGAAATAAATACAAACCTTATATGATGGTTCAAAAAAATCTTCCCGGGAAAAGCCAAGCGACCCTCCTCATGCAGGCATTTAAATGCCTGCTGCTTTAAAATCGCTTATAAAATACTTTTCCCGGGAAGACTTGTCTTATTTTATATCTCTCTCATTTCGATAATCAAAACCAGGTCGTCCCCGCATACCGACTGCTCATGATAATTGCACATAATGATAGGGAATACCCAATTCCTTCAATATCTGCTGTTCTCTTTTCTGGCAGGTAAAAATCAGCACCTGTTCTTTTTCCTGCGACAGCCACTGTAAGACCGACACAGTACGGGCATCATCATACATAACAAAGGTATCATCCAGTAATACGGGCAGTGTCTCCTCTTTACATAAGATTTCTCCCATTGCCATTCGAAAAGCAAAATAAATCTGTTCGATTGTTCCCTTACTCAACTGTTCGATGGGCATATGCCGTTCCCGGTTATCCACGCCGATCGTAAAATCTTCATCCATGGAAATGCGCGTATATTTCCCTGCTGTCAAAGCGCTGAGAATCTGTGATGTCCTTTTCTGCAGCTGACTGCTGATATCTGTCTGCATCTTCCGGGATAACCTTTCTATGGTTTCCATCGCCATGGATACGGCTTCCAGTTCTTCCTCCCAAAAGTTTCCTTCCGGATTCTGCTGCAGCAATTCTGCATATTCTTCCCGGAGATTCTCCATTTGTGCCTGCTTCTCTTTTCTGCCTTGCCGAAGCTGCTCCACCATCCAGCGATGTCTGGTCCTCCGCTGATCTTCTTCTTTTTGCATTTCACTTTCTGATGCTTTTTTTATATATCTCCAATAGCCTGCTGCCAGCACAATCAGACAAACCAGGCCTATGATACCGACATTTCTTATCCATCCTGTTCCAAAACACAGCAGCGCCAGCAGAAATACTGCGGCCAATATACCAAGCCCCATTTGGGGGGCACTTATTGACTTTCTTCGATTTGCTGTCTGTATCTTCTGCCCTCTCTCCAGCTGTTCCGATTTCCTCTGGCTTTCTCTTTCTTTGTCCCTGAGCTCTGTTATCTCCTGCTGGATGTATGCTATCTGCGTTTCCACCTCCTGTAGCTGTTTTGCTTTTTTATCCTCTGCTTCCTTCTTTATTCGTTCCAGATCTTTCTTTTTATCTTTCAACGATCGCAGCGCCCTGGCCAGATCCAGTTCTTCTTCCATATTTCCCTGATAATTGGAAACATAATTGCGAAACGCTTCTGCCAAACTCTCTCCCGTCCTGCATTCCAGCTGACCTATGGAAACCGTGTTGCGATAAACCGTTTCACTGACATTTCCCAGCAAGACATCTAAATCGCCATCCTCCACAGATAACCATTCCCCATCCGTTTCACACACCAGACTGGTGCTTTGCCTGTCCTTCTGGAACACCCGATACAAACGAAATTCCTTTTGTCCACAGGTAAACCATATCTGTCCTTCATAGCAAAAAGCATTCTCCCAGGGTTCATAGCGGGTATAACAATCATTACGGGACGCCCTTCCCCGCATCCTGCGGATTCCAAAAAAAATCCCCTGAATAAACGTATATAATGTACTTTTTCCGCTCTCATTTTCTCCATATATAAGGTTAATACCCGGAGAAAATGTAAGCTCCTTATCATGAAATTTTCCAAAATTTTTTATATGTAAACGCCTGATTACCATATCTTTCTCCTACTGGCATGCCCATATGACAGACCTTCATCACTTTCTGGCATCCAAAAGAGCCTCCAATCCGTACTGCAGTGCTTTTTCCTCTATAACCGTTCTTTCTTTTTTCCTAAAATACTCCGCATATTCTCCGATCAGGCTTCCCTTATACTTCTGGCAGAGTGCTTCCAAACAATAGTTTGCTCTGGTACCGTCTTCCACATCCACGATATTTCCCAGTGTATACAGTCTTCTCCTGTCAATTTCCCACTGCGGATCTCTAAGGCCTTTTAGTGAAATTCGGAACAGATTCCTTTCTCCTGCCTCCTGTACCTGTTCCCGCACCAGCTCTTCCAGGGAATACTGTGTCATATCGGGAGTCACTAACACGGACAGCGGCACATACGAGCGTTTCGCAAACGGCACAAACTGCAAAACTGTCTTTTTGTCACAGCACTCTCCCCGAATAAATCCATGCGGCCCCACGTCATTGCGGTCAATCGGCTCTAATGCTCCTGCATATGCCATTTTACCGGGTATCACAATTTCCGGCTTATGAATATGTCCCAATGCCACATAATCAAATCCTGCTGTTTTTAATCTGTTTTTCTGTATGGGAATATGTGTTTCATCGCCTCCATGAGCCAATAAAATGTGAATACCGCCCTTTTCTGCCTGTGGCCGAAGTTCATCATATAATCCGTCCAAAATCTCTCTGGAATGATAACTCAGACCATATACATAGGTATCCAGCTCTTCAAAATACACCACCGACGGCATTTTCTCCCAAAGACAGGCTACATTCCTTCCCCAGGGATAGGTCAGATAATACGAATCCTTTTTTAAATAGTCATGATTGCCGGCGATCAGCACTACCTTGGTATCCGGTATGGAAGAAAACAGATCATTCACTTCTTTCAGTTCCCGCATAAGGGGCTGGCGGTGAAATAAATCCCCGGCGATCAAAAGCAAATCGGCCTGTTCTCTGCCGGTTCTGTCAATCACATCTCGAAAACTGTCCCAGATTTCCTGGCTTCGCTCTCTGCTCCAGGAACATTCTTTGTCCGGTACCGCTCCAAGATGTACATCCGCTATATGAATAAATTTCATTGTATTCCTCATTTCTCTCTATCTTTCTATCACAAAGAAACCAAAAGGTGTACCAGACGGTACACCTTTAGTATAGCCTATTGCTTTTTTACGTGCAAGTCAGCACAAGGCTGCTATTCCCAGACAATTTCACTGCCCTTTTCGTACTGATCTGTCATATCAAAAGAAGTAATCATACTGCTGTTGCACAGATAGAACCAATCGCCAATGTAAAGCCCCCGGGTCTCCTGCAGTAATTCGTAATAATTTCCGTTATTGACTGCTTCCTCATCTGCATAGAGATATTGCTCTGTAAAGCCCTGATCCGGCTCATAGGAAAATACCCGATAATAATAGCCTTTTACCTTATAGGTATCGGATCCGTGTTCCCCCTGAATATAAGCAAATCCCAACAGATTCTTTTCCGGATCCACTAAGATAGATTTATAATTATTAAGCGCCTGGCAGTCGTATACATCCTCCACTACGACCCTGTCTGTTTCCGTAACTTGAGATGGATCCGAGATATCAAACATAGATAGTTTCAAACCGGTGGTTTCCCCTGTATTCTCATCAGCTTCCCATCCGATTCCCAATAGTTTATCTTCTCCGTAAAAATGCAGGTAAGATGAAAAACCGGTTACCTTTAGCTCACCCAGTATTTTCGGATCGGAAGGATCACTTAAATCTACAGAAAACAATGGATCTGTCTGGCGGAAAGTAACAAAATAGCCGGTATCCCCCATAAAACGGGCAGACCGAATGGTTTCCTGATACGCCAGATCTTCAATCTTTCCGGTAACCTTCATATCCCCATCCAATACATACAGACTATTGGTCTCGCCGCCCTGCCGATAATCATAGCAGGTGGTCACTACACGAAGGTGATCCTCATATTCATTCAGGGAAAAATTGTCATTCAGATAGCCCTTTACCGTTCCGGCTGCTTCTGCCTGAATCTTGCCTTTCTCATCGTAAGAAAAACGCACCAGATTGGTAATTCCATACTCATATCCCCATTCTGTCAGCGTGATATAGATATTAGAAGTACTCACATAAAACAGATTGGATCCGGCCAAAATGGATTTGCAGTCAACAATTTCATCCGGCTTTGTCACGTTCACCGAAGAGACAACCAGTGAAGACTGATCATAGCTCTCCACAGCCGGTATCATAATATCCTCTGCTTCCAACATCCTGCCGTTTACTTCCGGAATATAGCCTTCTATGTCATCTTTTTCACCATACGAAGGCCAGTACTGGCCAAACAGATAAATGATATCTCCTACCTTTCTGGAGGACTGATACCCGCCCTCCTGAGAAACCATGCCTGCTAACTGTACACGGCTTCTGTCAGAAATATCGTACGTATATAGCCGGATCACCTCTTTCGTATCTACTGCATAAGAACCATAGGCAGCAATCTTTCCTTTCCCGTTTTTCTCAGATTTTCCTTTATCTCCGGAAAGACTGGTCTCATAACCATAGGTAATCAGATTCAGCGTGTCGCCATCCACATACATTTCCTGAATGGTTTCTTCTTTATCCTCCAGAGGTGTCATGGATACTAGTTCCATCTTCCCCTGCTCTGCCCGAATAATACGAAGACCCTTATCCGCATCGGCAACATAGATATAATTCCCGTCCGTCTTAACGATATCTGCCTCATCCACTCCCAATTCCTGGATATTCGTTGTGGAATACCCTCCTGATCCGGCGGCCGCGTCCAGCATCACATCTTCTTCCGCTACACTCTCTTCTGCCACGGCGCTTTCTTCTGCAAGCATATTTACACCATAATCACGGGCTATCTCTTCTGCCCCAGTTGTTTTTTCTGTATCATCACCATACATGGCCTGATATACTGCTTCGTAACTGTCTGCCTGTATATAAACGTCCTCTACTGCAGATGCATATACAACCTCCTTAAGTTCTCTCTCTTCCGGCTCACTGTCTATCCGGACGTCCGCAGGTTCTTCTGCCGTCATATTCCCCGTAGACAACACTTTTATGCCCGCCGCACCTATGACAAGGCAGATTGCTGCGGCAACTGCCGCTTTTCCCCAAGGTCCGCGGTAAAAACCGGATAGTTTTCGCTGCGTATGTAGTTTTTCTTCCATAGTTTCCGGCTTCAACCCTTCCGGAATCTCAACGGAATCCGCAGACTTTTTAATCAATTTCAGTAATTTATCTTCTTCCATAGCTGCTTCCTCCTTTTTTATTCCTGCAAATATTCTTCCATTTTCTTTAACGCACGGCTTAACCGGGAACGCACCGTATTAGGATTCTTATGCAGTATCGCCCCAATCTCTTTACTGTCATATCCTCCAAACACCCGCATAGATACGATAAAACGTTCCTCATCATCCAACCGAAAAAACGCCTGCCGCACCTGCAGTTCTTCTGTTATGTTCTCCCCGGCACACGTAAGCTCTTCCGGCAGCGCTGCAGGCCGATCCACATATTCTTTCAATTTTCTCTTACATTTTATGGATAAAATCTTAAACATCCAGCCTCGAAAGGCGGACGCATCCCGCAGCTTCCCAATCGACGCATAAGCGTCTGCCACTGCATCCCCCACAGCATCTTCCGCATCCGCTTCATTCTTCAGGGTATATACGGCAAAACGATACATATCCTGGTATAACATCTCATATAACATGGTAAATGCCTGCGGGTCTTTCTTTTTCGCCTGTTCCACCAGCAACTGGTACTCTCCTCCCATATCTTCACCTCTCTCCTCTCGGTTCCGTTTGGCGCCTGAACCAGATGTTACATATATATAGTGTCTGTTTTTCTTCTATCTGTTGCATTGATTATAAATAAAAATCCCGCTTGCGGGATTCCCGCGCCGCAAACGCGTCGCACCAGCGACATAATTCCTCTGCGTTTGCGTGCGCATCCCCCGGAGGGCTTTATCATATAGGACGAACTTTCCTATATGATAAAAGATCCGCCGGAATCACTCCGGCGGATCAAAAATACCTGCTTTTACTCAATAGACTCCATATAACTGATAAATACATTACCCATTCCGGAAAACAGAGCCGTACTGTCATTCAGACCGTAATACTTCGTTTCTCCCGTAGCCGGATAATACAAAATAGTATTATATGGATCATACCCTACGATCACGGCTGTCTCTATGTCCGATATTTTAACAATGACCGGCCGCATACAACTGACTTGATATAATACCTGATCCAGGGTACATCCGCTGAGATCCAGCACAGTGCCTGCATCCTGCAGTTCTGTCTGCAAGGCTTCTATATCTAATGTTCCTGCAAGGATAGCCGATGGAATATCTTCCAAACTGATGCTGATTTTGTCTTTTTTATTGCCTCTCTCCCATACATACTGCTGATCCCGGTTCAGCACCACGCCCATCTGCATATCTGCTTCCTGTATTGCTGCAGCGGGAGAGTCAAAGATACCATCCAGCCTGCCTTTTGCATAAACATAGTATTCTTGTTCCTCGGAAACCGGAAATTCCATAGACAGCACGCGCTCTTCCTCTAATACCAGCATTTTAGATCTTATCTGCAGCGGATTCAGATTCGCAATGCGTTCGCTGAAATTCAGCTGAATCTGATTGCCTTTTCGCTCTGTAGCCTTGGTCGCAACCGTAATCACAGACTCCTCCGTCTTCACATTATTCATAATATGCTCACTGGCAATCTGAATATAAGCATTATTCTCCCACTGGGCACGAACCAATTCCATCAATCCCTGTTCTATGATCACATCCAACACATAGATACCGTCCTGCTGATAGTCTTTGACAAGGTTGCCGTCAAAATCCTCGATGCAGATTCGATGCATGGCAAAACGCAGACTGCCGGTGCCATCCACAACAATATCCGTATCTCTGGCAATTCCATAGACCAGATCCTCATTCATGAAGCCTTCTGCCCTTATCTTCATGCCCTCTTCTGCCGTAATGGTACGGGTTTTAGCCGTTTCAAAATCCATGATGGTGATCTGCTCCGTATGATTAGAATCCATACCCTCCATCCAGGCAGCATGTCTATGAGAGTTAGACACGACAAAACACTCTTCCTCAATGTTTTCCTTTAATATTTCATACGTCTTCTTCTGCAGGTTGATCTGATACAGGTTAGTATCTATCATAAGATACAGCATATCATCTGTGCTCACATAAGAAAGCCGCTCCACATCCTCTTTCAGAAAATCATAAGAAAGAGTACTGGGAAGGAATATCTGCTCTTCCAGCACATTCTGATCGCTGCTGTAATGATACACACTAATTCCTACGCTGCCTTCGTGTTCTCCCCGATTCATGTAACCATATAATACAAAATCTACATCTCCGGTTTCACCCACACGAATAATCTTCATATTATGAGCCATACAATCATTTCGTTCATCATTCACATCCATATCACGGAAACTAAAGACATTTGTGAGTTTCCCCGCAGATATATTATACGTCCACAGATCACCGGCCTGTACGAATGACAGAATATCCCCGTTTTGATTGGTCACATAGGAGATATCTTTCGATGCAATGCCCAGATCCACACCTTCCTGGGTAAGTACCTGTGACTCCGGATAAAAAATCTCCGTGGCTGTCCGGTTAAAATCCAGCAACCGGATTCTGGCCTCGGTATATCTCATCCGATAAAAATCTGTCACCTGATAATATTCGGTATTGCCATCCTCATCCTTCGCTGTCAGGATATATTCTACCGAAATACTTCCTGTGGTCTCATTCATATCTCGGATAACAGGAATCCCCTTCCGGTACAAAGAAGGATTCAGTGTACCCCAAGTAACCTGATCCCAGGAAGAATAAATATCCACACTGGTATAGCTGCTGTTCGTCCGGGAACTGTCAGTCTCCAGATAAGAATGCAGACTTCTGGCAGAATCCTTATTCAGACAAAGCGTATAAAAACTTTCTACAAATTCCACATACGCTTCCACATACAGACCTGTTCTGGAGATGACGCGAGTATAGTAATAATACGTATCCACATCTGTCTGCACTTCAAGACACAGAGAGTATTCCTGATTCATTAACAGATTCCCCGACAAAGTAAAATCTGCCTTCTGTTCCCCCTTTACCGTGGTGAAATTCTTAATTTTGGCATTTTCCACCACCTTTTTCCCATCTGACGTACGCACTTCATAAGACACACTTTCAATCTTATGATCATACGGATCAATGGAAAGCGTCAGCGTCCGGTCAATATCCAAGGGCGTCAGGCTGTCCCTCATAAAATCCACCTGCATTTTTTCTGTATATCCATACATTCGATTTATCTGGCTGTCACCAACATCAATCGCCAGGAGGGGCTGCACTGCGGCTGTTAAGTCTTCTTTATTTTCTGTTTTCTGCCTGATATTTAAAAATATACTCATCACAAGAACATTGACTGCAAAAACAACAAACAAAATTCCTGCTCTAGTTAAAACTTTCTTCATCTTTTTGGTCCCCTTCAGACTGCAGAAGCTTCGCTAACGTGGGATCTGCATGGAAAAACTCCATACTGGCACGATAAGGAAACGCTTCTTTTCTCCCCTTTTCCGTCACCTGCTGGCGCACCGCCCGGATCAATAAATTTTTCGGGGTATGCTCCATATCAATAAATTCCAGAATCTGCACCTCATATCCCTGCTCTTCCAGCATCTTCGCCCGCAGTCCGTCTGTCAAAAGCGCTGCAAAACGCTCTTTTAAAATCCCATACGAAAAAATAGGACTTAAAAGCTCATTGGATATCTGCTTATTCAACTCATGCTGACAGCATGGCACAGACAGAATGACCTGCGCACCCCATCTCACCGCCTTGGCAAGCGCATAATCCGTAGCCGTATCACAGGCATGCAGCGTGACAACCATATCCACATGATCCACACCTTCGTAATACGCAATATCCCCCTGGTAAAAATGCAGCTTCTCATATCCAAACTGCTCTGCCAGACGACTGCAGGTCTCAATCACATCTTGCTTCAGATCCAGTCCAATGATCTTTACATCGTACCCTTTTAACTCCCTCAGATAATGGTACATCGCAAAGGTCAGATAAGACTTGCCGCATCCAAAATCCAGAATGGTAACTTCTCTATCCTTCGGAAGCCGAGGCAAAATATCCTCAATAAATTCCAGGAAACGGTTCAGCTGCTTGAATTTATCATATTTGGGGGCCAATACTTTTCCTTCCCGGTTCATAACCCCTAACTCTATTAAAAAAGGAACCGGCTTTCCCTCTTCCAGCAGATAACGCTTCTTTCGGTTATGAGACAATGGACGCATGGATACTGCCTCCTGCTTTTCCTGCTTCTTACAGTGAACCGTAACTCTTCCCTTTTTACTTACCAGAACCGTTCCACGTATTCTGTCTGTTTCCAGCTGCAGCTGCTTAAACTCCTGTTTCATCTGTATGCACAAATAAGGAATCAGCTCTTCTTTTTTATAGTTTTTATGCAATTCCTTGGATCCTGCCGTCTCAGTCACCTGATACCAGATGTCTCCTTTCAGCAGAACAGGGCGAACTTTGATCTTAGAAATTCCGCCCTGCCGTCTCGCGCCGCTTATTACAATCTGATGCAGCGCAGCATCCATATAAGTTTCTAAAAAATCCTTTATTTTATCCATGGTACTATTGTAATCTGTTTATCTCAAAATCACAACCCCAAATCCCTGCTCATATAAAATTCCTTATTTTCTTCACAGGGTATGGCCATCAGAGATGATTTGCAAAAGCCCCTTCAATTTCTGTCACACGCTGAATTGATATGAAAGCATGAGGATCAATGACTTTTACCTTTCGTTTCAGCCAGGTAACCTCATAACGATTGACAACGGTATAAAAAATCAGCATGTCTTCCTGGCTGTATCCGCCTTTTCCGATCCAACGGGTATATCCCCGATCCAGATCTTTTGTAATCAGTTGCCCGATGTCCGGATTTTTAGTAAAGATGATGGCGCTCATCTTGATCGTCTGGTAGTGAGAGCGATCCAGTGTAAAAGAAGTAACACAGGTAAAAATAACGGAGTATACAACAATATCCACATTAAAATCGTAAAGAAAGAAACAGATCGTATAAATAACCATTGCTACAAACATAGAAGCCTTGCCCACACTAAAGTTAGGATCCTTCCGCGACATATAAATGCCGATAATATCAATACCTCCGCCGGAACTGCCGTTGCGGAGGATCATACCGCAGCCGCTGCCTACAATAAATCCAGAGATCAGAACTCCGGTAAGCGGGTCGGAGATCAACGGCTCTTTCAAAACCGGAATGACGGAAAAGAAAATGGAATTCATTGTAATCGTTATCACCGATTTTAGAAAGAATACTTTACCGATCTTCCTATAGGCTAATACTAAAAGCGGAATATTCAGCGCATACAGCAGAATACCCATAATTTCAAAGTTACCGGGAATCGTAATATGTGCAAAATCCAGAAGGAGTGTACGGATCAACTGTACAATACCGGTAAAATTACCGGAATACAAATGATGCGGAATAATAATCAGGTTATAAGACAATGCTGCAATCAAACATCCCACAGCGACAACCGCTTGCTGCTTCCAGAAATTTTTGCTTTTTAATGCTTTTCTAACTTCCATGAGAATACTCCTTTTCATAAATTTTATTTGTTACTCCTGCATCATAGCACAAAATTCTAAAAGAAACTATATAATATATTAATAAAATTTCTGAGAAAAAAGGGGATATGTAGTGTATTATTCGAGAACTATCCCATTTTATACATCCTGCCGTTACCCTCAGGAACTGGAGCGAGAATTGGCTCTGGAAGAAGATATGCAGAAAATGAAATCCTATTTCCCAAAAACTGCTGCCCGGATCCAGGAAAAAGTAGAAACCCTTTGCGATCGTATGGAATATGACGGAAGCTTTTTATACGATGAATACCCGGATCGGTTTATGATGGGCCGCATGTGTGACTATATCTGCAAACAAATGGAGGAAGAACAAAAAGAAATGCAGGAGCAGGCATTACATGCCCAGGGCCTGCGGGAACTGGTAGAGGTTTTGTTCTTTCACGAAATGCACCATCGCCGCTGTCGGCGCGGCCGCTGCCGACGTTTTTTCTAATATTGAAAAGGACCGCCCACTCAATATGCCATAAAAAACGGAGGGCTTACGCCCTCCGAATTCATTTTTATAGATTTTTTTTACTGCTCTGCCGCTCTCATCTGTTTTTCTTTGTAATGATGAGCTTCTTCCAGCATCATATCTTTTACTTTCATTAATCGAATCTGGGTACTTCTTTCGTTTTCATCCAGTTTCATTTTAATGTACTTGATATTCGCCTGAGTTTCCGGAATAATTACATGCTCCAGAGCATTTACACGACGTCTGGTCTTTTCGATCTCAGCCGCCATCAACTGACAAGCCTTCTCCGTTTCCGCAAGTTTCAACATATCCGGCAGGATATCCGCCAGTGATTTTACCGCATCATCCAAATCTCCGGAAGTGAAGGCAAAACCATAGGAGTAAATGTCATTGGGATCTGCTGTTCGAGTCTTAAAATCAAAGACCGGAACATCAACACTCATAACATTTCTGGTACTTCCCTCCAGATATACTTCCTGTTTGGGTGCCATCAGCGCAGTATGCAGTGTCTGTTCAGACATACCGGCTTTGGCAATGACAAAGTTCTTATTTGCGGAAAGGATGCCGGCTTCTACCTTTTGACGAAGAGCCATATTCTCTCTTGCCAGATCCAGGAACTGACGCATCAATTCGTCACGTTTGTCTTTCAACAGTTTGTGACCTTTTACGGCTGTGCCAAGCTTCTTTTTCTGCTTCGTCAGCTCCATACGGGTAGGATTCACCTGGGTAGATGCCAATGCGATCACCTCTTTCCTAATTTACTGGTCAATCGTTTACTATTTTCCGTAATACATATCAAGGAACTTATCATCGATACGTTTTAATTCACTACGCGGCAGGATAGATAACAGTTTCCAGCCAATTTCCAGAGTTTCTTCAATAGAGCGGTCATTATCATAACCCTGAGATACATATTCTTCTTCAAAGGCATCTGCAAATTTTGCGTAGATTAAGTCGATGTCAGAAAGAGCAGCCTCACCTAAGATAACCATCAGCTCTTTTGCCTCTTTACCACGGGCATAAGCTGCAAACAGCTGGTTCAGGGTGTTGGAGTGATCGGCACGTGTCTTGCCTTCGCCGATACCTTTATCTTTCAGTCGTGACAGAGACGGAAGTACATCGATAGGAGGCGTAATGCCTTTACGATATAATTCACGGCTCAGGATAATCTGTCCCTCTGTAATATAACCGGTTAAGTCAGGGATCGGATGAGTCTTATCATCTTCCGGCATGGTCAGGATCGGAATCATCGTGATACTTCCGTTCTTGCCTTTCTGACGTCCGGCTCTTTCATACATAGTAGCCAGGTCTGTATACAGGTATCCGGGATAACCACGACGTCCGGGAACTTCCTTACGGGCTGCGGATACCTCACGAAGAGCGTCTGCATAGTTGGTAATATCCGTAAGAATAACCAGTACGTGCATATCTTTCTCAAATGCCAGGTATTCTGCTGCAGTCAGCGCCATCTTTGGTGTGGCAATACGTTCTACGGCAGGGTCATTAGCCAGGTTAATAAACAGAACGGTTCTGTCGATCGCACCTGTTTCTTTAAAGCTTTCAATAAAGAAGTTTGATTCCTCAAAAGTAATACCCAGGGCAGCAAATACTACCGCAAAGTTCTCATCGGTTCCACGAACCTTAGCCTGACGTGCGATCTGTGCAGCCAGGTTGGCATGAGGCAGACCGGATGCGGAGAAAATCGGCAGTTTCTGTCCACGAACCAGAGTGTTCAGACCATCAATCGCAGATACACCTGTCTGAATAAACTCTTCCGGATAGCTTCTTGCAGCCGGATTCATCGGCAGACCGTTGATGTCTCTTCTCTCATCCGGAAGAATATCCGGACCACCGTCGATGGGACGGCCCATACCGTCGAATACACGGCCCAGCATATCTTCGGATACGCCAAGTTCCATGGTTCTTCCCAGAAAACGTACTTTACTGTTGGATAAGTTGATACCGGTAGAGCTTTCAAATAACTGAACCAGCGCATTGCCTCCATCGATCTCCAGCACTTTACAGCGGCGTGTTTCGCCGTTTGCCAGTTCGATTTCTGCCATTTCATCATAGGTTACACCTTCCACGCCCTGTACTAACATCAGCGGTCCGGCAACTTCCTGTATAGTTCTATACTCTTTTGGCATTAGAAGTCCTCCTTCCCTAATACATTAGCAATCTCAGCGTGCAGTTCATTGCTGATTTTTTCGTATTCTTCATCAATATTTGCTTCTAATGTATATTTATAACGTCCAATTCTCTCACGTACTTCAAGATTGATCAGATCCTGCATAGCAGCACCCTTTTCAAGCGCGGCCTGTGCTTCGTCATAGTAAGCCATAACCAGTTTCATCATCAGATGCTGTTTCTTCAGGGAAGTATACGTATCTACTTCATGGAAAGAGTTCTGATGCAGGAAGTCTTCACGAATAGAACGTGCTGCTTCCATTTTCAGACGGTCGGACGGAGACAGTGCATCCATACCTACCATCTTAACGATTTCATCCAGTTCTGCTTCATCCTGCAGAAGACTCATCATCTTCTGACGGTTTTCCATCCAGTCGGAAGCTACTGTTTCATTAAACCATGGCGCCATGTTATCCAGATACAGAGAATAACTGTTCAGCCAGTTGATAGCCGGGAAATGACGCTTGTAGGCAAGCGCAGAATCCAGACCCCAATATACCTTAACGATACGCAGAGTTGCCTGAGATACAGGCTCGGAAATATCACCACCTGGAGGAGATACCGCACCGATAACAGAAAGAGCACCTTCTCTTCCATCTTTACCAAGGGAAACTACATGACCTGCTCTTTCATAGAACTGTGCCAAACGGGAACCCAGATATGCAGGGTAACCTTCTTCACCAGGCATTTCTTCCAGACGACCGGACATCTCTCGAAGAGCCTCGGCCCAACGGGAAGTAGAGTCTGCCATCAGCGCTACAGAATATCCCATATCACGGAAATATTCGGCAATGGTAATACCGGTATAAATAGATGCCTCACGGGCAGCAACCGGCATATCTGATGTATTAGCGATCAAAACGGTTCTCTGCATCAGAGACTGTCCTGTCTTCGGGTCCTTCAGTTCAGGGAACTCATTTAATACATCGGTCATCTCGTTTCCACGCTCGCCGCATCCGATATAAACTACGATATCAGCTTCTGCCCATTTAGCCAGCTGATGCTGAATCACTGTTTTACCGCTTCCGAATGGTCCGGGAACAGCTGCAACACCACCCTTGGCAATAGGGAAGAAGGTATCAACAACTCGCTGACCGGTTACCAGCGGCATCTGCGGAGGCAATTTTTTCAGATATGGACGTCCTTTACGAACCGGCCATCTCTGCATCATAGTTAATTCTTTATCGCCGTCCTCTGTAGCAATCACTGCTACAACCTCTTCTACTGTAAATTCGCCTGCTTTGATTTCTTTTACAGTACCTGCAACGCCATACGGAACCATGATCTTCTGGGTTACCGCGATCGTTTCCTGTACGGTACCAAGTACATCACCGGCTTCTACTTCATCGCCAATTTTTGCAACAGGAACAAATTCCCATTTCAGATCTCTTTTCAGAGAGGGAACTTCTACACCTCTTTTTAAGTTGTTTCCTGCAATTTTCATAATATCATCCAGCGGACGCTGAATACCATCGTAAATACTGGTGATCAGACCAGGTCCTAACTCTACAGAAAGAGGTACTTCCATAGATTCTACCGGTTCTCCAGGTCCTAAGCCTGAAGTCTCTTCATATACCTGAATAGATGCCTCATCACCGTGCATCTCGATGATCTCGCCAATCAGTCTCTGATTACTAACACGGACAACGTCGTACATATTTGCATCACGCATACCGGTTGCAATAACCAGCGGTCCTGCTACTTTTTTAATCGTACCTTTACTCATTTGGACGAATCACCCACCTTTCTTCTAATTATTACTGAATAAAATATCAGAACCGACAGCCTGTTCCACAGACTTCTTCACGCCTTCCACGCCTTCACCGGTATTGCCGAATACACCCGGGATCAGAACGATAGAAGGAAGTGTTTGTTCTTTATATTTTGCAATTTCTTTTTGTAATTGTGCTGCCATAGCTTCTGTGATATAGATGATTCCATATCCGCCGTCTGCCAGCTCACGCAGCTTTTCTTCGGCTTCCTTCGGAGTGGTTACTGGAAATGTATCAAGACCCACTGCAGCAAAACCGTAAATACTTCCGTAATCGCCAATAACTGCAATCTTATACATACATCTCCCTTACCCTTTCCCGAATCGCATCATCAGACAGACCGTTTTCTTTGCCTGATAAAATGATACGAACCGTTTTAATTTCGTTCTCTCTTGCCAGAACATAGGCAACGAGAGGTCCTACTGAAAATGAATTATACTTCTGCGGCTGTATTGTCTGAATGATCCGGTTATCACACCAGCGCTCAAATGCGGAAGAAGATTCCATCAGCGCATTGGCGCCCTCTGCATAAGCAGTACCTGACAAATACTCAGAAATGGCATCCATGCCGCTGACAGCGGCCTTCGCCAGCAGGTCCACACTTAAACTTTCACATTCAGCCATCGCCCGCTTCATAAACTCTAATGTTTTAGCGGTTTTCTGTGAACGTACGGCCGTTTTAATGTTGGCAACCGCAACGGTGGATTCCGCATAATCCCGGATGATCTCATCCTTCGCTTCCTGTCCCGCCTGATAGATTGCCTCCAGTGCCGCCCTGTCAATGATCACATCGCTCAGCTGACCATCTCCGGTATGAAACAGTGTTTCATACGCTTCTGCTGCCGCACCTGCCATACTTTCAGGCAGTCGGGAAAAATTCTTTTCCCGCACGATAGCCAGCATCTCATCTCCCGGGATCGCACAGTCATCATAGAAAATATTCCCATGATGTTCTCCTGCGTAAACTGCCTTAATAGCAGCCTTCAGGTTGTGAAACAGATTGGGATAAGACAATACATCGAACACGGACATATCCACATTCATTTCTTTTATTGTCTCCCAGGTCTTCTCACTCTCCCGATTCAGAATCGCCTCTGCGTCCATAGGTGTATCGCTGTCTCCCCAGCCCTTTTCTGACAGAAACTGCAGACATTGCTCTGCATTCTGACAGGCGATCAGCTGATCGATCGTAGAAGAAGAAAACAGCGCTACCTCCAGAGCACGTATGCGCGCAACCGCGTAAGTATATTGTAAATCTGACATATTACTCCTCCTTATCGCTTAAGGTTACGCTTTTATAAAAATAATAAACTGTGAACTTTATCAGAAAGTTCATCCTTTTTCGCCTCAAACATGGCTTTAAATGTACAATTTTCTTCAATGCCGCCATAGGCAAGAACAAAACCGCCCTCTAAATTTCTTTCCTCCTTGGAAATCACCAGGCTTCCGCCTTTCGCAGCTGCAATCTGCTCAACCTTACCGGCAAATCCTTCCGGCATTCTTTTCAGATCTGCTGCAGAAAAGAAAACCTCTCCTGCCTGAGGCAATGCAAACTTTTCAAGCATCTTCTCAAGCATACCAAAATAAGCGGCATCATCTAATGACTGAAGCTTTTCATAAGCTTTATCCAATACATCTGCGATCACTTCCTGTTTTGCCTGCAGAATCTCTTTCTTTCTCTGCAGATCACTGGAAGATTTCACACGTTCTTTATAATTCTTAACATCAGCATCGGACTTCTGAGAAATGCTTTCGCAAAGAGCTGCCGTCTCTGCCTTTGCTTCCTCTAAAAGCACTGCGGCTTCTGCCTTAGCAGTTTCCAGTTTTTCTTTGGCGGAGGTATTCGCTTCATCCAGAATCTGGTTTTTCATTTTATCTAATCCAGTCATTCGCAAGCTCTCCTTTTCATCTTGTTTCTACTAACTACTATATCTGAATAGAACTTACTGCAAGGATAGAAATCAGAAGTGCCAGAATCGCATAAGTTTCTACCATGGCCGGGAACAGCATTGCCTTACCAAACTGATCTGGTTTCTTTGCTACGATACCGATAGATGCTGCAGAAGTCTTTCCCTGATATTTACCGGAGATCAATCCAACAATACCGATTGGCAGACAAGCTGCAAGAATCAATAAACCAGTCTGAGGTGTAAGATCAGCAATACCGCCGCCTAATAAACCGATTTTAGATAATGTGATAAATCCAACTAACAGACCATAGATACCCTGTGTACCTGGAAGCAGTTGCATGATCAATACTTTTGCAAACTTGCTTGGGTCTTCAGTTACAACGCCCGCTGCTGCCTGACCAGCGATACCAACACCAATGGCAGAACCTGCACCTGCAAGGAAAACAGCTACTGCTGCACCAAGTAAAGCATAAACAATTCCTAATTCACTCATAAATAAGTCTCCTCCTTAATATCTACATATTTCGTACTTGCATGAAATGGGTTGAAAGGTCTTCCTCCACCCTCATAAAATTTACCAAAAAATTCAACAAACTGTAAACGGTTTGTGTGTACGTAGGCACCCAGAATATTGATTGCCATATTCAACGCATGACCTACAATGAAAACTAAAATAAATCCGATCACGCCCAGGATACTGTCGCCGAACATACTGCCCATCTGGTTTACAACGGATGCAATAACTCCGGTAGCCAGACCTAAGGCCAGCAAACGGGAATAAGACAGGATATCGCTCAGCCATCCGGTTACGTTGTATACATCATACGCACCGAGAGCAATTCGAAGGCCCCAGTTCTTACTGGAACGTCCGGACATAAGGATCAGTCCCAACACGCCCACGATTGCCATTCCTTTTGCCAGTGTATTCAATGCCGGCGGGAATACAATCTTTGCCTGTGCTATGGAAGCAAAAATATCACTTGGGATCAGCATCAGCAATAAGCCCAGCAGGAAAATTGCCCATAAGCCCACATCACAGAAGCAATCCAGATATTTCTTATCGCGGATCAGCATATAGCCCTTGATTCCCAGTCCGACAAACAAATGAACCAGACCAAATGCCATAGAATAGATCAACATTCTCATGGGATCATTCAACGGTACAAACCAAAGTGCTTTGATCATTCCCGTTTCCGGAACATCTACATGGAAAAAGGTTCGGGCAACTACATCCACCACATCTCCAAAATATCCGCCAAAAAGAATACCCCAGATCATAGTGGAAACGCCGCACCACATAAACATCTTCATGGACTTAAACATGCCTCGATCCATACGCGGAAACTTTTTCAGTATTACAAAACATACTACTGCAATTAAAAATCCATAGGCCGCATCGGATAACATCAGTCCAAAGAAAAATACATAAAAGAATGACATGATCGTGGTCGGATCTACCTCTCCCTTTTTCGGAAGTCCATAAGATGCCAGAACACCCTCTACACATTCAGAAAACGCGTTATTTTGCAACAATACCGGCGCTTCCTCTTCCTCTGCCAATTCTTCTGTTTCTACTGCACAGTCATACAAACTCATAGCTTTTTCCACTGCTGCTACAGCTTTCTGCGGCACATAACCGGATACTACAAATGTCTTCTTTGACTGAGGCAGTTCTCCTAAGATATCATACTTTTCTGCCCGCATCCGATAGTAATCGGATATTAGCTGCAGATCATCGCGGGCTTTGCCAAAATCTGCAATTGCTTTTTCAATTTCCTGGTTCTTGTCGTTCAGCTTCTGAATTTCCTCTTCCAGTTCCTTCTTCATGACAGAAGGTTCCTCTCCGATCAGAGCTGATGGTCTGGCGAATCCATTCACACGAAGTGCTTCTTCCACCTGACTGGCATCTTTCTTCAGACAAAGAACAGCAAGATACATACAATCCCGGTCTTCCGAGATCTTGGTAATGTCTACCCCCACTGCATCCGGTGCATGCTCTGCTACTGCTGCATACACGTCATCCAGAGAAGTCACATTACTCATTGTTCCCACAAACATCGCTGTAGTTGACGTTCCTTCATAATCCATCGAAACATCCAACGACATCCATGGCACCAGCGATTCCATCTGGTTTTCCAGCTTTAGAATATTCGCTTTATTCTCCGCAATCTCTTTGTTCATGGCAACCAGCTGTGCAGCTGTATGCATGATCTCATCCTGGCTGGAAGCTGCTTTTTCGTATACATCTTTTTCAATCAGCTTTTTCCCTTCCAGGCTGGACAGCATAGATTGCTTTTGCGGAACGTATACCTGCAAGATATCAAGGGCCTGATCCGCAACCTGAGCCTGACGCTCAAATGCGACTCTTTCACCTGCAGTATCCATTTTCTGAAAATCCTCATCATCCTCCAGCGTCTGAACAATTTCCATGACACCCATGGACTGGAGTTTTTCCAGAATGGCTTTGCGATCTTTCTTCAGCGCGCAGATACTAATTCGCTGCATCTGCAATACTGCCATATTCGCATCCCTCCTTTACATTTCGTATTGTCAGACAATCTGTGCGATGATTTGTTCTACAATCTCTTCTTCTTTGGCTGCCGCCTTCTCTTTTAAGGCAGTGATTTCCTGCCCCACCTTTTCTAAAGCCTCTGCAAGCTCTTTCTTACCTTCACTCTCAGCCTGCTCCAGCTTCTTTGTGGCTTCCGCTTTCGCTTTTGCCGTTTCATTTTCTTTCCACTGACGAGCTTCTTGTTTCGCATCCTCCAAAATGGTTTCTGCCTGTACCTGCGCATCCCGCACGATCTGATCCGCAGCCTGCTCCGTTTCTTTTATAGCTTTTATTGTTTCCGCTACCACTAAATAATCACCACCTTTTCCAGTAGTACAATTTTACTACTATTTGACTATTCCTGTCAATTTCTTAACACTTTTTATCGTCATTTTTTATAATTTTTTCAGTTTCAAACATCTACATTGACAAATATTTACACAAAATTATTTAATTTTTTACCTATATTCTTGGGTTTGTTTCAAGAGAAGACCGCCTAAAAAAACTGTTTATTCTGTTTGAAAGCCTTTTTAGTATACATAACTTATTCTATATTATGTATTTTGTATAAATGATTTATCATGATCCCGTTTTTACTCTTTGTATTCTTATCCGGCATTTCTTATAATAAAACTGTAATTTTTTTCCACTTTTTATGCAAAAAAGAAAAGGACTTCCGCATTCACTTCCGTCCTTCTCTTTCTCTTAATTGTGTAAAGCACACCTGCATCAAACAGATGTGCCCATCCATTATTCATATAAATAGTTTTGATATATTACATCATCTATATTAGAAGCATCGAGCCACTGATATCCTGTATCAATAAAAGCGTCATTGGACAATCCCAATACAGATCTTGCAGCTGCAATAATGGTCGCATATCCCATTCCAAATGGATTCTGCACAATGACTCCGGCCTCTCTGCCTTCTTTCACTGCTTTGACCTGCTGCGCCCCTGCATCAAAAGATACCACCTTAATATCTCTGTCCGGATAATTTTTCAGCACTTCCAGCACCTGAACAGCCATATCCTCAGTTGTACAGAAATATGCGTTCAGATCCGGATTAGCCTCGATCACTTCCCTTGCCATATCTGCCACGGAAGTTTCTTCATTCTCGTAGGAAGCGGGCAAAAGTGTGATCTGGGGGTAATTTGCCTGTATCTCGTCCCGAAATCCCTGTTCCCGATCTGCACTGGTCTGGGCAGTAGGCACATGCGCCATAATGGCGATTTTGCCGATTCCCCCTATTGCCTCACTTAAACGTCTGGCAGCTTCACCGCCGGCTGCATAATTGTCCGTCTGGCAGGTCGTTGTAAAAAGATCACTATGTACGCCGGAATCCAGCATCACTACAGGAATTTCATTATCAAAGGCGGTTTCTAACTGTGCCTGACAGGAATTCTGGTCAATGGCGGCCAGACATAACACCGTTGGATTTTCATCCAGTACAGTATCAATCATATTAATCTGTGCATCCACATCCATTCCGTCAGCAGGTGCATCAAAAGTAAGTTCGATCTTATTGCCGCCTGTATAGCCCAATGCGGTATTCAGATCTTTTATCGCCTGCTCCATTCCTTCCCTGACCTTCATCCAATAGCTGTTTTTGGATCCCGCAACTACTGCAATCTTACTTCCCGCTTCAAGAGCAAGCCCTTCCGCCGAGGTATAGTCTATTCCACTTTCTGACCAGATAGAACGCATGGTAAGATCCGGTTCCTCTTTTGCGGTTTCCGCCGATGCTTCTACTGTTTCTATTGCTTCTTCTGTCACTTCTGTTTCTTCGTCTTGTTCCTGATCCACTTCTTCCTGTAATACTTTTTCTGCATGCACTTCTGACTGCGGGCTGCATCCCGACACCAGCCCCGCGGCAAGTGACAAAATCAGGATGCCCAATATCGTCCGTTTCATACTTTTTCTCCCTTTTATCGACATCTTTTATTTGCAAAATTTCTTTTTCCTATGCAAAACACATCCATCTCAAGCATGTGCTGCATACCATACTACTTTTTTAATTATACACAAATGAAGTCATTAGTCCATATATTTTTTCTTATACTTTCATTCAAAAATACTTAATTCTTTCTAAAGATTCCTGTTTTTCCACTCCCGGATCATACCCCAAAGCAGGAAAGCTGACACCGGTCCCAGCAAAAACCCCCATCCTCCGTAAATCACAACCCCCAAATAAATAGACGCCAGAACAAAAAATGGCTGTACCCCCAAATCTTTTCCAATCCATTTCGGCTCCAAAATCTGCCGCACGATACTGGCAAACGCAAATAACAAAAGCAGCCCTCCTGCCTGCCACAGACGATTTTGCAGAAATACCCATACCGCCCAGGGAACCAGCACCATTCCGGTTCCCAGCACAGGCAGCGCGTCCAGCAAACCGATCGCCAGACCGATTACCAGGAAATGTTCTATTCTCATCAGATACAATCCTGCAGCACACAGCACACCAATCACACTCATAATTTTGATCTGCGCCTTCAGATACTGTTTTAACCCCTTGCCCAAATCTCTCAGCACTTTCCAAAAACGCCGAAAGATATCGTAACGCATCACCATATCCCGATAAACTTCAAAATCCTTCACCAGCAAGATACTGGATACTACGCTGACAAGTCCCATGCTGATTATGACAAACAGACATCTCACGGAATATAGAGTCCCATCTACAAATTCTTTGGATCGCAGATAAGAAGCCGCCATTTTCTTGCAGTCATCCATTCTCTCATAGACAAACGTACTGCTTTTTAACGCCGTAATTCCTGTGATTTCTTCCAGATTCTTACAGCAGCTTCCCACCAGTCCCTGCATATGATCCTGCCAATGTCCACAGTTTCCAAGGAAAACCGTAATTCCCTGTGCACTGAAGTGAAAAATCCCCCATACAAACAGCAGCAGCAGACCGATCACACAGATAAGAATCCCGGCAGACACTCGCTGCCGTGTCAGATGCAATTTTTCCATTCCCTTAAGTTTGCACAGCTTTACCGCAGAAGCATAGGAAAAGAATGCCAGTATCCATCCCAGCAAAAAGGGAATGATAACAGGAAGAATATATCTCATTCCAATATATACTCCTGCTGCCATTCCCAATATGATTAATAGATCCTTCTTTTTCATCATTTCTTCACCACACTTTTCTTCACTGCTTTCATCTGCTCATAGTATGTGTGGTTTTTGTTCATTATAAATCTAAAAAAGGCTGGAATATTTCCCCGTGCGGCTGTACTGTGTATGTAAATTGTTTCCTGGTTTTCGGATGCATAAAAGTCAGACTGGATGCGCACAGGGCCAACGATTTTTGCTTTCCCTTTTCCCCGGGATTATACTTTGTATCTCCCACCAGCGGCAGACCTGCATGGGACAGCTGTACCCGGATCTGATGATGCCGGCCTGTTTTCAGACAAATGGACAACAGGCTTTGTTCCCCTATGGTCTGCACCAGTTGATAGGACAGCACCGCCTGCTTACTTTGGGCAGTGCGCTTAGAAACCACGCGGGAAGTATTCGTCTTACCGTCCTTTTCCAGATAATCTGTCAAAATGGCTTCCTTTTCTTTTGGATATCCCTGCACCACCGCCAGATATCGCTTCTCCATGGCATGAGATGTCAGCTGCCTGTTCAGTTCTTTTGCCGCAGACTGCGTTTTCGCAAATACAAGAACTCCTTCCACCGGTTGATCCAGACGATGAATTACTGCCAGATAAGGCATTTCCCGCCCCGTCCGTTTTGCAGCCAGGTAGCCGCGCAGGGCACTTTCCATATCCATCGTGCCAATACGGGCGCTCTGTACCGGAAAACCGGCCGGCTTATAGCAAACCAGAATTTCCTGATCTTCATATAAAATATTATTCTCTAATTCAAACGCGTTCATAGGTACCCTCTGCATATTCTTTGTCTCTTCATTATATACCATGCAGCATAAATCGAACAACCGCCATATCTTCATTTTTCAGATATAACGGTTGTTCTAATATTCTTCTTTATTCAATTTTTTATACCTTATCCTTTATCTATATTTCTATGATATTTTCATATCTGTTTTTCTGTTCCCTGATATAAATCATTTGATTTACTGAACTTTTATACCATTTTATCTTATCTATCTATTAATAAAAAGCTTCCAAGTTATGATTCACATTCATATCTTTT
>JBMNRU010000023.1:0-48469 GCA_050944855.1 Lachnospiraceae bacterium
GTTGCAGGATTTGATCCGATCCAGATGGCAATTAAGATGTATGGCGGTATGAACAGCTTTTCATTTCTGGCAGTTCCTTTCTTCGTACTGACCGGTCAGCTGATGCTGCGTGGCGGTTTGCTGGAATTGCTGATTAAGTTTGTAAACGTATGGTTCGGGAAATTCAAAGGAGCAATTGCTATTGTAACCATCGGTGCATCCCTTTTGATGGGATCGATCGTAGGTCTGGCGGTTGCATCTGCAGCATCCTTAGGAGTATTCCTGATTCCTATGATGAAAAAAGAAGGCTATTCTGCTCCGTTCTCAGCAGCAGTTATGTCGTCGGCTTCCCTGCTGGGACCGATTATGCCGCCGAGTGTATTAATGATTCTGTATTGTACTGCAGTTGGAAAGACATCTATTACAGGTATTTTTATGGCAGCGGTAACACCAGCGATTCTGATTACTTTGCTGCAGTGTATTACAGCACATACAATTGCTAAAAAGAGAGACTATCCATCCTATGGCAGTTCTACCATGAAAGAGAAATGGGATGCCACGAAAAAAGCCATTCCGGTTCTGTTACTGCCGGTTATTATCCTTGGCGGTATTTTCAGCGGTATTTTCTCTATTACAGAGGCATCTGGCGTAGCAGTTGTATACAGCGCTATTCTGGCATTCTTTGTAAATAAGAGTGTAAAAATTAAAGATGTGCCGGATATGATCATTGAAGCAGCTTCTACTTCCGGTCTGGTATTAATTCTGGCAGGTGCAGGAACCGCAATGGCATGGGGGATCGCAAACGAGCGAGTAATGGATATGCTGATTGGTCCATTATCTACAATGCCATCCTGGTTATTCCTGCTGTTAGTAAATATCCTGTTGATCGTTTGTGGTATGTTTATGGATGACTATGCGTCTACCGTAATTCTGGCTCCGATTATTGCTCCGATCGCATGGGCAATGGGAATTGATCCACTGCATATTGGTTTAGTATTCTGTGTGAACCTGGTTGTTGGTCTGGCTACGCCGCCATTTGGCATTACCCTGTTTGTTACCAGCCCAATCGCGGGATGCAGGTTGGAACAAACAGCCAAAGAGGCCTTGCCGTTCTTAGCCGTAACCATCGGAATGCTGTTATTGGTAACATTTGTGCCGGATGTGGCGTTGTGGCTGCCGCGGCTGATGGGTTATACATCATAAGCAATATTTTGTAACAAAATTTCTTATAAAGAAGGGAGATTACTCTATGAAAATGAAAAAATTGAAAGTTTTAGTAGCTGGTTTGTTAGCAGTTTGTTTAATTGGCTCTATGGCTGGCTGCCAGAGAAGCAATTCAGGCGGATCCTCAGGTTCCGATGACGCAGCATCAGAAGAAGAGGCAAGCGGACAGTATACGATCCGTATTGCACTGGAAAACTCTGATACATATCCTGCAACATTAGGCCTTCAGGTTATGAAAGAGTATGTTGAAAGACAGACAGACGGCAATGTAAAGGTTGATATCTATGCCAGTGGTCAGCTGGGTGGAGAAGAAGAAACTTTAGAGCAGGTTGCACAGGGATCTCTGGAGATGGCAGTTGCATCCTTTGCACCGGTTGTTTCCTATTGTCCGGATTTTGAAGTAATGGATATTCCGTTCGTATACAACACCTATCAGGAAGCATGGATGGTTCTTGACAGCCATGTTGGTACAGAACTCATGGATGCTTTGAAAGAGTATGATATGATCGGTCTGGCATTTATGGAAAATGGTTTCCGTCAGGTAACAAGTAATGCAGCTCCTGTTAACTCTATGGCTGATTTAAGTGGTGTTAAGCTTCGTACTATGCAGAACAACAACCATATGGCATTCTTCTCTGCATTAGGCGCTAACCCTACACCGGTTGCTTTCTCTGAACTGTATATGTCTCTGTCTCAGAAAGTAGTAGATGCACAGGAAAACCCAATTGCCAACGTAACAGATAAAAAACTTTACGAAGTTCAGAAGTACTTATCTTTGACAAATCATATTTATGATGCTATGCCTCTGGTATGTAACCTTGAGTTCTTCGAAAGTCTGCCGGCTGAATATCGTGGTATCGTAAGAGCTGGTGCGCTTTTAGGTCAGGAATACAGCCGTTTCTGTAATGCAGAGCGTGAAGATCTGATCCTTGCTGAATTAGCAGAGTATGGTATGGAAGTAAATGAAGTATCCGAAGAAGCACGTGAGGAAATGAAAGCAGTTGCACAGCCTGCAGCGATCAAAGGTATTGCAGAACACATCGGACAGGAAGCAGTTGATGCTTATCTTGCAGATGTTGAAGAAGTTCTGAATCAGATCAGTGATTACTAAAATATATTCTTTATATAAAAACGATTAGTCCATTTATGGATGGAGGTAATATAATATGATTCAAGCGTTAGACAAAATGATTGAGGTGTCTTTTAAAATATTAAAAGCAATACTTACCATTGTTCTTGTAGGAATGGTTGTAATCCTCATGGCACATATTATCTGCCGTTATGTCCTGAATAACTCTCTGACCTGGTCTGAAGAACTTTTGAAAATCCTTCTGGTATGGTTCGGTATGCTCAGTGTATCTATTCTGGCGGTACGTCGTGAACATGTATCTATTGTGATTTTTAAAGAACATATGCCGAAAAAGATTGCAGGCTTCTTTACAAAACTGACACAGCTTTTGACATTTATTATCTGTGTAATTCTTGTTATTGTTGGCGTTCAGTATGTATTGTCTGCCGGACATCGTCCCACTGCAGCACTTCGTATGCCATATGGATATGCTTATGCAGCTATTCCGGTATCCTTCTTCTTTGTAGCAATTTTTGAGTTCCGTAACCTGTTAGTGGATTTTACAGGAAAGGGACCTTATGCATCAATTGAAAAACCAGAAGAAGATCTGACCGGTGGTGCAGAAATTAATCTGGATATGGGTAAAAAATAAGAAAAACTGATATACAGAATTGGGATCATCGGAGTACCTTGTGTGCCCCGATGATTTCAGTTTTCGCAGAAGAAGGAGGAAACCCGTATGTATCGTATGGAATGTGGGGAAGGAAAAGAAGTATATGCAGATAAGATTCTGAATGTTCAGTTTGAGGTGCCCAAAGGATGGCAGGCTGCTTTTACGCAGACACCGCCATTGGCTCCCATTGATCAGGAAGAAGAGATTGCAGATGCCGTAAAGAATCCCCGATATGGAGATCCGCTTCCCCGAATTGTTGAGAAAAAGCAGGCAAAAAGTGCTTGTGTATTAGTATCGGATGCAACCAGAGCAGTTCCGACTTCACGGCTGCTGCGGTATGTTGTGGAAGAATTAGTAAAAACGGGTATGGCTTATCAGAATATACATGCCTTCGTTGCCATTGGAGTCCACAGAGATGCGACAGAAGACGAAATGCAACAAATACTGGGAGATCTCTATGGAAAAATTACAATCGAAAATCATACGCCATATGACAAAGAAAAACTGATATATCTGGGTGATACTTCCAGGGGAACTCCGGTATGGGTAAATAAAAGAGCATATGCGTGTGACATTCATATTCAGATTGGGAAAGTAGAACCTCATGAATTTGCAGGCTTTTCTGGTGGGCGCAAGTCCGTTTTGCCCGGTGTCAGTGCGGAAGATACGATTCTTATTAATCATCGTCCGGATATGATCCTACAGGAGAAAGCTGCGATTGGTGTTTTAAAGGATAATCCCGTTCACGAGGATATGGTAGAAGCAGCTGAGAAATTTAGAATGGATTTCGGCGTGAATTGCGTGCTGAATAATAATCTGGAGCTTTCGGCTGTGTTTGCAGGCGATATGGTGAAATGCCATGAGGCAGCCATACAATCGGTGAGAGAGCGCTTAGGCGTTGTTTTGAAGGAACGGCCGGATATATTGGTAACGACTCCAGGAAATCCGCTGGATATTGATTTTTACCAGACAGTAAAAGCCCTGATTGCATTGACAGAAGTGTTAAATGAAGAAACTGTGGTGATTTTGTACTGTGGCTGTCCGGAAGGTGTGAATTCTCCGGATATGCTGCGGGCATTTGGAAGCAGTCAGGATTTAGAAGAAGTGGTTGCTTATACTACGGAAAACTATAAGATTCAGATGGATCATGTATTGCTTTTGTCAAAAATCTTGCGTAAAAATGTTAAAATCGTTCTGTGCTGCCCCAATGTTTCGGAGGAAGAAGCAAAGCAAATGTTTATGATTCCCAGTAAGTCTCCGGAAGATGCCCTGCAAAAAGCAGTTCGTCTGTCCGGCAAAGAGAACGGTACGATTTTGTTCTATCCCAGACCTCAGACAGGACTTCCTGAACTACGTAAGCTTTGTAAATAAGATATGAAAAAAGAGCGGATGAACCGCTCTTTTTCTTATGTAAAACTTTAAGTTGTTTAGTCTGCACACTGTGCCGGGGATTCCCAGAGCAGAAGTTTCTGACCAATACCTTTTTCCAAAGCTGTGTTGTATAAATCCCAGCCAAGTCCCAGATCAAATACGGCCATACCGCAGGCAATGAAGCAGACAATCTGATCATCATCTTTACGTCCGACCTGATCGCCGATAATGATCTTGCCAATACTTAAGGAATCATCTAAAGCAGGTTTGCGTCCGGCATCAATGAGACGATAAATAGGTCCACCGATAACACCGGAGTAATATTTGTCTTTGTCACCGGACATAATAGCATCTTCTACATATGCGTGATGCAGTCCGATGTGATCGTAAACGATATCCATACCCATCCACAACTCTTCGTCACACTGTAATGGGCCGGAAGCTAAGATCGTACAGCCCGGCTGTACCCATTCTTTGCTGATATGAAGAGGAGCAGTACGGGATGCGGCAATGGAGATTACGTCTGCCTGACGAACAGCAGCTTCTAAGTTCTGTTCTACCACTGCTTCAATACCGTATTCTTTCTTTACATGCTCAGCCAGAGCAACTGCACGTGCTTCCGAATGATTGTTGCAGACTACTTTTTTGATCTGCGGCATCTCACCCAGGATTGCATCCAAACAAGCCTTTCCGATAGCACCGCATCCGATGCAGGTAAGTACTTCTGAGTTCTTTCTGGCAAGATATCTGGCACCTACAGCCGGAACGGCTCCGGTGCGGGCTGCACTGATCAGGTTTGCACTCATGTAGCAAAGTGGTTCACCGGTATCTTTGTCGTTTAAGGTTACCATCAATACGGAACGTGGAAGACCATGCTGTTTGTTGGCAGCGTTAGAACCATACCATTTCTGGCCACAGATATTGAAGCGTCCGCCCAGGTAAGCCGGCATTGCAACGAAGCGGCGGTCAGGACCGGCAACCGGCATGTTTGGGAATGGGGTGGTCTCAGGGAATACAATGTACATTCCGTGGTTATTGTGATTATTGCCACCCATCAGGTAATCTCCCTGAGCAAGAAGTTTGAATACTTCCTCTGCATTGTTTACACATTTGTGAGTGTCGAGGACACCTGCTTCGATACAGTCCGGCTCAGACATGTAAAGAAATTCTGTTCTTTTTCCCATAAGTGATTCTCCTTTCTAGTGCATCGATATGCATTTGAGAGCTTGATAAAATACAAAATGTATTAAGATGTAATAATTATAACATTCTGAATACTACAAGTCTATATTGAAAATGAAATCTGTTAAATTATTGAGAGAAATAAAAATGTATAAACAAATATATAGACATTAATAAATATATTTATAGAAAGTTTACATATTGACAGTTTGCGATAACTCTGGTAAGATAAAAATGTACTTAATAGTACATAATAGTACATCCCAGTACACTTGTATCGTGCAGAAGGAATCGAATGATATTGGATCATACAGTTTCGGGGGAAGATGTATCATCTGTGTTTTAGATAAAGTGAGCACGACTCAGCGGTCTGGCGGCATTGGGAGGTAGAGTTATGCAGAGCAGACGGGTAGTAGTGGATTACGCAAGGCGCGTTCGACTGGAAGAAGATGTGATGAGAGAGGCTGTTGTAATTTATAATCAGCCAGTCAATCAAAAAGGTTATTCCGGTATTTTACACTGGCATTCAGAAGCACAGTTTTCTTTAGTGACCAAGGGAACTGTTATTTTCCAGGTGGAAAATCAGGAATATGAGGTAAAGGAAGGTCAGGGAATCTTTATTAACAGTAACTGTATGCATCAGTCTTATCCTAAGGACAAATTGGAGGATAGTTATTATCTCTGTATTAAGTTTGTGCCGGAGATGCTTTTTGGTCAGCTGGAATCACATGCAAAGGCCAGTTTTATTGATGCCGTTATTCATAACAGAGCGCTGTATGCAGTTCCTTTTACAAAAGGAGTAAAAAGTAAAGAAGTTTCAGAATTGCTTGTCGATCTTGCAAAGATTTATTCTGAGAAAGAAACGGGATATATATTAAGTGTTCATATAATTATGATGCAGTTGTGGCAGATACTTTTTGAAACAGTCAGTCCTTTGCTGGAGCATGTCGCCGAAAGTTCTTGTTCTGATATGCAAAGGGCAGAGATCTTAGAAACATATATTCATGAAAATTATGCAGAGAAGATTACGCTGGAGGATATATCCAGAGCCGCGCATATCAGCCGGGGAGAATGCTGCAGAATTTTTAAACGGCTTCATAAGACGACGCCTTTTCAGTATCTGATTCGTTTTCGACTGAATATGAGTCTGCTTCTTTTATGTGACTCGGATTATAGTATTGCACAGATTGCGCAGCAGGTAGGGTTTGGCAGCAGCAGTTACTATACAGAGTGCTTTAAAAAAGAGATGCATTGTACACCGTTGAAATATCGTCAGAATTATCAAAACAGTACACACAGAGTTCATTTTGTTATTTAATTGCTTATATATATTTTGTGCCATGATAAAGGGGAAAAGAGAGTATGTGTCCTGGCTCTCTTTTCTCTTTTATGTTTATACGGGCCGGGCAGTTCGAACAAGAGTCCATAGGATTTATAGAAAAAAATAGTGTAATGGAATCTTGTATTCATATATTGTAGAATAGGAATTAGAAGATATCTATAGGAGGAAGGAAACATGAAAGTATTGCTGATTAACGGAAGCCCACATGAGAAAGGCTGTACTTATACGGCTTTATCTGCTGTGGCAGATGCATTGGAGAAAAATGAAATAGAGACAGAAATATTTCATATTGGAAATGGCCCTGTGCACGGCTGTATTGGCTGCGGCAGATGTGGCAAAACACATACCTGTGTCTTTGATGATGATGGGGTGAATCGGGCAATTGAAAAAGCGGCAGACGCAGATGGATTTGTATTTGGATGTCCGGTGCATTATGCTTCGCCAAACGGAGCTATGATTTCTTTTATGGATCGTTTCTGGATGGCGAGTTCTGCGATGTCGTATAAGCCGGCTGCCTGTGTGGTGTCCGCAAGAAGAGCGGGAACCACTGCGTCTTTGGATGCGCTGCTAAAGTATCCGTCCTTTAAACACATGCCAATCGTGACGGCTCAGTATTGGAATATGGTTCATGGAAATACACCCCAGGAAGTGCGTCAGGATGAAGAGGGGATGCAGATTATGCGTACAATAGGAAATAATATGGCATGGCTGCTAAATTGTATACAGGCGGGAAAAAAAGCCGGGATTCAACCGCCCAAAGCTGAGGAGAAGATTAAGACCAGTTATATCCGATAAGAGAAAAAAGATTGCCGGCAGTGAGGTACATTCTAAGAACTGAATGTTTCATGGCACTTCACTGCCGGCAGTTTTTGCTTATTTTTGCAAGTTTTTCAGATCCAGATAAAAATTGGGATAAGAGATATCCACACATTCGGCGTGGGATATTTCTGTTGTACCATCAGCAATGATTCCTGCGATGGCAAATGACATAGCGATCCGATGGTCCAGATGGCTGTCAATGACAGCTCCATGCAGTGGTTTGCCGCCCCGGATAATCATACCGTCCTGGGTTCCTTCAATATCTGCGCCCATGGCTGCCAGGGAATTTACTATGATGTCCAGACGGTTGGATTCCTTGACTTTCAGTTCCTGCGCATCACGGATGATCGTTTCTCCGTCTGCGCATGCCGCCAGAACAGCGATGATCGGCAGTTCATCAATGAGGGATGGGATAATATCTCCTTCAATGACAGTTCCCTTTAAGTGACTGTATCTTACCAGAATGTCTGCGCTGGGTTCGCCATTTTCAGAGGAGACATGGCTTAATGTGATATCTGCCCCCATTTTCTGGCAGACGCGTAAAAGACCGTTTCTTGTGGGATTGACACCTACATTGCGGATAAACAGTTCAGATCCCGGAACCAGAAGTCCTGCTGCGATAAAGTAAGCAGCAGAGGAGATATCTCCGGGTACCTCTACCTTTTGCCCTTCCAGGATGGGTTCCGGATAGATGGATACGGTGGTGTCTTCTATATTAAGAGTTGCACCAAAATAATCCAGCATGATTTCTGTATGATTTCTGGACAGGGAAGGTTCCGTTACGGTGGTCACATCATCTGCGTATAAACCGGCCAGAAGTACACAGGACTTTACCTGTGCGGATGCAACGGGGGAATCGTAGTGGATGCCGTGAAGCTTGTGTCCTGTGATACGAAGGGGAGCACAATCATTATGGTGAATGCTTTCCACAGATGCTCCCATTCTGGAAAGCGGTGTGATAATACGCTTCATAGGACGGCTGCAGATGGATGCGTCACCGGTCAGTTCACTGGTAAAATCCTGTCCGGCGAGAATACCGGAGATCAGCCGGGTTGTAGTTCCGCTGTTTCCAACATCCAGGATGGAAGTGGGTGCAGACAGACCATGAAGACCTTTTCCACGAATCAGGATTTCCTCCGGATTTACTTCGATATCAATGCCCATTTTCCGAAAACAGGAGATGGTTGAAAGACAGTCAGCGCCCTTTAAGAAATTGGTTACGCTGGTGGTGCCGCGGGAAATGGCCCCGAACATCACGGCTCTGTGGGAGATGGATTTATCACCGGGGACGGTAATCTCTCCATGTAATGCTTTTGCTTTCTGAAATTTCATAGGTGACTCCTAACGTTCATATATAATATAGTTTCTTTTTCGAAGAAGATCCACAGCCATATGCATGGCATTTTCATCGTAAAATTCAATTTTCAGTACACCTTCTTCAAATTCCCTGTTATGGATAATGCCAATATTTTTAATGCTGATCTGGCTCATGGCCAGTGTGGTAGCGATGGTGGCAATTGCGCCCGCCTCGTCTACAATGTCACAGTATACAACATAAGCCCGTTTGATCGGTCCGGGAGAAGCAGAGGAAAAAGAATCTCTGTATTCTCTGGAATCGGAAAACATTTGATATAATCCATCACCGTCCTGATGATCAATCAGGTATTTGGCCTGTACGATCATACGGATATATTCATCCAGGACTTTAGAAATGTTTTCCCCGTTTTCCAGGCAAATCTGCTGCCACATATGAGGAGAGGAGGAGGCGATGCGGGTGATGTCCTTGAAACCGCCGGCTGCGATGATTTTCATATGTTCTTCCGGGGAGTCAAGCTTTTCTACCACATTTACCAGTGAGGCGGCGATCACATGAGGCAGATGGCTGATGGCGGCTGTGATGTAATCGTGTTCTTCCCAGGTGAGTATCATGGGAAGACTGCCCAGTGATGTGACAAATTCCGTATAATCACTGATTTTATCCAGTGCTACTTCTGACGCCGGAGTAATCATATAATAAGCATTTTCCAGCAAATGATCAGAGGAATGGGCATATCCGGTCTTTTCGGAGCCGGTCATAGGATGTCCTCCAATAAAATTGGCTGCCAGCCCCAGTTTTTCGGCCTCCTGATGGATTTCGCCTTTTACACTTCCCACATCGGAAAGAATACAGGAAGGTGAGATCAGACGCTTCAGCTGTTTCAGACATTGGAGATTATAATCAACCGTGGCACACAGAAAAATATAGTCGCACTGCGCGAAGCGGACATCAAATTCTTCGCAGACGATGTCTACAATGCCTTCTTCTTTTGCGGCATTTACGACGCTGCGGGTACGGTTATAGGCATATATTTTGTATTCCGGGCGAAATTTTTTTATAGCTTTGGCAAGAGAACCGCCGATTAAACCAAAGCCAATAAAACCAATCACATGATTTTTCATGATAATCTCCTTTTGGCGAGATTGACATAAGGCCGCAATTCCTCGGTCAAAGCATCAAACTGTTCAAAGGTTAATGACTGCGGACCGTCGGAAAGCGCATGGCAGGGATCATTATGCACCTCTATCATTAAGCCGTCTGCGCCGCAGGCAACAGAAGCTTTTGCCAGTGGCGCCACATAATCCCGCACCCCGGTAGCGTGACTTGGGTCTACGATGATCGGCAGATGCGTCTTGCTGCGGATAACCGGTACGGCACTTAAATCCAGAGTATTTCTGGTCGCCGTTTCGTAGGTACGGATACCGCGCTCACATAAGACTACATTTTCATTGCCTTCAGAAATAATATATTCCGCTGCATTCAGCCATTCGTCAATGGTGGCAGCAAGTCCTCTCTTTAACAGAACCGGCATACCGGATTTGCCGGCTTCCCGCAGAAGCTGAAAATTCTGCATGTTCCGGGCGCCGATCTGAATCATATCTACATACTTTACGGCGGCTTCAATGGCCTGGGCGCTGATTACTTCACAGATGGTGTTCAGACCGGTTTCCTCATGCGCTGTTTTCATGTAACGCAGTCCTTCTTCTTCCAGACCCTGGAAGGAGTAGGGAGAAGTTCTGGGCTTGTAGGCGCCGCCCCGCACAAACTGAGCCCCGGCCTTTTTGACCTCCCGGGCAATCGTCATAAGCTGTTCCTCTGTCTCCACTGCACAGGGGCCTGCCATAATGGTAAGAGTGGCGGGGCCGATCTCCCAGTTATTTACCTTCACAACAGAAGGGGCAGGGTGGAATTTTTTATTCGTTAGTTTATAGCTTTCCGTTACAGGGACAAGTTTGTCCACGTAAGGCATAATTTCAATATTTTTTTCAGTCAGACGGCTTTTATCACCGATACAGCCGATGATAGTGACCTGAGAACCCTTCGATATATGAATTTCCAGACCGTTTTCTTCGACCCGTTTGCTGACTGCCGCAATAGCACTTTCCGGTGCATTTGGTTTCATTACGATAATCATAATTGTTCTCCTTTGGTGATAATAATAAGTATATGATTCTCCCAACATTGTAAGACACAGAGAATAAAATGTCAACGATTTAGGAGTTTAAAGTGTAAAACTTTAAAGTAAAAAAATATTCAGTCAATTCCAAGTGGATTTGTGTAATATAAATTGTTAATAATGAATAAATTGCTTGAAATATTGTTCGTTTTTTAGTAAAATGTATACATATTAATTTATATGGGAGGTATTACCTATGGACGTTTTTAGAACCGACAGAATTAGAAATGTTGTATTATTAGGACATGGTGGTTCCGGAAAGACAAGTTTAGCAGAAGCCATGGCATATTTATCCGGTATGACCAACAGAATGGGCAGAGTAGAAGATGGCAACACAGTAAGTGATTTTGATAAGGAAGAAATAAAACGCGGTTTTTCCATTTCTACGTCAGTAATACCAGTTATATGGGGTAAGAATAAGATTAACATTTTAGATACACCAGGTTATTTCGACTTTGTTGGCGAAGCAGAAGAGGCAGTAAGCGCTGCGAATTCCGCAATTATTGTGGTATCAGGCAAGGCAGGTGTACAGGTTGGTACGCAGAAAGCCTGGGAATTGTGTGAAAAATATCACCTTCCGCGTATGATTTTCGTAACAGGCATGGATCAGGATGATGTAAGTTACCGTCAGGTTGTAGAAGATCTTACCGAATTGTTTGGAAAGAAAATTGCTCCTTTGCATTTCCCGATCCGTGAAGACGGAAAATTTGTCGGATATGTTAACGTTGTAAAACAGGCCGGCAGAAGATATATTGAGAAAGATAAAAAAGAAGAATGTCCGGTGCCGGATTACCTTCAGGAATACCTGGAAAAATACAGAGAAGCTATGATGGAATCAGTGGCTGAGATCAGCGAAGAATTCATGGATCGTTATTTCATGGGTGATGAGTTCTCTGTAGCAGAAATTTCTGCAGCACTGAAGCAGAATGTAAGTGACGGCAGTATGGTTCCTGTATGTATGGGATCTACGATCAATATCCAGGGCGTATCCAATCTGCTGGATGATATCTGCGGATACTTCCAGAGCCCGGATCAGAGAGAAGTTGCCGGCATCAACCGCAAGAGCAATGAGATCTATCAGGCAAATTATGATTTCTCAAAAGCAAAATCTGCGTATGTCTTTAAGACAATTGTAGATCCATTTATCGGAAAATACTCTTTGATCAAGGTAAATTCCGGTGTTATCAAGTCCGATGATGTCATTTTTAATGTTGAAAAAGATGTGGAAGAAAAACTGAGCAAGTTATATGTAATGGAAGGTTCTAAACCGATAGAAGTTCCTGAACTTCATGCAGGCGATATCGGAGCCATCGGTAAATCCAATTCTCTGGCAACCGGTGATTCCATTGCTACGAAAGCGCATCCGATTTCTTATTTGAAAGCGGAGATTTCTACTCCATATACCTATAAGAGATACAAAGCAAAAAATAAAGGAGATGTAGATAAAATATCTCAGGCACTGACAAAGATGATGCAGGAAGATTTAACTATGAAGGTAGTAAATGATGCTGCAAATCATCAGAGTCTCCTCTATGGTATGGGCGATCAGCATCTGGATATTATTCAGAGCAAGTTGCAGGATCAGTACAAAGTAGGAATCGAACTTGCCAGACCGAAGGTTGCTTTCCGTGAAACCATTCGTAAGAACTCGGATGTAGAAGGCAAACATAAGAAACAGTCCGGCGGACATGGACAGTATGGGCATGTTAAGATGCGTTTTGAACCATCCGGTGATATGGAAACTCCTGTCATCTTTGAGCAGGAAGTTGTCGGCGGTGCTGTGCCGAAGAACTACTTCCCGGCAGTGGAAAAAGGCCTGCAGGAATCCGTATTGAAGGGACCTTTGGCCGGATATCCGGTAGTTGGTGTTAAGGCTGTATTATATGATGGCTCTTACCATCCGGTAGACTCTTCAGAAATGGCATTCAAGACAGCAACGATTTTAGCATTTAAGAAAGGTTTTGTAGAAGCATCTCCGGTACTTCTTGAGCCAATTGTTTCTATGAAAGTTACAGTTCCGGATAAATTTACCGGTGATGTTATGGGTGATCTGAATAAGAGAAGAGGCCGTGTTCTCGGTATGAATCCAGATCATAACGGCAACCAGGTCATTGAAGCAGATGTACCGATGCTGTCCATCTACGGATATTCTACTGATTTACGTTCTATGACTGGCGGCAGCGGAGATTTCTCCTATGAATTCGCCCGTTATGAGCAGGCTCCGGCAGATATTCAGGCAAAAGAGATTGAAGCCAGAGCAAATCAGGATGGTGAAGACGAATAATTATCCTCGAATCAAAAAGGGATGCACTTTAGTGGAGAGTGCATCCCTTTTCCTATCAATTTGCTTTTTCAAAGTTTTAATAATCCGATAATTTGTCAAGATATGGCTGCAGATCTTCATCTGTAGGAATGTAATCGTCCATCTTTCCGTCATGGAATTTTTCATATGCGACCATATCAAAGAATCCGGTTCCTGTAAGACCAAAGAGAATGGTTTTTTCTTCGCCGGTTTCTTTGCATTTCAGTGCTTCGTCAATAGCTGCACGGATAGCATGAGAACTTTCCGGTGCAGGAAGCGTTCCTTCACAGCGTGCAAAGTATTCAGCAGCTTCAAATACACGTGTCTGCGGAACAGAAATGGCTTCCATAAGACCGTCGTGATAGAGCTGTGATAATATTGGGCTCATGCCGTGGTAACGAAGTCCGCCCGCATGATTTGCGGATGGAATGAAATCACAGCCCAGTGTATACATTTTTGCCATCGGACATACCATACCGGTATCGCAGAAATCATAGGCAAATTTACCGCGGGTAAGTGACGGACAGGATGCAGGTTCTACTGCAATGAAGCGATAATCTGCCTCGCCCCGGAGTTTTTCACCCATAAACGGAGCGATTAGACCGCCCAGATTCGATCCGCCGCCGGCACATCCGATGATAATGTCCGGTTTGATGTGGTATTTATCAAGTACTGTTTTCGTTTCCAGACCGATAATGGACTGGTGCAGTACTACCTGATTCAGTACACTTCCCAGTACATAGCGGTATCCTTCACTGTTTACCGCTGTCTCTACCGCTTCGGAGATCGCGCATCCGAGACTTCCTGTTGTACCTGGATGTGCGGCAAGAATCTTTTTGCCGACTTCCGTTTCCATTGACGGAGACGGGGTTACGGAAGCACCAAAAGTACGCATGACCTCACGACGGAAAGGCTTTTGCTCATAAGAACATTTTACCATATATACTTTACAGTCCAGGCCAAAGTAACCGCATGCCATGGAAAGTGCTGTTCCCCATTGACCGGCTCCGGTCTCGGTGGTGACACCTTTCAGTCCCTGCTTTTTAGCGTAATATGCCTGGGCAACTGCTGAATTTAATTTGTGGCTGCCACTGGTGTTGTTTCCCTCAAACTTGTAGTAGATTTTAGCCGGTGTCTGCAGCTTTTCTTCCAGACAGTAAGCACGTACGAGCGGTGAGGGACGGTACATTTTATAGAAATTCTGGATATCTTCCGGGATATCAATATATGGGGTTTCATCATCCAGTTCCTGTTTGATCAGTTCCTCACAGAAGACACCGGAAAGTTCTTTGGCTGTGATTGGCTGATGGGTGGCCGGATTCAGAAGGGGCGCCGGTTTATTCTTCATATCGGCACGGAGATTGTACCATGTTTTCGGCAGCTCGGATTCTTCAAGATAAATTTTGTAAGGGATTTTCGTGTTGTCTGACATAATGATCTCTCCTTTGTTATGATAAAATTTGGGACAATCTTTATGGAATATTTTTGGGGATAAGGTTTTTATCACGCAAAAAAATCCTGTCCCAGTTACATGTTATGCTGGGACAGGATGTATCAACACTTCCTGCGGTGCCACCCGGCTTGACATATCATTACAATATGCCCACTTTACACATACTGACATATGCAGACTTTTGATTACGGAGAGCCATACTCCGTCGCACATACTTTAAAATCGGATAAGGATTCAGATTTCATTTCTGATTGCCCTCGGAAGTCCATTCTGTTTCCTGTTTTCCGCTGTAATCTCACCATCTACAGCTCTCTGTGGAAAAGGGGAAGAAACTTACTTACTCTTCCTCAACGGTTTTTTACAGTATATTCCGATAATGAAAGGTTGTCAAGGGATAAATTTCAAAAAATTTTCGAATTTGTTCATTGAAAACATGGTATATTATTGGTAGAATTACAAATTATAGGAGAAAAGGAGCGAGTTTATGAAAACGAAAAGTAAAATCCTGGCGGCATTGGCGGTTCTTGTCATAGCCGGAATTTATTATTACATTACCCTTCCGGCTATTAACATCCACGAGGCCGGATTCTGGACCTTTCTCATTGCTTTTGTGGCAGTGGTGATGTTTGTATATGGTGCCAGACGTGTACATTCACGGGAAGATATTAAGGATCTTCGTAGGGATAAGGGCATAAAAACGGGAATGATGGCTATTGTTGTCATTATCGTGATCTATGGGATCGGAACGATTTTATCCTCCCCTATTATAAATGCCGATAAGTACCAGAAGCTGATCACACTGGACGAGAGGGCATTTGCAGAGGATGTGGAAGAGACGGATTTTAATCAGATTCCTTTGTTAGATAAGGATTCCGCTTCTCTTTTGGGAAATCGTAAGATGGGAAGTATGGTGGACATGGTTTCCCAGTTCCAGGTAAGTGATCTGTATTCTCAGATTAATTATCAGGGAAAGCCAGTACGTGTGACGCCGCTGGAGTATGCGAGTCTGATCAAGTGGCTGACGAACTCCTCAAAGGGTATTCCGGCTTATATCACCATTGATATGGCAACACAGAATACAGAACTGGTGAAATTAGAATCGGGGATTAAATATTCCCAGTCAGAGTACTTAAATCGCAATATTTATCGTCATATTCGCTTCCGGTATCCTACGTATATGTTTGATCAGCTGAGTTTTGAGATTGACGAGACGGGAACTCCGTACTGGATCTGTCCGGTGAAGAAGTTTAATATCGGATTATTTGGGGGACAGACCATTGGAAGAGTTGTATTGTGCAATGCCATAACGGGAGAAACCATTGATTATGCGGTGGAAGACTGTCCTACTTGGGTGGACCGGGTGTATCCGGCTGATCTGCTGGTCGAGCTGTATAATTACCATGGCACGTTAAACAACGGATTCTTTAACAGTATTTTTGGTCAGAAAGGCTGTCTGAAGACAACGAACGGGTACAATTATATCGCTATGGAAGATGACGTATGGGTGTATACCGGTATTACCTCTGTAACAAGCGATCAGTCCATTGTCGGTTTCGTGCTGATGAATCAGAGAACCATGGAGACAAGGTATTACTCTGTCAGCGGTGCGGAAGAGTATTCGGCCATGGAATCTGCACAGGGACAGGTACAGAACCTGGGCTATGTGGCAAGTTTCCCATTGTTATTAAATATCAGCGATGAGCCCACCTATTTTATAGCGCTGAAAGATGATGCCGGTCTGGTAAAGAAGTATGCCATGGTAAATATTCAGAAGTATCAGAATGTGGCTATTGGCGATACGGTAGAAGCCTGTCAAAAAGAGTATGTAAAACTGCTGTCCAGTATTGGAATTTCTGAAACATTTTCCGAGGAGACGCAGGTGGCGCAGGGAGCGATTACACGAATGGCACAGGCGGTGATCGAGGGAAATTCTCATTTTTATATCACAGTGGAAGGAACGGATGGTATTTTTGATGTTTCAGTGGTAGATTTTCCGGAGATTGTAATCTACGATGTGGGTCAGTCTATTTCTCTGGAATATATTCCGGATGATTCCCTAAATACAGTAACGGCAGTGCAGTGATATGGGGAGAAACCGTGAGTAAACGCTTGACAAATCCGCGGACTATAGGTAGAATATCAGGTAGTCAATAAGCAAAATACAGTGATAAGGAGTAGTAAGAATCCCTGTCCTTTCAGAGAACTGCCGGGTGGTGTGAGGCAGCAGGATAAGTTTCCCAACTCGCCTTGGAGTACCCTGATTGAACCACAGTAGATCAGGGCGGGAATTCCCGTTACAGAAGAAATGAGTGCATCCTTTTTGGATGAATTAGAGTGGTACCACGGAAATCACAGCCCTTTCGTCTCTAGCAATAGAAACGAAGGGGCTTTTAAAATGCAGAATTGGAGGAAAGAACAATGGCAGTACCTTATAATCATAAGGCGATTGAAATGAAATGGAGAAAGAACTGGGCAGAAAAGCCAGTCAATCCCAAAGATGAAAACAAACAGAAATATTATTGTCTGGATATGTTCCCTTATCCGTCAGGCAATGGCCTTCATGTAGGTCACTGGAGAGGTTATGTAATCTCTGATGTGTGGAGCCGTTATAAACTACAGCAGGGTCACTATGTGGTGCATCCGATGGGATGGGATGCGTTTGGTCTTCCTGCAGAAAACTATGCCATTAAGATGGGTGTGCATCCTGCAAAATCTACAGCGGAAAATGTGGCAAATATTAAGAAACAGATCAATGATATCGCCGCTTTATATGACTGGGATATGGAAGTAAACACAACAGATCCGGAATTTTACAAATGGACACAGTGGATTTTTGTGAAAATGTTTAAAGAGGGTCTGGCTTACGAGAAGGAATTCCCCATCAACTGGTGTCCGTCCTGTAAAACCGGACTGGCAAACGAAGAGGTAGTAAACGGCAAATGTGAACGCTGCGGTGCAGAAGTAACTAAGAAAAATCTGCGTCAGTGGATGCTGCGCATTACAAAATATGCGGACCGTCTGTTAAACGATCTGGATAAACTGGACTGGCCGGAAAAAGTCAAAAAGATGCAGACAGACTGGATCGGCAAGTCTTATGGTGCAGAGGTTGAGTTTAAGGTAGAAGGCAAAGAAGAAGCCATCACAGTATACACAACCAGACCGGATACCTTACATGGCGCTACCTTTATGGTATTAGCTCCGGAACATAAAATGGCAGCAGAGCTGGCAACAGAAGAAAATAAAGAAGCAGTAGAAAAATATATTTATGATGCTTCTATGAAATCCAATGTGGATCGTCTGCAGGATAAAGAAAAGACAGGCGTTTTCACGGGAAGTTATGCGATCAATCCAATAAATGGAGCAAAAGTACCCATCTGGCTGTCCGATTATGTATTAGCAGATTATGGTACGGGCGCTATCATGTGTGTACCTGCCCATGATGACCGTGACTTTGAATTTGCCAAGAAGTTCCAGATTCCGATCATTCAGGTTATCGCAAAAGATGGCGTAGAAATCGAAAATATGACAGAAGCATATACCGAGGCTTCCGGAACGATGATCAATTCCGGAGAGTGGAATGGCATGGAATCGGCTGTGCTGAAAAAAGAAGCGCCGCTTATGATTGAGAAGATGGGTATCGGAAGAAAAACAGTGAATTATAAACTGCGTGACTGGGTATTTTCCCGTCAGCGTTACTGGGGTGAACCGATTCCAATCATCCATTGCCCGAACTGCGGCAATGTACCGGTACCGGAAGAAGAGCTTCCGCTGCGTTTGCCGGAGGTAGAATCCTATGAGCCTACCGGAACCGGAGAATCTCCGCTGGCTGCCATTGATGAATGGGTAAATACTACTTGTCCGTGCTGCGGTGCGCCGTCTAAGAGAGAGACCAATACGATGCCTCAGTGGGCTGGTTCTTCCTGGTATTTCCTGCGTTATGTGGATAATAAAAATACAGAAGAGCTGGTGTCCAAAGAAAAGGCACATAAATATCTGCCGGTAGATATGTATATCGGCGGTGTGGAGCATGCGGTACTGCACTTATTATACTCCAGATTTTATACGAAATTCCTGTATGATATCGGAGTGGTAGACTTTGACGAACCATTCCAGAAGTTGTTTAATCAGGGTATGATTACCGGTAAGAACGGAATTAAGATGAGTAAATCTAAGGGTAATGTAGTGTCTCCGGATGATCTGGTTCGGGATTACGGCTGTGACTCCTTAAGAATGTATGAACTGTTTGTGGGCCCGCCGGAATTAGATGCAGAATGGGATGACAGAGGAATTGACGGCGTGAACCGTTTCCTGAAGAGATTCTGGAAGCTGGCGTTAGACAGCAAAGAAGCGGATGTGAAAGCGACTAAGGAAATGATCAAGCTGCGTCACAGACTGACCTATGATGTGACGACCAGACTGGAAAGCTTCAGTTTGAATACCGTCATTTCAGCGTTCATGGAATACAATAATAAATTTATGGAAATCGCTAAGAAAGAGGGCGGTATTGATAAAGAAACCATGGAGACCTTTATCGTACTGTTATCTCCGTTTGCACCTCATATTACGGAAGAATTATGGGAATGTTACGGACACGATACCACAGTATTTGCCCACGGATGGCCTGAATACGATGAAGAGGCAATGAAAGACGATGAGATTGAAGTAGCCGTACAGATTAATGGCAAGACAAGAGGTACAGTAGCTATTGCAGCTGATGGCACAAAAGAAGAAGCCATTGCAGCAGGAAAAGCGGTTGTTGCAGATAAATTAACCGGAACCATAGTAAAAGAAATTTATGTGCCGGGCAAGATCATAAATATTGTACAAAAGTAAGCCGTGCGGATAAAATAAGAGACCGGGCTCCTTATGCTTGCATAAAAGGAGGCCGGTCTCTTATTTTATTCATAGGCGTATGCCCGTCAAGCGAGATGCAGCGAAGCGGAGATGAGCTTGTGCGCACGGCTGTGGCAGCGATTATCGAATTACAATAGAAACCGAAAAACATTGTAAAAATAAAAAGTTTTTATGAAATACAAGTAAAAACTATTGAATACTCAAATGTTTTTGGATATATTAATAGTAAAGGAGGCAATAGTATGATCATTAGACCCCATTATTTAGATTTATTGAAAACCTATCGTAATGTGCCGTTGGTGAAAATCCTTGCGGGTATTCGCCGCTGCGGTAAATCCACAATTTTAGAAATGTTACAAGATGATTTAATAAAAAGCGGTGTTCCTGTCGATCACATTCTTAATATGCGCTATACCTCGGAAGATTTTGACGACGGTATGACCGACAAGGATATGTATAACGGTATCAAAGAGAAAATGGCAGACGACGGACGGTACTATCTTTTGCTTGACGAGGTTCAGGAGGTTACAGGGTGGGAAAAGGCCGTCAACAGTCTTTTGGAAAACGCCAATACAGATATTTATGTAACTGGCTCCAATTCCAAGCTGATGTCAAGTGAAATATCTACCTATCTGACAGGACGGTATATTTCTATCCCTGTGTTTACGCTGTCCTTTGCCGAGTATATGGAGTTCAAAAAGGAAAGTGGACGCACGCCGAAAGAACTTTTGAATGAATATATCCGCATGGGCGGATTTCCTATCGTTGCTTTAAGTAACTTTGACGAGGGCGCAGCCTATCAGATTGTCGAGGGCATTTACAATTCCGTTATCACAAGCGATATAACGAGACGGCACAATATTACGAACTTTGACCTGTTCAACCGTGTTGTGAAGTATATCGTTGAAAATGTCGGCAAGACCTTTTCTGCCAACGCTATTGCGAAGTTTCTGAAAAGCGAGGGGCGTTCTCTTTCGGTGGAATCGGTGTATAACTATCTTGAATGGCTGGAAAAAGCCTTTGTGATCTACCGCTGCCAGCGATATGATTTGCAGGGGAAATCTGTGTTGAAGACACAGGAGAAATTCTATCTTGCCGACGTTTCTCTGAAATTCTGCATGATGGGATTTAATCCGAAATCCGTTGCCGCTATGCTGGAAAACATTGTGTACTTTGAGCTTCGCAGAAAAGGCTATGAGGTCTATATCGGCAAGAACGAAACAAAAGAAATCGACTTTGTGGCGGTACGGCGCGATGAGCGTATCTATGTGCAGGTGTGCCGCAATCTGCCGGAAGAATCCGACCGTGAGGTTGCCAATCTGCTTGAAATTAAAGACCACTACCCCAAGTATGCAGTAACGCTCGATGAGCTTGCTGCGGGCAATATCAACGGCGTAAAAATCATGCATTTGGCAGATTTCCTGTTGAGTAGCGCGTATTGAGATTATAGCGAAGTTTACAAAAGTGAATTTGGAGGGAATCATTAAAGCGATGAATCGCATGGATTTAGAATTTCTGATGACCGGGGCGGCGTACCGCCAGAGGATGTTCTGTTGGAATTATAAAAAATTAGCCTTTTCGATCCTGTTTTGTGATGTATAATAGAGGAAAGAAAAGGGTGATGAGGATGAATGAGCGGTTTATACAGGGCGTACAGTTTGCATGGGATAAGATTGCCCCAGACAGTTATATTAGGAGAATTGAAGCTTTTCGCGAACTGGAACAGTTAAATTTTACCAATTCTGTTACTTTTTTTGTGGGAGAGAATGGAAGCGGAAAATCCACGTTGTTGGAAGCAATGGCTGTGGCCTCCGGTTTTAATCCGGAGGGCGGAACTAAAAACTATTCTTTTTCTACCAAAGATACGCATTCGGAATTATGTGATTCGATCCGAGTAATAAAAGGGTATCGAAAAGAAAAAGGGGGATATTTCCTGAGAGCAGAGAGCTTTTATAATGTGGCTACACAGGAAGAGAAATATGCAGACATTCGGCATCCGTCTGCGAAATACCATGAAAAGTCTCATGGGGAAAGCTTTCTGGCGCTGGCGCAGAACTGTCTCAGGCCCAATGGATTGTACTTTTTTGATGAGCCGGAAGCTGCCTTATCCCCGCAAAGACAATTATCACTGTTGATGGAAATACACAGATATGCAAGAAAAGGGGCACAGTTTTTTATTGCAACCCATTCTCCGATCCTGCTTGGGCTGCCGGATGCCGAGATCTACAGTTTTGATCAGGGAAAGATTCATACCTGCAGATATGAAGAAACAGACAGTTATCAGGTTATGGAGATGTTTATCAACAATAAAGATATTTTATTAAGAAGATTACTGGAAGAGTAAAAAATACGGGCTGTTATTTCGAATCTTCGGGATCGGAAAAGATGCATATGGTTTTGGCTATCATCGGGGATATTCCTCTTTCATAAATTTCCAGGTAGGAAGAGGCGCTCAGTGAAAAACCGGTGGTCAGAATTTCCATTACGACCCCATATACTTTGACGGTCAGATTTTGATATACCAGACCGTTTCGCAGATAGAAATTTTTTCTGCTTACACGCTGTGCCTGATTGGCTGCAGTAGGATCCGGCGCTTCAATCTCCAGGAAAAATTTTTTGTCCGCGTAGCGTTTCTGCAGCAGCCGGATGGCTTCTGTGCCTAATCCTTCCCCACGGCGGGATGCGTCGATGGCAAAATAATCCAGGAGTACATAATCCTGATAGAGTACCGTGATGGCAAGACCGGCGAATCCATTCTTTTCAAGTCGTAATATTTCCATCGTTCCCTGCTGCGCTCTGTTTTTGATAATCCAGAAGGGTTTTCTTTCCTGTACGGGAAATGCAGACAGATATAATTTTTTTATGTCCTTTAAATGCGCTTTGCGTGCATGAATGATTTTCATAAGACCTCCTATGTCATTATCTTGTCGTGTCAGAGTATACTTTGTGAGTATACCATATCCAGATCAGGAAAGGCAAGGTAAGGAAATGGGGAACAAATCTTGTTTTTCTTTTTCAATCATGTTATACTGTCATTCGTTGCAATGCCCTAAAACCAAGGTCTTTTTCGGGCTTGCCGCCGATTCCCGGCGTTAAATGAATCGAGTGTTCGAGACCTTCCACTCGTAAAACAAAACTAAAGGAGACAAGTAAATATGAAAAAAACAAGCAACAAAACGTATCAAATGGTGTATGCTGCAGTCATTGCAGCCATTTATGTGGTGCTGACCTGTCTGTTTGCCCCGATCAGCTTTGGCCCGGTTCAGTTTCGGATTTCTGAAGCCCTGTGTGTGCTTCCGTATTTTACTCCGGCTGCGATCCCCGGACTGTTCATTGGCTGTCTGCTGGGCAATTTCATAGGGGGCGCCGTGATCTGGGATGTGATTTTTGGAAGTTTGGCAACGCTGATAGGGGCGGCGGGTTCTTATCTGGTAAGAAAGAACAGGCTGCTGGTGTGTGTGCCGCCTGTCCTGGCGAATATCATAATTGTTCCATGGGTTCTTAAGTTTGCCTACGGAGTAGAAGATCTGGTTCCTTATCTGATGCTTACCGTGGGAATCGGTGAGGTTATTGCCATAGGGGGACTTGGAACGGTGATATTATATGCTCTGGAACGTTATGCGGACGTTTTGTTTGGAAAAGGCATGAAGCTGGAATAGAAAGAGAGGACCGGTGTACGAATGAAAGATTCGTACACCGGTCCTTTTCCTGTCTATAAGATTTCCGTTAATGCGGAGATATCCGGTTCTATCATAAGAGAGTAGTTGGTGTAGTATACCACAAATCCGGGTTTGGAACCATTTGGCTTTTTGATATGCTTTCTTTGTATATAATCAATTTCTACTTTGGGAGCCTGGCGGCCTTTGGAATAATAGGCAGCCAGCCTGCCGGCTTCTTCAAAAACACGGTCAGGGAGTTCTTCCCCGTTGGTTTTTACGATTACATGGGAACCGGGCTGTCCTTTCGCGTGGAACCACCAGTCATTTCCGGAAGCAAATTTGAAAGTAAGTTCTTCATTTTGGAGGTTATTCTTTCCCACATACATATGAAAACCATCAGAAGAAAGGTAGTGGAACGGTTTGGAAGTGATTTTGACCTTTCTGCCGGAAGGTCCTTTTCTTTTTATATAGTCATATTGGATCAGTTCTTCCTTTACCTGGGCCAGATCGGCCTCGTCCCGTGCCATATCAAGAGCGGTGGAAATAGATTCCAGATGCTGGATATCACTTTCTGTGTCCGCCAGCTGTTCGGTTACCGCCTCTTTGGTTCGCTTTAGTTTGCTGTATCGGTCAAAATATTTTTTACTGTTTTCCATAGGCGTCAGTGTGGGATCCAGAGGAATCGTAATTTCTTCGTTGGTATAATAATTCAATGCGGTAAAAGACTTACAGCCTTCTTCCAGATTGTAACCGTAAGTATTGATTAATTCACCGTAAATCCGGTATTTTTGCATTTTTTCGGTATCTTTTAACTGTTTTGCCTGAAGGTCGTATTTTTTGCGCTTACGGCCAAGAGCGGTCTGTACCACCTTACGCAGATCTGCTGACTTTTGCCGGATGCGGGTAATGGTGTTTTTTGCCGCGTAATAAGATTCCAGTACCTGAGAAATGCTGTCATAGCTGATAATTTCGTGGCCGGTGTATTGCTGCAGAGTAAGGCTTGCATATTCTACCGGGATTCCATCCCGATAGATAATATTAGGTGTAAACTGGCAGGCGGTCACATCCTCCATCATGCGGAGAAATGTGTGATACAGGTGCATCTTTTCTAAATCCGAAAGAGCAGCAGTATCCATACTTCCGTCGATAGAAGCCCGATAGCAAAGTTCCTCTCCCATGACGGGGCTCAGACCGGTAAAGGAAGTATAAAGGGCCTTGGCAATGGCCATAGGCTTGTTAAAGACAGAGGCAAAAAAGCTTTCCTCTGTTACAGAAAGCGGATTTTGCTTTTCCTGTGTCTGTGGGATAAAGTATTCCCTGCCCGGTAGCACCTCCCGCACGGAGCTTACATAAGACGGGATATGCTTGATACTGTCCAGGATCATGCCGCCTTCATTCAGGAAAATAATGTTGCTGTGTTTTCCCATGATTTCTACCATGAGTGTTTTCGTACAGGGATCCCCCAGTTCATTCAGGTGTTCGATGGTAATAGCAATCACCCGTTCCAGACTCGGCTGCTTTACAGAGACGATCTTTCCGCTTCCTATGTGCTTTCTCAGAAGCATACAAAAGTTGGGAGCCGTCAGAGGGCTGGGTTTATTCTTATCGGTAAGATAGATCAGCGGAAGGGAAGCACTGGCTGAGATCAGAAGGCGATAGGATTCTTTCTGATTCTTGATGGTGATGAGCAGTTCATCCGGTTCCGGCTGTGCGATTTTATTAATTCTTCCGCCAACGATAGTCTGATTGAGCTGCCAGACGATATTGGCGACAGTAATTCCGTCAAATGCCATAAAATAACTCCTTTTGCCTGTGAACATTCAGTTGCAGAGATCAGTATAGCACAAAACCTTATTTACTTCAATTGACATGCATAAGATAATGAATTATAATAAATCTGTATGTTTAGAATTAAGCATAACATCCCGGGAGAGAAAGAAAAGAGAGAATATCATGATAAAAAGTATGACAGGCTTTGGACGGGCAGAAGTTTCTGACGAAACCAGAAAAATGACTGTAGAGATTAAGTCCGTGAATCACAGATATTTGGATTTTAATATTAAGATGCCAAAAAAGTTTAGTTTTTTTGAGTCTTCCATCCGCAATCTGTTGAAGACCTATATGCAGAGAGGTAAAGTGGATATCTTCATTACCTATGAAGATTATACACAGAATCGTATGGCAGTAAAGTATAACAGTGAACTGGCAGGAGAGTATTTTACCTATCTTCGTCAGATCGCAGATGAATTTCAGCTGTCCAATGAGATTACTGCTGTGGCTTTATCCAGATATCCGGAAGTTCTGACTATGGAAGAACAGACCATGGATGAGAAGGAGTTATGGGCATTGATGGAACGTGTGATTTCCCAGGCAGCAGAACAGTTTGTACAGGAACGTACCAAAGAAGGGGAAAACCTGAAGAAGGATTTATTCCAGAAGCTGGACGGTATGCTGGAAAAAGTAGAGATGATTGAGAAAAGAGCACCGGAGATACTGGCTGAGTATCGTCAGAAGCTGTATGATAAAACAAAGGAACTGCTGGAAGACAGTCAGATAGACGAAAGCCGTATTGCTGCAGAGGTGGTTCTGTTTGCAGACAAGATTTGTACCGATGAAGAGACTGTTCGTTTAAAGAGCCATATTCATAACATGAAGAATGTGCTGGAAGCGGGTGAAGGAATCGGACGAAAACTGGACTTTATCGCACAGGAAATGAATCGGGAAGCGAATACGATTTTGTCGAAGGCAAATGATATGGAAGTATCCAATGTTGCCATAGACTTGAAAACAGAAATTGAAAAGGTCCGGGAACAGATTCAGAATATTGAGTAAACAAGGAGAAGGTTTTGGCAAGATTAATTAATATCGGTTTTGGTAATGTGGTCAATACAGATAAGATTGTCGCAGTGGTGAATCCGGATGCGGCACCGGTAAAGCGCATGGTGCAGAACGCAAAGGAGAATGGCACCGTAGTAGATGCGACACAGGGAAGAAAGACGAAGGCGGTGCTGGTTACAACTGCAGATATTTTGGTATTGTCTGCATTGCAGCCGGAAACAATTACCAAACGTTTCTCTTATTATGATGCAGATGACAGAGGGGATTTTGATGAGTAAAGCAGGTGTATTAGCTGTAGTATCTGGTTTTTCCGGTGCAGGAAAAGGGACGCTTATGAACCGTCTTATTGAAAAGTACGATAATTACGCATTATCCATTTCGGCGACGACCAGAAAGCCGAGAGAGGGAGAAAAAGAAGGCGTTTCTTATTTTTTCCAGACGAAGGAAGCATTTGAAAAGCTGATTGCTGAAGATGCGTTGCTGGAATATGCACAGTATGTGGGAAACTATTACGGAACGCCCAAAGCATATGTGGAGCGTCAGCTGGAGGCTGGAAAGGATGTTCTCCTGGAGATTGAGATTCAGGGCGCCATGAAGATTAAGGAAAAGGTGCCGGGTGCGGTACTTTTGTTTGTCGCACCGCCCAGTGTGGAGGAATTAAAGAGACGTTTGATCGGACGCGGAACAGAATCTGCAGATATGATCGAAGCGCGCTTGAGAAGGGCAGCAGAAGAAGCGCAGGGCATGGAACAGTATGAATATTTGCTGATCAATGATGATTTGGAAACCTGCGTGGACGAAATGCATCAGGTGATTCAGAGCCGACATTTGGATATGAATCATAATGCTGCATTTGCAGCACAGCTGAAAAAAGAAGTAGAAGAGTTTCAGAAAGGAGAATGATTTATGATACATCCATCTTATTCAGAATTGTTACAGGCGGTAAACAGTGAAAGCGAAACAGACGAGGCGCCGTTAGTAAACAGCCGGTATTCCATTGTACTGGCTACCAGCAAGAGAGCCAGACAGATCATTGCAGGGGAGACGCCGTTAGTGCCGGGAAAAGGCAAAAAACCACTTTCTATTGCAGTACAGGAATTGTATGAAGGAAAAGTAAAGATCATGCCAGAAGAGGAGAAAACTGAGGAAGATTAAGAACATGGGGAGTGGCGCGCTGGTGACACTCCTTTTGGCTTATGAAGCATAGACAAAAAGGGGAAATGCATGTTGAAAAGTGTGTTTTTTATTTCTCTTGGATGTGATAAGAATCTGGTAGATTCTGAAGAAATGCTGGGTATGCTGGTGGATCATGGATATACGATCACAGATGAGGAAGACAAGGCAGATGTGATCGTGATTAATACCTGCTGTTTTATTCATGATGCCAAAGAAGAGAGTATACAGGCAATCCTGGAGATGGCAGAGTATAAAAAGTCCGGAAACTGTCAGTTTCTTCTGGTGACCGGCTGCATGGCACAGCGTTACAGAGAAGAGATTGTGCAGGAGATCCCGGAGGTGGATGCGGTGCTGGGAACCACCAGTTATGAGAAAATCTTAGAAGCTTTGGAGAAGGCGGGATCAGAACCTTATCTAAAGTTTCAGGATATCAGTTATCTGCCGCAGGTAGACAGCAGGCGTGTCATCACGACGGGAGGTCATTTTGAATATCTGAAGATTGCAGAGGGATGCGATAAGCATTGTACGTATTGTATCATTCCTAAGCTGCGAGGAAATTACCGGAGCGTTCCCATGGAACGGCTGCTGGAGCAGGCCGCTTATCTGGCGGAACAGGGAGTGAAAGAACTGATCCTGGTTGCCCAGGAGACCACCCTGTATGGAACTGATCTCTACGGCAGAAAATGTCTGCATGTTTTGCTGCAAAGGCTGTGTGAGATTCCGGGAATTCGCTGGATCCGATTACAGTATTGCTATCCGGAGGAAATTTATGATGACCTGATTACGGTCATGAGAGAAGAAAAGAAAATTTGTCATTATCTGGATCTTCCTATTCAGCATGCCAGCGATGAAGTGTTAAAGCGTATGGGAAGAAGAACCAATAAGCAGCAGTTAATTGAAATAGTAGAGAAATTGCGCAGAGAGATTCCGGATATTATTCTTCGTACGACTCTGATCACAGGCTTCCCAGGAGAAACCCAAAAACAGCATGAAGAATTGATGGAATTTGTCGACAGGATGGAGTTTGACCGTCTGGGAGTCTTTACCTATTCTCAGGAAGAGGATACACCGGCAGCCATGATGCCGGATCAGATTCCAGAAGAGGTGAAAGAAGACAGACAGGCGGAATTAATGGAGCTGCAGCAGGAGATATCCCTGGAAAAAGGAGACAGACGGATCGGTCAGCTCCTGGAAGTGATGATCCAAGGCAAAGTAGCGGATGAAAACGCCTATGTGGGCAGAACCTATGCAGATGCCCCTAATGTAGACGGATACATTTTTATTAATACAGATACACAGCTGATGTCCGGAGATTTTGCTAAAGTAGTGGTAACCGGCGCACTGGAATATGATTTGATAGGAGAATTAGAAGATGAATACACCGAATAAACTGACATGTTTGCGTATGGCAATGATCCCCTTTTTTGTGGTATTTATGATGAGTGATTTTGCAGGCAGTGCCAGCAAATGGATTGCCCTGATATTATTTGTGGTTGCCAGCCTGACCGATTTTTTAGATGGTTATCTGGCACGAAGAGATCATTTAGTTACGAATTTTGGTAAATTTATGGATCCATTGGCAGATAAGCTTCTGGTATGTTCTGCACTGATTTGTTTTGTGCAGACAGGACAGTTGGCAGCCTGGATCGTAATTATTATTATCAGTCGAGAATTTATTATCAGCGGATTCCGTCTGATCGCATCCGATAACGGAATCGTGATCGCTGCCAGTTATTGGGGCAAGTTTAAAACCGTGTCACAGATGATTATGATTATTCTGCTGATTATAGATATGAGCGGTATTTTTGATATTTTAGAGGCAGCTTTTGTATGGATTGCTTTGATTTTGACCGTTGTATCTTTAGCAGATTATATTTTACAGAATAAACAGGTTATCAGTATGCAGGATTAGAACGGGCTTGCCAGGAGGTAATTATGATTGTTGAGATAGTATGTGTCGGAACAGAACTTTTACTCGGAAATATTGTGAATACCCATGCCGCGTATCTGGCCGAAAAATGTGCCCAGCTGGGATTATCCATGTATCATCAATCGGTGGTGGGTGACAATGAAGCACGTATGACGGATGTGATCAGCACCGCTTTGAATCGGTCAGATATTGTGATTCTGTGCGGCGGTCTGGGTCCTACACAGGATGATATGACAAAAGAAGTCACGGCAAAAGTGATGGGAATGGAACTGGTAGAAGATCCTCATACCAGAGAACGTATTCAGAAGTATATGGAGAATTATGCCAAGGACAAACCGGATCATGTGATCACCAGCAATAACTGGAAACAGGCTATGGTTCCTGTGGGTGCACTAGTGTTGGATAATGACAATGGCACAGCGCCGGGATTTATTCTGGAAAAAGAGGGAAAGCGGGCGATTCTCCTTCCAGGGCCTCCCAATGAACTGAAACCTCTGTTTGAAGAACAGGTTTTTCCCTATTTGCGTAAACTGCAGCCGGAAACGATTTATTCTGAAATTGTGAAAATCTGTGGTATGGGAGAGAGCAGAGTGGAAAATGACATCCAGGATCTGATTCTTGCCCAGACGAATCCCACCATTGCTACTTATGCCAAGACATCAGAAGTGCATTTGCGGGTTACTGCGAAGGCTGAGAATGAAAAAGAAGCGAAAAAACTGATCAAACCGGTGGTGCGCGAATTGAAGCTGCGCTTCGGCAAACATATTTATACTACAGATGAAAATAAAACGCTGGAAGCAGCTGTAGTGGATTTACTGAGAGATCAGAAACTGAAACTGACTACGGTAGAATCTTGTACCGGAGGTGCTTTAGCTGCCCGGATTGTAAATGTGGCCGGTGCCTCTGAGGTATTAAAACAGGGATTTGTGACCTATTCCAATAAAGCCAAAAAGAAATTTATGATGGTGAAAAAAATCACGTTAAAGACGGACGGCGCAGTCAGCGCAAAATGTGCAAAAGAGATGGCAAAAGGCGGCAACTTTACAACAGGATCAGATGTATCCGTATCCGTAACCGGATTGGCGGGACCGGATGGGGGAACAGAAGAGACACCGGTAGGAACCGTATTTATTGGCTGTTGCCTGAAAGGGGAAACGAGAGTACAGGAGTACCATTTTAACGGCAACCGGGCGAAGATCCGGGATCAGGCAGTAGTAGCTGCATTGGTTCTTTTAAGAGATTGTATTTTAGAAAATTATAACAAATAAAGAGAAAAAGAAAGACCACAGATGCATGGAGGAAAAATCATCTGTGGTCTTTCTTTGTCTACTTATTGTTTTGTATTGTAATAGTTCTGCTCCTTCTGGGCAAATACAGGGCCCTTCCCTTCAACTATGTGCCAAGATACATCTAAGCCTCTCAGGAAAGCCTTCGAGCCTAAGAGTATACTAGGCACAGGATTTTCAGGCGCGCTTTCCCTATGCATTTGCCCAGAAGGAGCAGAACTTTTGCTATACCGGACGGTAATGGCTGGTCAAAACCAAAACCACTTCTTCTCGACAGATGATATCTGCCGGATACCCGTACCAATAGGAGAAATTATCTTTCGGGTTGCCAGAACCGCTCTGCCTATGCTATGCAAAAAATATTTGTGGAAGCGAGTTAGAAGATCCGACGTCTAGTAAGCACTTAGGCTTGAAGGCTTTCCTGAAAGCCTTAGTGCGTCTTGAAGGCCAGCTGAGAAGGAGCGTCCTGTTTTGTGGCATGGCACAGGCGAGGCGGTTTGTAAACTCAAATAATAATCCGTATCTTATTTGTGTTCAGATGACTGCATAGTTTCTATGAACCACGCCCAGAACTGATTAATGTCAATATCAACGGCAGCATGTGCATTCGGTTGCTTTTCCGATACATTTCTGAAATCAGCTACGGTCATGCCTCTTGTCAGATCACCGTTTAATTCCACGGTTATATAGTAATCTTTCATGGTGAACATCTCAGGTTTCAGGATGGCAGCCAATGCGATAACATCGTGAAGATTGGGAGCGTCTCCGCCATATTCTACAGCTCTTCTCTTCATAAAAGAAAAAATACGTGTTACCAGATCCCCATGGTGAGAGGAAAGCTTTCCAACTGCTTCCACTACATACTCAGGAAGAGAAGGCTTTAATGTTACGTCCAGACCGATCATATTCATCTCAATGCCGGATTCAAAAACAATTTTTGCTGCTTCCGGGTCGTTATAAATATTAAATTCACTGGTAGGAGTCATGTTGCCGCCCACCAGGCATCCGCCCATGATGGTAATTCTTCGGATCAACGGAACGATATCGGGATGATTGCGGATTGCCAGAGCAACATTTGTCAGCGGTCCCACTGCCAGCAGTTCCAGTTCTCCCTGTTCCTGCAATGCGTGGTGATACATGACTTCCCATGCAGGTTCCTCGAGAAACGGGCGTCCGGACTGAGGAATCTGTACATCTCCTAATCCGGTAGAGCCGTGACTGATGGCAAATACGAGTTTCTGAACCAGCGGCTGAGCGGCGCCTAAGGCTACCGGATGCTTCTCGCCCAGATATTCTACGATATTCAGAGTGTTGCGGCTGGTTTTATCCAGAGATACGTTTCCACAGACAGTAGTAAAGGCTTTGATATCCAGATGTTCCTGATTTAATAATGCAGAGGTGATACAGATGGCATCATCTGTTCCAGTATCTACATCAATGATAATAGGTATGCGTTTCATACAAAAAACTCCTTTCGGATATTAAAAAAGTACTTGCTAAAAACGTTTTTATAAGGTAAAATGATTTATAAAAAACGTTTTCAGTAGCTATATTATACTATGGGGTATTTTTATTGTCAAGAATAGTATAGGTTATTCAACTAAAAATGGAGGATATGCACATTGGAAAAATTACTTGCATATTTTGCAGAGAATCAAGGAGAAATTCTGCTGGCATTAAAACAGCATATTGTGCTGTCCGGCGTGGCTGTATTACTGGGATTGGCGATTTCCCTCTGCATTTGTATTATTAGTTCCATGAAACAAATTAATATTGATAGGTTAATTAATTTTTTTAGCTTTTTGCGTCTGATTCCGGGTGTTGCTTTACTTGTAGTGGCAATGCCGATTATGGGCACAGGTGCGTTTCCGGCACTTTGTACACTGACGTTGCTTACGATCCCATCCATATTAATTAATACTTATGCAGGAATTAAAAACATACCACCCGCCACGATAGAAAGTGCAATCAGTTTGGGGCTGGAGAATCGGCAGATCTTATTTCGGATTCAATTACCAATAGCAGTTCCTTTTATAATTCTTGGAGTAAGGACTGCCGTTGTAGATGCCGTAACAGTTGCAACCATAGCAGCTTTAATGGGTGCCGGTGGTCTGGGGCGTTATGTTATGACAGGATTAGTAATCAATAATATGACGTTAGTCCTAATTGGCAGTATTTTGATCACCATAATGGCATTTGGATCAGAGGCTATATTAGGTATTGTACAAAAACATTTGGAACATAAGTATACAGGGAGGTAATTACTATGTTAAAACGTTTTATTAGTATTTCATTGGCAGTTGTTTTTGCTGTTTCTGCCTTAGTAGGATGTGGTGGATCCGGCGGATCTGAAGCTACAAAGATTGCAGTAGGATCTAAAGATTTTACAGAGTCCTTTATTTTAGCTGAATTGTATGCTCTGGCATTAGAAAAAGAGGGCTTTGAGGTAGAACGGAAGTTTAATCTTGGCGGTACAAATGTAACACAGCCGGCTATGGTTGAGGGCGATTTGGATGTATATCCTGAATATACGGGAACTTGTCTTTTGAATGTATTGCAGGAAGATATGATGACGGATCCTCAGGAAGTTTACGACCATGTAAAATCTGAGTATGAAGAACAGTTTAATCTGACATTGCTGAATCCTGCAGAGGCAAGCAACTCTCAGGGATTAGCTATCTCTGCAGCAGTTAGTGAAAAGTATAATATTAAGACAATTTCTGATCTGCAGGCAAATGCATCCGAAGTACGTTTTGCATCACAGGGTGCGTTTGAAGAAAATGCAGATGGTATGCCGGCACTGATCAATACATATGGCGAGTTTGCATTTAAGTCTGTAGAATATTTTGACAATGCAATTAAATATGAACTGATTAACAATGACGAAGCAGATCTTATCATCGCATTTACAACTGACGGACAGTTAACTGATCCTTCTATGGTTTTACTGGAAGATGATAAAAAAGCATGGCCGCCTTATAATATTGTTCCGGTAATTCGTCAGGATACCCTGGAAAAAGATGAGAAAATTGCTGAAGCGTTAAATGCAGTTTCTGCAGTATTAGATAATGAAACGATGCAGAAATTAAATGCTGAAGTTGATATTAATAAAAGAGAGCCGGAAGAAGTAGCCAAAGAGTTCTTTGACGCCACATTCTAGGACATTAATAGTTAGGAGGTCATCCTTTGGGCAAAATATTAGAATTTCATGAAGTTTACCTGCAGTATGAAAATCAGAAATCCCCTACTCTTTCCAATATTAATTTTTCTGTAGACGAAGGAGAGTTTATCACTATTTTAGGTAATTCTGGTTCAGGAAAAACTACATTGATTAAATTGGCAAACCGTTTATTAGATCCAACGAAAGGCAAAATTCTTTTTGACGGTAAAGACGTAGCGGAAGCTGATGTGTTGGAACTGCGAAGAAATATGGGATATGTGATACAGCAGGTAGGTCTTTTTCCACATTTGAATATTGCAGATAATATTGGTATTGTTCCTAAGATCATGGGATGGGATTCAAAAAAAATCCAGGATAGAGTGTCTGAATTATTGGAGTTGGCACAGCTGCCTAATACAGATGAATTCAAAAAACGTCACCCCTGGCAGTTATCAGGTGGTCAGCAGCAAAGAGTAGGTCTTGCAAGAGCTTTATGTTCCAATCCTAAAGTGCTGCTTATGGATGAGCCTTTTGGTGCCCTTGATGTTGTAACCCGTAAAGAACTGCAGAAGGAACTGATGCAGATTCAAAAAGAATTTAAGAAAACCATTTTATTCGTTACTCACGATTTACAGGAGGCAATTAGTCTGGGCACTCGTGTGCTGGTTATCAGTGAAGGTCGGATCCAGCAGTTTGATACACCTAAAAACCTGATCCTCCATCCGAAAAATTCTTATATTAAAGATTTGTTCCGGGCTGACACTCCGGTAAAAAAATTAAAATTCTTTAAAGTTTTAGATTTCCCGGAATTACTGCACAAAGAAGATACTCCTGCTGAGGTAAGAGTAGACTGGAATGATGCAATGGATGCTGTCCTGAATGATGTGTTGACCGGTGCCGAAAAAGTTGCGGTATATCGGGATGGCCAATATGAAGGAAATATCTTTTGTGATGAATTAAAACTGATAGGAGAGATTTGATGCTGGATTATACAATACGTTATTATGATAAATTGCTCATGGCGTTATTAGAGCATCTTCAGTTGGTTATAATTACGCTGCTCATTTCCGCGCCTCTGGCATTGCTTATCAGCCTTATTATTAGCAGATATAAGGCGCTTTATCATATTATATATTCCGTTTTGCTGTTGATTTACTGCATTCCCAGCATTGCGTTATTCTCCCTTATGATTCCACTTTTCGGATTGGGCAAAGGGACTGCAATTATAGGTATGACAGCCTATAATCTGATCTTGCTGTTGCGTAATATCACCACAGCACGAAATGCAATTCCGGGAGCTGTCAGAGATGCGGCGGCAGGCCTGGGTCTGGACAATAAACAGATTATGAAGATGATCTATTTCCCTATTATGCTGCCATATCTGATTTCGGGTCTGCGTATTGCAACAGTTAGTACAACAGGAATTGCAACGATGGCAGGTTTGATCAATGCAGGCGGATTGGGAAATATATTATTTGAAGGTATGAGAATGTATCATATGCCGAAGATTATCTGGGGAATTATTCTGGTATCAGGATTAGCGCTGGTGGTGAATGCAATTTTTGCCAAGTTAGAGAATAAGGCCGTCCTTTGGGCAAATGGTGGAAAGAAATAAAAAAGTACAAATAAAGTGTCCTGTCATTCGTGATTGAGAGACAGGGCACTTTATTGTCATTTATGTGGTTTTACGAAGGATTAATTCCGGCGGGAAAATAACTTCTGAATAGTGATATTCCTTTTGACGGATTGCAGACACGATTAGTTCGACAGCTTTTACCGCCAGGTCATAATTGTTTCTTCTTACGGAAGAAAGAGGCGGCGTTAGCATTTCTGAAAGGAATACGTCATCGCAGCCTATCACTGCACAGTCTTCCGGGATGCGTACATTCGCTTCGCGAAGCGCTTTCATGGCACCCAGGGCAAGCATATCACTCATGGCGCTGACCGCGGTAAAGGATACTTTTTGCTCCAATAACTCTTTGGTCATCTGGTATCCCGCATCGTGGGAGAAGCCTCTGAATTTTATCAGTTCTTCCCGGAGAGGAATATTCGCTTCTTTTAGTGCATTGCAATATCCTTTATAACGCTTTTGATTGCCTTCATAAGTATTACGGCCGCATAAAAATGCAATCTGTGTATGGCCCTGCTGAATGAAATGGGCAGCAGGCAGGTAGCCGCATTGTTCAAGATCTGTGCTGACCGAAGCAACCAGGGAGTCACACTGAGGCATCATACGGTCAATAGAAATGACAGGAATATGAAAACTGTCAAGATAGGCACTGTCCGTCTGAACAGATCCGCTGGCCAGAATGATTCCGTCTACAGCCCGCTGAGACAGAAACTGAATATGTTTTTTTTCTTTTTCAGGGTTGTCATCTGAATTACAGAGAATCAGACTATAGCCTAGTTTTTGCGCGGTATCGTCTGCGCCGCGGATCAGTTCACTGAAAAAGGGATTTAAAATATCGGGGACAATCGCACCGAGAGTATAAGACTGGCGGGTAACCAGGGAACGTGCTAAAGGATTGGGAGTATAGCCTTGTTCTTTCACAATCCGAAGAACCTTTTGCTTGGTAGCTTCGCTGATAAAACCGGTGTTGTTATTCAACACCCGGGATACGGTTGCCGGTGAGACATTAGCTAGTTTTGCGATATCTTTAATTGTAACGCTCATATAGGGTCAAAAATCTCCTTAACTTTTTCATTCATAGTAGCAAATATAAGCCGTAAAGTCAAATGAGAATGTGCTTGACTTTTTCTCTTACCCTGCGATATAATACTTATGAAAACGATTAACGTCAAACGATTTATGAATTTGCGTGAATTTATAAGGAGGTATATATTGTGGAGAAAAAGGTAAAAGTTGCAGTTGTTGGTCTTGGATTTGGCGCTGAATTTGTTCCAATTTATCAGGACTACGAATTTGCAGAGTGTTATGCGGTATGCAGAAGAAATGAAGAAAAGCTGAATGCATTTGCGGATGAGTTTCAGATTCCGAAACGTTATACAGATTTTGAAAAGCTGTTAGAGGATCCTGAAATTGATGCGGTGCATATTAATACAGAGATTGCAGATCATGCCAGCATGGCGATCAAAGCTCTGAAAGCAGGAAAACATGTTGCATGTACAGTACCTATGGCTTTAACAGTAGAAGAATGTGCAGAGATCGTAAAACTGGAACGTGAAACCGGAAAAGTATATATGATGATGGAAACATCCGTGTTTACAAGAGAGTATTTGTATGTACAGCAGATGCGAGATCAGGGTGAATTGGGCAGAATCCAGTTTGTGAGAGGATCTCATCAGCAGAATATGGGATTGCCGGGATGGCCGTCTTACTGGTATGGATTCCCGCCTATGTATTATGGAACACATGCCATTGCACCGGTGGCAGATATGGTGGGTAAGAGAATTCAGTCCGTTCGCTGCTATGGATCCGGCAGAATTCGCGAAGACTATATTCCTCAGTATAATTCTCCGTTTGCAGCTGAGAGTACACAGCTTACTTTTGAGGATTCCGATGTGGTTGCAGAAGTGACCAGATCCTTATTTGATACGATCCGACAGTATCGTGAAAGCTTTGATGTGTATGGATCCCAATCTTCCTTTGAATGGGAACAGATTGCAGGCGAACATCCGGTTATTTATACAGGTTATGAAGATGCCAGAAGAGTAGAAGTGCCGGATACGGATTCTATGCTTCCAAAAGAAATTGCAAAATACAGTCTGCGGAATCAGATTATTGATGACCAGCATGTCTCTTTTATCCAGGGTGACGGACATGGCGGTTCCCATCCGCATTTGGTAAAAGAATTCATTTCAGCAATTCTTGAAAACCGTCCGGCCAGAGTAAGCGCAGCGGTAGCGGCAAACTGGACGGCAGCCGGAATTTTGTCTCATCATTCTGCCATGAATCATGGAGAAAAAATAGAAGTACCAGAATTTTAGTAAGACATCGGAAAGGATAAAAGTTATGCCACAACAACAAAATTTATTTGAGACCAGCTGGAGTATGGAGTATAGGGATTGGTCTCCTGTGAAGCTGGGATTTATCGGAGCAGGAGATATGGCCAGTTTTGCTGTGCTGCCCGCGCTGTATATAACGGAGTTTGACGTGAAAGCCATTTGCGATCTGGACGAGGACCGTGCAAAGCTTATGGCAGATCGATTTGCCAATGGAAATTATTACTTAGATTATAAGGAAATGTGGGAAAAGGAAGATCTGGAGGCAATTTGTATTCAGCTGCAGCCAGGGGAAGCCAGACAGAGAATTTCCATTGAAGCTATGGAAGCAGGGTATGATATCTTTATGCCGAAGCCGCCTACCATTACCTACGAAGAAGCAGTGGAATTATCGGAGGTAGCAGCGCGGACGGGAAGACGGGTTATGGTTAACTTTGAAACCAGATTTAGTTACGGCGTGCGGATGGCAAAGAAGATTATGGAGCAGCCTAAATTTGGAAAGCTGACCCAGGGTTCTTTTTCGTTTTGTACCGGTACCTATAAGGATAGATTAGTTTATCGTCATGGATCTCCCTACAAAGATACCGTACATGCATATTTGCTGGATTTTACACCACATCATCTGGATCTGGCCCGTTACTTATGCGGCGAAGTAAAACAGATGGCATTGTTTCATAATGAGTGGGAGGGAGAGAGCAGCAACGCACTGGCTGTTCAATTTGAATCCGGAGCCGTAGGAACTTTGCAGCTGACCAGCAACAGAATCTGGTGGAGAAATTATGACCGTATCGAACTGACAGGACAGGGAGAATATGTGATTATTGAAAGTCCATGGAATGTTAAGTATTATACGAAGGAACAGAATCTGTTCACAGAAAACTATCGGGATGAGAGAAGTGTGGAACTGACGGGAGATGGATTCGCCATGCGTGAATTTGTTGCTGCTGTCAGAGAACAGAGAGAACCCATCGCTTCCATCCATGATTGTGTGAACACAATGAAACTGTATCAGGTTATTTATGATGCAGTCTGCGATGGCAGAGACGGTGTTATTTACCAGAAGTAAGAAATTAAAACTTTACCCATAAGGAGTGCCTGCGGTGAAAGATAGTTTTCGCCGCGGGCATTCTTTTATGCGCTTTTTGCTTTAGATACGTTACCGCATGATACGGAGCAGATTGAGCATTTTATCCATCCGGGCAATTTCTTCCTGTGATTTTCCGATTTTTAATACTTCTATAATACGGCTCATCTCGTCAGAGGAAAAGTGCATGCCGTTTCCGGTACTGCCGGACATGATGCTCATGAGAAATGGCAGCATATCCGCCTGACTTTTTTGACTTCCCTGATTGGCAAGGGACTGAAGCATAGCCAGTTTGGCGGGATCCATGCCTGACAGATTGGGATGATGCATCCAGTTGTTTGATTTGTTCGTTTCCTGTGTATTCATTTCGTTGTTTGATTCTTCCTTATGATCCAAAGTATCCCTCCTTATGTACTGCTTTCCTGTGACAGCTCTATGATCTGCAGCATGACATATACGTTGATAATCTGATCGATTCGTTCTTTTGTGGCTTCACTGCACTGAGCCTGAATATCTTTCAGCATATCCACGGGGTTGACAGAGGCGGGTGCAGAGCAGATACACATGTCTTCTGCGGATGAATGATGAAATATAGTGAGCGTATTTTCTAATTCCATTATTTTGGCCATGACAGATAAAAGACGCTGCCCCTGCGGAGGCAGATAAGGGAGAGCCGCTTTCATAATCCGGATATTTTCTCCGGAAACCATTTGATCCAATATAGGGGTAGATTCCATAATACAGATGATTCTCCATATTTTGTAAAACTTATGAAAGAAAAACAGCAGTTATGACAAATGTAAAAAAGATTCATATGATATATCAGAAAACTTAAGGTTAGGAGATTTGTTATGGATCGTAAAAAGACCAAATTAATGATAGAAGATAATACTATTTATGAAATTGATCTGGAATGTCTGCGTTTAAAAGATGAACGTGAGAATAAGAAAAAATTCCAGATGGAACGATCTTTGAAACGCGGTCAGCATAAAGGCGATAAAAATGGGGGTTGTTAAACACAACCCCCTGATGCCTTACCTTTAGCAGTTGCATCCTCCATTGCAGAAGAACAGTAAGATGATGATCCACAGACAGCTGTTGTTGCCGCATCCGCAGCAATCGTCATTGTGTCCCATACCCCAGCCGGAACCGCCGCAGCAGGAGAGAAGAATCAGGATCCAGATAATAGACTGACAGGAATCACCGCCAAATAAAGAACGTCCGCATCCTCCATTACAGTTATCATCACATCCGCAACCACAGTTTGTAGCAGCTAAATCACTCATGTTAAATCCTCCAAATAATTTTCTTTACACTTCATCTTATGTGAAAAGCAAAATTGCGTGACTCATTTTGTGAAAAAACTGGTGAAAATTTGATAAATATCTAAAGTGCCGTAGCCCCATTCCCGATTGGGGTAAAGCTTGTCAGAGGCTCGTTCGGCACCGCGGATGATCAATGTTTTTAATTCAGAGGTAGTAAACGTTCTCGGAGGAGTACGGGAAAGTCCCCATTGTGTCAGCAAAGCGGCAGCGCCCGAAGCAATGGCGGCGGCTACGGAAGCACCTGTTTTTCGCCCGTATCGGTTTCCCGGAACAGGGCCAAAAACATCCACTCCGGGGGATGCAAAATCCGGATTGATGGATCCCAGGGTGGTATACCCCCGGCTGGAGTTTAAGAACAGACTGTTGTTGTAAGCATTATAGGTGCTGGTGGTCAGGATATTTCCAACATTGGCGGGATCCGTAAGCGTGGTATCCGGATTAGGCCTTAAAAAGGTAATATCCGGGTCAGTCATGCCAGTGATGGGAAGCCACAGATGGTAATTATGGATTCCGGTTCCTCCGTCATAGACAGAAATTTTCCATATGCCCGGTGAAGGATCGGTAAAACGCATAAAAATCAGTTGAAAATTGGAGAGTGTATATACGGATTCGGAACTGATAAAAATCTTTGTTTTTTCCAGAATAAAATCAATGTTTTGCTGATACTGCAGCCGGGACGGAATACGGGGCACCGCCTCTCCCGAAGGTGCTTCAAATCCCACAGAGTAAATATCCGGTGCAGTTCCCCATAGTTCTGCAGTGAAGCCTCTGGTATTTTCCGGAACTAATATTTCCACGGTATCCGGCATTGAGGAAAATTCAGAATTGCCATAATAATGATGTGCTTTGCCGGCTTCGTTGCCGGCGGCGGAGACAATGTGAATAGCAGGGAACTGATCAAAGGCATTTAGCATATTTCCCAGAGGAAATTGTCCGCTGTGAGAGCCCTGATTCGTTCCAAGGCCGATACAGATGATGAGAGCCCGGGAAAAACGAATGGCACATTCCCGAAGATAACGGACAGCCAGCATAATATCCGTTTCCTGATAAACAGGGACTTCTCCGTTAGCGTAAAAAAAGTCTTTTAAATAATTTTTGGCTTCTTTCAGTTTTACCATGATAATATCCGCATCAGGAGCAACACCGGTGAAATCCTGAGTGGGATTGGGAGAACCGGCAGCCACGCCGGCAAGAAAAGTGCCATGGCCGTTTTCGTCTACAGAAGGGACAATGTTCAGCGGATCGTCAGAATCCAATGCAGCCTGTATTTGCTCTTTTGTGTATTCCGTGCCAATATATTGCCCGGCAGGGGCTGGTCCATCCTGAATGGTTTGGTCCCATATAGTAAGGATACGGCTTTTGCCCGCAGCCGTGCGAAAGGCGGGATGGGTATAATCAATTCCTGTATCGATGCAGCCGATGATGACATCTTTTCCGGTGAGCTGCAGAGCCGGCTGTGTCTGTACCTGAAGGATGCCGGATGCTTCCAGGCTCACGGTATCCAGTAAAGTAAATAGTTTGGGGATGGAAGCATAACGTAATTCTTCCAGATATTCTTCCAGATTGGCGATACCCAAAGGAAGATGGATCATCCCGTAATACCGGTCAAAAAGCTGCCCGCCTTCTTCCTGAAATTCCTGAAGAAAATTCGGACTGTAGGGGAGTATAAAATCGGCATATTTCTGGGAAAGAATCATTTCTGTTTGTGATGGCATAAAAGAATCCCTTTTCCGTTGTTGCTTTATCTTATGTAAGAGAAAAAGAATTCAGACGAAAAATAGAAATAGTATTGCATCGCAGGAGGAAAGCGGTTATGATAATAGCGTTTTGACAAAGAAGATTTTACAATAATAATATAGAAAGAAGAAAGAAAAATGCAGATTAGCCTGTTGCTGTTTAAACAGATCGTATCCATGTTCCTTATGATCATGATGGGGTATATTCTGGTAAAAACCCGCCTGATCAAGGGAGAAGAAAGTAAAGGAATCTCTATGGTGGTTTTATATCTGGTTATGCCGTGTGTCATTATAAATTCTTTTCAGGTAGAGTATTCCTCGGAAACGGTGCATGGGCTATTGCTTGCTTTTTTGGCAGCGGTACTGATCCATGTGATTTTACTGGTGTTGATCTATCCTTTGGGGAAACTGTGTAAATTAGATGAGGTAGAGAAGGCCTCTGTTATCTATTCCAATGCAGCCAATCTGATCGTGCCCATTGTGACCGTGGTCCTGGGAGAAGAGTGGGTGATTTATTCCTGTGCTTTTATCAGCGTGCAGCTTATTTTACTGTGGAGTCATTGCCGGTCTATGCTGTCCGGAGAAAAGGGCTTTGAGGTAAAAAAAGTATTAGGCAATGTGAACATGCTTGCCATCGGTGTGGGAATGGTATTGTTTTTTACAGGAATCCGTCTGCCAAAAGTTCTTGCAGATACGGTGAGCTCTGTCAGTGCTATGGTGGCGCCGGCAAGTATGTTTGTGATCGGCATGCTGATTGCAGATGTGAAATTAAAAGAAATACTGATGAACCGCAGGATTTACTTTATTATGACGCTGCGGATGCTGGTATTTCCCATGATTATGCTTTTTGTTTTGAAATACAGTGGACTGTACCGGCTGGCTGAAAATGGAAGAACGATTTTGCTGGTTTCCTTGCTGGCAGCCATGACGCCTCCGGCTTCTACGGTAACACAGATGGCACAGGTATACGGAAGAGATGCCCGGTATGCCAGTGCAGTTAATATCGTATCAACTTTTGTGTGTATTGTTACCATGCCGATTATGGTGTATTTGTATATGCTGTAGAAAGGACTTTTTGTCAGTATCGGAATATTCTATAATGAGTAGTTTAATAAGGATTATGGAATATGAAGCAGTATACAGGCAAAAATGTTGGTATCGCGTTTTTGGACACCGGTATTTTTCCCCATATAGATTTCGATCATCGTATTCTTGCATTTTGGGACTTTATATATGGAAGAAAACAACCCTATGATGATAATGGTCACGGAACGCATGTTGCAGGTATTGCAGCAGGAAATGGGATGGGATCCCGCGGGATTTACAAGGGTGTAGCCCCGGAATGTAAGATCATTGCTTTAAAGGTATTGGACCATAAAGGAAACGGCAGTAAGGCACATGTACTGGAAGCCCTTCGCTGGGTGCGGGAAAATCGGGAAAACTATAATATCCGTATTGTCAATATATCGGTAGGCACCACACAAAAAGAGAAGGAGTCCCACGAAGACTTGATTCGTGCAGTGGAACAGTTATGGGATGAAGGGGTAATTATTGTTACCGCTGCAGGCAATATGGGCCCGGGAGCGGGCACCATTACAGCCCCGGGAAGCAGCCGCAAGGTGATTACCGTAGGATCCAGCGATATGCTGCTGCAGAATCAGAAAATATCCGGAAGAGGTCCCACCTGTCAATGCGTTTGCAAGCCGGATATTGTGGCTCCCGGCAGTCGGATCATTTCCTGTGGTACGGATATGAAAAATAACAGATATATTGCGAAAAGCGGTACTTCTATGTCTACCCCTATGATTTCAGGCGCGATTGCTGTGCTGCTGGAACAGTATCCGCAGATGTCAAATCTAGATATTAAGCGCAGGCTGAAAGATACCGCACTGGACATGGGCTATCCTCATAATATGCAGGGATGGGGTGTATTTCAGCTGCATCGATTTCTGGAACAGTAAAAATGAGCGGCATCAGCCTTTTTGCCGATGCCGCCGTAAAAGTGATCTGTTATTCTGCCAGTTCTTCCCATTTTTCATACAGGATTTCCAGTTGTTGGGCGATCTGGGATTTTTCGTTGCTCAGCTTGACGCATTCGGCTACATTTGTAGCTACCTCCGGGTTTTCCATTTCTGCATCAATTTCAGCATCTCTCTGTTCCAGTGCATCAATTTCAGTCTCTACTTTTTTGAGATCATTTTTTCTTTTTCTCTGACGGGCCTGTTCTTCCTTTTGCTGTCTCCAGTCCAGTTTGGAAACAGAGTCATTTTCCATTTCAGAAGGTGCCTCATCTGTGTGCACGGGAGCATAAATCTGTGTCAGTTCTTCTTTCTTTTCCAGGTAATAATCATAATTGCCGATATAGTTTACCAGGTTTTGATTGGTTAATTCTAAAATTCTGGTGGCTGTCTGGTTGATAAAGTAACGGTCATGGGATACATAGAGTACCGTTCCGGTATAATTCGTCAGTGCCTGCTCCAGTATTTCTTTTGACATAATATCCAGATGATTGGTAGGCTCATCCAGAATCAGAAAATTGGCTTCCGAAAGCATAAGCTTTGCCAGAGATACACGTCCCCGTTCTCCGCCGCTTAAAGACTGGATCAGCTTAAACACATCATCGCCGGTAAACAAAAAAGCAGCCAGTACATTGCGGATCTGTGTATTGGTAAGTTTTGGATACGCGTCGGATATTTCCTGGAAAATAGTTTTGTCCATGTGCAAAACATGATGCTCCTGATCGTAGTATCCGATCTGTACCTTGCTTCCCAGACGGAATGTCCCCGTATCCGGTGAGAGAACCTGATTCAGTATCTTTAATATAGTAGTTTTTCCGGTTCCGTTGTCACCGATGATGGCGATTCGTTCTCCCCGCTTCACAGAGAAACTCAGATCCTGAAAAAGAGTGCGGCCGTCAAAGGACTTGCTGAGGTGTTCGGCTTCTAACACATCATTTCCACTGACAATGCGGGGTTCCAGTGTAAAGTGCATGGGGGTATCCTCTCCCTGCGGCTTGTCCAGAACTTCTATTTTGTCCAGCATTTTCTCCCGGCTTTCTGCCCGTCGGATACTTTTTTCTCTGTTAAATTGTTTTAATTTGGCAATTACTTCTTCCTGATGCTTGATTTCCTGCTGCTGTTTGATGTATGCTTGGTATTGAGCTCTGCGTACGATAGCTTTCTTTTCACTGTAGGCAGAGTAATTGCCCATAAAAACAGAAACTTTGGTATGTTCCATTTCAATGACTTTGGTGACGACCCGGTCCAGAAAATAACGGTCATGGGAGACGATGAGTACAGCACCTTTATAGTTGATCAGGTAAGTTTCCAGCCATCGGATGGAATTCAGATCCAGATGGTTGGTGGGTTCGTCCAGGAGAATGATGTCTGGCTGGGAGAGCAGCAGTTTGCCCAGGGCCACCCGCGTTTTCTGCCCGCCGGAAAGGGTATTTACCGGTTTGTTGAATTCGTTTTCTTCAAATCCCAGTCCGATTAAGACACCAACGATCTCACTTCTGGCGGCGTAACCGTTTTCCCGTTCATATTCCTGTGTGAGCCGGGAATAGCTGTTCATAAGATCGTCTAAAGGCTGGCCGGAGAGATGTTTCATCTCTTCTTCCATTTCGTGAAGCCGGTCTTCCATAGCAAAGATATGCTTTTTTACTTCCCAGAGCGCTTCATATATAGTGTGAGAATCGTTCAGCTCCTGATGCTGTGCCAGATACCCGATGGATTTGCCTTTGGCAAGGATTACCTCTCCGTTATCGGCGGACATCTCCTGCATAATGATTTTCAAAAGAGTCGATTTTCCTGCACCGTTTATTCCGATGAGTGCGGCTTTTTCTCTTTCTTCAATATGAAAGGAGGCGTTATCAATAAGAAGATCGCCTCCAAATGATTTCGTAATGTTCTGACAAGTGAGTATCATAATTCCTCCATAGAGTGATATTAGTTTTTGTGTTTTTGGATATCATTCTGTCTATATTATAGCGAAAAAAAGCAATTTGACAACTCAAAAAAGCAAAATCAGGGGCATGCAAGGGAGAATAAATAAAAAGAATCTATAAATTGACGATTTTTCTGGTGAATCTGATAAAAACATAGACGTCTTTAGACGATTTATAGACGATGATGTAATAAAGTAAGGTTGTCGATAGGGAAAACAGCAAAGAAATTAGAAAAAAGCGGTTGACAAAGACCGGTCGACAGAAACTGTGAATAAGTAAAATTTAAATTTTACTTAAAAATAAAAAATCATATAATTAAGGAGGATAATTAATTATGGAAGAAAATACCAAGAAATTGTGTGAAGCAATCATGGACGGCGACGAGGATGATGCTGCTGAATACGCTCAGGCGATTGTTGATGCGGGACAGGACCTGGCACCAGTTATCGAAGCTTTAACTGATACTATGAGAGTTTTAGGTGATCAGTTCGAAGCTATGGAAATCTTCTTACCAGAAATGATCATGTCTGCAGACGCTATGGTAGGCGCTATGGACATCTTCTCCCCAGTACTTGAAGCTTCTGGAAACAATCAGAAGAAAGGTACTATCGTACTTGGTACAGCTAGAGGCGATATGCATGATATCGGTAAAAACATCGTTGCAACTGTATTGTTAGCTGATGGTTTCGATGTTGTTGACTTAGGAAAAGATGTTGCTGAAGCTGACTACGTTAACACAGCAGTAGAAAAAGAAGCTGACATTATCGGCGTTTCTGCATTAATGACAACCACAATGCCAGGTGCTACAGCTGTAATCCAGATGTTAAAAGACAGAGGATTAGAAGGCAAATTCCAGATCATGGTTGGTGGCGCTCCAACATCTCCACAGTGGGCTGAATCTATCGGCGCTAACTGGTCTGAATCTGCTTCTGATGCAGTTAAATTAGCAAACAAATTAATTAGCAAATAATATAACTTGTAGAGTATTGGAGGTTAAACGATATGGCATTTAGAATGTGGGAAGTTATGGAAAGAGCTCAGACTGGTGAGCTTATGGAAGAAAAACAGTACGTTAAAAAATTAATGAGCACTGTTAAAAAATTAGTGAAAAAATATGGTATCAAAGCTGACTTAAGCACTCCTGTACCATCTGATGATGAATTAGCTGATAAAGTATGGCAGGCAGGTGTTGAATTATTCCTTACAGTTGGTGTATACAATCAGGATACACAGCGTGTAATGAAATTTACAGAGGCTGAATTAAAAGAAGCTTTATATTCTACACCAGCAGGATACATTGTAGGCGCTAACCATGATCAGAGATATTTCGGACACAGAGATGTTGAAGACAAGAGACAGCCATTCATCATCTTCTCCCCAGATATCACATACTCTGAAGAGTACTTCTGGTCTGCTTGTATGTCTTACTTAAAAGAGCCTTTAGCAGATGGTATCTGTTCTCCATTGTTAGGTGACTTCATGGGACGTCCTATGACATCTCATTTCCCATTAGAGTTAGGTGGATCTATGCACCATGCTATGACTCTGCGTGAAGTAGCTCGTTTAGCTGGTCGTCCTGACCTGTTCTTCGTAGCTGTTGGTACTGCTGAGTCTGATGTTGCTCAGGTTTCTGTATCTAACAAAGAATGGGGCGTACGTCCTGGCGATGGTAGACTTTGTGGTGGTATCACAGAGCTTATGACAAACAACCAGATGTTAAACAAAGCTGTTCATTACAATCAGCAGGGTAACCTTTGCGGTATCTTACCAGGTGCTATCTATGGAGGATACGGCGGTGGCGCTGAAGGTACAGCTATCGTTCAGGTTGCATTCCAGTTACAGGGTTGTATGGTATATGGCGCTGCGTTCGCTCAGAACTTCCAGTTCCACTTACTGTATGGTTCTAACACAGGTCGTGAGATGCTGTGGATCGTATCTGTTATGTCTCAGGCAGTAGCTCGTAACAGCCACTTAGTACAGGATTCTAACTGCTTCGCTAATGCAGGCCCAATGACAGATATGCTGTTCTACGAAGGTGCAGCTCATGCAATCGCATCTGTTGTTTCTGGTAACAACTTATGGACATGTGCTCCTTGCCGTAACAAGATTCATAACCATGGTACTCCACTGGAAGCTCGTTTCGCAGCTGAAACAGCTCGTTCCGTAGTAGATGCTGGTATGACTCGTGAAGAAGCTAGCGATATCTGTAACAAACTGTTGGCTGAATACGATCACAAGATTCCGGTTGACAACTATGGTGTACCATACCATGAAGCATACGATGTTCTGAAATGTGTTCCGAAGCCAGAGTACATGTCTCTGTTCGAAGAAACAAAAGAAAAAGTTGCAGCTATGGGTGTTAACTTCGTTTACTAATTTGCAGATGTGTAATATTGTGTCGTAGTATTGCGATTTGTTGAATTATAAACATATGAAAGGCACTGTCTGTATCGAAAGATGCAGATGGTGTCTTTTTCTGGCTCTTTGTCAAGAGTTGGGGTAAAATATTTTTGGAGGTACAGGAACGATGTTCCTGTGCCTCTTTATGTTAAGGATAGAAAGATTCGATTCCTAAAATTTTCAAAGTTCCGGTATCCAAATGCA
>JBMNRU010000024.1:0-45368 GCA_050944855.1 Lachnospiraceae bacterium
GTGATGATCAAAGTAGGAAGCGCATTGGGCAGCATATAAGAACCGATCATATGATGCACTTTTGCTCCGCTGACAATCGCCGCCGACACATAATCCCGATCTTTGATCTTTAGTACCAGGGAGCGGGCCAAACGGGCGTATTTTGTCCAGCTGACTAAAGTAATGGCAACAATCGCATTTTTCATACTGGAACCCATAATACCTGCCACTGCAAGCGCCAAAACCAGACCCGGAAAGGCTACCATCATATCTGCAATACGCATGATCACCGCATCAACAACGCCTCCAAAATATCCTGCAATCACGCCGGTTGCTGTACCAACCAGAAAAATTAAGATTACAACGCCAAAAGTTGAAGTCAGTGAAGCACGGGCTCCATAAATCACACGGACAAAGATATCCCTGCCCATTTTATCTGTTCCAAAAATGTGCTCCCTGCAGGGAGCAATCAGTGCATCCTCTATATTACCGTTTAACGGATCTGCACCTCCGGTTATCACAGAAGCGAAGATGGCTGCCAGTATAATCAGAATCGCCAGAAACAAAAAGAACATAAACTGTTTGTTTTGGATAAAATCTTGTTTCTTTACCATATGTATCACCTCTTTATCCGCATACGGGGATCTATGTAAATATAGGAAACATCCACCAGCAGATTAATCACCATATAAATGAGAGCCATCCAAAGAACATAGCCCTGTATCAGGTAATAATCACTGGATGTAATGGCGGAAACCGCAAGATTTCCCAGTCCCGGATAGGAAAAAATAACTTCCACCACGGAAGTTCCGCCTAAAAGGCTTCCCACAGACAAGCCCAACATTGTCACTAGCGGAAGCAGCGCATTAGGAAATACATTTCCCCAGATAATCCGGCTTTTTTTGATTCCCCTTGCCTGCGCTCCTATCACATAATCCTGATTCAACTCCTCCAACACGGCGGTACGCACCTGACGGGTATACTTTGCCGCCATGGCGATCGCAAGGGTCAGCGCCGGCAGGAACAGACTTTTAAAATTCCCTTCCGAACTAATAACCGGGAAAATAGTAAATTTTACGCAAAACGCCAGTATCAGCAAAAGCGCCACCCAGAAATTCGGCATGGCACATCCTATAAAAGTAATTCCACGGGCCAGATAATCAATCCAGGAATCCTTATATAATGCAGAAAAAACACCGAGCGGAACAGAAAAAAGCAGCATCAGCAAAAGCGACATCACGGTCAGTTTCAGAGTTGGCACCAGACGTTCCTGCAAAAGGTCTGTCACCGGCCGATGCAGAGAATAAGAATTTCCAAAGTCTCCATGCAGGCAGTTTGACAGCCACCGGCCATACTGCACGAAAAACGGATCATTCAATCCCATTTCCTCACGGGTCTCCTCAATAATTTCTTCCGAAGGCATCTGGCCCATGGAAATATACATATTCTGCACCGGATCACCGGGTGACAGATACGTCAGAAAAAACGTAATAAAACTGATTCCCACCAGGACAACCACAATCTGCAGCAAGCGGGAAATCAACTGCTTTCTACTCAAATGAATCACACCTCATTTCCTAAAAGAAGTCAAACGATAAAATGCATTCCAGAAAACGGTATCTGTGCTTTCTGGAATGCATCGGAAAATTACTCAGCAGGAACAATTTCCGTAGTCAGCCAATAATAATCGGCCGTATGAATATGTGCATGACCTACGTTCTTAGAATAAACCATGGAACTGTTATAATAACCATCCACCAGCACCAGAGCATCGTCAATTACTATCTGCTGCATTTCTTTTACTAACTCTTTTCGTTTTTCCGGATCTATCTCGCTCTGCAGCGCCTCATACAACTTATCATATTCCGGATTAGAATACCCACAATATGTCGAATCTGAATACCAGTTAGCCATATACTCCATCGGATCACCGGTTCCTACTGTAGTCCAGTTATTGTTATTGAAGTCGTAGTCGCCGGCAGCCAGCTTGCTCCACTGATCGTCAGAACTGCCGTACTCTGCTGTAACACCGATACCGATTTTCGATAAATACTGCGTATGGGCATCAGAAAATTCATTTAACAAACGGTTTTCATAAGAAATATATCGCAAATTAATATTCTGACCGTCAATCTCCCGGATGCCGTCACCATCAGTATCCACGATTCCCGCATCATCCAACAGCTTTGCAGCTCCTTCCGGATCATAAGGATAAGAATCGTTCAATTCATCATATCCATAATCCAGATTGGATGGAAGAACAGAAATTCCGGCCGTGTATAATCCACCAATAGTCTGAGATTCACAAATACTTTCTTTATCGATTGCCATCACAATCGCCTGACGAAGAGTTTCATTAGCCAAAACACCATCCAGATTCATCCAGGTAAATCCACAGCGCACACCAGTGGCAATATCCACAGTAAAATCAGGATTGTCCTGAAAATTCTGAATGTCAGCAACATTTGTGATGTTTTCTACCAGATCTACCTGACCGCTCTGCAGCGCCATGGTCTTTGCAGATGCGTCTCCCATGAAGAGAATATTTACCGTATCATAAGGAACCTCTTCATAATAATTGGGATTTGCTGCCATCTCATAACCCACGCCCACGCCGTTAAAGGCATCAACCATATAAGGACCGGTTCCGATAACCCCATTCGCAAAATCTTCGGTATGTTCAATATCAACAACTGCCATTACCGGGTAAGCAAGCTGTCCCGCAAGATCACTGTACGGTTTGCTGGTAACGATCGTCAGGGTATTCGCCTCGTCATCCGCTGTAATCTCTGCTTCAAACTCCAAATACTTTTCTGCATTGGCCGAAGATTCATCGGATACTTCTTTCAGGTACTCAAAACATTCCTTCACTTTGGTAGGCGTCACCTCACAACCATCGGAAAATTGAATGCCGTCTTTCAGGGTAATTACCCATTCCGTATGTTCATCATTTACGGTATAGCTCTCAGCCAGCCATGGTTCAGCTTCCATCTCATCATTAAACTTAAACAATGCCTCTGTAATGCCATAGCGCATTGCATTCCATGCACAGCTAGGCGTCAGAGCGAAGTTAAGATTACCGTCATCATACATCTGACATCCAAAATTGAGCACTTTTTCTTCACCGGAATCGCTTGTCTGGGTCTGCTCGCTGTCTGTGCCTGCAGAAGTTTCCCCGCCTGCGTCCTCTGAGCCGCCGCAGCCTGACAATAAGGAAAGCGACATCATGGCTGCCATTCCAAAGGCAATATACTTGTTTCTGTGTTTCATATCTTTTCATCCTCTCTTTCTCTTTTTCACAAAGCCGCAAAAAAGACCCAATGCACTGCATCAGGCCCAAAAATCTTTTTATATACAGAAAATTCCCTCTCCTTGCTATGATTACTCATGCAAATTAAAATTCCTTGTAAAATAAAGATCTCTTGTCTTCCGCAAGAACCTTCAACAAAAAATAAGCAGGTCTCCTGACTTAAGCATCCCATCCGCAGCGCCTTCCCAGAGTATTCACTCCAGTGACATTATGCTTTGGACCAGCTATCACAGTGACGAGATCGTCCCGGATTCTCACCGGGTTCCCTTTTCATCAGATATCACCTATAAACATCTGAACTTATTTCCCGCGGCGGAATCGCCAGCTTTATGATGTCATATTATAGCATCCGGCCTTTTTTTAATCTATCCTTTCCTGCCCTGTCCTACATTCCAGTTTGTTATATCGGCTGGTATCCCTTATCATCTGGCATATCAAGATTCCTGCCCCAATGCCTCTTTCACATATATGATAAATTCTTCTGTCAGCTGTCCCGGCAAAACCTCTTTGCGCTTCACGTATCCAAAAGTAATCCCTTTTCCTGCCTCTTCCAAAGGAATCGCGCGAATTGGGTGATCTATAAATCTATCTGTCAAAATATCACAACTGATATTACAAAGATTGGTCGTCATAAGCAATTGTATCATAACATGTTCGCTGTTGGTGATCACTACCCGTTCCAGCTCTTCTGACACGGTCAGGTCTTCTTTCAAATGCCCGAGACTGTGTCCAAGAGAAAACACTTCTTCCTGTGTCTGCACATACCGCAGCTTCCGAAGCATTCCGGAAGTAACCCGCTGAATTCGGTAGAGGGGATTTTGTTCTCCTACATACAAGGCCATACCTATTTTTTTTAATGGGATAAAATCCAGTTTCTTACGTTCCAGTATCGTTTCAAACGCATATTTCTGCCGATCTGCGATAGATAAAAAACCAATCTCTGAATCTTGATGCTGTACCTGACGCAGCACTTGTTCCACAGTTCCTTCCATACATTTCATTCGGACTTGTGTCCTCTGATACCGCAGATAAAATTCTGCAAACAGCCTTGCCAGAGCATTGCTCGGAGTCATTGACAGAGAAAAGGTCTGGTTTTCTTTTTCCTTTTTTATCTGGAGAATTTTGTCTGCGCATTTTAATACATTCCTTGCATATTCGTATACCCGCTTTCCCTCTTCCGTCATAACCACACCACTGGCATTGCGGGACAAAAGCGTCATATCCAGTTCATTTTCCAATGACTTTATGGTCTTGCTGATATGCGGCTGCGTCGTATACAGCACATTTGCTGCACGGCTCAAACTTCCCATATCCACACTCACCACAAAATATTGCAGCTGTTTCATTTCCATATCCGTTTCCTCTACTTTTTATTTACATAATGTGTATTGTTCAGAGACAGTCTCCCAAATGCTTTCTGTAACACAAAAAAAACTAAGCTATGACATAAAAAAGACAGCCTTACGGCTGCCCAACTTACCACTGCGTCCTCTTCACACAATAATAACCCCTGCGCTGATCACAGGAACCACTTCCATGCTTTCTCATCTACCGTAAGAAATTAGCTGTCATCTACAAGCAGTTCTCCTGACTTAAACCCAACACCGTTCACCTTCCCAAATTTCTTCAGTGGTATAACGAACAATGTATACAGATTCTTACAGTGGCGGGACCGTACCAGATTCACACTGGTTTCTCTATTACTCCTTTTGGAACTTGCAAATGGTTAGCATCTGCTAACGTAATCACTTTCCAATATTCACTTTTAAATATCTGTTATTAAAATATGTACTCCAAATCTATTTTCATTATACACAACGCTTTTTTTCCTGTCCATATTTTAAAAAAACTCATCCCATTCCCATTTGTTATACTTCTTTTTCATCCGCATTATATAAAACACAAAGCGGTCAGGTACTAAAATTTTTAAATTCTGGCACTTGACACAGCAGAGGAATCTTTTAAAATAATAGTATCCGTTGCAATCCACAAAGGAGGAATCATATGCAGCCAAAATTAACCTTAGAAGACACAGAAATTGACGTATGTGACGAATATTCTCCCCACATGCATGTTGATAGAGAAGTCATTCCGGATGATGAAACGCTTTACAGTATTGCGGAACTTTTTAAAGTATTCGGAGACCCTACCCGGGTGCGCATCCTGTACGCCTTGTCCGCCAGTGAACTGTGCGTCTGTGATATTGCGGATTTCCTGGAAATGACACAAAGCGCTATTTCCCATCAGCTGCGGGTGCTGAAGCAAATGCGGTTGGTAAAATTCCGCAGAGAGGGAAAAACCGTATTCTATTCCCTGGCAGACTCCCATGTGAAAACTATCCTGGATCAGGGTTTGGAACATGTACAAGAATAAAGCAAAACAATAACTTTCAAAAAAGGTGAAGTGCCCCATCGCACTTCACCTTTTTATCATCTGCCGGTCTTAGTATGACACCCGCAGCTGCAGCCGGAATGTGATTTCAATGGGCAGCCAATACATGTTACGCCCCTTTTTTTTGCCTTTACGATATACGCAGCTGCAGTTCCTACGATAACCGCCACAACACCAAACAAAACCAAATCTGCCATAATCCCACTCCTTTTCTTAACTCAGTTTATATTCCAGACTAAATCCACTGTTATTTCTGCGAATGACGAAAACTACGATCACTGCCATGACAATGACAGCCGCCAGCCCCGGTAAAAATCCGGTTCCTACTGTACCTGTTGTGATCAGAGTACCAATCTGATATACCAGGAATGCTACAGTATAACCGGTTCCCAGCTGCAGTGCGATCGCACCCCACAGCCATTTTTTGTCCTGCATTTCCGAGTTCATTGCACCCAACGCTGCAAAACAAGGCGGTGTATACAGATTAAACATCAGATATGCCAAAGCTGCTGCTTTTGTCAATCCCATTACTGCTGCAACTTCATTTGCGCCTCCAACTAAGGCCAGTTCCTCTGTATCGATGAAGTTGGTAATACCATATACCACCGCCAATGTACCAACCACATTTTCTTTCGCGATAAAACCTGTGATTGCCGCTGCAGCCAGCTGCCATGCCCCAAAGCCTAACGGGATCAGCAAAATGGCAAACGGAGAGGCTATCGATGCCAGAATAGAAGTACTTTCCATTCCTTCTTCCACAACCTGAAATTTCCAGTTAAATGACTGCATGATCTGCACCAAGGTATTGCAAACCAGAATAATCGTACCTGCTTTGATGATATACGCTTTACCGCGGGAACACATAGAAAAGAAGGCTCTTTTCAAACTTGGAATTTTGTATTCCGGAAGCTCCATAATAAAGAAAGACTTTCTAAACTTATATCCTGTAATCTTTTTCACCAGCAGCGCACCCAAAAAAATCAGCAGAATACCTACAAAATACATCAGTGTGCCAACCCAGGATGCATTGGAAAAAAATGCACCGGCAAACAGAGCAATAACGGGAAGTTTCGCACCGCATGGCATAAACGGCGTCAGCATTGCCGTTGCTCTTCTTTCCCTTTCATTGCGAATCGTACGGCAGGCCATAATACCCGGGATTGCACAACCCGTACCGATTACCATAGGAATAATGGATTTGCCGGAAAGACCGACTCTTTTGAAAATAGGATCCATAACCACACTTACACGCGCCATATAGCCACAGTCTTCCAGAAGAGCGATCAAAAAATACATAACCATTACCAGCGGCAGGAAACCAACAACAGCACCAACACCGCCGATGATACCATCCACAAGAAGCGCCTGGAGAAATGGAGAAGCATTTTCTGTCAGGCCTGCAACCCAGCCCTGAAATTGTTCGATCCAGCCAACCAGCCAGTCAGCCAGCATCGGCCCGACACTTGACTGGGAAATATCAAATACCAAAAACATAACCACCGCAAAGATTGGAATGCCAATCCACTTATTCGTCAGAATATCATCCACTTTGTCCTGCTTATTCGTTTCTTTTGTCAGGATCTTACGTGTCTCAACCGCTTTTACAATTTCATTTACAAATGCAAAACGTTTTCTGTCCGCCGCTTCCACCTGCACTTTATCCTGTAAATCAATATCCTCCTGTACATAGATAGCTTTCTGTCCTTTCCCTTTTAGAGAAACTGCTTTTTCTACTACTTCCTGTAATCCATTATGACCGGAAGAAGTAGAGACCGTTTCAACAACCGGGCATCCTAACTTCTCAGATAACAATGCCGTGTCAATCCTGGTATTCTTTTTTTCATTCAGATCGCTTTTATTCAGTGCAACAACCACAGGAATTCCCAATTCCAGCAGCTGCGTGGTAAAAAATAAGCTGCGGCTGAGATTCGTAGCGTCCACAATATTAATGATCGCATCCGGATTCTCGTTTTTTACATAACCGCTTGTGATGCTTTCTTCCGACGTAAATGGAGACATGGAATAAGCGCCCGGCAGGTCTACAACAATCAACTTCTCCGTTCCTTCATCATAATTTTTTCTAATTGGGCTCTCTTTTTTCTCTACCGTAACACCGGCCCAGTTGCCCACGCGTTCATTTCTGCCGGTTAAAGCATTATACATGGTGGTTTTGCCGCTGTTCGGATTACCTGTTAATGCGATTCTCATAAAATATCCTCCTAACTCTTTCCTCTCAAAATTCTCCTTTTGTTAGCTTTCGCTAACCTATTGTTAGTATAAACTAACTTTGTTGCTGTAAAAAATAGTGATACACATCACTATTTTTTATATGGAAATAGCTTTTACTAATTCATGATCCATATTATATCTGGCGTCTTTAATCGAAACTACACACCCTCCATTCCTGTGCGCGATCACAGTAATGGGTTCGCCACTATAACAGCCTAAGGAAAAAAGAAATGCATCCAATTCTTCATCCTCTGTCACAATATCTTTAATGATATACTCTTCTCCGGAATTGGCTTCCATTAATGTCATAGTGTCTTCTCCTTTCTCCACGGATTAGTTTTAACTAACTTCTGGATATTATTTTTGTAGTTAGCATTTCCTAACTACATGGATAGTGTAATACCGTTTTTCAGTTTTGTCAACTGATTTTATCTGCAAAAGTTTAGCCATGCTTAACAAAATGGGCGAATCATGCTCGCATGAATGAGCACATTTTGTCAGGCATGAGGTGAGCGCCAGTATATGAGCAAAAATGAGCTGCGTCAGCAGCGGAGAGCGCTGTAGGCGCGGTTTTGCGAATGGCGCGGGCTGAACGGACGTTAACTTTTACACGAAAAGTTCAGCCATGCTTCATAAAATGGGCGAATCATGCTCGCATGAATGAGCACATTTTGTCAGGCATGAGGTGAGCGCCAGTATATGAGCAAAAATGAGCTGCGTCAGCAGCGGAGAGCGCTGTAGGCGCGGTTTTGCGAATGGCGCGGGCTGAACGGACGTTAACTTTTGGAGATAAAAAGCGGCAAAACCCAAAAGAGCCGCCGCACCTGCGACAGCTCTTTTCATCTATTCCTTTCCGGACCAGCAATAGGTACAAACTTTATCTTTGTCAATACCGATTGCTTCCAGCACGCCGTCCAGAGACTGATATCCCAAAGAGTCAAATCCAAACTCTTCGCAGATACGCTTCAGCATACACTGGCCGCGCTCACTCCTGGCATCCGCATATTCCTCCACATGCTCTTGGCCTTCGTCCCCTTCCAGTTCCTGAATGACACGACGGGTCAAAAGTTCCATTTCGGAATTACTGCGGGAAAAATTCAAATACTTGCACCCATACATAAGCGGCGGACAAGCAGACCGCATATGTACTTCTTTCGCACCGGAATGATAGAGAAACTCCACAGTCTCTCTCAACTGCGTTCCCCGCACAATGGAATCATCCACAAACAAAAGTTTTTTTCCTTCAATCAATTCCGGCACGGGAATCTGCTTCATCTTAGCCACCTGATTACGCACCTTCTGATTTGCCGGCATAAAAGACCTGGGCCAGGTCGGCGTATATTTCACAAACGGACGCGCAAATTCTGCTCCGCTCTGACTTGCATAACCAATGGCGTGCGGAATTCCGGAATCCGGCACACCCGCTACATAATCCACATCCGGTACTCCGCCGTGCAGCTGTTCTTCGCGGGCCATAATCTTGCCGTTCGTACAGCGCATCACCTCTACATTTTTACCCTCATATCGGGAATTGGGATATCCGTAATAGGTCCACAAAAATGCACAGATTTTCATTTTTTCTCCGGCCGGAGCCATCACTTCTAATTTATCTGGAGTTAACCGGATAATCTCACCGGGACCCAGTTCATAGGCATCCTCATACCCCAGCTTGTAATAGGCAAAGGATTCAAAGGATACACAATGACCGTCCTCATTCCTGCCCACCAGCACAGGCAGCCGTCCCATCTTATCACGGGCGGCGATAATCGCACCATCCGCCGTCAGAATAAGAAGGGTCATAGAGCCCTGAATCTGATCCTGAGCATAACGGATACCGGAAACTAAATCTTCTTTTTGATTGATCAACGCCGCAACCAGCTCTGTAGAATTCACCTTGCCGGAACTCATGGCCATAAACTGATGTCCATGATCTGAAAAATATTTTTCAATCAGTTCATCCGCGTTATTGATCAGGCCAACGGTTGTAATCGCATAAAGGCCAAGGTGAGAACGGACCAAAAGAGGCTGGGGATCGCTGTCACTGATACAGCCAATGCCGCTGCCCCCATGGAAATCTGCTAAATCCTTCTCAAACTTAGTGCGGAACGGTGTGTTCTCAATGGAATGGATCTGACGCTGAAAACCATCCTGAACATCATGAATGATCATGCCGCCGCGCCGGGTGCCAAGATGAGAATGATAGTCTACTCCAAAAAATATATCTAATACACAGTCTCTTTTCGAAACTGCGCCAAAAAAGCCGCCCATTAGGCAAAGAACAGCTCAGAGAGCGTCATAGGATCTATATACTGACCGTCTTTATAGACACGCATATTGCCGGAAGCAATTTCGTCGATCAGCATTACATTTCCATCAGCGTCATAACCATATTCAAACTTGATATCATACAGCACCAGACCTTTTTCTTTCAGATCATCTGCAACAATTTTCGTAATCTTCTGGGTCATATCCTTCATATCGTCGTACTGTTCTTCACTCATAACTCCCAGTGCTACCAGTGCATCCTTCGTTACCAGAGGATCGCCCAATGCATCATTTTTAAATGTGGTTTCCACATATGCAGGAAGATCTGCACCTTCTTCAATATACTGGCCATAACGTCCGATAAAGCTTCCTACTGCTTTATGACGGCAGATAACTTCCAGTCCCTGTCCAAAAACCTTAGCCGGCAAAACTTCCATCGTAGTATTTTCCAGATCCGCACTTACATAATGCGTTCTGATACCAGCCTGGTTAATCTTTTCAAAGAAATAAATAGACATACGCAGGTTTACATCACCAACACCGTCAATCGTCAGACCAACTGAATTTTCACCCGGATCAAATACTCCATCCTTACCTGTACAATCATCTTTAAATTTCAAAAGATAATTACCATTCTCCAATGCATAAACATTTTTTGTTTTTCCAGTGTAAACAAGTTTTTTTTCCACAATAAACTCCTCCTTCATTGTTTTCATTGTATCACACGAAAATACGGCAGTTTCTTTCCTATACCATAATCGCATATCTATTGAAACCTTTAAACCATCTGTATTATAAAGTATAAAAATTCATTTGACAATACGCAGGTTTTATTTTCATTCTATTTTACGAGAAGCGATACATCCGTCCATCTTTCAGAAAAACGGTATCTCCCACGTTAATTTCCTGCTGATACAGCCATGCATCCGCCTGTTTTATACTAAATTCCCTGCCTGAAGAATCCTTTGCCGTTACAATGACCAGCGGTTCATAACCTTTCGGTCTTTCTTCACATCCAAAATCATCCTCACTGATATCTGTCACAATCCATTCTTCTCTCACCTGAAACCTCCTGCAGCAAAACTATCCTCATCATATCATTCATAAAATAACAAGTCAAATTCCAGTTACCTGCTCACGCTCATTTGGATTTATATCCAAGCAAACAGATCAGCAGTCTCTTTTACCGGAAACTGCTGATCTGTGATATTAAAATTTAAAATTTTCCTCCTTTTCCGCCATGGGTTTTTCCGGAAGATGAAACATGTGTACTGCTTCCCGAACTGGTTTTCTTTACTTTTACTGTACGGTCCACTTTTCTGTACAGGAATAAATCCCTGCTCTCTGTAATCCGCATGCTGTCTTCCTTCACATAATTATGGGCTGCTGCCTGATTCCGTACTGTTTTCAGTTTGCCTTTCATGTTTCCCACAAGGATCTTAGACAACGCGATCCCTACTGCCAGAGCGATTACGATCCAATACAGGCCCAGCGGGTCTCTGGGAAGATTTTTCTTATTATAAGGTTCTCCGCTCCTCGCCTGGGTAAGGAAATCATCACATTGTTCAATAAAAATATCGAATCCGTCTGCATATGCTCCATCCGATAATGCTGAAACAAACTGCTCTGACAAATAGTCGAGCCCGACATCTGTAAATGCTGTAATGCCGTACCCGCTGGTAGAAATCCACCAATCCCTTTCTTCCATGCTCAAAAACAGCAGGATACCGTCTTTATCCGGGCCATAACCGAAATTACACTCATCATAAATATCATCGGCATACTCACTGGCTGTCCCGCCATCCATTGTATCAAACACTACAATAGAAACTTCGAATTTTTGCCGTTCACTTACCTCGTCAAGTTTTTCCAAAAGCTTCTCTTCTTCATCGTCACTCAGAATATCCGCTCTATCCATCAAGCGTTCATATTCCCCGGCAAATCCAGAATCATCCGCAGCAAATACTGTAAGTGAAAAATTCATACAAAAAAGGAGCAGCGCTGCTATACTCAATACTTTCTTTTTCATCCGACAGCCCTCCTATAAAATACCTGCAAGCCATAAAAGCCATGCAATACCGTATGTAACAACACTGCCCAATGCTGCAATGCCAAATGTCCATTTCTTTGCCGCAGACTGATCCACGGGAAGATCACCCACAAATTTCCCCGTCTGTCCATTCATAGCAAAGGTATATTGTGTTCCATTCCATGTAGTATTCAAGATCCATACCGGAAGCAGCACATATTGCACCTTTCCGCCTGAAAGCTGTATGCTGCTGTTTTCAGGTATTACAGTGGCATACCCTTTCACGGTAGCAGCAAACGCAGACTCTGTAGATTTTTTCACCCGTTTATTCACGCGTTCTACATTATCTTCTGCCGTTACGTCATATTTATCGGCCAAATATCCCGCCAAATAGGGCATTTGGAATTTGACCAGTCCACTAAAATCATACGGTTCGATGGATTCCATCAAATCATCAGCCATCTGGGAAGAGCCATCTGCCGGAACTCTCTCAAAACCAATCGTTCCGCCCCTGTGAACCAGGAAATAGCTTGTCTCCGTGTAATGATAATTACTGTCACTCCATGTCCTTACCGTCGTCGTCCTGTATCGAATATTTGCCGTGGCATCTGCATCAAACAGCCAAAACGGAACATAGACCCCTTTGATCTCATCAATATGATTTTCATCTTTAAATATTTTCGGCAATAACCGTTTCCCCTGCAGATGTTCCATTAGCTTTTCCTTCGCAGTTTTTTTATCTAACTGAAATGGAATGATAAAATCGGGCCGCAGATTTCCGGAAAATTGTCCTTTCAGTACAACCGGATTTCCACAGAAAGGACAGGAAGACGCCGCCATATTTTCATCACCAACGATCTCACCGCCGCAAGATTTACACACATAGGACCGCAGCCCTTCTCTTTCTCCTTCCTGCCATTTGCTTGCACCGGAAGTATCCCATTCCATGTTATCTTCCTGTTCATTCTGAAGTTCATCTCCATATTCCTGTAATGCTTCTATCTCAAATTCTGTATCACAAAACGGGCATTTCATTTTCTGAAGGGAACTGTCAAAAGCAATCGCTCCGCCGCAACATGGACATTTATATTCCTGTAAATTCTCCATGTAATATTCCTCCTTTTATAAGAACAGGGAACAGTTTTTCATCCACTGTTCCCTGCCGCCATCACACTATCAGAATCCTGTCAATCGGAAAAACATAAGTTCATCCGCTGACCCATCGTCCCGTTCCTGTGTCAGCATAATCATAATAGATCCGTCATCCATAAGCTGCATATCTTCCAGCCATGGATAATCTGTGCCAAAAATATCGCTTGTACGGATACTTCCCAAATGCGTTCCATCTTTCGCCCAGAACACAATATCTCGCATGTTTCCGTCGGTTGCCACAAAGCCATTTTCTGTCTCTGCCATACCTGTGATAGCCCCCAGACAATCAGGTGCGGTATAATCTGCTCCGCCTAATTCCAAAATCTGATTTCCATCGTAATCATAAACAACAATTTTTACAGTATTATCTTCTTCTGCTTTGTGTCCGGCAACCATAATATAATTCTCTGTGACCGCGATATCAGATATCATGGAAAATGGTCCGACACGAGTCGCATCATCATTTAATCCGGTTAAAATCCAGGGCTCAGATACCAGATTTCCATCCTGGCTTGTAGCTTTTAGAGTGTCCGAACCTACCCAAAAGCTGATTCCCCATTCTCCGGAAGGATGCATACTCAAATCTCCGCTTACTGTAGACTGAAATGCCTTCTGTCCATCCTGTACTCCGAATACCTCACCGATGCCAGGAGAAAGGTACAGCATTCCATTCCTGTCTGCAGTCAGATATTCACAGCTTTTCTCCAATTCCATAGAAGAAACAAATTTCAGTCCACTGTCCGTATAGTCATATGTATCTAATTTGTCATCCAGTAAATGGAAAATCTGACCTCCGTACTGCGCAAACTGATGATCCATGATATCCATGACTCCATCAGAATCTTCAATCGGTATATATTCTGGGACGATCGTATAAGACCCAACCATCTGTTCTGACAATTCCGGTTCATACGGCGTTCCATCCCACGGCCAAGGCGCATCAACATTGCCTTCATCCTGCAAGCCCAATATGATACCTTCCAATAATTCTTCTACAGAATCATCCATTTCTCCTTCCATTCGAATGGTATAAGAAATACCGGACGGTGCATGACGATATGTATAAGTATTCTCTTCAACCAATGTATAATCCGCATTGCCTATAGATACAGTTTCTAATTTTTCTTTCGCATAATCCTCTAAACTGATATCATAGGCAAGGAGATCTCTACGAAAACTATAGGCATCTTCCGCCTCAGCACGGATATAAACGATATGCTGAGAATTATCTAATGTTGCTCCATCGTAAAGGTCAATCGCGCAATAGGTTTCTTCCTGTCGTACACCTTCCTCATCATATTTCCAGGATTCCGGATAATATACAGCAAGCAAGCCCAGATCTATGTTTTCCCTGTCTTTAAATTCCTCTTCCGTCGCTTCCGGCTGTTCTGCTTCTTCTGCCGTTTCTGACGATGATTCTTCTTCTGTGTCTGTTTCTTTATTCCCGCAGGCTGCCAGCATCGACACACATGCCATCATGCAAAGCATATAAAATATTTTCTTCTTCATACAGTTTCCTCCCTATGAATTTAGAATCTTTTCGATCACTTCCTTATTCACCGTCGCTCTTTACACAGTGGAATGTGTAATAATCCTCATCATCGCTGTAATCTACTTCCAAAGTACCATCATCATTGATTGTTACATTAATCATTGGATCCTCTGACTCAATACTGCAGTATCCCAGTGCCACAGTCCATGGAAATGTACCGATTTCCTGGCCTTTATAGACGACAGCTACATTACGGTCACTTGTAAAACTAAGACGTAATGCATCATTGATATTGTCCACTCCGTCCATGGAAGTCTGCGGTCCGTCACCTAAAAGTTCTTCTACACTTTCAGATGCCCATTCACCCAGCATGCTGCTTTCCTCATCTGTCAGATACAAATCCGGATTCATTGCATCTGTTCCTTCTCTTGCAAAGATGACTTTCACGTCCATGTCCATCATGTTGTCAAAAATAATCGTATCTCCGTCTAAAGTTCCAATCATTTCTTCGCCTTCCAGGCCTAATGTGAATTGATCTTCTTCCAGAGACCATTTGCCATCTCCCGTATCCTCACCAACCGTAACCGTAACTTTTCCGCCGCTCTTTACATCTAATTCAAAAGAACCGCCAAAAGACTCCTCTACAGGAACGGATATTCCCATAGCCTGAGCGGAAACAGCCAGCCATTTTCCTTCACATGGACTTTTCTCAGTTTCTCCCGAGCCGCCCCCGCAGCCGGTCATAGAAAGCATACTAATAATAAGAGTAACAACCACTAACAAACTTATTTTCTTTTTCATCTGTTCATTTCCTCCCTATCATATATTATTTTTTATCTGTAAAAAACGGAGTCAGCAATTCTGCCACCTTACTGATTGGCATGGTCTGTAAAATTACTTTTCCCGGACCTCTGACAACGGTATTAAAAACACCCTCGCCGCCAAGCAGCATATTTTTTGCTCCTTTTACAGCAACAACATCCATCGTACAGCTTTCTTCCATTGCTGCCAGATAACCTGTGCTGATAAGCAGTTCCTGTCCTACACTCAGATCGTACTCTACTGCATGTCCGTCAATTTCAATAAATGCAGTTCCATTTCCGCTTAATTTCTGCATAATGAAACCTTCCCCGCCAAACATGCCTTTCCCCAACTTTTTCTGAAAATGCATGGACAGTTCTACGCCTTCTTCTGAAGCAAGAAATGCACTTTTTTGTACAATCATAGATTTTCCTGCACGAATCTCCAGTGCTTTAATTGCTCCGGGAAAACTGGATGCAAAAGCAACGGTTCCTTCTGTTCCCTCTGCAGTGAACTTATTCTGAAAAATAGAATCTCCTGATACCAGTCTGCCCAGCATCTTCTTAACTCCGCCGCCCGAAATCGTTTCCATTTTCATATTGGGACTCATCCAGCTCATGCTTCCGCTTTCCGTGATCATAGATTCTCCCGCTGCTAATTCACAAATAACAACTGGTAAATTTCCTCCTGAAATTTCATATCCTTTCATAAATAAACTCCTTTCTTTTCCTAATTACTCTCTTTTTTCTCAGAAACATAACACCCTGTGCCTGACATACTTACTGTATGTCATTCATATCAAATGGATCTCCGCACTCCGGACAAAACTTCGGCGGATTTTTCGGATCCTCTGGCTCCCATCCGCACTTATCACATTTGTAAAGAGGCACACCGGAAGGTTTTTTTGCTCCACAATTCTGACAGAATTTGCCTTTGTTCATTGCCCCGCAAGAACACTGCCAGCCATTTTCAACCGGTTTAGGAGAACCACATTCCGGACAAAATTTTCCGGTTGCCGTAGCACCGCAAGAACATTTCCAACCGACATTTGCCTGCTGCGCTGCTTGCTGCTGAGCAGCCTGCTGCTGCATTACCTGTTGCTGCTGCACACCCGCAGTATAAAAGTTCTGTGCCGCACCAAATCCGCCGGCACCGCCGCCTGCATTCATGGCCATTCCCATTCCCAAGAATCCGTTCAATGCACCGCCGTCATTTGCCGCCGCTGCTTCCATTGCATTTGCAGTAGAATCTGCCATTCGGCCTGCCATCATAAATGGATTACTGCCCATAGTCGCTGCATCTTCCATCTGATTGATTTTCTTCATATCTTCTTCTGTCAGCGTGATTGGGTTCAATGCAATAGACTGTACCTGAATACCTCTCTGCTCCGTCCATGTGCTCTTCAACGCCTCATTCATGGCATCTTTTAATTCTTTGGTATGGGCCGGTATCTGCGCCGGACGAAGTGCCAGTTCAGAAAGCGCTGCAAAAGCCGGCTGAAGTCCATCTATAAATTCTGTTTTTAACTGGCTGTCAATCTCATCTCTGGTATATTCCCGTTCCACATTTCCGCAGACCTGTGTATAAAAAAGAAGCGGGTCTGTAATCTTATAAGAATACACACCGTTGCACCGTACCTGAACCGTTCTTCTCATACCGATTTCTTTATTCACCACATCAAACATAAACGGATTCGGCGTACCAAACTTGTTGTCCAGAATTTCCTTCGTATTAAAATAATACACTCGCTGATCTTTTCCGGTATCTCCGCCAAAGGCAAATCGTTTTCCTACTGTTTTAAATGTCTGCATCACGCTTTCACCCAAATTGCCAGAAAAAACACTTGGTTCACTGGATGTGTCATAGGTGAATTCACCGGGTTCTGCACAAACTTCCACGATTTTCCCCTGCTCCACGATCATCATGCACTGACCGTCTGCAACTGCGATTCCACTTCCGTTGGAAATGATATTATCGCTGCCTTTCGTATTGGAAGAACGACCACTGATCCTTTTTTGGCCTTTGGTAACTAAAACTTCTTTTGTTAATGCATCGCAATAAAAAAATTCCTTCCATTGATCTGCTAATGTACTGCCTACTGCACCAATTCCAGCTTTAATAAGTCCCATTTAACTGCCTCCTCTCCTTTCCCCTCTTAGCGTCATTCGTTTCCTAATAAAAGAGTAGCAAATCCAGGCAGTAAATCCTATGGGAACGGTTAGTATCTTCTGCCATTTTTTCTAAAATACGAATCATTAGTATACAATATATAGTATTTGCAAAGTTCTTATCACAACATATGGTATTCTCCACTGTGAGGGATTTTTCAATCTTACAGAACGTAATTTTCCATAAATAAAAAAGAGCCTGCATGTCCAGACTCTTTTTATCTTCCTGCTATTTCGTTCTTCGATAGGTCAATCGTTCCAGCTGATTTGATTTACGGAACAAATCAATATACAGCATCAATTCTTCTTTACTTGTAATTCCAAGCTTTCGATTCATATTCGTATTATGTTTTCTTGCTGTTCCGATACTGATACACAGCAGAGACGCAATTTCCTGAATCGTATATCCGTCAATATAGTATTGAAGTAATGTTCTCTCTGCCGGCGTCAAAGACTCTACCCGCGATGCAAAATCCTTAAACATTTGCGCGATATCCGGCGGCATACTTATACTGCCTTCATCCTGTTTCTTCGTATCTTCCTGCAGATCCCTTAAGTTCTGCAAAATCGGCTTCACAAACCGTCGAGACAATACGAAAGAAAGAATCACTAATACCAAAAGGAAAATCAAAGTTCCCATGATCCATATCTTCCGGTTTTCTGCCACCAAATTTCTGTAACTGGCCTCCGATATCAGTGTCACTGCCACCACTGGCATACCGTCGGCACATTTCATTCCAAGAATTTCATGTTTTCCAAGGTATTTACCGGAATCTGTAGAGTAGATATTATAATTTTTTTTCTCCTCTACCGTCATAATCCCCCTTGACGAAAGATACGTTTTTTCTGCATTTCCCAGCATTGCCTTATCCAGTAAAATGCGCCCTTTCGCATCCATCGGCGCCAAAACCGTAACCATATTTCCATATGGACCTTCTACCATAGGATAAGACAGTCTGAAATACAAGTCACTCATTTCCATACCGCATGATCCGCGCACCTTTCCGGTACTGTCCAACACGGGGACATGCAAAAGTTGTACATCTTCCCATGTATTCTTAAGTTCCAACCGATCCGTCCACAGACAGCTTTCTACAAGACGATTTCCCTGAAACTCCATAATCTGTGAATACCCTTCCAGAGCTGTAATATCAAATTCCAGATTCCAGCGGTTATGGAGCTGCATTCGTTCCGTCCTTGCCACATCGGCATTGCCTCTGAAATATACCATGTGCTGATTATATGTATTGACCGCTTTCAGATCCGACAATCTCAAATACATTCCCATACGTGAACTGTCTGCATTTTCCGCTTCTGTATTTACAGTAGCATCCAAAACAACAAAAACACCACTGCAGTATCGCACATCCAAAGTAGCTTTCAGAGAAGAGTACAAGGAAATTTCCAGATCCCTTATAAGCTCCGGATTATCATTCAGATCTGCAAATGCCATTCCCCGGGTAGCAAGAATTTCATCCAACTTTTTTGTAATTTCCTCAGATAACGCAATACTTCTTGCCGTCATAGCATCTGTTTGTTTTATTATAGAAGCTACTGTGTTTTTCTGCTGAATCTCCAGCATTTCCCCTACTTTTGCATCCATTCCCGGAATCATTCCCAAAATACTCAATAAAAGAAGTGCCACGGAAAAAAGTGTCAAAATCAACACACACCAATACCCAATGAGTTTTTGCTGCATTCCCATACTCTGATCTTTCATGGATTTTATGATTTTCCAAAAATCCTGCCACTTTTTTCGCATATGCCAAACACCTCCTCCCCCGTCTTTTATAACTTTTCCGAAGTTCTATGTTTACTCTATATAAACGGTTTTAAAATCCTCCAGCGCTTTCCAAACGAAGTCCTCTATATTTTCCCGACCTTCACTTTCCGTCCATGCCGTGTGCTCCACCATCAGAATCTGCCGGACAATTTCTTCAAATCTCGTTTCCAGTTCCAGATAAGAATCTATCTGCGGCGCCGTATAGAACGTATATTCTTTCTGAGTTTCCAAAAAGGCCTGATAAAGCGATACATATACCGGATTACTTAATTTTTCTATGGCCTGCGGCAAACAGGTATTAAAAGCTTTCTGCTTCACAGGCATGTATCCCACACTCGTCACAAATTCCACATTCTTTTCTTCCTCTGTCAGCCATTTCAAAAAAGTGATGCACGCCTTTTCTTTTTCAGGCGTAGATTTTACAGTGCAGATACCTGCACCTCTCTGCATGACCAATTTTTCTCCCCGTTCAAATACAGGACATGGCAGAGAAATAATTTCAATCTGTTCTGATGTATTATCTGCATAAGTCACTTCATTGGAATAGTACAAAATACTTGCAGAAGAAGCCACGGAAACAATAGAATCTCCCGTTCGCAAGGGCTCCGTGGCATATCCGCTTTGCAGCCATACACCGCCTTCGATCGCCGCCCTTGCATAAGGTTCCCAGACCATATGAAATTCCGGGCCAAAAGCCACTCCATCTCCCTTGAAAAAATTTCCTCCCAGAGATTCCACTCCTACCTGAAAATAATTAAAGTGATAGTCATGAACAAAAAAGTTTTTTCCGTCATTGGGAATATCCGGCGTCTGCATATCTGTCCACTGGGCATACTTTTCAGACATCGCAAAAAGTCCTTCCCAGGTTCCCAATTCCTCTATATCTGCTCCTGTTTCCGCAGAAAAACGGTCAAATGCCGTTTTATTGATAAACATAACTTCAGTTGATTTTGCTATCGGCAAAATGGAAAGTCTGTCATGGATGACGCCTTCTTCCAGAAATGCCGGAACAAATTCTTCCAGTTCCGCATCGGTAAAATAATCATAATAATCTACAAGAACCGTATCATCCGGCATAGCCAGAACTGTTTTGGGATAAGAAACAAACATATCCGGCAGTTCTGAGGCCCCCGGATCTTTAAATGCCGACGCAAGGACATTCTCATGTATGGTATTGGTATTGGTAACACTTCCAACCTGTACCCGGATATTTTTCTCTTTCCCCACGGTTTCATTAAATTCGTCAATCAGATCATTTAAAGGCGATTCCGTCTGGCCCCCATATACATGCCACAAAGTAACCGTTACCGGATCCTTACTCTTCTGTCCACATCCCGTAAGCATCAAAACCACGCACACCAGAAAAAATAAAACCATTTGTTTTCTTTTGCACTTCATTTTTACTCTCCTTTACAAACTATCTAAAACTGCAATCATATAACTGGCTGAAATGGTGTTATAAATGAAATTATCGATCAGACCCATTTTTTTACATTCCACCACTTTTTTTGCAAGTTCACTGTTTGCTCTTTCATCTACTGTGAAAATAATTTTGCAGTTGAGTACAAACTTCCGCACTTCATCGCAAGTAACAAGACGTTCTTCCAATGACCATAAATTATGGGAAGTAATCTCCATCATTAAAATATGCGGCTGCACGACCCTGCACAATTCCGCTGTTTCATCCGGCGATTCTGACATTTCAATAAAAAAATCAGAATCATATGCCTGTATAACTTTAGCTACTGCATCTGAAAACAAATGGTTCTGCATATCAAGAACAATTCTTCGCACAGTCAATCTCCTCCCTGTTTTTTTCACACACTTTTTACATTTACAGATTTATTATACAGGCTTCTTATCCTATACACACTCCCCATATGGGTGGGAAAACAAATTCTGCTGACAAAAAATAAAAAACCTGCCGCCATTTTCTAAAAAAGCAACAGGTTTCTATTGGATTCTTAAAATCCATTAATAATTAAATTTTTCTTTGTAACGGCCACCGCTAACTTCGTCTTCGAATCAAAATTTGTTTTCTGCAGCATATTTTTAATATGCCATTTCACCGTTTCCGGTGATATGGATAAAATTTCCGCAATTCTTTTATAGGATTCTCCCTCTACCACAAGACGTAAAACGGCCAGCTCTCCCGGCGTAAATTCATAGCTCTTTGCGTTTCCGATCATTACTGCCGGCGGAGCATCCGGATACACACTCTCACCTTGCATAGTGCGGTCCATCACATCCAGCAATTCTTCTTTGCTGACATCTTTATACCAGAAACTGTCTGCACCGGCCTGGTGGGCTTTGTCAAGAAAACTACATTCCACCATAGAGGTAACAATAATTATTTTTACCTGCGGCATTTCTTTTTTTATCTGAGCTGCGGCTACAAGACCGCTTGCATCCGATTCTGTGCAGACATCCATCAGGACAAGATCACACATACCCTGTCTGCATACCGTTTCTGCCATAGCGGCATTGGTAATAGAAGCTGACAGACAATATCTGCCGCTGAACTGGATATAATTTTCCATATCCTCACGTGCCATACGCTGATCTTCTACAATGAGTACGCGAATCATATCGTCTCCTCCTTCTTCGGTAATTTAACTGTCAGCGAAAATTCCGGACAGGAACAAACCTGAAAGGTGCCATGACAATGTTCCACTTTTTTCCGCAGTCCCGACAGCCCGCCGCCTTCTGTAATTTCTTTTTCTGGCCTCCTGCCATTATTTGTGATTACCATGACCCATTCCTGCGATTCACAGCTTAACTTCACATACAATTCCGTCGCTTCCCCATGACGCACACTATTGGAAAGTGCCTCCAAAAGTATACTTTCCATCAATTCCGAGAACCTTTGTTCCTTTGCAAATTCTCCCAGATAAAAAATTTTTACTCCCAGTGCCTGTGCTCTCTCCTGTATCTGATGATACACTTCCTCTTTTGCTGTCTCATTATCTTTATTCAATAAGTCCAATATTCCATTCCATTGGGACAGAAATGCCTCTTTTTCTTCCTCTGCTCCACGCATCAACATCCGCTGCGAAGCCAGTATGCTGTAACCCAGATTATCATGTACCCGCATTTTCATAAGCAGCGTCTCTTCCTCCCTGGTCAGCCTCACCGCATTCTGAGAAAGTTCTTTCATCATCACGGACATTTTATGCAATTTCCTGTTTTCTTCTTCTAAAAACTGTTTGCTGCGATACAATGCAGATACTTCCGAAGCAAGAAATTGACAAAACGATTCCCCCGCTGCCGTAACAATCCTATCCTCTGAGAATTTCCACACACTGCCGTCTGTAAAACAATATACCTGAAAATCCGTATCATAAAATACTCTGTCCGTCAAAGGCTGCGCCAATGCAGTCCGCAGTTCTGAAACACTCTGAATATCCCTTCCGGTCATCTCTCTGCATATTTGATACATTTTTCGGTTAATCAGTTTCGGCATTCCCTGTTCATCAAAAAATCCGATGGCACTGGGTAAATTATCCAGACTTTCCTGAATTACATTCCCCCGCAAGCCATATTTTTCCTTCCTGCAGATTCCTATGATCTGCCAAACTGCAAACAGGAGTCCAATCACTCCTATACATAACAGAATACGGTAATCCATTTCAAAAAATACAAAAGGATTCTGGCTGCTGTAAAAGATCTTATACCGCACACAGAAACATGTGGAGAAGAAAAAGAACAACACAAATAAAATAAAATTTTCTATTATATCTTTCTTTTTCAGTCCCCATATGATGCCGTAGATGCTTAAAAGAAAATATAGGAAAGCAGCGGTAAAAAATACGATCTGCAAAACCAGTTGATATTCCGGCGGACTATATCCAAATGTTCTCATGCCCTTCCATCACCTCCCGGCGTGAAAACAAGTAACCAGGAACCATCAAAATCCTGCTCAGCCTCGGCTCCATACCTCCTGGCGATCTCCGTTACATTCGTTTCACATACCACATTCATACACAAGCTTATCCTCTGATTCTTTTGTCTCACATTTACGGTAAATGCAGACAGGCCTTCCATGGTTTTTTCTATGACCGCCTCAAAAAAATCATACATCTGCATAGCCTCATCACTTGGTATCTCCTTCACAACCGTCGCAAAACTTGCATCTACATGATTCCACTCCAGACTTCTTATGGTCTCCTCTATACAAAATTCCAACTCTTTGATTGGGATTCGTTCCTTATGTTCTGCAATAAAAATAAGATTACTGCGTCTTTTGATATACGCTCCGATCACAACTACTTTGCCTAATATCTTTTTTCGCTCCTGCTCCTCTTCTTCCTGAGAATACGCATGTATGAATTGTGTCAAAAGCTTAATCTGCCTGGAAGTCTGCTTCTGTATCTTATCATAGAGCTGGTTTTTCACAACCAGTTTCTCCACCTGCCTTTTCGTTTTCAGGTTTTCTTCCTCCAGCAGATTGGCGTCTTTTAGTTCCTCTTTCATATCTTCCAGTTCTTTCAAAATTTGCAGCAATTCCGACAGATTTTCTTTCCACAGCACATAGCCTCCCTGAATCGGTTCGCCGGACAGACGGTTCCCGTCTTCCAACATCACGGGGTTTTCAACCGCTCTGTGTACCATTTCCGGAAGAATCCTTTCCGAATCTTTAGACCGATAAACTGACTTCCCTTCTTTATCCGTAATCTGCACTGCAATGTCAGCCGCTTCAAACAACTGTACATATCCCGTGTTGGAAGGGATCAGGCCGCACTGAATGCAGCTTTCAATAATTAAAGCGATGAAAAGGCAAAATGCTGCTGTCATATCACTTGCCAACATTTTCCAAATAGGTATATTCAAACAATACATAATTCCATAAAGCACCGTTAATCCCAAAGCACCAAACGGAAAACATAACATTTTCTTATTTTTAATGACCCTGCACTTAAATAAAATAATGAGAAGCGCCATACAGGCACAAGCAATATCCCATACCATAATCATGTAATATACAGGCCCATATCCATACACTCCAACCGTATAGGAAGCAATCTCATCTAGTTTTCCCTCAGGAAAAGTAAAAACCAACTGATGCAGATCATTGGTTAACACTAAACCGATCAGAAGCAGTGCGGGAGCCCACAGCCAACGCAGCCAACAGGACAACCTGTAGCTTTCCGGCTGCCTCATATAAAGTGCCAAATACAAACTAACCGTTGGTATCAACAGCAAAGGAATATAATAAAGATACCATCCATAACGCCAAACTGCCGGCAGCTCACAAGGTGCCTCGTACTTACACATACGAACAAACATCCAGAAAACCATCATTGCTGCAATCCATATCAAACAATACCGGGATGTTCTCTGCACAATTCTCTTTTGAAAAGACATGGCCCACGCAAAATAAAGCCCTATATAAATAAATGGCCTTAAAATATTTCTTGCAGTGTTAAGATAAGGATTGGTAAATGATCCATAGTGGAGCAATATTGCAGTAACCACACTTACAATCACAGCAATTCTTACGTATCGCATAAAACTTTTTTGCCTGTTCAGAAACTTTTTTTCTATCATTACTTTTATTTGACACTCCTATTGGCCAAAACTAATATTGTTCTCATCATATCATTCATAAAATAACAAGTCAAATTGCAATACGCGGCTTTGCCTGCATGAAATTTTTCTCCAAATAAAAATCGCTGAGGTCATAAGACTCCAACGATTTTTAAGTATGATCCATTTTGGTTTTACAGCATTGCTTCAATCTGGTTTTTCGGTCTGTAACCTACCACCTGATTCTTTATCTTTCCGTTTTCTATTACAGCCAGCATCGGAATGCTCACTACCTGAAACTGCGCTGCAAGCTCCGGTTGTTCGTCAACGTTAATTTTACCGACTTTGACATCACTTCGCTCATCTGCGATCTCTGATACGATGGGACCTACCATACGGCAGGGGCCGCACCAATCAGCGTAGAAATCAAGCAGTACCGGTTTATCAGAATTTAACACTTCATTTGCAAAGTTTTCTTTATTGATTTTAATAACAGACATGTTTGTATCCTCCTTTGTTTTGTTATGTTTTTATTATAGTTGAATAAAAATCAAAGTTCTGTGATATTATCACTTATAATTCCATCCTTAAATGTGAATGTTACTTTTCCTTGTAATAGAGCATACAATGGCAAAAGCCTTCAAAATCTTCATCTGCAATCTGCTCTTTGAATTCTTTACACATACACTTGGTATCATCTGTTTTTTCTCTGCGGCAGGGACAGTAGCCGCCGGTCTTTTTCAACCCTTCTTTTATCATGTTCACCATTTCTGTATCGGGATTTAATTTAATTTTCATTTTCTCCTCCTGTCATTTCTCTCATACAATTTTCTAAAGCGATTTCATGAATAGCACCGATCTGTAATCATAAAATCAGCCGTCCTTAAATTATATTGCTATTATATCCCATCATTCTTTCGTTTTCTGTGATATTGTCACAATCTCAGTCAATTCGATCCATCCTATGAACGATTCATGCTTTTATAATCCTTATCCTTCCAGTACCACCATTTCAATTTTTCCGGCTCATGCTGTTCGTGTTCTGCAAAATACACGGCACAGCGAAACACATACAAAACACATCTATCGTCCTGAAATCCTTTTTTTAAACAATCCAGGCGATATAATTCTTCCGGATCTTTTCCTTTTAAATCTGCAATACAATAAATTCCAATCGTATTCAGATGCCGCTCCATATTTGCTCCCACACCCGGTATTTTCCTTAAATCACTATTTTCCTCTTTCTTCATCTCATATTCCTCTATCCGTTTACCATAATGATTTATTTTATTTTCTCTCGTAACAAATTGATCTATATTAAGTTTATCATATTTTTTCAGACAAGTAACATTTTAAATTCAAATCCATATAGTAGAAATCCATGAATTATGCTATACTTATTTATCAGACAAAAGGGATTATTATATAGAAAACATTTTTTAAAGGAGGATTTCTATTTTGCGAAAAAGAAACAAGGTAACCCTGCTCCTGATTCTGGCAATTGCCGCCGTCTTTTTCTTATTAATAACAGCTCTTCCATCCCCTTCAATCCAGACGGAAGAAAAAGCACAGGTTACACTCTTAAAAGACGGCTGGTATTACATGAAAGATGGGGTAAAAACATCAGTAGAGCTTCCTGATACGATCCACTACACGAAAGATGAACCACTGGTTCTTTATAATGACAGTCTTACGCAGGATGCTGCAGGTATGGTGCTGACTACAAAGGGAGTCCAGCACGGACTTCAGGTTTCTATGAACGATCAGGTTCTCTATCAGTATTCTGACGAATATTTCCCCAGAAATGATCAGATGAAGTCAAAATACAACTGCGACATACAAATTCCGGCAAACATCCAAATAAACGCTCTGCAGATAGCCTACGATAAAGAAGAATCGGGAATTTACACAATCTCCCCCTTCTATATTGGAAACGGAAGCGCGGTTATGTGGTATCACTTTATGAATTCTGCTGTCATAATCGGTCTCGCCTTTTTATTTATCCTGCTGAGTATCATCGCAGCCGGCATCGCTGTTTATCTGCATTTCACCCGTATTGATAAAAAGCGTTTTTTTGATACGGCAGTATTTCTGCTCATCTGCAGTATTTGGCTTATTACAGATGCCTCGCTTACGCAGATACAATCCGGAAACGCTCCCGCCGTCTGCACGATCTCTTTTTATGCCTTTATGCTTCTGGCCGTGCCTATGCTATATTTCATAAAACATACGGCTGATTTGGAAAAATACCGGATCCTGGACTGGCTGATCCTGCTCTTTTATCTCAATGCCATTCTGCAGGGAGTACTTCATCTCATACTGCAGATTGATTTCCGGGACATGCTGTTCGCAACGCACCTGCTCCTTGTTATCGGGGTTGGTATCTCCAGCGTCTTACTGATAAAAGAATTTGCACGCAATAAAAACCGCGACATTGGCATGATTCTGACAGCATATGTGCTTCTGGGCTTTAGCGGTATCCTGTCACTGGCACTGTACTGGATTTTGGAAATTCCCTATTATGGTACGATCTTCGAGATGGGAATTCTTCTTTTCGTACTCATCATTATTGCAAATATTGTAATGAATATGGCTGAAAATATCCACTACCGAACAGAAATGCAGGTATACCAGCGATTGCTCCGGGAAGACTGGATGACCGGTATGGAAAACAGACAGCCCTTTGATGACTACCTGGAAGAAATTCAGAGAAACCCCGTGAAATACAAAAATGCGGCCCTGATTTTTCTCCATGTCAATCAATTAAAAATGACCAACGACGAATCCGGACATGCAGCCGGCGATGAACTGATCCTCGGTGCAGCTAAATGTATTTCGGAAACATTCGGAGATGCCGGACGCTGCTACCGTCTCGAAGGAGATGAATTCTGTGTCATTATTGAAAATGCACAGATGCCAAAAGAGGAATGGTTCCATCGCTTTGATCTGGAAATCCAAAAATATAACCGAAACAATCAGTACTGGCTTTCTATTGCCCGAGGCTGGAGTGACTTTTATAATAAGGACGGCAGCTGGAAAACCATCAGTAACTGGAAATACGATGCCAATAACAATTTACATGAAAATAAAGAATGAAAGTAGACATATATGAAAACATATAACCTAGATTTTTTATTTGCAGGTCTCGCCCTGCTTCTCATCGTCTTTTATCATTTTAAAAAGAAAAAAAAACTGGATAGTGCAAGCAATCGCATCTTTCATTTCTTTATGATAATAGCCCTTGCTGATATAAGTTTGGACATTATAAGTTCGCTTCTTATTATGTCCCGGGATCCTGCGCTTGTCTCGCTCACAAAAGTAACGCTGACTATTCTTTACCTATTACAGCTGATACTTCCGGTTGCGCTTGTATATTACGCACAGACACTGCGTGAAACATCACTGAAAAAAATCAGAAAAGAAATGATCCTGTGGCTCATCATTCCCATACTGATCTTCTTTTTGATCATCATCAACTATCGGAGCGGTCTGCTCTTTTCCGTAGACTCTTATGGAAACTATTGTCATGGTCCGCTTTATATGCTGATGTATTATTATGCCTTGCTATATGCCGGAGTTCTCGCTCTTCTGACCATTATCCACGGCAACGAACTGTCTGAGAGAAATGTATCTGTCCTGTGGGAATTCCTGTATATTGAAGCAGGCTGCGTCATCATTCAGGCAGTATTGGGATCCTATCTTATGATCGGATTCGGCATCAGCGTCGGTGTTACTGTACTGTATTTAACCATCGGAAATCCAAACACCTATATGGATCATATGACAGGTGCCCTTGACAAGCATTATTTTGACAAATGGTTTTTTGAACAACAGGCAAAAGGAAAACCCATCCACGTAATTACCATCGATCTTCCAAGATTAAAACATGTCAATAAGCTTTTTGGAAGCAGCGCAGGAAATCAACTTCTGGTATATATTGCAGAAACACTCCAAAAGATCAGTCCCTATGTACAAGTATTCCGTATATCCGGGAAAAAATTCTTCCTTGTCATGCAGACTCTGGCAGATTATGAACAGACCCGTGACAAGGTCCTAAACCTTTTCCGGACAAATTTTGATGTAAACGGCAGACCTGTCGCTTTTCCTGCAATTATCTGCGGTATTATCAACGGAGAAAAGCTGCCGGAAAATACATTCATTTCTTATGTTGACTACATGACTTCTCTGGTAAAGGACTCAAGAGAAACTGTCTTGATACAATCAGATGAGAAAACCATGAATGGCTTTATCTATGAACAAAAAATTGAACTTTTCCTAAACGAAGCCATAGAAAAAAATCTATTTGATGTCTACTACCAGCCAATATACTCCATGGAAACAAACCGTTATACCACGCTGGAAGCTTTAAGCCGACTCTGGCATCCCACACTGGGTTACGTGCCTCCTGATGTATTTATCACACTGGCAGAAAGAAGCGGACAAATTCTCAAGATCGGTCTGCTCCAGTTTCGCCGTATTTGCTGCTTCATCAAAGAAAATGAACACATCATGAAGCAAATTCAAAATGTCAAGTTCAATCTGTCTCCTGTAGAAATTCTGGAGTATGAACACGTACAGGCCTTAATTGATATCATTCGGGAATATGAACTTTCATTTTCTTATTTTCAATTTGAGATCACAGAAACAGTAGCAACCGAATACAGTTCTCAGCTTTATGAGGTTTTGCATTTACTTCAGGAGGTGGGTATCTCGCTTTGCCTGGATGATTTCGGTTCCGGATATGCGAATCTGAACACCGTTTTAAAACTGCCCTTCTCCTGTATTAAAATGGATCGTTCTCTGTTAAGAGGAATCAACGAAGATCCTCAGGTGGTCTTTTTCTACCAGAGTCTGATCTCGGTTCTCCACGAAATGAAATACCGAATCGTCTCAGAGGGAGTCGAAACAAAAGAGGAGGAAGAAAAGCTTCGCAAATGGGGCGTAGACATGATCCAGGGCTATTATTTCTCCCGACCGGTAAACAGCCAGGAAATTTTAGAAATACTCCTCAAAAAAGAACCCTAAATAAATAAAAAAAAGACCCGGAGCCGGGCAGTTTTCACTGCACCGGCCTCCGGATCCTATATCATCCCTCAATGGCAATGTATTTTCTTTCTTCCACTTCCGGCTTTCTCGCCTCAGCCTTCGGAATACCCAGCTTTAATACCCCACTTTCATACTTCGCATGGATATCTTCCTGCTTCATATCCTCTCCTACATAGAATGATCTGCTCATGCTGCCTGCATAACGCTCCCGACGGACAAACCTGCCTGTCTTTTCTTCCTGCTCATCTTTGTCAAGTCCCTTTGCGGCACTGATGATCAGATAACCATCCTTTAATTCCAGGGAAAGTTCTTCTTTCTTAAAGCCCGGCAGATCAATATCTACCTCATAAGAATCTCCGTGATCCCGCACATCTGTCTTCATCATATTCGCCGCATGGCGTCCATACAATTTTCTCTGTGCTTTCTGCATTGATTTGTCATCGAATACAGGGAAATCAAAAAAGTCATCAAAGAAATCGTCAAATAAGTTTTCTCCAAAAATACTAGGTGTCATCATAAGTCATCTCTCCTTTTCCTAATTAAAAATGATCTGTTAACCGGAACTGGGGATGCCCGGGAAGAAACCGGAACTACTAATTCGTTCTTATTCTTTCCTCTTCCTTTGTTCTATCTATGTTATAACACCTTTATTAGCACTCGAGTGTTGTTATTGTGACGTTGGTTTTGTCTAGTTTCATATAGTCCCGTAACGCCCTAGTTACAAGGGTTTCACGGATTTTGAAAATTTGTAGCTGTTCATCAAAAATCGTCATTTTTCAGAAATTTGGGGTCAAAATTGGCGTCAGATAGCACACCAGAGAGAAAAATTAAATATTTTATAGACTATGGAACGTACACTTTTGGCGTTCCTTTTCTATTTCCAGTCGTTCAGAAATGGACGGCTTTTTTCATACCCAAAATCGAAAGGAGAAAGAGAAAATATGAATAAGCTAGTAAAGCGATTGCTGACAGGAACGCTTGCTTTTGCAACCATTCTCACAGCATTACCAGTGACGGCGGTTCATGCTTCCGGCAATCAATACTGGACAGAATCAGCAGAACGTGTCGGCTACATTGAACACGTTATGAATGATGGTTCTATCAAATCTACATTCAATGAGGGACACATGAAAGTTGAGGGCGAAACTGCCTATTGTGTGGACATCAACACCAGTTTCAAAAATGGCTATAAAACACGCTCTGACGCAAGCTCCCGTATGAGTAGCGATCAGATTGCGGACGTTGCTCTTTCATTAGAGTACGTCAAGCAATATACCGCTACTCATACAGGACTGAATAACAACCAGAAGTATTTGCTGGAACAGTGTGTTGTCTGGCAGAGATTGAGTGAACAGCTCGGCTGGCAGTGTGACAACGTCAGAGCTTCTTATAATGAAATCTCACAGACAATACAAAATGAAGTGTACACTGGTGCGAAAGCATTTGTGAAAGAAAACAAAGGACGCTATGAATGTGGTGGTTACATTTATACCGGCGAAGGACAGGACATCGGACAGTTCTGGGCAAAGTTAAATGTAGGAAATGCAAAGGTCAAAAAGACTTCTTCCAATCCCACGGTCACAGATGACAACGCCAACTATTCCTTTGAGGGTGCGACATTTGGTGTCTATTCTGATAAGAGCTGTAACAGCCAGCTTGCCACACTTACTGCCGATGGAAACGGCGATACCAAAGAAGTTGAGGTAAAAGCCGGAACAGTTTACATCAAAGAACTTTCCGCACCAAAAGGTTACAAGCTGGATTCTACTGTCCATGCCTTAAATGTGGAAGTTGGAAAAACAGCGACATTAACTGTTGCTGACACTCCAAAGGTCACAGAGACTTTGATTGATTTATTCAAAATTGACATGGAAACAGGAAAAGCTACTCCACAGGGAACTGCTTCTTTAGAGGGTGCAGAGTTCACATGGAGCTATTATGACGGATACTACAATGCAGATAATCTACCTGCAAAAGCTACCCGTACATGGACAACCAAAACCGTTGCCGAAAAAGACAGTGCCGGAACTATCCATTATGTATCCAGACTTGCTGACAACTACAAGGTATCCGGCGACAGCTTCTATACACAAGACGGAAAAAATGTACTGCCACTTGGTACACTCACTGTCACAGAAACAAAAGCACCAAACGGTTATCTATTAGAGGGTGCATATATGCAGGCTGACGGAAGTTCTGAACAGATTAAGGGAACATACCTTACACAGATTTCCGAAGATGGAGAACTTGCTATACTCTCTGGAAGCAATCAGTATTCCGTATCCGATAAGGTTATCCGTGGCGGTGTGAAAATCCAGAAACGTGACCTTGAAACAAAGGATACCAAAGCACAGGGAAGTGCGACCTTACAGTACACAGAATTTAATATCATTTCCTTAAATGACAGTCCTGTACTGGTTGAGGGAAAACTATACAGCAAGAATGAAACGGTAAAGAAGATTCAGACAGGCATTGACGGAATTGCTTCTACTTCTGCCGACTTGCTCCCTTACGGAAATTACAGATTAGAAGAAAGCAAAGCACCAGAGGGCTACTTGACAGACGGTGCAAAAACAATCGACTTTTCTATCACGGAAGATGGAAAAATCGTGGACTTGACCGACAAATCTCACTCTGTCTACAACCAGATTAAACGTGGCGATATTGAGGGTGTAAAAATCGGTGCAGGTACACACAAACGTCTTGCAGGTGTTCCATTCAGAATTACAAGCAAGACAACGGGAGAATCCCATATTGTAGTTACTGACAACAATGGTCAGTTCTCCACTGCTTCAAGCTGGGCTTCCCATAAGGTCAATACTAATGCCGGAAAATCCAGTGAGGACGGTGTATGGTTTGGGACATCTGAACCAGACGACAGCAAAGGTGCATTACTCTATGATACCTATGTGATTGAGGAATTAAAGTGTGATTCCAACGCCGGATTTAAGCTGATTCCAGCTTTTGAGGTAGTCGTATCCAGAAATAAAGTGACCGTAGATTTAGGGACACTGACCGATGAATACGAAAAAGAAATCACAATCCATACCACAGCTACCGACAAGAAAACAGGCGAAAAAATGATTGTTGCCGGAAAAGACATCAAGATCGTGGACAAAGTCACACTTGATGGCTTGGAAGTTGGAACAAAATATAAACTTTCCGGCTGGCAGATGTTAAAGGAAGAAAACGCCGAACTTTTGATTGACGGGAAACGTGTAGACAGTGATTACACATTCACTGCTGACAGCGAAAAAATGACGGTTGAGATTACTTACAGTTTTGATGGTTCAGCTCTTGGTGGTCAGAATCTTGTTACCTTTGAGGAATTGTACGATATGAGCAATCCGAAAGAGCCTGTCAAGGTTGCCGAACATAAAGACATCAACGATGATGGACAGACCGTTCTTATTACAGAACGTATCATCAAAATCCATACGACCGCTACGGACAAGAACGGCAAGAAAGAAATTGAAGCCGGAAAAGACGTAACGATTGTGGATAAAGTCACATTAGATGGTCTGGAAGTTGGGACAAAATACAAACTTTCCGGCTGGCAGATGTTAAAAGAGGAAAATGCCGAACTTCTGATTGATGGAAAGAAAGTATCCAATGAGTATGAGTTCACAGCCGACAGTGAAAAAATGACGGTTGAGATTGCCTTTACCTTTGATGGTTCTTCTCTTAGTGGCAAGAGCCTTGTCACCTTTGAGGAATTATACGATATGACCAATCCAGACGAACCAAAGAAAATGACAGAACATAAGGACATCACAGACGATGGACAGACTGTGACAATCAAGGAAGTGCCGGAAGTCCCAAACACACCAAAGGATACCGACACGCCGGATACACCATCTAAGGTTACTAAGACAAGTGACAGCCCAAAAACAGGCGACAATACCAATATCTATGCTTACCTTGCCATGCTCGGTCTTTCCTGCGTAGGACTTGGCGGTATGCTTTACTTCAAACGCCGTAGAAAGAAATCATAAGACGGTAATGTAGCAGTTGGTGGAACGTTCAAGGTCGCCACCCTTTTTGCAACTTCACGCTCCCGTGAAGCTCTGATTTACGGGAGCGTGAAGTCCACTAGGGGCGTGGGGAGTGTAGCTCCCCACAAACTATAGCAGGAAAGAACTTACAAATAGAAAGAAAAGAGGTCAATTATTTATGGAATTAAGATTTGTCGTACCAAATATGGAAAAGACATTCGGGAACTTGGAGTTTGCCGGAGAAAATACTACGGAACAGCAGAGAATCAATGGGCGTATGGCTGTCATTAACAGAAGTTACAACCTGTATTCCGATGTGCAGAGAGCCGATGATGTGGTCGTGGTGCTTCCTGCCAAAGCTGGCGAAAAACATTTCTCGCCGGAGCAGAAAGTAAAACTTATCAACCCACGAATCACTACTGATGGTTATAAAATCGGGGAACGTGGATTTGTCAATTATATCCTGCTTGCAGACGATATGTTACCAGCAGAAAGTAAATAAGGGGGTATTCAGATTATGAGATTAGCAAATGGAATCGTCATTGATAAAGAAAAGACTTTTGGAGTGTTGAAGTTCTCCGCATTACGCCGTGAGGTTCATGTACAGAATGAAGATGGAACAGTCAGTGAAGAAATCAAGGAACGTACTTACGATTTGAAGTGCAACGCACAGGGACGCATGATACAGGTATCCGTTCCGGCGACTGTTCCGTTAAAGGACTATGACTACAACGCCGAAGTGGAACTTATCAACCCTGTTGCAGATACGGTAGCCAATGCGAATTACCGTGGTGCAGATGTGGACTGGTATGTAAAGGCAGATGACATTGTTCCGAAGAACAAAGGCACTCATGCCGGAAATCCACAGAACAATGCTCCACAGCAACCACCGAAGAAATAAGAGGTGTTAGCGTATGATGTGGAAAAAGAAAGGCAACAGGATTCGTGCCAGTGACAAATCGCTGGTCTATCATTTCTGTATCGGCTGGCTGTTGCTCCTGTTCATTGCGGTGTTCCTGTTACTGAATCTGCGACAGCTTCTTGTTACAGACTGGAAAGATTTTAACCTGCTCCATGCCGGAATCACGTGGACTGCCTACAATTCCATTACGGTTCTGATAGCGACTGGTGTTTGTGCATTGGTCGCTTTTCTCTACTACCGTTACGGATATGACCGTATCAAGCGGTTGCTCCACCGACAAAAACTGGCTCGTATGGTGCTGGAAAATAAATGGTATGAAGCGGAAAACACCAAAGACAGCGGTTGTTTCACTGACCTGCAAAGCAGATCAAGAGAAAAAATCGTGTGGTTTCCCAAAATCTACTACCAGATGGACAATGGCTTGCTCCATATCCTGTGTGAAATCACAATGGGAAAATATCAAGAACAGCTCCTGTCCTTAGAGGATAAGCTGGAATCGGGGCTGTACTGTGAACTTACCGACAAAACACTGCATGACGGATACATCGAATACACCCTGCTCTATGATATGATAGCGAACCGTATTTCGATTGATGAAGTGGTTGCCGAAAACGGCGGTCTGCGGTTAATGAAAAATCTGGTGTGGGAATATGATTCACTTCCCCATGCCCTTATCTGCGGTGGTACAGGTGGTGGAAAGACCTATTTTCTGCTGACCATCATTGAAGCCCTGCTTAAAACCAATGCGGATTTATATATTCTTGACCCGAAGAACGCTGACCTTGCGGACTTGGGAACGGTCATGGGAAACGTCTACCACACGAAAGACGATATGATTGACTGCGTCAATGTCTTTTATGAGGGCATGGTCACACGCTCGGAAGAAATGAAACTGCACCCGAACTATCGCACAGGAGAAAACTATGCCTATCTGGGGCTTGCTCCACAATTCCTTATCTTTGATGAATATGTGGCGTTCTTGGAAATGCTCACGACAAAAGAAAGCACCGCCCTGTTAAGCCAGCTAAAGAAAATCGTCATGCTCGGCAGACAGGCTGGATACTTTCTGATTGTGGCTTGCCAGCGTCCAGACGCAAAGTATTTCGGGGACGGTATCAGAGATAACTTCAACTTCCGTGTGGGGCTTGGTCGTATGAGCGAACTCGGCTACGGTATGCTCTTTGGAAGTGATGTAAAAAAACAGTTCTTCCAGAAGAAAATCAAAGGGCGTGGATACTGTGATGTGGGAACAAGCGTCATATCGGAATTTTACACTCCCCTTGTACCCAAAGGATATGATTTCTTGGGTACGATTGGAAAACTTGCACACATAAGGCAGGACGGACAGGTGGCGTGCGGAGCGAAAGCCACAGGTACGGACTAGCCTTGCTGGTGTGGCGGTAGCCACGCCAGCATATATCAAGCCCCTCGGTATCTAACAGAGGGGCACAAATCACAAGGAAACATACACAAAAGTTACCAATTCTTGGCTAAAATTAAGCGTTTGGTAGCTTTTTTTATTGCTGTGACATCAGATGAAAAATGTCACATTTTTTTCGTAAAGGGGGTATCGAACTGAATGATACAGAGTGGATACAGGATTTTGCAGACAAACGTTTGCAGTACGGTGTATCCCAGACGAAACTTGCGGTCATGGCTGGAATCAGCCGTGAACATTTAAGCCGTATCGAATCCGGCAAGGTGGCGGTCACAGAAGAAATGAAAGTGAAACTTTTGGAAGCTCTGGAAAAATTCAATCCAGAAGCACCGCTTACCATGCTGTTTGATTATGTGAGGATACGGTTTCCGACACTGGATATTGGACACATCATTAAGGACATCTTACAGCTCAATATCCAGTACATGATACATGAGGACTTCGGGCATTACAGCTACACGGAACACTACTACATCGGAGATATTTTCGTATATACTTCTCCCGATGAAGAAAAAGGTGTCCTGCTGGAACTGAAAGGAAAAGGCTGTCGCCAGTTTGAAAGTTATCTGCTGGCACAGGAACGGAGCTGGTATGATTTCCTTATGGACGCTCTGGTGGACGGTGGTGTGATGAAACGCCTTGACCTTGCCATCAATGACCATACAGGAATGTTGGATATTCCAGAACTGACCGAAAAATGCCGGAATGAGGAATGTGTATCGGTGTTCCGTTCCTTTAAGTCCTATGCTTCCGGCGAACTGGTCAAGCATGAGGAACAGGACAAGGCTGGTATGGGCTATACACTTTATATCGGCTCATTGAAAAGTGAGGTGTACTTCTGTGTCTATGAAAAAAGCTATGAGCAGTACATCAAACTTGGGATTCCCATTGAGGAAGCACCGATAAAAAACAGATTTGAAATACGGTTAAAAAATGAACGTGCTTATTATGCTGTCCGTGACCTGCTGACTTACTATGACGCTGAACGGACGGCATTTTCTATTATCAACCGTTATGTACGCTTTGTGGATAAGGAAGCAGACAAGAAACGGAGCGACTGGAAATTATCTGTCCGCTGGGCGTGGTTCATCGGGGAAAACAGAGAGCAGTTAAAGCTCACGACCAAACCCGAACCCTACACACTGGACAGAACCCTACGCTGGATTCAACGGCAGGTTGACCCGACACTCAAAATGCTGGAAACAATCACAGCGAAAACAGGGATTGATTATCTGAAAGAAATCCGTAAATCCACAAAACTGACGGAAAAGCACTACAAGATAATCGAACAGCAGACCACATCTACCGAAGATGTGATTTTAGAAAAGGAGAATTGAAAAATGCAACGATTATTATTTGACTTTCTGTTCTTCTCTTTAGGTGGAACAGTTGGCGTGATTGCCATGTGTATTTTACAGGCTGGCAGACAGTCTGACAGAAAAATGATGGAACTGAAAGGAGAAAAGAAAGCATGAATTTTGGACAGAACCTTTATAACTGGTTTTTAAGCAACGCACAGAGCCTTGTGCTGATGGCGATTGTTGTTATCGGAATCTACTTGGGATTCAAGCGTGAGTTTTCCAAACTTATCGGATTCTTGGTAGTTGCCTTAGTAGCCGTTGGTCTTGTATTCAATGCGTCCGGCGTAAAAGACGTATTGTTACAGTTATTTAATAAGATTATTGGAGCGTAAAGCCTATGGAAGAATGTAGCGTATTGATTGAAACGACCAAATCAGCAGAGGATAAAACCTCTCGCTGGTTTGATTTACCCATTGATTATGAGCTGTTCCGTGACCTGCTCGGTGTGGAAGCTGACAGCAAAGACTATCAAATCATTGATATGAAGCTCCCCTTTGCTGGCGATATTGTAAGGACAACATCTGTCAGACGATTAAACAAGCTGTACTTTGCTTACACGGATTTATCGCCAGAAGTTCAGCAGGCTTATAAAGAGTTGATTCCCTATTGTGGCGGTGTAGAGGATTTATTGCAGAAATCAGAAGAATTTCTGTTTTATCCAGAGTGCCACAACATCATGGACGTTGCCCGTTACCGCTTGGAGCATAACATTGAATTTTCTGCTCTTTCCGAAAAAGGAAAGAAATATTTTAATCTGGAAGCCTACGCCCATGAACTGGAAGAAAAAGGACGTTATGCTCTCTGCAACAACGGTATGTTCAAGCTGTAATGTGCGGTGATTCTTATGGCAGATTTTATGAATACAACCGAAAGGAAGTGACCGCTTATGATTGATGATATGCAAGTCTATATAGCCAATCTTGGCAAGTACAATGAGGGAGAACTGGTCGGGGACTGGTTCTCTTTTCCGTTAGACGAAGAAGTGATTGCAGAACGTATCGGCTTAAATGCAGAGTACGAAGAATACGCAATCCATGATACGGACAACTTCCCGATGGAGATTAGCGAATACATTTCCATCGAAGAACTGAACCGTATCTATGAGCAGTTGGAAGAATTACCGGATTACCTGCTGGACGACTTGGACAGTTTTATATCCTGCTATGGGAGTCTGGAAGAACTGGTGGAACATAAGGACGACATCATTCTGTATTCCGGCTGTGAAACGATGACCGATTTAGCCTACTATCTGATTGATGAAGAACAGGTACTCGGAGAAATCCCGTCCTCTTTACAGAACTATATCGACTATGAAGCCTACGGGCGTGACCTCGATATAGAGGGGACATTTATTGCAACAAACGCTGGTATCTGTGAGGTACTGCGTTAAGGGCTGGCAGATCAGCACCGCCACTGGTGCTACTGTCAGCTTTTTCTTGGGGACAGTCTAGGAAATCCGGCTGTCCCTGTTGTTATGAAAATGAAGAAAGGAGCATTTACAAGTGAAGAAAATCCGAAGTTATACAAGTATCTGGAACGTGGAAAAGGTACTGTATGCCATCAATGATGTAAACCTGCCATTCCCTGTGACCTTTACCCAGATTACATGGTTTGTACTGACGGAATTTATCATCATTCTGTTTGCAGATGTACCGCCACTTTCCATGATTGAGGGAGCATTTTTAAAATATTTCGGGATTCCCGTTGCCCTCACATGGTTTATGTCACAGAAAACCTTTGACGGGAAAAAGCCATACAGTTACATCAAGACGATGGTGCTGTATGCTCTGCGTCCCAAAGTGACTTATGCCGGAAAAGCCGTGAACCTGCATAAGCAGAAATTTGAGGAAACTATCACGGCAGTAAGGAGTGTGACCTATGTTCCCGATTAAATATATCGACAATAACCTTGTCTGGAATAAGGACAATGAGGTGTTCGCCTACTATGAGCTGATACCGTACAATTATTCATTCTTATCCCCAGAACAGAAATACCTTGTGCATGACAGCTTCCGTCAGCTTATCGCACAGTCCCGTGAGGGAAAGATTCATGCGTTGCAGATTGCAACTGAAAGTTCAATCCGAAGCATACAGGAACAGTCAAAGAAGCTGGTCACTGGAAAGCTCCGTGAGGTAGCAATCCAAAAGATAGACGACCAGACCGAAGCCCTTGTATCCATGATAGGCGACAATCAAGTAGATTACCGTTTCTTTCTGGGATTCAAGCTCATGGTCACAGAGGACGAAGTCAATCTGAAGAACATCAAAAAATCGGTATTTCTGACATTCCGTGAGTTTTTGAATGAGGTAAGGCATACGCTGATGAACGACTTTGTTTCTATGAGCAATGATGAAATCAACCGTTATGTGAAGATGGAGAAATTACTGGAAAACAAAATCTCCCGTAGGTTCAAAATCCGCCGACTGGAAGCCAAAGACTTTGCGTATCTGATGGAACACCTCTACGGCAGGGACGGGATAGCCTATGAAGATTATGAGTATCCTCTTCCAAAAAGAAAATTAAAAAGAGAAACACTGATTAAGTATTATGACCTTATCCGTCCTACCCGTTGCGTGGTGGAAGAAAGCCAGCGATATTTGCGTCTGGAACATGAGGACAGCGAAAACTATGTATCCTACTTTACGGTCAATGCCATTGTCGGGGAGTTGGACTTCCCATCATCGGAAATCTTTTATTTCCAGCAACAGCAGTTCACATTCCCTGTGGATACGTCCATGAATGTTGAGATTGTAGGAAATAAGAAAGCCTTAACCACTGTCCGCAACAAGAAAAAGGAATTAAAGGACTTGGACAATCACGCCTATCAAGCCGGAAATGAAACAAGTTCAAATGTGGTGGAAGCTTTAGACAGTGTCGATGAACTGGAAACAGATTTAGACCAGAGCAAGGAAAGCATGTACAAGTTAAGTTACGTCATACGGGTGTCTGCACCCGATCTTGACGAACTGAAACGCCGTTGTGATGAAGTCAAGGACTTTTACGATGATTTGAATGTGAAGCTGGTTCGCCCTGCCGGAGATATGATGGGACTGCATGGAGAATTTCTTCCAGCCAGCAGGCGTTATATCAATGATTATATCCAGTATGTAAAATCTGACTTTTTAGCCGGACTTGGTTTCGGTGCTACCCAGATGTTGGGAGAAAACACAGGAATCTATATCGGGTATTCCGTGGATACAGGAAGAAATGTCTACCTGCAACCGTCCCTTGCCAGCCAAGGGGTAAAAGGTACGGTCACAAATGCGTTGGCTTCTGCCTTTGTAGGTTCGCTTGGCGGTGGAAAATCATTCTGTAATAACCTGCTGGTATATTATTCCGTCCTGTTCGGTGGACAGGCAGTTATCCTAGACCCGAAAAGTGAGCGTGGAAACTGGAAAGCAACACTGCCGGAGATTGCAGAGGAAATCAACATTGTAAACATTACCAGTGATTCCAGCAATCAAGGACTGTTAGACCCGTATGTGATTATGAAAGATGTCAAGGACGCTGAAAGTCTTGCCATCGACATTCTTACATTCCTTACAGGAATTTCTTCAAGGGACGGCGAAAAGTTCCCTGTCCTTAGAAAAGCTGTCCGCACGGTATCCCAGAACACAAACCACGGGCTGTTGCAGGTCATTGAGGAACTGCGAAAAGAGGATACCGCCGTATCCCGTAACATTGCAGACCATATCGAAAGTTTTACGGACTATGATTTTGCACAGCTTTTGTTCTCGGACGGTTCGGTGGAAAATGCAATCAGTCTGGATAACCAGCTCAACATTATACAGGTTGCAGATTTGGTTCTGCCGGATAAGGATACCACCTTTGAGGAATACACGACCATTGAACTGTTGTCGGTATCCATCTTAATTGTTATCAGTACCTTTGCCCTTGACTTCATTCACAGTGACCGAAGCATTTTTAAGATTGTAGACCTTGACGAAGCATGGGCGTTCTTGAATGTGGCACAGGGAGAAACACTCTCAAATAAGCTGGTGCGTGCTGGTAGAGCCATGAACGCCGGAGTCTATTTTGTGACACAATCCTCTGGGGACGTATCGAAAGAAAGTCTGAAAAATAACATCGGCTTAAAGTTTGCGTTCCGCTCCACAGATACCAATGAAATCAAGCAGACCTTAGAGTTTTTCGGTCTGGACAGTGAGGACGAAAACAACCAGAAACGGTTGAGGGATTTGGAGAACGGACAATGCTTAATGCAGGATTTATACGGGCGTGTGGGTGTGGTACAGATACACCCTGTCTTTGTAGAACTGCTTCATGCCTTTGATACCAGACCGCCGATAAAAAGTGAGGTGGATTTGGAATGATGAAATCTGTCACAAAAGAAAAGGTATTCCATGTACTGAAACTGGTTCTGCTTGCCGTGACCGTCACGCTGGTACTGCTGTCCCTGCTTGGGACAGTAGCTCATGCGTCTGGACTGGTCGATGATACGGTCAATGCAGACAATCTGTATTCAAAGTATCCGCTTTCCAATTATCAGCTTGATTTCTATGTGGACAATAGCTGGTCATGGCTTCCGTGGAACTGGCTGGACGGCATTGGAAAATCGGTGCAGTACGGGCTTTACTGTATCACAAATTTTGTCTGGACAATCAGCCTGTATCTTAGCAATGCCACAGGGTATGTGGTGCAACAGGCGTATAAGCTGGACTTCATCAATGATATGGCAGACAGTATCGGGAAAAGTATCCAGACACTTGCCGGAGTGACTGAAAACGGATTTTCCAGCAGTGGATTCTATGTGGGATTCCTGCTCATTATCATTCTGATTGTAGGTGTTTACACCGCCTATACAGGGCTTCTCAAACGGGAAACCAGCAAGGCACTTCACGCCGTTATCAACTTTGTGGTGGTATTTATCGTGTCTGCGTCCTTTATTGCTTATGCTCCCAACTATATCCAGAAAATCAATGATTTCAGTTCGGACATCAGCACCGCTTCTCTGGACTTGGGGACAAAAATCATGCTCCCCGATTCACAAAGCAAAGGCAAGGACAGCGTAGACCTTATCCGTGACAGCCTGTTTGCGATACAGGTAGAAAAACCGTGGCTGTTGTTGCAGTTTGGGAACAGCGATACCGAAGAAATCGGGACTGACCGTGTGGAAGCTCTGGTATCTGCCAGCCCGTCAGACGAAGATGGGGAAACAAGGGAAAATGTCGTCAAAACAGAGATTGAGGATAACGACAATGACAACCTTACCATTCCGCAGGTCGTCAACCGTCTTGGCATGGTGTTCTTCCTGCTCATTTTCAATCTCGGTATCACAATATTTATCTTTCTGCTTACCGGCATGATGTTATTTTCCCAGATACTTTTTATCATATATGCCATGTTTTTGCCTGTCAGCTTTTTACTGTCCATGATACCGACCTATGAGAACATGGCGAAACAGGCAGTTGTCCGTGTATTCAACGCCATTATGACAAGAGCTGGAATCACGCTGATTGTGACCGTGGCATTTTCAATTTCCAGTATGTTTTACAACATTTCCACAGATTATCCGTTCTTTATGGTGGCGTTTTTGCAGATAATCTGTTTTGCCGGAATCTACATGAAGCTCGGAGAGCTAATGAGTATGTTCAGCCTGAATGCCAATGACAGCCAGCAGATAGGTCGCCGGATTTTCCGTAGACCGATGGTGTTCATGCGACACAGGGCAAGACGTATGGAACGCCGAATTGCAAGGGCTGTCGGTGCTGGAAGTGTTGCAGGTGCAGTGGCAGGTGCAAGTGTTGCCAGAGCCGGAAAGCCAGCAACGAACCAACCGCCAAAGAAACGGGAAAATACTTCTGCCAGCATGGGAAGCCGTGTCGGTTCTGCGGTGGGTGCTGTGATGGATACAAAAAATAAAGTCCGTGACAGTGCTTCCTCACTGAAAGAAAATGTGAAAGATTTACCGACACAGGCTGGTTATGCTGTCCATTCTGCCAAACAGAAAGCAAAGGATAATGTATCGGACTTTAAGCGTGGCGTTGTGGAAGAACGGGAAAACCGACAGGAACAGCGTACACAAAAACGCAACCTGCACAGGGAAAATATCTCACAGAAAAAGCAGGAATTACAGAAAGCACAGGAAGCAAAGCAGACAGTTCATGCGAATGGATCAGCGACAGCCGGAGCTACCAGAAGCCATGAACGCCCTGTTGCCACACCTGTTCCAAAACCAGCACAGACCGATACGGTCATAAAGCCGGATATGAAGCGTCCTGCTACTTCTCCTGTGATAAAAAATGCAGAAGTCAAGGCTGGAAAAGAAACTGTCCGAACCAATATCAGACAGGAACAGCAGGTTAAATCTGTTGCCAGAGCGAACCAGCCAAACGTAACGGAATCCAGAAGTAATCGAAAGAAAACAACCGTACAGAAACAGGTCAACCAAAAACAGAATCATAAGACTGTTACGAAGCAACCAGAGAAAGGACGGAAGAAATGAGATTAAAGCGTATCCTTATCATAGGTACGATATTTCCTGTCCTTTTCTCCATCGTCCTCTTTTTCGGGATATTGATTTCCAGCGAAGATGACGACAGTTCAAACAGCTATTCGCCTGTCTACTCTGGCATGAACCTGTCAGCCGATGTCCTCAAACATCAGCCAATGGTGGAAAAATACGCCAGAGAAAACGGTATCTCGGAGTATGTGAACGTCCTGCTTGCCATCATACAGGTAGAAAGTGGCGGTACGGCTACCGATGTCATGCAGTCCAGCGAAAGTCTTGGACTACCGCCAAACTCATTAAGTACAGAAGAATCCATTAAGCAGGGGTGTAAATATTTTGCGTCCCTGCTTTCTTCCTGTAAAGCCAAAGGCATGAATGACATTAACGTGGTCATACAGTCTTATAACTATGGTGGTGGCTATGCAGACTATGTGGCGAAGAACGGGAAAAAGCACAGCTTCAATCTTGCAGAGAATTTCGCAAAGAATAAATCCGGCGGTACAAAAGTGACCTATACGAACCCGATAGCGGTCAGTAAAAATGGTGGCTGGCGTTATAACTACGGAAATATGTTTTATGTGGAGCTGGTCAACCAATATCTGAACATAAAACAGTTCAGTAACGAAACGGTACAGGAGGTTATGAATGAAGCGTTGAAGTATCAAGGCTGGAAATATGTCTATGGTGGCAGTAACCCGAACACCTCTTTTGACTGTTCTGGTCTTACCCAGTGGTGCTACGGAAAAGCCGGAATTAGCCTGCCACGAACCGCACAGGCACAGTATGACGCAACCCAGCATATCCCATTGTCACAGGCACAGGCTGGCGATTTGGTCTTTTTCCATTCCACCTACAATACCAGTGACTATGTTACCCATGTAGGAATCGTGCGTCCAGAGGGACGAAAGTTAGAAGTAGATTAAAGAAAGGGGGACAGAAAAAAGGCACTACTCCGTAAGATAACACGGGAAACCACCTGCCTAACCGAAAGGCGAAAACTGTACGGGAAAA
>JBMNRU010000025.1:0-45309 GCA_050944855.1 Lachnospiraceae bacterium
GATTTCTTCATATCTTTAACACGATTCTCTCACAATTTCACCCTATACTAAAACCATAGAAAACAAATGATTTTCACTTTTCTTTTTCGTACGTCGGTAATACCGACATTCCTTCCTTTAAGAAATATAAAAAAAGAACGTGTATGCACGTTCTTTTTTTATGAAATCTATGCTGTCTCAAGGATTTTTATCCCAGACAGCTTTTTATTTTGTTTTTTTACATAACATATTTGCCAGCAATGCAAACTCTTCTAATACCAGTGCCTCTCCCCGGATATTCGGTTTCCAGCCGCAGGCTTCTATGGCTTCCTGTATCTGCTCTTTGGAAAAAGACAATTCGCTGGAATTGTACAGGCCATTCACTAATGTTTTTCTTCTCTGATTAAAGGAAGCCCGGATCAAAGAAAACATCAGTTTCTCGTCTTCCACCTCTACCGGAGGGGTCTCATAACGATTCAGACGTATCACTGCACTTCCCACTTTGGGTCTGGGCATAAAGCAATTGGGCGGAACATTTGCCACAATATATGGCTGCGCATAATACTGAACCGCCAATGATAATGCACCATAATCCTTCGTTCCCGGGCCTGCCTGCATACGGTCCGCCACTTCTTTCTGCACCATAACGGTAATAGATGCTATCGGCACATGCCCTTCAAACAGTCCCATAATAATGGGTGTGGTTATATAATAGGGAAGATTGGCGACAACTTTAATGGGTCTTCCCCCATTTCGCGCATCGGTCAAGGCCTGAATATCTACTTTTAAAATGTCTTCATTCAATACCATAACATTATCATATGCACTTAAAGTATCCTGCAGAATAGGAATCAATGCTTTATCGATCTCAACAGCAATTACTTCCCGGGCCGCACATGCCAGATACTGCGTCATAGTCCCAATACCGGGACCGATCTCCAGTACCAGATCTTCTTTTGTAATCTGCGCTGCACTTATAATCTTATCCAGCACATGTGTATCAATCAGAAAATTCTGTCCGTATTTCTTGTGAAATACAAAATCATATTTTTTCAGTACTTCTATTGTCTCTTTTGCATTTCCTAAATACGGCTGCATCATTTTGTTATCTCCCATGCTTACAGATCAAAATCTTTCTCATACAAAATGAATCTATTCTGCTCATCCACCAAACGATTAGAAATCTTTCTGCCCAGTTTTCTGCCGCCCTTTTGGGATTTATAAATGGCACGATCCATAATTTCCTTTACCTGGCCAACAGCTACCGGCTCTGTTTCCTTCTGATTGTCACCGATCAGGGTATACAGCGCAAGTACACCCAGTTCATCCATATGATATCCCAACTCATGTGCATAGATTTTAGCAAATGAAACCAGCTCATCATTAGTAAATACCGGTACCGTAATGGTCATACCGAACTTCTCAGCGAGCTTCGGATATTCACTCACCAGTTCTTTCATCGGCTGTTTCTCATCTTCCAGTACCACAATTAAACCATTTGTCTTAAACTCCATCGCCTGTGTCAGCTTGTGCACAGTCTCCGGATTCATATCACCTGCCCGTTCGATTACCAGGAAGCCTCCGAACAATTTGGAAACCACCGCTGCCGGATCTTTTTCATTAAAATCACTTCCGTCAATATAAGCAATCTTAGCAGCTTCCATTCTTCTTTCTTTACAGATGGCTTTAATAATACTCTCAGACAAATGTGTTTTACCGGTCCCCGGTCTTCCTACTACCATAAAGTTACCATTCCGGGAAGTCTTTTCACATGCGGACTCCTGTATAATATCCAACAGCTCTACCAACTGTTCCCGCATACCCGGAATCTGAGCGAAATAGGTAAGCAGGCTTTTCTGTTCCTTTTCTGTAAGATGATGACGAAGCAGCTTCTGCTCCGGCTCTTTTGCAGGAACAGCAGCGGCCGCTGTTTTTCCTTCCGACGCTGCAGTCTCTTTTGCCTCTTTTTCAGCGTCCTCCATGGCCTTCACCAACTGCGCTTCCAGATCTATTGCTTTTGTAATACCCAGGTCTTCGGTCTCATGTTCTTTTTCCGGACCTGAAAATACAGGTACTTCTTCTGCTTTCAGCTCTTTGGGTTCCTCTTCTGCTTCTTCAGAAGCCTCTTCCGGTTCTTCCTGTGGCATTTCATCCTCAGCCATCATCGTATGTACTGCCGCTGCCAGCTCTTTCTGCAGAAGTTCTTCCTCAGATAATTCTTCCTCCGGTTTTTCTTCAGGTTTTTCTTCCGATTTCTCTTCGTTCTCTTCTCCGGCCATCATAGCATGCACTGCTGCTGCCAGCTCTGCCTGCATAGCTTCCTCTTCTGACAGTTCTTTCTTTTCTTCCTCTGCCGGTACCTCCTCAGCCAGCTCGCGGGCTACATAGGTAAGATCCCTTGTATGTTCTCCGATAATGGCGTCAATATCAACATCATAATCGGCCATGTCAATCTCGCCCGGTACCAGCCGCTTTTCATTTGTAGTATCTTCCTTTTTAAATTCATCCGGAAGAACAAACTGCTTTGCCTCCGGCACTACTACAGGATCCTGCAAAACTGACATATTCTTAATGGCAGAGGTAAGATTCTCCTCAGCCTTCTGTCCTTCACTTCCGGTAAATACGTCCCTCAGTCCCTGTGTGATTTTCTCCTGGAGATCTCCCACTACTTCTCTCGGAGGATTTTGTACCGGCTGTTCTTCTCCGGACTCCTGCACAGGTTTCTTTTCTTCCCCCGAGACAGCCGCTGCCGGTTCCCTTACCGGAAAGATATCTGCCGCCGGAGCTGTCTGAAAATGTCCCTGATACTTTTCCTTCTGAGAAGGAGTAAGTGACGTATACGTCATCTTCAATTCCATTGCTTTGGTTACAAAACGGCCTTCTGCAAACCAGAGTATCAAATCATCACATTCCTCAATACACTTCTCCCTCATTCCGGCTTTCGCATACAATCTTGCCAGTTCATAAGCCCAACGTTCGGTGTATTCCCGTGCTTTAAACTCTTCCAGAATCGCAATCTGATCCTTGATCGGTGATTTTCTCGCACGGTAAATCTTATATTTTAAAATATATTTATTATTATCGTTGGGAGATGCCATAGCGAATTCATGATAATAATCCACCGCATCATCCAGATCTCCCATCTTGATGGCCAACTCTACCAAATGATAAAGCACTGTCTTGCCAATCGGTGCACGGTCATAAGCCATAAGAAGGAGCTGGCGGCTTTTCTCATACATTTTATTGGCTTCGTAGATCTCCCCTATCATACATAACGTACGTGCATTTTTTACACGACGCCAGTCTATTGTTTCTACGATCCTCAGCGCTTCCTCATAATTCTGATTGTCCACCAGAGTATTAATTTCCTCTAATCTAACCCGATATTCATTCTTATCCAATGTATTCACCTCAAAACATCAAAACTGTGTCGTTGATACAAAGCAGGATCCTCCATATCCTCCACTTTGCCCGTTGGGCAAAAAAGTACATGAACTCCCATAATTATTTAAAGTGTAACACACCGTATTTTCAATGTCAAAGTAATTGGCTGGAAATCCGTTAAACAAGAGATTCTTCCGCTTCACATCCACATGCAAAGGGGCCGGGCAACGGTAAAACGGCACGTACTTTCCCAAAATAATCACGGTTAAACTCAATTGGCGACCCATCGGGCGCTTCAAATCTCTGCTCCGGTTCAAAGGCCTCCCCAAGCATTGCAGTGCTTACCGCAGGTATCTCAAACTCAGGCAAATACTCATATAAATTTGTCTGCAGTTTATAGGAATTACCCTCTTTCAGGAGCTGCAAAGTAATTTCATGTTCCGCGTCCACTTTGCAGTTTTCTTCTCCATCGTATGGCTGTGCACCGTTAAAATAAACATTTCCCCCTGTATAAACCGGCAGATGGTCATAATACATATCTTTTTCCCTCCGCTTTACAACAGTTTCCTCATTAAACTGTGCAAAATAAGTTTCCGCAGAAGGGTATCCATCATATGGCTTCGTTCCACATACAAACTGCAATCCGGCCAAGCCATCCTCCTGATCCTCTCTAAGCCACTGCACCATATCCTGACGAATTTTTTTCTGAACGAAAATATTATTATAAAAACGAGCGTCTCCGTGCAATATTGTCATAAATCCCGCAATTTCTGTACGATGAGGAACATGATATGGTGTGTAGCGCGGTGTAGGAAAACGCTTTCCCCCATTATCTGTACCAATTCCTACCCAGGTGAAGGAACCCGCAATCAGGTTGTGAACCAGTGCGATCCCCTGTGTACACAATCGGCACGCACACTCAGACAACAACAGATTATTATCAATCAGAGTAGGCCCATGGGATACCTCAACAAAAATATCTTCTGCACAGGCAAGTGCATTTGCAATTTTACTTCCTTCCGGTACTACATTATCATGGAAAAGATTCTGTGTTACCCGCGTGCCCTGTGCCTGCCAGTCCAGCCACAGTCCGCGGGTACAGTGATGGATATGGTTACGGCGGATTATAACATCAATGGCCGCATGCATCTTGATGCCCCCGATTTCTGCGCCTCCCAGATCCTGTTTATTGTTGATATGGTGAATGTGGTTATCTTCTATAACAGAAAATACACCTCCCAGGTGACCTACAATACCAGTCTGTCCGCAATCATGAATATTGCAGCGGCGGACAATGTGGGAACCTATTCTTTCTTTTGTCCATCCTTCCATCTGCGCCTGACATATGGCATCCCGTTCCGTTTGCGTACCGTTTTTATAATATTTTGTACTCCACTTATTTTCATTCTCCGGCTGCAGATATTTTCCAAGAGAAATACCGGAACATCTGGAATCACAAATCTCACAGTCCTCAATGATCCAGCCCTTGGACCAGTGAGGTCCTACCATGCCTTCCTGATAGGCCGTAGGCGGAGCCCAGTTTGTAGCGGCCTGTTTTACTACAAAACCGGATAACGTAATATAATTTACCCCTGTCCGATCAGGATAAAAACAATTCCGCCGAACATTAATCTCCACATTCTCAACATTAGGGTCAGCTCCCTGAAAATTGGCATAAATTACTGTAAAATCATGATCCTGTTCTGTATACCAGGTATAAACTGAAAAATCCGGATCCCAGGAATATGCATTTTTCGCAGGATGCAGCACTTCATCCAGGGAAAAAACTTCATACATAGACTTCCCATTCAGATATACTTCTCCTGTATGCACGGGTTCCTGTGCATAATACCAATCGCCGGCGATAACTGCCGTATACGGATTGTAATTTCCGAAAATACCATTGGAAATACGGGCTGCCCATACATTCCCTTCCTGATGCTTCCAGTTTTTCACCTGTTCCGCACCGGAAATCACAGCCCCCAAAGGTTCCTGGGACCGATATACTACACGATGTCTGTCATCGTCGCCTCCATGGACAGGATTTACATACTCCCGGTAAATCCCCGGTGCCACAAGGACTTCATCTCCCGCTTTCGCAATAGCTGCTGCCTGACTTATACTTGCAAATGGTTTTTCTTTTGTCCCGTTCCCATCCTGGGCTGCTTCTGCCGCCACATAATAAATCATATTCTTATCTCCTTTTACATCTTTCGAATGTTATTATTTTTTATAAAATAATGGAAGAAAAAAGCTGTTATTAACGTAACAGCTTTTTCCACTTCCCGCTTATTTATCAATGACTACTTTATCCAGATGCCAGATCTCATCCACATACTGCTGGATGGTTCTGTCGGATGTAAATTTGCCGGAACTAGCCATATTCAGCATTGCCATTTTTGCCCAGCGTTCTTCATCTCTATATGCTTCCTCTACTTTTTTCTGTGCTTCTGCATAAGAGCGGAAATCAGCCAGAATAAAATACGTATCTGCCCGGTCGCTGCTGTTTGTGTTCAGCAGTGAATCATATATTTCACGGAACAGGTTCATATCACCGTTAGAGTAGGTTCCGTTAATGAGCTGCATCAATACGCCGCGAATATCCTGATCTGTATTGAAGTAGTAGGTCGGATCATAACCGCCGTGATTCTCATAGTTGATTACCTCGTCGGAGCTGAGGCCAAAGATAAAGGCATTTTCTTCTCCCACCTCTTCTACAATCTCTACATTGGCACCATCCATCGTACCCAGTGTCACAGCACCGTTTAACATAAATTTCATGTTGCCGGTACCGGATGCTTCTTTACTTGCTGTGGAGATCTGCTCAGAAACGTCTGCAGCAGCAAAGATCATCTCCGCATTGGATACACGATAGTTTTCGATGAATACAACTTTCAGCTTGCCATGGATAGACGCATCGTTATTAATCACGTCCGCAACAGCATTAATCAGCTTAATCGTTAACTTTGCGCGTCTGTAACCGGCTGCTGCCTTTGCGCCGAAGATAAATGTTCTGGGATAGAAGTCCATCTCCGGATGTTCTTTGATCTGATTATACAGATACATCACATGTAAAATATTCAACAGCTGACGTTTATACTCATGAAGTCTCTTAACCTGTACATCAAAGATGGAACGGGGATCTACTTCCACACCATTATGCTCCAGAATATATTTTGCCAGACGCACCTTGTTCTGGTATTTAATATTCATAAACTCCTGCTGTGCTTTCTTATCATCCGCAAATACTTTCATGCGGGAAATCTGCGGCAGGTCAGTGATCCACTCATCACCAATATGATCCGTTACCCAGTTTGCCAGCAATGGATTGCCATGAAGAAGGAAACGTCTCTGTGTGATACCGTTTGTTTTATTATTGAATTTTTCCGGCATCATCTCATAGAAATCTTTTAATTCCTGCTTTTTCAATATCTCTGTATGCAGTCTGGCCACACCATTTACAGAATAACTTCCGGCAATTGCCAGATGTGCCATTTTTACCTGACCGTCATAGATAATGGCCATTTTTCTTACCTTATCCATATCACCCGGATATCTGGCCTGAATCTCATTAATAAATCTACGGTTGATCTCTTCTACGATCTGATAGATACGGGGCAGCAGTTTGGAGAACAGCTCGATCGGCCATTTTTCCAGCGCTTCTGCCATAATGGTATGATTCGTGTATGCACATGTCTCACAGGTAATCTTCCAGGCCTCTTCCCAGGTAAGCTTCTCCTCATCCAGTAAGATACGCATCAGCTCTGCCACCGTCAGCGTCGGATGAGTATCATTTAACTGAAATACAACCTTTTTAGACAATTCATGGATATCGCTGTGCTTTTTCTTATATTTTTCAAGCGCAGCCTGTATACTGGCGGAGACAAAGAAATACTGCTGTTTCAAACGCAGTTCCTTTCCCGCATAGTGATTATCATTGGGATACAGCACTTCTACAATATTGCGTGCCAGATTTTCCTGCTCTACTGCTTTGCGGTAATCCCCTTTATCAAAGGAATCCAGATGAAAATCGCTGATCGCCTGAGCATCCCAGATACGCAAGGTATTAACGATCTGGTTGTTATAGCCTACGATAGGCATATCATAGGGAATTGCCAGCACAGACTGGTAACCCTCCTGTACAAAATGATTTCTTCCGGTTTTTTCATCGTATACAACTTTTACATATCCTCCGAACTTAACCTCTTTTGCGTATTCGGAACGGCGCAGTTCAAATGGATACCCGTCTTTTAACCAGTTATCCGGCACTTCTACCTGATATCCATCTTTGATCTCCTGCTTAAACATACCGTAACGGTAACGGATACCGCAGCCATATGCACGGTAGCCCAGAGTTGCCAGAGAATCCAGGAAGCAGGCTGCCAGACGGCCCAGACCGCCGTTGCCCAGTGCCGGATCCGGCTCTTCATCTTCGATGACATTGAGATCCAATCCCAATTCATCCAAAGCTTCTTTTACTTCATTGTATGCAGTCAGATTGATCAGATTATTGCCCAGAGCTCTGCCCATTAAAAATTCCATGGACATATAGTATACAATCTTCGGATCGTCTTTTTCATACTGTTCCTGGGTTTTTAACCAGTTGTCGATGATCACATCTTTTACCGCATAAGATACTGCCTGGAAAACCTGCTGGGGAGTCGCCTCATCTAAGGTTTTTCTATATAAGGTTTTCACGTTATCTTTTACACTTTTTTTAAATTCCTCTTTACTAAACTGTTCTGCTAACATTCCTTTTCACCTTTATATTTAAATTTTTTCAACACCCATTCTAACATCTTCTGAATTGATTTTCCAGTCCTTCTCATAGCCCCTCACTTCATTCAGAACAATGCTTTCCGCCATAACCTCTTTCTTAATCGTATCTTCATTGTTTTTCACAATGTCTTCCAAAACCGGATTGTCGGACATATATACATGGATGCGATCCATAACCTCAAATCCGGCTTCTTTTCTCATGGTCTGGATCTTGCTGATGATTTCCCGGACAAATCCTTCCTCGATCAGTTCCGGTGTCAGATTCGTATCCAGAACTACGGTAAGCTTATGATTGGATTCTGATACATATCCCTCACTCTGTGTCATATCGATCAGCAGATCTTCTTCTGCCAGTTCAATCGTCTGTCCGTTCACTTCAAAGCTTAACACGCCTTTTTCTTTCAGCTCATCCATTGCCTGGTTGCCGTCAACCTCAGCCAGAGTCTGTCGGATACCATTCAGGAATTTGCCATATTTCGGTCCTACGGTCTTTAACTGCGGCTTAAAGGTATACGTAGTAAAGGCTCTCACATCATCGGTAAACGCCACTTCTTTGATATTCAGCTCATCTGCGATGATCTCTGTATAGAAATCAGACAATGCATAATCTGCTTTTACAAACATTTTGCCGATTGGCTGTCTGTTTTTAATATTGGCAGCGTTTCTGCAGGCACGGCCCATAACAACGAGCTCCAACAGTTCTTCCATATCTTCTTCCAGTTTTTTATCAATCCATGCCTCTTCTGCCACCGGGAAATCACACAGATGAATACTTTCAGGAGCTTCTTTATCAATGCCGCATACCAGATTCTGATAGATATCTTCTGTCATAAACGGAATCATAGGTGCTGCCGCTTTGGCGATCGTCACTAAAGCCGTATACAGGGTCATGTACGCATTGATCTTATCCTGCTCCATTCCTTTGGCCCAGAAACGTTCTCTGCTTCGTCTTACATACCAGTTGCTCATATCGTCCACAAAACTCTGCAGTGCTCTTGCCGCCTCCGGAATCTTATACTGTTCCAGATCCTGATCCACTTCTTTTACCGTAGAATGCAGGCGGGACAGCAGCCATTTATCCATAACCGATAATTTATCATATTCTAATGTATGTTTTGTTGCATCAAATTCATCAATATTCGCATACAGCACAAAGAACGCATACGTATTCCACAGCGTACCCATAAACTTACGCTGCCCTTCCTGTACGGCTTTGCCATGGAAACGGTTTGGCAGCCACGGCGCACTGTTGATATAGAAATACCAGCGGATCGCATCTGCACCATATGTGTTCAGGGCATCAAAAGGATCTACGGCATTTCCTTTGGACTTACTCATTTTTTGTCCATTTTCATCCTGTACATGTCCCAGAACAATAACATTTTCATAAGGAGCCTTGTTAAACAGCAGCGTAGATTCTGCCAGCAGAGAATAGAACCATCCTCTGGTCTGGTCCACTGCCTCGGAAATAAACTGTGCAGGGAACTGTGCTTCAAACACTTCTTTATTCTCAAATGGATAGTGATGCTGTGCAAACGGCATCGCACCGGAATCAAACCAGCAGTCGATTACTTCCGGCACACGGTGCATGTCTTTTCCGCACTTCGGACACTTGATGGTAATTTCATCGATATACGGACGGTGCAGTTCAACTGTCTTTGCAGCCTCGTTGCCGCTTTTCTCAAATAACTCCTGACGGCTTCCGATAGATTCCATATGGCCACACTCACAGGTCCATACGTTCAGCGGAGTTCCCCAATAACGGTTACGGGAAACACCCCAATCCTGAATATTTTCCAGCCAGTCACCGAAACGGCCTTTGCCGATGGATTCCGGAATCCAGTTAATGGTGTTATTATTGCGGATCAAATCCTCTTTCACTGCTGTCATTTTAATGAACCAGGATTCTCTTGCATAGTACAGCAGCGGCGTATCACATCGCCAGCAGAACGGATAATCATGCTCAAACTTCGGTGCATCAAATAACAAACCTTCTTTATCCAGGTCAACCAGGATCTTCGGATCCGCGTCTTTTACAAAGATACCTGCATAAGGTGTCTCTTCTGTCAGATTACCTTTTCCGTCAACAAACTGTACAAATGGCAGATCATAATGACGTCCTACCTTCGCATCGTCCTCACCGAATGCCGGTGCGATATGAACAATACCGGTACCATCTGACATGGTAACGTAAGAATCACAGGTAATATAATGACCTTTTTTATGCTGTTTTTCACAAACCGGTTTTACAAAAGAGAATAACGGTTCATATTCTTTATATTCCAGATCTTTTCCTGTGTATGTTTCCAGCACTTCGTATGCAGGTGCATCGTCCTGCGCCAGTTTGCCCAATACCTTGTCCAGCAGTGCCTGTGCCATATAATAGGTACGTCCGTCCGCTGCTTTTACTTTACAGTAGACTTCCTCCGGATTCACACAAAGAGCCACATTCGAAGGCAGGGTCCACGGTGTCGTCGTCCATGCTAGGAAGTACGCATCCTCCCCTGTAACTTTGAAGCGAACCACTGCAGAACGTTCTTTTACTGCTTTGTAACCCTGTGCCACTTCATGAGAGGACAGAGGCGTACCGCAGCGCGGACAGTAAGGAACAATCTTAAACCCTTTATATAACAGGCCTTTATTCCAGATCTCCTTTAATGCCCACCATTCCGACTCAATAAAGTTATCATGGTACGTAACATAAGGATCATCCATATCCGCCCAGAAACCAACGGTACCGGAAAAATCTTCCCACATACCTTTGTATTTCCAAACACTCTCTTTACACTTCTGGATAAACGGATCTAATCCATACTCTTCAATCTGCTCTTTTCCATCTAATCCCAGCAGCTTTTCCACTTCCAGCTCTACAGGAAGTCCGTGGGTATCCCAGCCTGCTTTTCTGGGTACCATATAACCTTTCATGGTACGATATCTGGGGATCATATCCTTGATGACACGAGTCAGAACGTGACCGATATGAGGCTTTCCATTCGCCGTTGGCGGTCCGTCATAAAAGGTATAGGTTTCACCCTTTTTTCTGTTTTCCATACTTTTCCGGAAAATATCTTTCTCTTTCCAAAAATTTTCCACATTTTTTTCTCTTTCCACAAAGTTCATATTTGTGGACACTTTCTGATACATGCCGATGCCTCCTTAAAATTAATAAAATGAAAAGAAGCACCCGTCCTGTAATAGGACGAGTGCTTGTTATGCCTTCGTTAACCACCTCTTACAACATACAAATGCTTTCACATGCTATACGCGTTCTCTGTAACGTGAGAAATCCGTCCGAAACTACTCTGCTGTCCATTTCGCCTGGAAACTCAGGAGTGATGTTGGGCCTTTCTCCCGGTTCCGGGCTTGCACCATCCCCGGCTCGCTGTATCCTTTCCAAAAGGCTTACTGTCTCCGTCATAGTTTTTCTTAATATTTGTCTGTATTATACGGTTATCTTTTTTTCTTTGTCAAGAGGGAGTTGCCACTTTTCCTAAAATAATCTATAATAAATCCATGTATTTATGCGAAAAAATATTCCTGAGGAAAAGGATCTCTTAAAATATGAAAAATTCAATTAAAAAATTTTTATGTATTTGTCTGACTTTCGCGCTCTGCGGACACTTCACTTCGGTATCCGCCGCTGCCGCTGAGGTACAGAACACCCAAACCGCGGCAGCAGAACAGAGTACAGAAACTGCGGCGGAAACACCGGCGCTTCCGGAATCTTACAACTGGCCGATCCAGTCCAACGAAGTTCCCGGCTGGCCCCAGGGTCCGCAGGTACAGGCAGAAACGGCTATTGTTATGGAAGCATCCACCGGCGCCATCCTATATGCAAAAAACATCGATGAAGCCCGGTATCCGGCCAGCATCACAAAAATTATGACCACACTGCTGGCCATTGAACACTGTTCTCTGGACGAACAGGTCACTTTTTCCGAAAATGCTATCTGGGGCATTGAACGGGACAGTTCCCATATTGGCATCAAAATCGGCGAAGTATTAACTATGGAACAGTGTCTGTACGGTATGATGCTGGAATCTGCCAACGAAGTCTGTATTGCCGTTGCGGAACACATTGCCGGTTCTGTAGACGCGTTCGCACAGATGATGAACGACAAAGCTGCCCAGCTGGGATGTACCAATACCCATTTTGTAAACGCCAATGGACTGCACGATGACAACCATTATACTACCGCACACGATATGGCACTGATCTCTCAGGCAGCCCTGCAGAACGAAACATTTCGCCAGGTAACCGGCAGCACACATTATATCATTCCTGTTACCAACCTTACCCCGGAGGAAGAACGATGGCTGAACAACCATCACAAAATGCTGCAAAATACAGAGTACCATTATGATGGATGTATCGGCGGCAAAACAGGTTATACTTCCATGGCAGGCAACACTTTAGTGACTTTTGCGGAACGAGACGGTATCCAGCTGATCTGCGTTGTCATGAAAGACGCCGGCGCTGCCATTTATACCGACACAACCGCTCTTTTAGATTATGGATTTACTTCTTTTCAGAAAGTCACATTAGCAGAGGGCGGCGAGCTTAAGCGTGCTCCATTACTGGATTGTGAATATCCTGCGCTAAGGGACTGCTTTAGCACCAGCCTGGGAAATACATCTGTTTCGTTTGCAGCTATGATTCCCACAGATGCTTCTGCCGATGCTTTAGTCACCACAGAGACTGCAGAAGCCGGAGAGAAAATCACTACCTACACCTTTAACGAACAGACTGTGGGGCGAATCGTTACAAACATCAATAAGGTTCTGCCGGAACCTGCTGCAGAATCTGATCCAGAATCGTCAGAAGATCCCGTTTCCGAACCGGAAGAAGCTCCCTCTGAGATTCTTTCAAGCACCGAAGCTTCAGACCCCGGCGATCTGCTCTCCACATTCCAAAATTTACCGGCATGGAAATACCCGGTTCTTCTGCTTCTTATATGGGCAGTACTGTTTTATCTGATTTCACTTGTTCTTCATATAAAAAGGAAAAGCAAAGCCAAAAAATCCAAAAAGAAGGACAAAGAATACAAAGAATCTTTGCATGAAAACTATGAACCTTTTTTAACAGAAGAAAAAATTCTGGACGAAACCCTGCTTCCGCCAGAGGAAGACCCGCAGGAAAGCACGGAGCCAACAGACATATCACAGGACAAAACGGACACACCACAGGACAAAACGGACGAATAAAACAAGTCCTTCAGAAGTTTTATATCCCAGGGAACAAATCTCCCTGGGATATAAAAAACTGAGAAAATTCATCTATTCTCCAATTACAGAAAAAATTTCACTTATTTTTTCAAATGTATGAACAGCATCATCAAAGTTTTGTTTCTCTGACGTATAGAGCAGATCTTCATGCAAAGTCTCATACCTTCTTTTAATATCATCATCAGTAAAATACTGTTTCCAATCTTCAAAACAATACGCACCGACCGGATTATATCCCTCTAAAATATTTCGTTTCTGAAGATAAAATCTATCCGTTTCTTTTGTAAGAATTAATAGTTGTTTCAGACTTTCAAAATCTTTTAAAAAGTTTTGAATATCCGATCGTTCAAATAAAATCGTAACATCATATATATGACGAACTTTTCTCATCAACGTTCCGCAAATTGCATGTCTTTTAACTGACATTACTTTATCCAAAAACGTTCTTGTAATATCCAACGTATTAATCAAAACTGCTTCCAACTCAAATTCTGCAATAACATCATTCATACCCTCTCTTTCAAGATATTCCTGGATATAAGTCTTCATTTCCCTCTTGGAGAAAGGATCAGGCCTAACGCTGGAACCTATTTCAAGTTTAACACGACAAGTGTCTCTATTTTCATTTTCTGGCCAAACATAAGCACTTTTATTTCTATCATTTCGTTCTGATTCAATCTTTTCCATTTGAAAGCCACTGGCAATGGTACTTTCCACTCGTTTCAACACTTTACTGTATTTCTTATTATTTATATCATCAGCAGGAATAAATGTAAGATCAATATCTTCAGAAAAACGATTAATGGATCCCGGATAACATTTACTAAGAGATGTTCCTCCTTTGAATACGCACATATCCGCATATTCGCTGTTCTGCAGATTCTGCGTCATCTTAACGATATAATAATCACGCCGAACAGCATCATCTGGAATACCAATATGCTTTGCAGCAAGTACTATGAGTTGCTCAAACTCCCCTTTATTCTCGTGTAGATTCATAAAATTCCTCCATTCCTGGTATTTCATAGGATGACAAAGCTGATAAAAATTGACTTAGAGAATTTTTTATTCCAAAATAATTAAGAAAACTTTCAAGAAAAGCGATCGTGGATTTTTTATATTTTCTGTTTTTCAATACGAAAACGGTATCTGAATCCAAATATTTAAAAGCAAATTCCTTCATATATACAGCTAAAGCCGATTTATTCATATCTTCAATATTTTTATAATTTTGTAGAATTTCCATTGTTTCAATAACAGGAATCGTTTTTTTAGTAAAAACAATTCCACTATTCATCACACAAACATTACTGATATTCTTTTTTTGTTCAGAAACAACAGAAGAGAGAACTTCTACCCGTTTACTTATCTGTGTTGTCAGACCCTTTTTATTATATAGTCTATATCCTATAACGATTCCCTGACCATCTCTTGTATAATAATCAATAATTTCTTTTTCACTGATTGGCACGATTCCAAATCTTGATTTTCGTGGTCTGTAATAAATACCTTTTGTTAAATGAACCAATGTGCCCTGTTTACTCATCCTCTCAAGAGTCTTATAATAAGACAGCTCTGGAATAGTGCCGAATGATTTCTCATACATCACACTTGCTTCCAGAAGCTTGTTTTCTGGCTCTTTTCCTATTACAGCTTCAATATATTTTGCATAGCTATACAAACGACACCACCTCCTAAATTCATTATATTCTCGGATTAAATGTTGTCAAGTAAAATTTATTTTTACTTGAATTTGTGCCTATACTCTTCGGTATCGGCGGTTACATTTTATTTAATCGGTATGAAAAATAAACTTTTATAAATTGCTTTCTTTTTTGTTCACGCTTTTTCTCAGATAATTGCCCATATTCGTCAGACACATTAAAGTGACGATAAGAAAGATTCCGGGGATCAGGATAATCCACCAGGAGCCTGTCATCAGCGCCTTATCGGCCAGGGACAGCATACTTCCCCAGGAAATAATTTCTACCGGGAGTCCGATTCCCATAAAACTTAAAGTGGATTCAGAAATGATGGCGCTCCTCACGTTCATGATAACCATAAACATAATGGAAGACACAAAATTCGGTGCCAGATGCATCCTGAGAATATGGAAAAAACTTCCGCCCATACATCTGGAAGCAATGACGTATTCACTGTTTCGAATCTGACGGACCTCTGTCCTTACCACTTTGGCTATACTGGTCCAGCTGGTAAGACCGATCACTACCGAGAGACTGATGATATTGGCCTTTCCCAGAATTGCCTGCAGCAAAATAACTAATAAAAGACTGGGAATACTCAAAAAGATTTCTGTAAATCTCATAATCAGCTCATCCACCCATTTAGGAGAAATACCGCTGATGGAACCAATAACAACCGCAATGACAGTAGAAATCACCGTTGCCAAAACACCAATGGCAAGTGAAATTCTTCCTCCGTACCAGATCATAGAGAAAATATCACGTCCCATTGTATCCGTACCGAAAAGGAATTCACGGTTCGGCGCCATATTATAATGCAGCAGATCCATATAAGTAGGATCTTTTGTCATCAAAACTTCTGCAAAAAGACATCCGAGAACAACAAGTACCAGAAGAATCATGGAAATCAACGGCTTCCCCTGATACCATTTTTCTTTTTTTACAGGATTCTCTTCTGCCACCGGATGAGGACCTACGATTTCAAAGGCTGCATTTGTCATAAGTTTGTCACCTCCGATGTTTCTACAACTTCTGTATCCTTCATTCTCGGATCGATCTGTTCGCTGATCACCTGACTGAGCATATTAAAGAAAATAACCAGGATTCCCGAAAGGATACACAATACCATCAAAAGATTATAATCATGGTATTTGGCGCTTTCATAGGAAAGTGTTCCGATTCCCGGATAGGAAAATACCGTTTCCACAATATAAGTACCGCCTAAAATATGGGGAACTGCAATAGCCATAATATTTAAGTAAACCGGCATTACATTCCTGAGACAATGCTTAAACATAATCTTTCGTTTATTTAAACCTTTGGACTTTGCCAAAAGCACATAATCCGCCCGGATTTCTTCGAGAATCTTGTTTCTGATCATATATGCATAATACCAGAGATGCTCCAGTGTTACGATAAGCAGCGGCATAATCAAATGAAGCGCCCTGTCCCAAAGGTCATGCTCCTTGCCAATGCTGTATGCCCCGCTGCTGGGAAGCCACTTTAAATTTACCGCAAAAATCAGGATTAAAACCAGGGAAAACCAGAACTCCGGAATACAGCTGGTAATCGTTCCCACCTTACAGATGATCCGGTCAATCCATCGATCCTCAAACCACACACATAGAATTCCTAACAAAAGAGAAAATATAAAAATACATAAAAAACCAAGGCCGCCCAGAATCAGGGTATTATTCACACGTCCCCCAATGACCTCCAACACATCCTGTTTATATTTAAAAGAGATTCCAAAATCTCCCTGCATGGCATTCTCTACCCATTTGACATACTGTATATGGATAGGGGCATCCAGCCCCAGCTTTTCCATGGCCCATTCCCGTTCTTCCGGACTCATTTTTTCTGTACGATCTCCATAATAAGACACCAACGGGTCACCCGGTGCAAGCCTTGCGATATAAAAAACGGCAACAGATAAAAGAAATACACTGAAAAGGAAAATAAAAATCTTTTTTTCGTAATAAATCCACAGATTGCGTTTCATTTTACTTGCTCCTCTCTTCTTATTTAAAAGGTTTCAGTACAAAATGTCCCGGAGAAACCTCTGCCATTGTTCCATCACAGAAATCTGCTTCATCATAAACCTGTAAAACCCTCTTTCTCTCCCGAATCGGATCCGGAACAGGGATCGCAGACAGCAGTGTCTTCGTATAACCATGCTGAGGATTTGAAAAAAGCTCTTTGGAAGGTGCCAGTTCTACCAGCTTCCCACGGTACATGACGCCCACTCTGCTGCAGAGATATTCCACCATGGCAAGATCATGGGCAATGAAGAGAAAGGTAAATCCATGCTCCTGCTGCAGGTGTTTGAATAAATTGATGACCTGTGCCTGAATGGATACATCCAGGGAAGCCACCGGTTCATCAGCTACCAGAAATTCCGGCTCCATACTGAGTGCCCTTGCGATGGCAATACGCTGCCTCTGGCCTCCGGATAATTCAGATGGATAGCGTTCAAGAAAACTTTCATCTAAATCCACATATTTCATCTGAAACTTTGCTTCTTCCAGGTAAGTTCCCCTTGGCGGCGTTATGTGCTGAATCTTCATAGGCTCTGTAATGATATCCGCGGCCTTAATCCGCTGGTTCAAACTGGAAGAGCTGTCCTGAAAGATCAGCTGCCGACTGGTCTGGAGCATTTTTTTATTCGCTGCAAATTCCTTCTTATTACAAATATCAATCCCTTTATACAAGACCTGCCCGGAAGTCGGTTGATAAAGGTTCATCAAACATCTTGCAACGGTAGATTTTCCAGAGCCCGATTCTCCCACCAGACCGAAAATCTCTCCTTTATAAATCTGGAAGGAAACATCATCCACAGCCCGGATCACTGCTTTTTGGGTAAGCTGAAATTGATGTGTTAAGTGTTTGACATCAAGCAATACTTCCTTACTCAACTGGTTTTCCTCCTATCGGTGATGTGACTTTCGGCGCTCTCTCATCCAAAAGCCAGGTGGCCGCAAAATGAGTATCTGTAATTTGAAACATAGGCGGCATTTCCTCATAATCAATCCCAAGGGCATATTCATTTCGGCAGGCAAAAGCATCGCCTTTCGGCGGATGGATCAAAGAAGGCGGCATTCCAGGAATGGTATATAAAAATTCTTTTCCCCTGGAAAATGCAGGCAAAGACTGCATCAATCCCCAGGTATACGGATGTCTCGGATCATAATAAATCTCTTCTGCTGTCCCGATCTCAACAATTTTACCGGCATACATGATAGCAACTCTGTCCGCGGCCCTTGCCACAACGCCAAGATCATGGGACACAAGAATCGTGGCCGTCCCCAGCTTTTTCTGAATATCACGGAATACATCCAGAATCTGTGCCTGGATCGTCACGTCCAAAGCCGTAGTGGGTTCATCCGCAAACAGAATCTGCGGATTAGAAGCAAGGGAGATTGCCATAACGCTTCTCTGCCTCATTCCTCCGGAAAAATTATAGGGATATAAATGATAACGTTCCTCAGGTCTTTCGATACCCACCAGTTCCATAAGTGCGATCACTCGTTTATACACCTGATCTTTAGAAAGTGTCCTGTTATGTATCAAAACTGCCTCCGCAATCTGCTGCCCAATCTTGATAGTAGGATTTAAAGAAGTCATTGGATCCTGAAAAATCATAGAGAAAAGTTTCCCCCGAAGCTTCTGCATCTCTTTTTCTTTATAATTTGTAATATCCTGACCATGGATCAAAATACTTCCGCTGATAATGTCTGCACTTTGCGGCAAAAGCTTCATGATTGCTTTGCAGAGAACGCTCTTTCCGCAGCCGGATTCTCCTACAATAGCTAAAACCTCTCCCTTTTTCAGCTCAAAAGATACATCCCGTACCGCCTGCACTTCTCCCAGGTTACTTTTAAAATTCACCGACAGATTTTTTACTTCCAAAAGATTTCCCATATAAAATCCTCTTTTCTAAATTTCTCTATGCGACAAAGAAAAGGGCCCACTCTGAGCCCCTTTCCATAGGATCTTTTATGATTATTCAGAAATTGTCCATTCTGTTACATTCCAGAAAATACCTACGCCATGGTGACCCATAATGGTATCCGGATCAATTCCCTGAATACGTGCATCCCCAACATAGTTTGCATCGATATAGCAAATGAATGCATACGGCGGATCCTGTGCAAGAACCTCCTGGAATTTACTATAAGCTTCCTTACGAACTTCAGGATCCGATGACTGACGGGCCTCTGTCAGATACTGATCAACCAGTTCATTGGAATAGCGGGAGTAATTCGCACCCTTATCTGTACCAAAAACCTTATACGTATGATCATCTGCGTCAAACGGACTTCCCCAGCCGATCAGATAAGCCATCTGTCCTGCCCAGTCAACCTGTTCCGGAATCTCTACTGTAACGTCCATGCCGATTTCCTGAAGCTGCTGAGCTGCAATCTGAGCCATATCTATACGAACCTGGTCTCCTGCACCTACGCTGATTACAAATCCAACCTTTTCGCCGTCCCTGTAATAAAATCCGTCATCACCCATTTCACATCCGGCCGTCTCGAGAACTTCTTTTGCCTTTTCCGGATTATAGTCGTAATGTTCTACATTTTCATTATTATAGATATTTCTCTGCAGAGGCCCATAAGCTTCCACGCCCTGTCCCAGGATTACCGCATTGATAATCGCTTCTCTGTCAAGTCCATAACATACAGCAGGGATCAGATCTCTGTTGTTCTGCCAGTATTCATGTGCAAAGTTGAACATAATTCCCCGGTAGTCAGATGTTTTCATATCATAACAGGTAAATGCCGGATCCTCTGCAAAAGTTGCTGCATCCTTTGGCGTTAAAAGAGCAAAATTTAATTCTCCTGATTTTAACTGGAGTGCTTTTGCATTGTCATCTTCAACAATTTTAAAGATTATCGTATCAATGTTTGGCTCGCCTTTAAAGTAATCTTCATTTTTGGTCAGTGTAATGGCCTGTCCTTCATCCCAGCTTTCCAGCTTATAAGGACCTGTGCCTACCGGATTTCTGAAATAATCAGAGGTCTGCATATCTTCCCCTTCCAGCAGATGCTTCGGAAGAACTGCCATGGTCATGTAGTCAAGGAATGCTACATTAGGAGCCGACAGTTTAAATGCGATGGTATGTTCATCAATCACTGTGATCTCTTCAATATCTTCATAATTCGGAGCATTTTCAGATCCATTTTCCGGATCCATAATCGCCTCAATGGTAAACTTAACATCTTCTGCTGTCAACGGTTCGCCGTCATGCCATTTTACATCTTCTTCCAGATAGAAGGTATAGGTGCAGGTCTCTTCGTCAAAATCCCAGTTCTTTGCAAGACCCGGAACTACCTGATTATCACCGTCATGTGCAGTCAAACCATTAAAAATCAGAATATTAATCTCACCGTGCTCGTCCATGGCAGGATTAATTCTGGTATAATCGCCGCTGCCGTAAACGAGGGTCTCTGAATCAGCTGCTTCTGTTGCTGTATCCTGATCCTCTGTCGGTTCTTCCGAAGAATTTCCACAGCCGGCTGTTAAAGATGCCAGCATGGCCATTGCCAGAAGCATACTTAAAAATTTCTTCTTCATGTTCTATACTCTCCTTTATTATTAAGAATTTACGGTTAAGAATCCTTTCATCTCAAAGGATAGCAGATTGCAAATACCCTCACAAGCCCCCATAGGGGATGTTTTTTATCATCCAATTTAGAAAATTTTTCATATACACTATCTTTACAGATTCCTCCATCGTTATACATAATAGAGGGATAAATATTTTGAACTTTTCATAATGAGAAAGGAGGATTTTGTGTATAGTGATTTTTTACTGATAAGAAAAATGAAACAGGGCGATGATCATGCCTTTGATTGCTTTATCCGCAAATATTATCAGAAAATCTTAATCTACTGTAATTATCATTGTCTCGACAAATCATATGCAGAAGACTTGACACAGGAAACCTTTATACGGTTTTTCACAAAATTGTCCGATTATCATTATAAAGAAAAAACATTAAATTATTTATACACGATAGCCGGTAATCTTTGTAAAGACTATTTGAAAAAAATAAAGGAAATACCCACAGAAGACACTATATTAATGGAAGAAAAAGGTACAAAAGAATCGGAAGCTGACCATGTTTTAAAGAAACTTTCCATAGAACAGGCTTTAGAACAACTGCCAGGGGAATTTCGCGAAATCCTCATCCTTTACTATTTTAGAGAATTAAAACTCACAGAAATCTCTGACACTCTGCAGATAGGTCTTCCATTAGTAAAGTATCGTTTACGTCGGGGACGAAAACAGCTGACAGAATTACTGGGAAAGGAGGCAATCCATGAATCAGGAAGAAAAAGCAAAAAAATATAAAGAAATTGCACAAGTAGAACCGAGAGAAGAAAAAATCCAGGAAACCATCCGTGAATCAAAAAATGCCTTTTTTATAGCAGAACAGAAAAAGGTGCTGTCCTATCATGAATTTTTGTGGACACAGCTGAGAGTCATACAGAAGAAATGGTGGATTTTGCAATTATTCATCCTGGCCGTATTATGGATCGCTTTAAGCTTTATCCATGATGAAATATATATAAAAAGAGGTATGGGGGTAACCGCATCTTTATTTGTGATCCTTATTATCCCCGAATTATGGAAAAACAGATCCTGTGAATGTATGGAAATAGAGGCCGCCTCTTATTATTCTCTAAAACAGGTATATGCAGCACGCATGCTGTTGTTCGGTATTGCAGACATTTTTTTGATCACTATGTTTTTGGGAACCGCCTCAACAGGATTGCATTTTGAACTATCAAAATTAATGATTCAATTTCTTTTCCCTTTATCAGTAACTGCCTGTATTTGTTTTGGAATCTTGTGCAGTCATTACTCATTTGGCGAAACCGTTGCCATTGCGCTGTGCATAATATGGAATGCCGTATGGCTCTTCATGATTCTGAACGAAAAGATCTATACCATGATCACACTTCCCGTCTGGTTTACCTTATTAGGAACAGCAATCCTTTTTCTTATCTTTACCGTATATCGTATTTTAAAGAACTGCAATCAATATCTGGAGGTATCGTTTCATGAAATTAGAACTTAATAATTTAACGAAAAAATTTGGGGATTTTACTGCCGTTGGCCCGATCAGCCTTACTATGACAAACGGTGTATATGGCCTTTTGGGTGTAAACGGAGCAGGAAAAACAACCTTAATGCGAATGTTGTGTACTTTATTAACCCCAACAAACGGATCCATACGCTGCAATGGCAAAGACATTTTTGAAATGGACAGCGACTACCGCAAACTGCTGGGATATCTGCCTCAGGAATTTGGATTTTATCCTGAATTTTCAGTAGAAGATTATTTGCTTTATATTGCATCGTTGAAAGGCATCCGCCCCGTTGTTGCCAAAAAGCGCGTGAAAGAATTGCTTACTAAAGTCGGACTTTCTAAAGCAGCGCATAAAAAAATGAAAAAACTATCCGGTGGTATGAAACGCAGAGCGGGTATTGCCCAGGCCATGCTGAATAATCCGGAAATACTGATTCTGGATGAACCGACGGCAGGACTTGATCCCAACGAAAGAATCCGATTTCGAAATCTGATCAGTGAACTTTCGGAGGACCGGCTGGTATTGCTGTCTACGCATATTGTTTCCGACATAGAGTATATAGCCAACGAAATCTGGTTGATGAAAGACGGACAGCTTATGCACAAAGGCACTGCCGATGAATTGACAAATGCGATACCGGAAACGGTATGGGAGTGCTTTGTATCAAAAAATATGGTATCTGATTTTATGGAGAAATATAAAATTTCCAACATGAAATCCGAAGCAAACGGCGTCATGCTGCGGATCATTTCTCCTGAAAAACCATTTGTATCTGCAATGCCCGTGGAAACATCACTAGAGGATGTATTTCTATATTATTTCGGAGAAAAGGGAGGTAATGAACATGCTGCGGTTTGAAATAAAAAAGGTATTTACGAAAACAAAAAGTAAAATTGCAATTCTTATTTTGTGTATTCTGTTAATAGCAACCAGCATTTTGACCATCAACAAAGTGGAATATGTGGATGAAAACGGAAATCATTCCGTTGGATTTTCCGCAGCAAAACATCTAAGAGAAGCTAAAAATGAGTGGTCCGGTTATCTGGACGAAGATACACTTCGTGAGGTTCTTGCTAAAAACAGAACGATTCATCATTCTAAAGAAGCGTTGTCTGAAGATATTACAGAACAGGATAAAGCATATGCAAAAACACAGGGAATTTCAAACATTATAGATATAATAATTTGTGCTTTCAGCGAATACAGAGATTACGACTATCTTGTAGTTGATCATATTTCTGATGATGAAGTTGGAACTATCTATGAAAGAAGAATTTCTACTTTGAAAGAATGGCTTGATTCCGGAGAAGAAACTTTTACCGAAAAAGAAAAAGGATTTTTAATTCATCAGTATGAAACTCTTGAAACACCTTTTTACTATGAATATTCCGACGGATGGGCTGCATTATTACAAAGTATTTCCACTTTTCTTTTGATTTTAGCATTAGTAATCGGTTTTCTTGTAGCCGGTATTTTTTCCGATGAATTTCACACAAAAGCGGATTCCATTTTCTTTTCCACTAAACTCGGAAGAAATAAAGGAACTTTATCAAAAATAGGTGTCGGCTTTTGCATTACTTCCGGTTTTTATATAACTTTTGTACTTTTATATACTTTCATTGTGCTTTTCGTGTTGGGTGCAGATGGTGCAAACTGCCCCATCCAGTTAGATTTATGGAGAAGCGTTTATAATATTACTTTTTTGCAAGCTTACCTTCTCATTGTCTTGGGTGGATATGTGGGAACCGTACTGGCCTCCGCACTTGCCATGCTGGCATCTGCAATTACCCGCTCTACACCAACCGCCACAATCATACCTTTTATCCTATTATGTGTATTTCCGTTTTTGAGCAGAATCATTACATTGCCTCAAATATGTTCTTTCTTCCCAGATCAGCTGCTGGAAATTTATATTGATATTAAAGAATCCGGACTTTTAACAATTGGGGGAAAAGTGATGCCCATAGCACCTGCTATTGTTCCCATTTATGCGGCAGTCTGTCTGCTTCTTCATCCTGTATTATATATGGTTTACAGAAAAGCGGAGATAAAATAGCTTCATCAGTCTTTGCAATGCCAGTTAATCTTTGCAGGGTTTGGCTCGCAATCAACCGATATTTTCCGCAGAGCCTGCTCCATCTTTGCACATTCTTCTGCTGCGATTTTGTCATAAACTTCTGAGCTTTCCTGCAGTCCAACACGATCATATGCAATCGCCGCAGTCCCATAAAAAGCCAATCCCAGAGAATGGGTCGGCGTATGAAAACAGGCAGCTGCTTGTCCGCAGGCTCTTGCGGCTGCCTGTGCTGCCGGCTCATGATCCAATTCTCTTGCCGCTGCATGACACTCATTTAAAATAATACGCTTTACTTCAGGCAGCTTCTTTTTTCCTTCAAACCAATCCCGGGATGCCGAAAGTGCCATTTGCGGACGCGGATCATTGGGACAATATTTTTCGAAAATCGGAAGTATCACTTCTTCCGCATAATCCAAACACCACTTTGCGATTGTTTCCTTGCTCTGTGTTTCTATACTATGCATCAAAGATACAATATACGGTGAATCTGCTTTACCAAGCATTTTTCTTAATTTTGCCATGTTTTTCCTCCTATCCTAATCTAAGAATAACCTGTCCCCTGCTTCTATGCAATAAGACTCCGCCAAAATAAATCACAAAATGTGATAATATCACAGAATTTTTCCCCTTAATATGATATTCTAAAAATATAAAATTGATCAAACTATAAAAGAAAAGATCATAGACGTATCAATTACGGAAAGGTGGAAAAACAAATGAAAGTGGTAATCATTGGAGGAGTTGCCGGCGGTGCAACCGCAGCAGCAAGAATACGCAGACTTGACGAAAATGCAGAGATTATTGTTTTTGAAAAATCGGGCTTTATCTCTTACGCCAACTGCGGACTGCCCTATTATATTGGCGGCGTTATTGAAAACAAAGAAGATCTGACTCTGCAGACACCGGAAAGTTTCTATTCCCGCTTCCGTGTGGATATGAGAGTTCATCATGAGGTCATCGCCATTCATCCTGAACAGAAAACGGTAACGGTAAAAAACCTTGCAACCGATGAAGACTTTGAAGAAACCTATGATAAACTTTTGATTTCAACCGGAGCAAAACCGATCAAGCCATCACTGGAGGGAATAAACAAAGACAATATCTTTACTCTGCGCACAGTAGAAGATACTTATAAAATCAAAGAATACACCGATATCAACAAACCACACACAGCGGTAGTTGCCGGCGGTGGTTTTATCGGACTTGAAGTAGCCGAAAATTTGCGTGAACTGGGCATGGAAGTTACGATTGTTCAGGGTCCGGCACAGCTTATGAACCCCTACGATCCGGATATGGCATCCTTTATCCACGCACAGGTCAGAAGTCATGGCATCCATCTTTTGTTAAACCACAGAGTAACAGGATTTGAAGAAAAAGACGGCAAAACTTTAGTCCAGTTAAAGAACGGCCAAGCCCTTTCTGCGGACATGATAATTCTTGCCATTGGTGTTGCGCCCGATACCGCTCTCGCAAAAGATGCGGGACTGACCTTAGGCATAAAAGGAAGTATCGTGGTAAATGATCGGATGGAAACATCCGACCCCCATATCTATGCTGTGGGAGACGCCGTGCAAATAAAAAATATTATCACAGAAAAAGACACGCTTATCTCTCTCGCCGGCCCCGCCAATAAACAGGGACGTATTGCAGCAGATAATATTTGCGGCAGAAACAGTCGTTACACGGGCGGACAGGGCAGTTCCGTAATAAAAATATTCAACCTGACTGCTGCTGCAACCGGAATTAACGAACGTATTGCAAAAGATGCCGGCATTGACTTTGATAAAGTCATTCTGTCCCCAATGAGCCATGCCGGATATTATCCCGGCGGCAAAATGATGACGATGAAAGTACTTTTTGAAAAAGAAACCTATCGTATCCTGGGTGCACAGATTATCGGTTATGACGGTGTTGACAAACGGATTGATGTACTTGCAACCGCAATCCGGGCAGGAATAAAAGCTTACGAACTTGCCGAACTTGACCTCGCATATGCTCCTCCATATTCCTCCGCAAAAGATCCGGTAAATATGGCAGGATTTATGATCGAAAATATCAAAAACGGAATCGTAAAACAGTGGTATTATGAAGAAACAGACAAGCTTCCCCGTGACGGAAGTGTAACTTTACTGGATACCAGAACAGCAATGGAATTTGAACACGGCCATATAGAAGGATTTATTAACATTCCTGTGGATGAGCTGCGCGAACACTTAAAGGAATTAGACAAAACAAAACCCGTGTACCTCATCTGTCAAAGCGGACTTAGAAGCTACATAGCGAGCCGGATTTTAGCAGGAAATGGTTTTGACAGCTACAATTTTGCCGGTGGATTCCGCTTTTACGATACGGTTCACAACGACAGATCACTCATTGAAAAATCTACTGCCTGCGGAATGGACAGTAAATAAAACCGATTCTCATACGGAAGGCTATAATTTATGGCATATATCAGTAATATTATTGACATATGCCATAAATAGTATTACACTCTAAGCAAAGAGGTGAAATTATGGCAAGACCGACAAAATGCCGCCGAGTGTGTCATTTTCCTGAATTCCTTGAATTCTCCCCCACAGACAAAGTGACCGGAGAACCTATCATTTTAACAATTGATGAATTTGAAACCATCCGATTGATTGATAAGGAAGAATTATCCCAGGAAGAATGCGGGGCACAGTTAGGCGTAGGAAGAACAACCGCGCAAAATATATATGACAGAGCAAGAAAAAAGATAGCCGAAGCATTGGTAGTCGGCCTGCCCCTGAAAATCGAAGGCGGAGATTATCATCTGTGTAATGGAAATACAGATTTTTGCTACAAAGATCATTGCCTTCAAAAACAGCTTCAAACAAATATTTTAATGAAAAAAGGAGAAAACATTATGAGAATCGCAGTAACTTATGAAAATGGAACTATTTTTCAGCACTTTGGACACACAGAGCAGTTTAAAGTATATGATGTGGAAGACGGCAAAATTATAAAAACGGAAATTTTTGATACAAACGGTTCCGGTCATGGAGCCCTTGCCGGTGTTCTCTCTGCACTCAAAGCAGATGTCCTCATCTGCGGCGGAATCGGCGGCGGAGCACAGATTGCTCTTGCAGAGGCAGGTATCAAGCTTTACGGCGGTGTCAGCGGAAATGCCGATGATGCAGTAAACGCTTTGATTTCCGGAAACCTGAACTTTGATCCCGATGTACATTGCAATCATCACGACCAGGAGCATGGAGATGCTGCCCATGCCTGCGGTGAACACGGCTGTGGTCACGGACATTGCGGAGATCATTAAAACACAGCAGCACAGAACGAGTATTTTATCTAAATAGAATAAAGAAACAGGAGGTGTAAGTATGAAACAATATGTTTGCACGGTATGCGGCTATATCCATGAAACAGATGGTGATCTGCCGGATGATTTTAAGTGTCCGCTTTGCAAAGCCGGAAAAGATGCTTTCAAATTAAAAGAGGATACCGCCTCAAAACCAGCAGATACTTTAGAAACACCACATGCCGAAAAAGAGCTTTCTCCCATGGAAATGAGCATTATCTGCTCCAATCTTGCCCGTGGCTGTGAAAAACAGTATTTGCCAAAGGAATCGGAACAATTCAAACAGTTAGCAGAATTCTTCCAATCAAAAGCAGAGGCAGCAAGTGATGCCAGCGTGGACGCTCTGCTTTCGCTGATAGAAAAAGATCTCTCAACCGGTTTTCCTCATGCGAATGCCGCCGCAGGAGAACAGCCTGACCGCGGAGCATTGCGTGCACTCGTGTGGTCGGAAAAGGTAACTCGAATGCTGCAGTCACTTCTTAACCGATATAAATCCGAAGGCAATAAAATGCTGGAAAACACTGGCGTTTATGTATGTACAATTTGCGGATTTGTATATATAGGCGATACACCTCCGGAACTTTGCCCCGTGTGCAAAGTCCCTGCGTGGAAATTTGAAAAACAGGAAGGGAGGGCAAAATAATGGCTGACAAATATGCTGTAAGAAATATAAAACTTTGTACCAAGGACTGTCTGTGTCTTTATGTCTGTCCTACCGGAGCAACTGATACAGAAAACAGTATTATTGATCCTGACAAATGCATAGGATGCGGAGCATGCGCAGAAGCCTGTCCCTCAAAGGCAATCTCTATGATGCCAAAAGAGCTGCCGCCTCAGCAGCCAAAAGACGAAAAAGTCGTTGATGCGCTGCGTGTTCTTCTGCAAAGCAAAGCGGCTGCCGAAAGTATTGCTTCCCAGCTTCCCGATTCATTAAGTGCGGCTGTTGCCAGATCTTCAAGACTAATGGCAGAAGACCTTTGCAGAGAAGCAGGTTTTATGCTTCCTCAAAGCGGTAACACCAGAGAATTTCTGGAACAGATCAAATCTTATCCCGGTATTCCTACGGATATCATTGATGAACTTCTTAACTCCATTCAGTTTAATGAAAAAAACATTAAAAAAGAAGAAGTAAAACCAACAGAAAAATGGAAATGTACCGTATGCGGTTATATTCATGAAGGACCCATGACAGATGACTTCACCTGCCCTATCTGTAAACAGCCTGCAAGTAAATTTGAAGTTTACAAAGAAAACCTTTAATTTAATAAAACCAGATATGATTGAATGCCTGCTGAAAAATTCAGCAGGCATTTTAATATCATCCACAAATCTATCTGTTCCCCCCTTGCCCCATATGCCAATTTGATATACTTTTATGATACGGATTGACATTTGCAATTACTTGTCATATAATGCACATATGAACAATCATTCATATATGTTATATAAGAGGAGGTATCTTTAATAATGAAAAGATTCTCGAAACCACTGGAACACGAACACAGCGACTTATGCGGCTGCGGCCATGAACACCATGAGCACCATCACGAACACGGCGACTCTTGCGGCTGCGGCCATGAACACCGTCATGAGCATGAACATCATATTCACACCCCTGGTCACCCGGAGGACTGTCAATGTGAATTATGTCACCCTCACGCAGAATACTGTGATGTTTGCGGACAGAGCCTGGCAAACTGTACCTGTTCTATGCCGGATGACGGCTGTGAAAAAAAAGTATATATCTTAGAAAATTTAGGATGTGCCAACTGTGCCGCAAAGATGGAAAAGAAAATCAAAGAATTGCCTGGTGTATCCTATGCCACGATCACATACACAACAAAACAGCTGCGTCTCTCAGCAAACGATCATGCAAAACTTCTGCCTCAGATTCAAAATATCTGTTCCTCTATCGAATCTGAAGTAAAAGTTATCCCCAGAGATGGCGGACTTCCCGGCGCTTATCAGACGAAAGTCTATATTCTTGAAAATCTGGGATGTGCCAACTGCGCCGCGAAGATGGAACAACGAATCAACCAGCTGGAAGATGTGCAGAGCGCAGCTATAACCTTTGCCACAAAACAGCTGCGGTTGACTGCCAAATCACCGGATCGTCTGCTGCCGGAAATAAAAAGAATATGCAATTCCATTGAAAACGGCATTGAACTGACAGAAAAAGATACCTCTCCTAAAAGCCTCGACACTTTAAATGTAACTCAGAAAACGCGCGCCGATAGAAAGAAAATTGCTCAGGAAACCTGGTGGCTGGGTGAGATCATCCTCGGATCTATCCTTTTTATCATTGGGGAAGTTCTGGAAAAACTGGGATACAATCTCTATGTGACACTGCCCATTTTCATTGTCGCTTATCTGATTCTCGGCGGAAAAGTAGTTCTGACTGCCCTTCGCAATCTTACAAAGGGTCAGGTATTCGATGAAAATTTCCTGATGAGTATCGCTACGCTGGGTGCTTTCGCCATTTCAGAATATCCCGAAGCAGTAGGCGTTATGCTATTCTATCGCATTGGAGAATTCTTTGAACATAAAGCGGTTTCTAAAAGCCGCTCTCAGATTATGGATGCCGTTGATATGCGTCCCGAAGTGGTAAATCTGGTGATTGGAAATGAAATCCAGGTTCTCCCTGCACAAGAGGCACAAGTGGGAGATATTCTTCTGGTTCGCCCCGGTGACAGAATTCCTCTCGACAGTGTGATCATCGAAGGGGAAAGTCAGCTGGATACCTCTCCCATTACAGGAGAATCGGTACCCGTAAAAGTATCCTTCGGAGATGAAGTCATTTCCGGATGCGTCAATACTTACGGCCAGCTGAAAATCCGCGTGGAGAAACCACTGGCCGACTCCATGGTAACCAGAATTCTGGACTCCGTGGAAAACGCGGCAGCCAACAAACCGGTTATTGACCGTTTTATCACACGCTTTGCAAGGATTTATACTCCTGTTGTTGTTTTGCTTGCCATTGCAACGGCGGTAATCCCATCGCTATTTACCGGAAACTGGATGTACTGGACCTACACAGCGCTGACCTTCCTTGTTATGAGCTGCCCCTGTGCATTGGTACTGAGCGTTCCCCTCGCCTTTTTCTCAGGAATCGGCGCCGGTTCTAAAAAAGGAATCCTGTTTAAAGGCGGTGTTTCTCTGGAAGCAATGAAAGGCATTCGTGCTGTTATTATGGATAAAACAGGTACGATCACAGAAGGCAACTTTATCCTGCAGGAAGCGGTTGCTGCAGAAGGAATCACTTCAGACACCCTTCTTGCCATGGCAGGCAGCTGTGAACAGTCTTCCACGCATCCGATTGCCAGAAGCATCATGGAAGCATGCAGCCAGAAAAATATCACTGTCTCCAATCCGGAGCAGATCCATGAGATTGCCGGTCAGGGAATCAGAGCAATCATAGACGGGCATGAAATTCTCTGTGGAAACAAAACTTTAATGGAACATAACCATGTGGACCTTTCTTCCTGGAATCCATCTGCTTTCGGAACAGAGGTGCTGATTGCACGGGATGGTCATTTTGCCGGACATCTGATGATCTCTGATACCATCAAGTCCGATGCTGCTGCAAGTATTGCCAAACTGAAAAGCATAAACATTACCACAGCAATGCTCACCGGAGACGCAAAAGAATCAGCGGAAGCGGTCGCATCCCGTCTTGGCATTGACGAAGTACGTTCCAAGCTGCTTCCCCAGGATAAATTAAATGAACTAAACCGTATCAGAAACACATACGGCAGTGTTATGTTCGTGGGAGACGGCATCAACGACGCTCCCGTTCTCGCCGGCGCAGATGTAGGCGCTGCCATGGGAAGTGGAGCCGACGCCGCCATCGAAGCTGCCGATGTGGTATATATGACCTCCAGTATGGAAGCAATCCCACAGTCCATCCAGATTGCAAGAGCAGCCAACCGCGTTTCCCGGCAAAATGTTGTATTTGCCCTCCTGGTGAAAGGTATCGTCATGGTTCTTGGACTTTGCGGTTTCGCCTCCATGTGGATGGCTGTATTTGCTGATACCGGCGTAGCCGTTTTGTGCATCCTGAATTCTATCCGAATTCTTTACTCTCAAAAATAAAGCCATTATTTAGCCACGAGAAAACCCGGATACCTTTATCTTTTTAAATGAGTAAGAGCGCTGCTCCATAGATGAATAATCTATGGGGCAACGCTCCTTTGTTATTTTGCAAGTTCGCTTAATGTCTCACCGGAAATTCTGTACACCGTCCAGTCGGACATTGGTTCTGCACCTAATGATACATAAAAATCAATACTCGGCTTATTCCAATCCAGACACCACCATTCCAGACGGCCGCATTTACGTTCAACGGCAATCGCTGCGAGTTTCTTTAATATCGCCTTTCCATATCCCTTTCCTCTATATTCCGGAGAAACATATAAATCTTCAAGATACAGACCTGCTCTGCCCAAAAAAGTAGAAAAATTATGAAAGAACAAAGCAAAACCAATCTCTTTATCACCAAGACAGGCAAAAATAACTTCTGCTTTTTCCTTATCAAAAATCCATTCCTCGAGAGTTGCTTCGTCAGCCACTACTTCATTTAACATTTTTTCATACTCTGCAAGTTCTCGAATAAATCTTAAGATCAAGGAAACATCTTTACGTTCTGCATATCTAAAATTCAAATTCGTATCCATTTTCTTCACCTTCTCAACTTCCCCGTACCTTATTGCCTATTTATGCACGCCCACTAATTGTTTACCTGCTTCCATTATTGGTTTTTTATATTTTATAACCAATCCCGCAGCACTCGCAGCCAACATAAAAACAGATGCTAAAATTCTCAAATTATTATTCTTACTTTCTTCATGAATCGGTTTAAGGAAGTCCTCGTCATGTTTTCTGCTGTCTTCCACAACCAATTGACTGATTTCTGCCAATCTCTCGAAAATTTCTTTTCTTCTTTCTTCCGAAATATCTGATTCCAGCTCCTTTTGAAGCATATCTCTTTCAGAATTATAAATTTCTGACATAGCCTGCAAATATTCCCGACTTTCTCTAAATGTCTGTTCATCAGATGTCTGTCCCGCCCGAATCGCCTCAACAGCAACATTTGCATAATTTTTTTCTAACTCTCGTGTCTTATTCTGATTCATTTACTTTTCTCCCTCACAAATTTAAAATTATGCTTTTGATGAAATCAGTGCAACCATTCCCACTACAATCAATATTGGAAATGCTATGGATATCAGCCCGCCTGCAACCATTCCAATTAATATCAAAGGCAGCAACACAATAGTAATTAAAAACTTTGATATTCCCCAAGCGGCTTTGATTCCAAAAAATAACAATTTACCGAACACCCATATCATACAAATAGCAAATAACAATGATAACATTTTTCTCCTCCTACTTTCGTCTCTTTACCGGTTTGAATACTGATTTATTCTGTATCCCCAGCTTTTCGCTGAATTCCGGATTCTTTTCCATGTTTTCAATCATTCTGATCAACTGAATTCTTTTTACTGTATCCATCCGGGCACCTCATTTCTTTAGACTTATCCTTGCTGCTTTTCTCTGTTTTCAGTATAATGTTTTTATGTATAGAAATATACGATCAATAAGAAGACTTAGACTCGTGTATTCCTCTGATTTAGAGAGATGAAGGAGAAGTTAAATGGGCAAACAATCGACAAGAGAAAATAAAAACATATACCAGCTGTGCCGGGAAGCTCAGGGACTCACCCGCGAAAAAGCAAGTGAAAATATGGCAGGCGTATCTGCCTCAAAAATTGAAAAAATTGAATATGAACTTCAGGAGCCAACTCCTTACGACATCATCCAGATGGCCGATTGTTATAAAAGGCCGGATCTTTGTAATTACTACTGTTCTCACAAATGTTCCATTGGTGACCGTTATGTCCCGGAAGTTGAAATATCCGAATTATCCAATATCATCCTGGAGACCATCGCCAGTCTGAATGAAATCAATCCATTAACCACCCGCCTGATCCAGATTGCACGGGATGGGAAGATTTCAGATGACGAGATCAAAGACTTTGCGTTTATCAGCAAAAAACTGGATGAGGTCTCTCTGGCCATTGATTCACTGAATCTGTGGGTTGATAAAACCGTCGGTGAAAATAACATTAATATTGAACTGTTAAATGCTGAAAAAGAAAAGTTAAAATAACAGAAAAGGGCGGTCGTTTACGGAAATCTCGTAAATCACTGCCCTTTCCAATCACCCGTAAAAGAGTATCCGGCACTTTATAGTTGTCTGAGGATCCCTTCAACTCTGCGTATCGCTTCCGTAACCTGCAAAGATGCCTGATTGATTCGATCCTGCACCATCCAGTCCACAAAAAATCCATCAAAAAACCAGTCAGCAAAGGAAAGAAAATCACCTGTCTCAATATCCAGATGACAGGCCATATTAACATCATTCAGCTCTCTGCTGAAATTTCTAAGATCATATCTTGCCTGTTCCATGTTTTGCTTGGCCCGATCCATTTTAGAGTGTTTTGCCATAGTAGAAATAAATCCCCCTCCGAACATGTCCCAAAGCCCCCAGTTTTTTGCACTGTTCAGGTTATCCTGTGCATCTTTTAGGCTTCTCAATGCACGTTTTCCGGCATCAATTGCTTCCTGTTTTTCTTTTTCCAAATCATATGTCATAATTATCCCCCTCTTTTTCGATTTTACATAATCAATGAAAACCAATCCGTTCTATGAGAAAATTATATCGTTTATATGAAAATAAATACACTATTCCTATGTGGAAATAAAATTCCGTATTCCACTATTTTTGAGAAACCCGACTTTCATCTGCCAGCAAAGATGAAATCATACTCTATTTATACTGCCTTGCTAATCGTCCAATTTCCTGTTTCATCTGCTCGATCACTTCGTTTGGTCCAATAATTTTAACTCCTTCTCCCAGTGAAAAAATCCATCCAAGAAACTGTTTGCTCACATGGACATCTACGTTTACTGTAAAATGATCTTCATCCTTTGGGATCATCATCACGTCTTTCCCAAAACGGTCGATAATCACACCTGCCAGCTCGTTCGTCACCAATAGTTTTACTTCTTGTTCTGTCCCGCCAAACATTCCAAAGCTTTTCTTCGCATAATCTGCCATATCCAGCTTTTTAAAATGTTCTCTTCCCTCTCTTTTTTCTTCGGACATCCGGATATGTAGCATCTTATCCACACGGTAATGTTTAATCTGTCCGGCATTGGAATCGTATCCTACCAGATAATAATTCTCATCATCCCAGGAGAGACCCCAGGGGCTGATATGATACCAGGCTCCATTGTGGCGCAATTCCATTTCTTTTTTCACATTCCACTGATAATATTGAAATTTAATCTTCTTATTTTCGGAAATTGCATTGTGAATGGCATCAACAGTATAATAAATGCTCTCATTCATAGTCTTGATTCTTCCGGTAACATATACCTGCCGCTGCAGCTTCACCGCTTCATATTTACTGACCAGCTGTTCCAGTTTCTTGATCAGAGCATTGGTTTTCCGTTCCGTGATAAATTTGGAAGACTGAATGGCATCCACCAGAAGCTTCAGTTCCGGTAACTCAAAAGGACGGTTTATTACATGATAATGGTAGCGGTTTCCCACCGGCTCTCCCTCCACCTCAATTCCCAACGTTTCCAGATCACGCAGATCATTGTAAATGCTCTTGCGGTCCGCAGTGATTTCATATTCCCCCAATGCAGACATAATCTCCGGCATGGTAATATAATGGTCATCATCCGTCTTTTCCAACATAATCTGGGCAAGGCGGTACAATTTAAATTTCTGGTTCGTTCCCCTTGGCATAACACCTCTCCTCCAATCAGATTTTAATAATATAAACTATATCCAGTATACCACAGATGAGAAAAGTATCGTACACCAAACACTGCTTTATTTATTCGCCTTACAGCAAACACCCCGTGAAGTAACCCGTATTATTTTTCCGTATGCTTTTCTTCTTTGTAGACTTCCTTGATTCTTTCAAGCTTATATATCTCTGCTGCCTTTGGGTCTCTCCTAAGACAAAAAAGCGGTTCATGACACAGCATTTTCTGTTCATCATTACCGCTTTGTTTACAACCGTCCCGTATGAGAATTGACCCCACAGCCAGCGCTTAGGAGAGTTCTGTAGTTCTGTTAATCCCTGTCAGGAACTGGTATATAAAGTCCTTTTCTATATGATATTTTGAATGACATCTAGAGCAACACCTTAGGTAACATCTTGGGGATATTAAAATTGTATTTTATTATAAAAACTTTTTCAGAATTCTTTTTTCATTTGTTCTTGAAAAATCGCTTAACTGATAGGAGCGAACTCTTGTCTTGACGATAATCGGAATCAAAAAGCCATTACTTACAAGCTTCGTGCATCTGTTAATAACTGTCTTGTTTGTTACACCGATTATCTTACTTACTTCAATTGGTGTAAACTCGTATAATCGTTTTTTTAACAGGAACACTAAAAATTCCTTTTCTTTTGTATTTAAATAAGACAGACTTCCTTCTAATTCATCTTTTTCTGACGCTTTCGATAACTCATATACCTTTTTAGAATACAACCCCATCATTTTCAAAAAGTAATTGATCCAGATTTCCGAATGCGGAGGATTTTCTCTTCCCGAATAATACAAGGCAGGTAGTCCCATTTGCAACGATGCATAATACTCATCTGGATCATAGGCAAAATATTCTTCCAGAGAACCAATTCCATTAAAACCGTATCCATAATAATCAAGAATATACCCTGACATTAGTCTGGCAGTTCTTCCATTTCCATCCTCAAAAGGATGAATAGTCACCAGCTGATAATGGACTATGCCAGCAATAATTAATGGATGATCATCAGTCGTATTTACATATTCAACAAGTTCATCCAGCAACTCCGGAATATCCATATACTCCGGCGGAATATATTCTGGTGCTCCCGTTTCAGAATCATATACTGCAAATAATACACCCGGCGGCATAGGACCTCTTAATCCTATCTTTTCTTTCCCGGCACCTTCTTCAACCATTGCCTGCACTTCAAGAATCATCTCTTTTGAAAAGAGCTCTTTCCTTTTCAGCTTTCTTTCCAGAAAATTTAAGGCTAAAAAGTAATTACGAACTTCCTGTTCCGGCTTCAAAAAATGTTTGTGCGGATCACTGTCAATGGCTTCACTAGCCTGTTTTTCAGTCAATGGATTCCCTTCAATCTTATTTGAAGCATATGAACTTTTTTTCTTGGAATTTTTTCTAAGTCTATTTTTTGTAACAGGTGGCAATTCTATCGTGCTGAGAGAAAAACGGTTTTCATCAATTTCTGATATCCTTTTTAAAATTTCATTCGTTAGTGTAACCTTTATCAAATTGTCTACCTCCATTTTATCAATATATATTATATCGATTGATGAATTATTTTTCCACTAAAATTACACTATTTTTTCACTATTTTTCACTATTTCATCGTCTTCGCCAATGAATTAAGCAGTGCCGCCATCTAGGGATTGGAGAGAACCTAGCAAATCTTAGTCAATAGACTGTAAAAACAATTCAACTTCCTTATTAAATTGTTCAGAGTTTTTATTTGCAATAAAATGATCTCCCTGAATAATTGACAGTTTAGCATTTGGAATATTATTCGCAATTGTCTCCGTATGGATCCTTTTGATCATATCATTTTTTCCTGCAATTACAAGTGTCGATGCCTGAATGAAATGTAACTCCTCCGGTTTTATATTAGGCTCATTGACCATCAATCCTAATAGCTCCATATTGCGTTTTGCTTTTTCTGATTTTTTAGCAAACAACCTTGTTATTTGATAGCCTATTTCAATTGGGATTTGAACACCCCTTTTTACACCTTTTGCATCCAGATTGCCTCCATTTAATATCAACGCTTCTACTTTATCTGGATACTGTAAGGCAAATTTCATGGCAATATTGGCACCGTCAGAAAACCCTAAAATAATCGCTTTTGAAATATTCCGTTCGTTCATCCATTCATCTAAGTCCTTAGCAAATTGTTCAATAGTAAAAGGTTCACATCCTCTTGGTGACTTTCCATGCCCTCTTGTATCTACCGCAATCATTCTATATCTGTCAGAAAAATATTCTATCTGATTATTAAAATAGGTTCCATCCTCTCCGTTGCCATGCAGAAGAACAATGGGAATTCCGTCTCCTTTTTCTTTATAGTGCAAAGATATATCCATCATTTTATCTCTCTTTCAATTCTTACTAACCGCATTTTTCATTGCTCATTCAAGAACAAAACCATTTCTATAAATTTCATTGATCACCGCCTGGGCATGTTCCATTTCTTTTTTCTGAATAATTGCATCTCTGTCACTTAAGATTGCAAGCATTTCATCTACCAGATCCTCAATCCGGGGATTACTCACCCGGTACAAATATCCAAGCATCCGGGTGGCAGTGTAATCTGTATTCATATTTTTATAAGCTATTTCTGCACAGAACTTTTCTGGGTATCCTCTATCCAGTAAAACCTTGTATAATTCATCCGTTCTTTCCAATGCCATAAGCAAATCCCTCCCGTAATTTAGAAGATCTTTAAATCAATTTTCCAATTCATATCATAATATTCCGCCTCGATATTTTCATAATATCACAAACGGGAAGAGTATCGCACACCAAACACCGCTTTAATTGAACAAAATTTTCTAATAGTCAATCAGACTTTTTTTATTCACCTTACAGAGAACACCCTGCGGAGTAACCAGTACTATTTTTCCGCATGCTGTTTTGCCAATGCGGTCATACAATCTCCCTGCACTAATGCTGTTACCAAGAACTGTATAAGGGCTGTTTGCCACATAACCAAGTTTTCCAAGCCCGTCCATCTTTACCATAATCGCTTCTTTGTCATATTCGTTATCCGGCTCCTTTTTAAGAAGAAGCTTCATACCTGGTTTCAGAAATTCTTTTCCGTAATAATACTTTGTTCCGGTTAATGTAAAATATACCTTTTCCATTGATCTTTCCTCCTCTTTTTAAAAATCATATTCATCCGGATTCAGCCCGGCATCTTCCAGCCATTCCCTGTAATCCGCTTCACTGGCGAAAAGCTGATACCTTCCGTCTACATATCCCATATATCCATTTTCTGTGTTGAAACCTTTCATTGCCCTTCGCTCCTTTGCTTTATCTGTTATAGATAATTTAAAGGATTAGCTGTCCGATACAAATACCATCAAATTCATAACTAATTTAAATGGTTCAAATATGTAACACTGCCGTGTCTCAGGCCGTGGAAGAATATAAATGAATGATCATATATATCATCTGGAGCAGGTTTTCCTGATCCGTGTGATATCTGAATAATGCAGAATCATTGGTCTTGAAAGATTTGACAAAAAGCTTATCGATACCAAGTTTGCTTACGAATTCTTTGATAAGAAGTAAGCCTGCATCGGAGGATAAATCTCCTCCATCAAAATTTATTTTAATCTGTCTATTGCTTTCTAAGGCTAAGGTGTTTACAATACTCATAAAGGGCTCCTTTGGGTTATTTTTTAAGATTCGACACCTTAATTTTACCACAAATGGATGCTCTTTTTTCATTCACCTGATAGGTGAAAAGCAATATTCAGTTAAAATATAGAAACTATGTGGTTTTCAGCCACTTTTACGGCTGTGCCGTGAATAATCTAGGCTAAACTATGACGAAGAAAAAAAATATGATATGGCGTTTCCTATTTATTTGAAGTTAGCAGAATCAGGAAATGCTTTCGCTCAAAACCAGGTGGGGTATGCCTACATGTTTGGTGAAGGAGTAAGTAAAGATTATACAAAAGCGATCGATTGGCTGGAAAAATCAGCTGCGTAGAATTTTAGCAGTGCTTTTAATAATCTGGGCGTCTGTTACGGCTACGGATTTGGAACTGCACAGGATAAATACAAAGCTCTGGAATGCTATCAAAAAGCAGCTGAACTTGGCAGCAAACAGGCATTGAAAAATATAGAAAGCGTAAAAAAAAGAGATCGGGAATATTTTTCCGTGGCAAAATGAGCGGAAGCCGGACTACGAACTGATAAGTGAGGCGTTTGAATATGACAACGCAAATAAATACGATATGTCTTTTCCTATCTATTTAAAGTTAGCGGAATCAGGAAACGCTTTCGCTCAAGACCAGGTGGGATGTCACTACTTATACGGATCAGGAACAAATGCGGATTATACAAAGGCAGTCTATTGGCTGAAAAAAGCAGCCGAGCAGAATCTTGAAAGTGCTTTTAATAATCTGGGTGTTTGTTACGACGAGGGAGTTGGCATCACACAGGACAAATACAAGGCTCTGGAATACTATCAAAAGGCAGCCGAACTCGGCAACAAACAGGCATTGGAGAATATAGAATCTGTCGAAAAATATCTGACTGAGCAAACGACCAATCCTGAGGAGTCAAAAAATTCACATACAGCGTCCGACAGCGTCGATTCGAATGATAAAAATACAAGTCCGGCTGATCCTGCTGCAGAATCTTATGTTTCCGGTCTGGAAGAATTAAATGGGCTTATAGGTCTGGACTCAGTAAAGCAGAATATCAAAGAGATGATTCAGCTGCTTAAGTATCAGAAAAAACGAAAAGAATTACACAAAAAAACATCTCCTGTATCTATGCACATGGTTTTCACAGGAAATCCGGGTACAGGCAAAACAACTGTTGCAAGAATTATTGCAAAAATTTACTATGAACTTGGATTACTGGAAAAAAGCGAAATCGTAGAAGTTGACCGATCCGACCTTGTAGCCGATTATACAGGACAGACAGCAGGTAAAACAAAGAAAAAAATTGAGGAAGCCATGGGCGGCGTGTTGTTTATCGATGAAGCCTATACTTTAATAAAGCCGGGTTCCGAACAGGATTTTGGACAGGAAGCGATTGACACGTTACTCAAAGAAATGGAAGATTCAAGAGATAAATTAATGGTCATCGTTGCCGGATATACTGAGGAAATGCATCAGTTTATCAACAGCAACCCCGGATTAAAATCGCGCTTTAAGAAAGTTCTTCATTTTGAAGATTATAATGCCAAACAGCTGAGCAGTATCTTCTGCAAATTGGCAAAAGAGGATGAATATACTATAGAAGACAATGCAAAAGAAACAATATTAGCATATTTTGAGAAAGTATACCGAACAAGAGGCACAAGATTCGGCAATGGACGTGACGTACGCAATTTTTACCAGGATGTCCTGACGAAACATGTAGTAAGAGTTGCAAAAGAAAATTATATGGGTGATGACACTATTTCAAAAGAGGATATTGAAAATACCATCAAAATTAAAGAAAAACCTGAATACAGCGCGTTAGACCGTTTAAATGAAATGATCGGTCTTGAAAATGTAAAAAAAGAAGTCAACGAGTTAATGCGCCTGGCAAAATATCAGAAAATGTGTCAGGAAAACCATATAGAAACACCTCCTGTATCTATGCACATGGTTTTCACAGGTAACCCAGGTACGGGAAAGACAACCGTCGCAAGGCTGATCGGAGAAATCTATAATGAAATAGGTTTCTTGTCAAAACCGGATTGCATAGAAGCAGACCGCAGTATGCTGGTGGCAAAATATGCAGGCCAAACAGCCATAAAAACAAAAGAAGTAATAGACAGAGCCATGGGCGGAGTATTATTTATTGATGAAGCCTATACACTGTTGAACTGCGGCGATAATGATTTTGGTCAGGAGGCAATTGATACCCTGTTAAAAGAGATGGAAGACCATCGGGAAGGGCTTGTTGTTATTGTTGCCGGCTATAAAAACGAAATGCGGGAATTTGTTAACAGCAATCCAGGCTTGAAATCAAGATTCACGAAAACCATTCATTTCGATGATTACCAGGCAAAGGAACTGGAGCAGATCTTTAATAAACTGGCAAAACATTACACCATATCTGAAGAAGCAAAAGATGAATTGCACGGTGTATTTGAGAGAATGTACAACAAAAAGACAGAGCATTTTGGAAATGGCAGAGAGGTAAGAAACTTCTACGAAACAACCATTTCAAAATTAGCTTTTAGAATCAGCAGCCTTACAAATGTCGACGATATTAATTTAACATTAATAACAAAAGAAGATATTGCAGCAGCTGAAGAAGAGTATTTTAAGAACGATGGCATCCATACCGAGCCACGTCGTATAGGATTTTAAAATAAAAAAATATCCCAAAGTTTATGTAAACCTCCAAACTGATATAAGATAAAATCACTCAGTTTGGAGGTTTTGTATGGGGTTTCGACCACGTTTTTATTCTTCGATTTCCCAATACCATTGCCATCTTATTTGTATTTATTTTACTATCTTTACGTATCAGATTTATTATCCACTACAATATGCCAGATTCCCGGCACACGGTCCGTATACCCATAATACATTGCTGCAGATAGCTCACAAATAGTGGCATCAGGAAACAGTGCATAAATTACTGATTTAAGTTCTGAATCATCTAATAAGAATTTAAATGACTTAAATTCTAACATAGCCAGTTGATGGCCCTGCACCGACTTTTGCAATATAACCGCTTTTTACCAAATCAGCCAAGGTGCGCTCTACCGTTGTCTTGCTGATATCCGGACATGCGTCCATGATTTCTTTCTTTGTTATTTTTCCAACCTTTTGATCAATCATCGCTTTCACTCGATCCGGTTTGGACAGCGTTCTGTTTTTAAGATGTTCCACACGGCTTTCAAATTCATTATACGCTTTTAAGGTGATTCCCAAATAATATTTCAGAAAAGGTTCATAGGTGTTCTCGTTTTCATGCCATCCTCCGGAACTTACCTGTAATGCTTCATAGTAAGTTTCCTTTGTCTTTTCAATCAGCATTTCCATACTGATGTATTTTCCGACAATATAACCAGCTTTATAAAGAAGTAAAAGGGTAAGCAGGCGACTCATTCGTCCGTTTCCATCATTAAAAGGATGAATACACAAAAAATCAAGAATAAACATTGGAATTAAGATCAACTTATCTATGTGTTCTGCTTCCCATGCTTCCCAAAAGTTATTACATAATTCTTCCATCGCTTCCGCTGTCTGAAATGCTGGAACTGGAATAAATCGTGTTTTTTGGTGTCCTTCAGAATCTGTTTCAGCAATCACATTATCCGAGTTTTTATAATTTCCGCCGGCACCTTGAGAAAACGAATACAAATCTCGATGCAACTGCAAAATAATATTCGATCTTGGAACAATATATTCGTAGCTCTCATGAATCGTAGCAAGCACTTCCCGATAGCCGGAAATTTCCTGTTCTGAACGATTGCGTGGTTCTGCTTTTTGACTTACCAGTTCTTCTAATCGTTTATCTGTCGTAAAAATACCTTCAATACGGTTGGATGCCCCGGTACTTTGAATCATTGCTACCTCAAGCAATGTCCTTAGTTCATCCCGATTTGCTTCCATAAACAGTTCCTGCTTGCCTTTATGCTCATGAATACTGGCAACCATTTGAACAATTTCAGGTGTTAAAAGCTTTTCAGGTGTTGTTTTATAATCAAATGCTCTCATCTTATCTGCCTCATTTTTGAAATATCTACCTCATTATACGTCAAAATGAGGTAGATTTCAATGTGATGACGGAGATAATCTTCCGACATCAACTATCTAATTTTGACTTTTTATTATGTTCAAAAGAGAATGCACTATGTACGGGCTGTTCTTTTTTTCTATAAACCTTTCACTGTTTACCTTAGAAAAGGTTCTCAATGTTTTTTCTTCAGACATGGCTGCATACGGATTATGCTCTACTCGCTTTATCTCAAATGGGAAACCGTTATTTGCAACAGCCTGTGTCAAAAACATCCGGATTGCAGAAGTAGTATCTGTGCCAAGATCTTTAAACAACTGATCTGACTTGCTTTTTAACTCATCATCAACCATATATTCTTCACAAGGAACAAGAAACAAAAAAGCGGTTCATGACACAGCATTTTCTGCTAATCATTACCGCTTTGTCTGCAACCGTCCCGTGCGGGAATCGAACCCACAGCTAGCGCTTAGGAGTTCTCTGCGAACCGTGGTAGCTAGAAGTTCGATTATCCTCTTGGGAGCGTTTAATGCCGTAAATTAAAGCATAAGTGCTTGTTATGTTTAATTGTTGATACTCTCTGGTGTACCCTCATACACCGTAGAGTGTTAGCAGGTTGTTAGCAACAAAGGCTAATTTAAAGCTTTAATTTATCAGAAAACATTACAAACAAACTATAAATCATTTATCACTAGAAATCAAGATACTCGTATGTTATAGACGTTCAGAAATGAGCGTCTATTTTTATACCAAAAATGAAAGGAGTATTAAAATTTATGAAAAAGACATTGAAACGATTGTGTACGGGCTTCTTAGCTCTTGCAACTATCGTTACTGCTTTACCGACTACACCCGTTCATGCAGAAAGTAAGCAATACTGGACGGAAAGTGCAGAGCGTGTCGGTATCATTGAAAAAGTAATGAATGACGGTTCTATCGGCTCGACATTCAATGAGGGCATGATGAAAGTTGAGGGCGAAACAGCCTATTGTATCGACATTAACACAGATTTTAGGAATGGCTACAAGACCAGAGCTGACGCAAGCTCACGCATGAGTGCCGACCAGATTTCAGATGTGGCGTTATCCTTAGAGTATGTCAAACAGTATGGCGAAGCTCACAAGAAACTGAACTACAAGCAAGTCTATCTGTTGGAACAATGTGTTGTCTGGCAGAGATTAAGTGTTCACTTAGGCTGGCAATGCGATAACGTGCGAGCTTCTTATGATGTAATTCCAAAGGCTACGCAGGACGAAGTTTTCTCTGGTGCAAGAGCCTTTGTCAAAGAAAATAAAGGACGCTATGAATGTGGCGGTCATATCTACTCTGGCGAGGGGCAGGAATTGGGGCAATTCTGGGCGAAGTTAAATGTTGGAAATGCGAAACTTAAAAAGACTTCCAGTAATGTCAGCATTACAGACAGTAACGGGAATTACTCAATTTCTGGTGCAACCTATGGTGTCTTTACTGATAAGGACTGCACGAAACAGCTTGCCACCCTTACGACTGATGAAAACGGAAATACAGATGTTGCAGAGGTAAAGGCTGGCACAGTTTATATCAAGGAATTATCCGCACCAGCAGGATATAAAGTGGATAAAACAGTCTATCCATTGACAATCAAAGCTGGCGAAACAGCGACCTTGAACGTATCAGATACACCAAAAGTAACGGACACTTTGATTGAACTTTTCAAGATTGATATGGAAACACAGAAAGACAATCCGCAGGGGAACACTTCTTTAGCAGGTGCGGAATTTACATGGAAGTATTATGCAGGCTTCTATAACAAAGACAATCTCCCTGCCGAAGCTACTCGTACATGGGTTACAAAGACAATCGCTGAAACAGACAGCGACGGGACAACTCATTACATCACAAAATTAGCGGACGCATACAAAGTATCTGGTGACAGCTTCTATATGCAAGACGGTAAAGCGGTTCTTCCACTTGGAACGCTAACCGTTGAAGAAACAAAAGCTCCAAACGGCTACTTGTTAGACGGTGCATATATGCAGGCTGGCGATAAGTCCGAACAGATTAAGGGCTTATATGTAACACAGATTACCGAGGACGGCGACCTTGCCGTATTATCTGGAAGTAACCAGTTTTCCGTATCAGACAAGGTTATCCGTGGCGGTGTGAAAATTCAGAAACGAGATTTAGAAACGGGCGATAC
>JBMNRU010000026.1:0-34765 GCA_050944855.1 Lachnospiraceae bacterium
GGACTACCTAAACTGTTATATGTATCAGAAGGATTGGAAAATCATTTGACAGCTAGAATTTCATTTTATGATTTGAAAGGAAATGAGTTGCCATTTTGTCGAAATGATTATAAACCAATTGGAGAAGCAATAGAGTTACCAATTAATTTTGCTGAAATGTTGGAGATTGCAACAAAGATTGCTATGAGTATCAACAATCCATTTGTGAGAATAGATTTGTATTCAATTCACAATAAAACTTATTTTTCTGAGGTTACGTTTTCTCCATGCGGTGGTGTTCTTCCTTTTGAGCCAAAAGAATGGGATCAGAAGTTGGGACAGTGGATAAAATTAAACAAATAATAAGCAGTATGGCTTTAGAATTTGTTTTGTATTAAAGAGGAGTGGATATGTTTAAAATTGATAGAAGAAACGGATATTTTATAATTATAATACTATTTTCATTTGTATCATATATGCTCCTATATGGTTCGGTTGACCAGTTATCGTCAGATGCAGTTTCATGTTTGAAAAGTATTCTGTGTTGGCTAGGATTATTTACATTAGCTTTTGTTATTATATCATGGAAAGCGAATACAGATAAATTTTTAACTTTATATACATTGTTCATGGTTTTTTTCTTTTTGTTTAATTATGGGCAGTGCTTTTTATGGGCTTTTGGGCAACATTTCGAAAATGAAATAGGAAGTATTAGTTTATATAGAAAAGTAGGTGTGCCAACAGACTATGATATTGTGAAAACTCAATTAATAGTGTTGATATCAGGTATTATGATGCATTCAGGTGCTATTCTTAGCCATAAAAAACCGATTTTCAGGAATGAAACCAATGAGTTTTTTATTGAAAAATCTATGGTTGATAGAAATTATTTGTATAAATTTTGTGGTATTTTATGCCCGCTTGCTGCTTTTTCTGAATATTATTATCAGATTAGAAACTTTTTAAATGCAAAAGTATATGGGTATACTGGCTTGTACTATAATACAGATGTTCAAAGTGTTAATGTAATATTTCAAATTTTAGCGAGATTGTTTTTCCCTTCATTAATCGGGCTGTTGATGGGTTCGAATTATGAGAATAAATCAATACGTAGATTAGTATACATATTGTTTGGAATAGATGTTTTATTAAGCATGATGGTTGGAGATAGAGGAGGATGGTTATATGCCCTCATGCTTTTGCTAATTTGTCATACTATTTTTTATAAAAAGTTAAAAATAAGAGATATATTTATACTTGGTGTGAGCGGATATTTTGGAATGATTAGCTTGATTGCAATTAGAAATATTAGAAATCATGGAGTTACTATTGCCGGATTTTTGCAGTCACTTAGCGGTGCTTTGCTAGATCCAATATCAAGTACATTAACAGAAATGGGAGGGACTATGGGAGTCACCACGGTTTTTGTAATGAAAGGATGGAATATATTCCCATATGGAAATTCTTTTCTATATGGTCTTTTAATTGCCCCAACCAAAAGGATTATTTCTTTATTGCATCTTAATTATGAAAGTATTAGTGGTTGGTTTTCACAATCGTACTTAAAAATTAGTAATGGAGCTGGTTTTTCAATAGTAGCAGAGGTATTAGCAAATTTTGGCCCTTATTTATTACCAATCATTATGATTATTGTAGGAATAATCATACAAAAGATAACGGATTTGGATTCATGTGATAAAGATATAGATGTAATGCCAATGTTTTATAAAATAATTACAACTTCAGTGATAATAAATATTTCAAGAAATTGTTTTAGTTACAATATGGGTGAGATAATATATACAACACTACTGTTTTACATATTATTTTCAATATATAAAGGACTTACAAAAACCGGGAGGTAATTGTAGATGCAAAGAAAACGAAAGCTTATATATAACACGATAGTTGCTTTGTTTAAGCAAGCGGTTGTCGTAATTTGCGGATTTATTATTCCGAGATACATGTTGATTTATTATGGATCTGAGGTGAATGGAGCAATATCTTCTATTACACAGATGTTAAGCTTTATTTCTTTGCTTGAAATGGGAATTGGTCCAGTTATCCAATCAAATTTATATAAACCTTTAGCTAATAATGACACATTGGAAATTAGCAAAATTGTAAAATCATCAGAACGTTTTTTTAGAAGAATTGCATATATTTTTATAGGATATGTTATTGTATTAATGCTTGTCTATCCACATTTTTTTACAGCTAGTTTTGAAAGATCTTTTACAGTTGCATTAATTATTATTTTATCTTTGAGTACTTTAGCTCAATATTATTTTGGGGTGACATATCAATTATTGTTAACTGCTGATCAAAAAGCTTATGTTCAGTTAATGGTGCAAGCAATTACTATTATTCTTAACACCATACTAAGTGTAATACTAATTACAAAGGGTGTCTCAGTTATTTGGGTTAAATTAGTAACTGCTTCAATATATGTGTTCAGACCATTGATATTAAATTATTATGTTCATTGTCATTATTGTATTGATAGAAAGATACAGTATGACAGTGAACCAATAAAACAAAAATGGAATGGGTTTGCACAGCATTTAGCTACTGTGGTATGCGGAAACACAGATGTTGTGGTATTGACGCTTTTTTCTTCAATAAAAAATGTCTCAGTATATTCAGTTTATTTTAATGTGACAAATGGAATTACTTCTACTGTGATGACGGCTGTAACTGGATTAGAAGCTTTTTGGGGAAATATGATCGCAAGAAATGAAAAGAAGTTATTGTTAGAAACTTTTAATGCGGTTGAATGGCTAATACATACAATAGTAATAGTCTTGTTTACGATAACAGCAATACTTATTGTTCCTTTTGTAAAGGTTTATACTGCTGGAGTCAATGATGCAAACTACATCGCACCGTTTTTCGGGGGAATTCTTGTACTTGCGTATTGCTTTCAATGTTTGAGAATCCCATATTTTCGCATAATTAAGGCGGCTGGTCATTATAAAGAAACTCAGAATGGAGCAATTATTTCTATGTTGCTGAATATTCTGATTTCAGTTTGTCTCGTAAGTCGTTTTGGTCTCATAGGAGCAGGAATCGGTACTTTTGTTGCATTATCATATCATACATTATATTTTGTATATTATCTTAGAAATCATATTATTAATAGAAAAATTGTTAAGGCATTGAAGCTCTTTTTTACTGATATGGTTATTTTTGCATTATCAATATATTTTACTCAGAACTTGAAATTGATTCATGTATCATATATATCTTGGCTTTTCTTAGCTATTCAAGTTACGATAATTGTTTTGGCTATTGCTGTGTTGTTAAATCTTGTTTTGTACAGAAATGAAATAAAATCAATGCTAAAACTGTTTATAAAAAAGAATAAATAAGAATTTTGGAAATATGAGGTGTAAGCATATGTTAGCTGAAAACGAAAGGATAAAAACAAAATCTGATTTAGATAGATTTTTACAAACTGAGTTACGGAATTATGGAGTGGATAATAATGTGATAACTAAAATGAAGGCTATGATGGGGATTAGGGAATCTGATATTTTGGTAAAGCATATTATATTATTGCGTAAGTCGGAATATTATTTGAATTCAGGAAAAAGAATTCGTGCTAATTTATATAAGCTTTTTTTAAGAAAATTACAGAATAAATATGCTCTTCACATTCCACTTAATTGTTGCGGAGAAGGTTTACGGATTATGCATTTGGGTTCTGTTTTAATAAACGAAAAGGCATCAATTGGGAGAAATTGTGCATTTCATATTAATACAGCAGTTGTTGCGGGGGGGGTGTCATCGGGCATACCTGTACTGAAGGATGGGGTTGTATTAGGAATTGGAAGTGTTGTGCTCGGAGATATTATTGTGGAAGAGAATGTTGCAGTTGGAGCTAATGCAGTAGTCAATAAATCTGTATTACAAAAGAATGTAACAATAGCTGGTGTTCCAGCAAAAATTGTGAGTAAACATGGACGATTAGATTGGAATAAGTAAAATGAAATGGAGAGAAAAAGTGAAACATAATATTGAATTAAGTGCGAAAACCATATTAGTAACGGGTGCTACGGGATTTATTGGTGCAAATCTTGTGTTGAAACTTTTAGAAAGTCAATCTGGTATAAAAATTATTGGCATTGATAATATGAATGACTATTATGATGTTTCTATTAAAAAATGGAGATTGTCAGAAATTCAGAAAGAAGCTGAACGTCATTCGGATTCTTCATATATCTTTATTGAGGGAAGTATCGCAGATAAGGCATTGATTGATGTGATTTTTGCAGAGCAAAAACCAGATGTAGTGGTGAATCTGGCTGCACAAGCTGGGGTGCGTTATAGTATTACTAATCCAGATGTATATATAGAATCCAACCTGATTGGATTTTATAATATTCTTGAAGCCTGTAGACATTCCTATGATAATGGTGAAAAAGGTGTCGAACATTTGGTTTATGCATCTTCATCAAGTGTTTATGGTTCAAATAAGAAAGTACCTTATTCTACAGATGACAAAGTAGATAATCCGGTATCCTTATATGCTGCAACAAAGAAATCAAATGAGCTGATGGCACATGCTTACAGTAAATTGTATAATATTCCATCTACAGGACTAAGATTTTTTACTGTTTACGGTCCAGCAGGACGCCCTGATATGGCTTACTTTGGTTTTACAAATAAATTATTAAAAGGTGAAACGATTGAGATTTTCAATTATGGAAATTGCAAAAGAGACTTTACTTACGTGGATGATATTGTGGAAGGTGTAATTCGGGTAATGCAGGGTGCACCAGAACGAAAAACAGGTGAGGATGGTTTGCCAGTTCCTCCGTATGCAGTTTATAATATTGGAAATAATCAACCGGAAAACCTTTTAGATTTTGTTCAGATACTTCAGGAGGAATTGATTCAGACAGGTGTGTTGCCGGAAGATTATGATTTTGAAAGTCATAAGAAATTAGTTCCAATGCAGCCGGGAGATGTACCGGTTACTTATGCAGATACCAGTGCGTTGGAGCGTGACTTTGGTTTTAAGCCAAGCACAGATTTAAGAACAGGTTTGAGAAAATTTGCAGAATGGTATAAAGAATTTTATCAGGTATAATAAGGAGTTTAAGAATTATGAAGAAGAATATAGCTGTTGCAGGAACTGGATATGTCGGTCTTTCCCTGGCGATACTTTTAGCACAGCATCATCATGTGACGGCAGTCGATATTGTACCGGGAAAAGTGTCTTTGATTAATAATAAAAAATCCCCGATTCAGGATGATTATATTGAAAAGTATTTAGCTGAAAAAGAATTAGATCTGACAGCGACTTTGGATGGAGAAGCTGCATATAGAGATGCAGAATTTGTTGTTATTGCGGCACCGACTAATTATGACAGTAAGAAGAACTATTTTGATACAAGTGCGGTTGAGGATGTAATCAAGCTGGTAATTCAGTGCAATCCGGATGCCATTATGGTTATCAAATCAACGATTCCGGTAGGATTTACAGCTTCGGTTCGAGAGAAATATCATTGTGACAATATTATCTTTAGCCCGGAATTTTTGCGTGAATCTAAGGCACTGTATGATAACCTTTATCCGAGCAGAATTATCGTGGGTACAGATGAGGAGAATCCACGTCTTGTTGAGGCAGCAAATATTTTTGCAGGCCTGTTGCAGGAAGGGGCGATGAAAGAGAATATTGATACTCTGATTATGGGCTTTACCGAAGCAGAAGCGGTAAAATTGTTTGCCAATACATATTTAGCGCTTCGAGTTTCCTATTTTAATGAACTGGACACTTATGCTGAAATGAAAGGATTGAATACGCAGCAGATTATTAACGGAGTGTGTCTTGATCCTCGCATTGGCAGTCATTATAATAATCCCAGTTTCGGTTACGGCGGATATTGTCTGCCGAAAGATACGAAGCAGCTTCTCGCAAATTATGCGGATGTGCCGCAGAATATGATGTCTGCGATTGTTGAGAGCAATCGTACGCGGAAAGATTATATTGCAGATCGTGTATTAGAAATTGCCGGTGGGTATGAAGCCAACAGTGATTATGATGTAAGGAAAGAAAAAGAGGTTATTGTAGGTGTATATCGCCTTACAATGAAAACCAATTCTGATAATTTCAGGCAGAGCTCTATTCAGGGTGTTATGAAACGTATTAAAGCAAAAGGAGCCACTGTGATTGTATATGAACCAACACTGGAGGACGGTTCTACGTTCTTTGGAAGTAAAATAGTAAATGACCTGGAACAGTTCAAACAGATGTCCCATGCGATTATAGCAAATCGATATGATAGTAGTTTGGATGATGTGAAAGAGAAGCTATATACAAGGGATCTTTTTAGGCGTGACTGAGTATGAGAGACGAGAAAAAAGACAGTACGGAGTAAGATACAATGGACAAAATAGCAGTTTTGATCCCCTGCTACAATGAAAGCAAAACAGTGGAAAAGGTGGTCACGGACTGGAAACGGGAGCTTCCGGAAGCTGTCATATATGTATATGACAATAATTCAACGGATAACACAGGAGAACTGGCGCGAAAAGCCGGTGCCATCGTGCGCCATGAATACCAGCAGGGGAAGGGCAATGTGATCCGGAGAATGTTTCGGGAGATCGATGCACAGTGTTATCTGATGATTGACGGGGATGATACGTATCCAGCCGAGTATGGACGGGAAATGGTTAATAAAGTATTGGAGCATCATGTGGATATGGTAGTGGGAGACCGGCTTTCTTCTACTTATTTTGAAGAGAATAAACGTCCTTTCCATAATTTCGGAAATTCACTGGTGAGAGGATGCATTAATCATCTGTTCCGCAGCAATATCCGGGATATTATGACCGGTTACCGGGCGTTCAGTTATCAGTTTGTGAAAAGCTTTCCTGTGTTGTCCAAAGGCTTTGAGATTGAGACAGAGATGAGTATCCATGCAGTGGATAAAAATATGCTGGTGGAAAATGTGGTGATTGCATACCGGGACAGGCCGGAGGGCAGCACGTCGAAGTTAAATACGTATTCCGACGGGCTGAAAGTGTTAAAAACCATTGCACGGCTGTACCGGAATTATAAACCAATGAATTTTTTTGGACTTTTGGCACTGGTGCTTCTGCTGATCTCGGCAGTCATGTTCATTCCGGTGCTGGCTATTTATCTGCGGACAGGGCTGGTTCCTAATTTTCCAACCTTGATCGTCAGCGGATTTATTGCACTGGCGGCGATTCAGTCCTTTTTTGCGGGCTTGATCCTGGCGACGCTGGCAGAGCGGGAACGGCAGGAGTTTGAGTTTCGTTTGGGGATGATTCATATGTTACAGCAAAACAGAGGAAAAGACATTGAAGAAACTAATAGAACAGATATTTAAATTCGGAGTGGTAGGATTTTTGTGCTTTTTCATAGACTACGGGTTTATGATCTTGCTGACAGAGGCATTTCATATCAATTATCTTGTTTCCAGTGCGGTGTCGTTTACGATTTCTGTGGCAGTGAATTATATCCTGAGCATGCGTTATGTATTTCAGGGAAAGGAAAATGTCAGCAAAGCGGCAGAATTTGCTGTTTTTGTGGTCCTCAGCGTGCTGGGTCTGGGTATCAATCAGCTTGTTATGTGGGTCACCGTAGAACTGTTGGGAATTTTTTATATGATCGCAAAGATCGGTGCAACGGCCATTGTTATGGTCTGGAATTTTGTTACTAGAAAAATATTCCTGGAAAAACGTTCATAGATCTTGCATTTCGAAAAGTCGTAAAATGACGGAATATGCGGTTGGCTTTTCTTTTTCTCCCTGTGGGACTATGCTATAATACAGATAGTAAACGGAGGAAAAACGATATGGAGACAGAAAGCAGATTTCACTATGAAGTACATATGGGCGGACGAATAGTGGCAAGATTTGTTGAGGCGGAGAATCTGTACATAGAAAAGGATATTCCCCAGAAACTGGGATATGTGATATTAAGAAAGGGAGAAGGGGATGATACCTTTTCCTGTTGGTTAAAAGAGATGGATACCGGAAGGATCCTGAAAAAGAGAGTGGAAATATGGCTTTTCTATCGGGAAAAGGATATTGTAGCGAAATGGGCGCTGATTTCCGCCCGGCCGGTGGAATACATAGCAGGAGAGTGGGATGTACAGACTGGCAGTCAGAAAATAATTCGGCTGGAATTGGATTATCGCTGTATTGATAAATGGGTGGTCAACACGGCAGAAGAGTTTCATTCGGAATGGTATGATATAGACGGCTGCAGGCCGGAAATGATGGGGGAGCAGGAAGCGAACAGGAGAACTTGAATATTGATCAGAAAAATGCTATACTAATTTTGTATACAATAAAATAGAATAGAATACGGAGGAAGCGTAAGCTATGAGAACTTATGTAGTTACGGGCGGCGCCGGTTTTATCGGTTCCAATTATATTCACTATATGTTTAAGAAGTATGGTGATGAAATTCGCATTATCAATGTAGACAAGCTTACTTATGCAGGAAACCTGGAAAATTTAAAAGATATAGAAAACAGAGATAATTATACGTTTATTAAGGCAGACATCTGTGATGCCGATGCCATTCATAAAATCTTTGAAGAAAATGATGTAGATCGTGTAGTGCATTTTGCAGCAGAAAGTCATGTTGACAGAAGTATTAAGAACCCGGATGTGTTCGTTAAGACGAATGTGCTGGGAACGCTGGTTATGTTGAATGCAGCGAAGGCAGCCTGGGAGCTTCCGGACGGAACATTTAAGAAAGATAAGAAATTTCTGCATGTTTCTACGGATGAAGTATACGGATCTTTGGAAAAGGAAGGAGAATATTTCTATGAAACGACTCCTTACGATCCGCACAGCCCATATTCAGCAAGCAAGGCCTCTTCCGATATGCTGGTGAAGTCCTATATGGACACCTATAAATTCCCGGCTAATATTACAAACTGCAGCAATAATTATGGCCCGTATCAGTTCCCGGAAAAGCTGATCCCGCTGATCATTAACAACGCACTTCACGGCAAGAAGCTGCCGGTATACGGAGACGGTAAGAATGTAAGAGACTGGCTGTATGTGGAAGATCATGCAAAAGGCATTGATATGGTGCAGGAACAGGGAAGACTGTTTGAGACTTATAATATCGGCGGCCATAATGAAAAGCAGAATATTGAGATTATCCATATTATTCTGGATACACTGCAGGAAATGCTTTCTGACGACGATCCGAGAAAAGCCCTGGTAAGTGAGAATCTGATCACTTATGTAGAAGACCGGAAGGGTCATGACAAAAGATATGCGATTGCTCCGGATAAGATCAAAGAAGAGATTGGCTGGTATCCGGAAACCATGTTTAAAGATGGCATTCGTTTAACTATCCAATGGTATTTTGAACATGAAGACTGGATGGAGAATGTCACCAGCGGTGATTACCAGAAATACTATGAAGATATGTACAGTGGGAAATAAAACAAAAGTACGCGGTAAGCGTACCGGATTTTGACTCGTCCGTGAGGACGAGTCATTGTTGTGTTTAAAAATAGATCTTAAATGAGAAGGAAACAGGAGGAAGTTTGCATGAAAGGTATTATTTTAGCAGGTGGTTCAGGAACTCGTCTTTACCCGCTGACAAAAGCTATTTCCAAGCAGATCATGCCGGTATACGATAAGCCTATGATTTATTATCCGCTGTCAACGCTGATGCTGGCGGGAATCCGTGAAATTTTGATCATTTCTACCCCAAGAGATCTGCCGGTATTTCAGGAGTTATTTGGAAGTGGTGAACAGCTTGGACTTTCCTTTACGTATAAAGTGCAGGAATATCCCAGAGGGCTGGCAGATGCCTTTATTATCGGGGAAGAGTTTATTGGGGATGATAATGTGGCGCTGGTGTTGGGAGATAATATTTTCTATGGCCAGAGTTTCTCTAAAGTTCTCCAGGTGGCGGCTTCCAGAAAAGAAGGGGCTACGATCTTTGGCTATTATGTGCGGGATCCGAGAGAATACGGTGTTGTTGAATTCGATGAAAACGGAAAGGCTCTTTCCATTGAAGAGAAACCGGAACATCCAAAGTCTAATTATGCGGTTCCCGGCCTTTATTTCTATGACAATGATGTAGTAGAAATTGCTAAAAATGTAAAACCGTCTGCGAGAGGCGAGATCGAAATCACCAGTGTCAATAATGAATATTTAAGAAGAGGAACGCTTCATGTGGAAACGCTGGGAAGAGGTTTTGCATGGCTGGATACGGGAAGTCATGATATGCTGTTGGATGCGGCAGATTTTGTATCCGCGTTCCAGAAAAGACAGGGACTTTATATTTCCTGTATTGAGGAAATTGCATATAAGAGAGGATTTATTACGAAAGAACAGTTAGTGGAACTGGCCCAGCCGCTTTTAAAAACAGCGTATGGTCAGTATTTGTTAGAGATAGCAGAAGGACTGTAAAAGTCAGGAGGTTATGAAAATGGGAAAAATTACGGTAGAGACATGTGAGATTGAAGGATTAAAGGTGATTACGCCTGCAGTATTTGGCGATGAACGTGGCTATTTTATGGAGACGTATAATTACAATGATTACAAAGCAGCTGGCATTGATCAGGAATTTGTACAGGATAATCAGTCCAGTTCCACAAAAGGTGTCCTGCGGGGACTGCATTTTCAGATTCAGTATCCTCAGGACAAGCTGGTACGCGTGGTGAGCGGAGAAGTGTTTGATGTGGCAGTAGACTTGCGCCCGGGTTCCAAAACCTATGGAAAATGGTATGGCGTGATCCTTTCCGCTGAAAACAAAAAACAGTTTTTTATTCCAAAGAATTTTGCCCATGGATTTGTGGTACTTTCCGATCATGCAGAATTTGCTTATAAATGTTCTGATTTCTATCATCCCAATGATGAGGGCGGGCTGATCTGGAACGATCCGGATATTGGCATTGACTGGCCGATCCCGGAAGGTATGAAGCTGACTATTTCTGAAAAAGACCAGAAATGGGGAGGCATAAAAGAGTTTAGAAAATAGGAGCGGAACAGGAATGTCGAAGAAGAAAACAATTGTTATTGTGCTGACAGTACTGCTGATGGCGTGCATTAATGTGTTTATTATGGTGCATCGGACACCGGTGGAAGAAAATGTAAATATTTATATGACGGTAGAAGGTGAAACTGCCTTTGATTATCAGCTGTATTATGCAAAAGATACACAATTTGTAGAATCTGATTCGGTAAGAGCTGAATATAACACCCCGGGCAAAGAGCAGGCATTGTTGTTTGCCGTACGGGGAAACAGTCAGTATATCCGCCTCAATACAGAAGCGATGAAAACGTTGCCGGAGGCTCCGCAGATCACAGATGTGTATGCAGAGTATGACGGACAGACCTGGCCGGTGGAGAATTTTGAGCTGTATAAGGAAACACAGATTCCGGCACAGGATTTTATGCCGGTAATTCAGGAGGCACAGCATAAGAAAGCACAGGGAAAAAATATCTTTTTATGTGTAATTCTGGATCTTGTATTTCTTGCTCTGTTAGGGACCTTGAATCGTTGGAAAACATTGCCGGCGGAACTGTATCGGGAGAGAAAATTAATTCTGAAGCTGGCCAAGAATGACTTTAAGACGAAATATGCCGGTTCCTATTTGGGAATCGTCTGGGCGTTTATTCAGCCGATTATTACAGTGCTGGTTTATTGGTTTGTGTTTCAGGTGGGACTCAGAAGCGGCGCGGTGGGACGTGTGCCCTTTGTGTTATGGCTGGTTGCCGGTCTGGTACCCTGGTTCTTTTTTTCAGATTCCCTGGGAATGGGTACCAATGCACTGCTGGAGTATAATTATCTGGTAAAAAAGGTAGTATTTAAAATCAGTATTTTGCCGATCGTGAAAATCATATCGGCTCTGTTTGTACATTTGTTTTTTATTGCATTTACTATAATTTTGTATATGTGCTATGGCTATACGCCGGATCTGTATACGTTACAGGTGTTTTATTATACTTTTTGTGTTTTTGTATTCACGCTGGGACTTTGTTATGCAACCTGTGCCATTGTGGCATTTTTCCGGGATCTTACCCAGATCATTGGTATCATCCTGCAGGTGGGTGTCTGGATGACTCCGATTATGTGGAATTTCAATCAGGTAAATCTCCCGTCATTTTTACAGACTATCTTTAAATTGAATCCTATGTATTATATTGTATTTGGATACAGAGAAGCGCTGATCGACAAGGTATGGTTCTGGGATAATATGGATATGACCATATACTTCTGGGTACTGACTGCCTGTGTATTTGCATTGGGAGCTCTGATCTTTAAGCGTTTGAAAGTACATTTTGCGGATATTTTATAAGAGAGAGGAAGAATCATGAGCGAAGCTGCAATTAAAGTGGAACATTTGAGTAAAATGTATAAGCTGTATGATAAACCCATCGATCGTCTGAAAGAGTCTTTGAAGCTGACCCGCAAGCAGAAATATAAGGAGCATTATGCGCTGCGGGATGTTTCTTTTCAGGTGAATAAGGGAGAAACGATCGGAATTATCGGAACCAACGGTTCCGGTAAATCCACCATATTGAAAATTATCACCGGTGTACTAAATCCGACAGAAGGAGAGGTAACTGTCGATGGCAGGATTTCTGCGCTTCTGGAGCTGGGCGCCGGTTTTAATCAGGAATATACGGGCATTGAAAATGTATATTTGAATGGGACAATGACAGGATTTTCCGAGGAGGAGATCACCGCTAAATTAGATGATATTCTGGCCTTCGCCGATATTGGCGATTTTGTGTATCAGCCGGTAAAGACCTACTCCAGCGGTATGTTTGTCCGTCTGGCCTTTGCAGTGGCCATCAATATCGAACCGGAGATATTGATTGTAGACGAAGCCCTTTCCGTTGGAGATGTATTTTTTCAGGCGAAGTGTTATAAAAAATTTGAAGAGTTTAAGGCCCTGGGCAAGACAATTTTACTGGTAAGTCATGATCTTGGAAGTGTCAGTCAGTACTGTGACAGAGTGGTTTTGCTGAATAAAGGGGTTGTTCTGGATCAGGGCTCCCCGAAGGAAATGATTGATTTATATAAAAAAGTTCTGGTAGAAGAGGTATCCGGCACTGAAGGAAAGAAGCAGGAAGAGGAAGAAACAGAAGAAATGAAAGTTCAGGAAGCCTCTTTGCGGGAAGGAAAACAGGACTGGAAGTCTTATATGCTTGTAAGTCCGGATATGCAGAACTATGGCAATAAAAAAGCAGAGATCGTGGATTTCGGATTGTTTGATGAAACTGACCAGATTACGAACACGGTATATAAGATGCAGGAGTTTTCTGTTCGTATGCGGGTGTATTTCCATGAGACGATAGTGAATCCTATTTTTGCGTTTAGTTTGAAGGATATTAAAGGAAATGAATTGACCGGCACTAATACGGTGATTGAAAAAACGGATATCGGCACAGTCAATGCCGGGGAATTGGTTGAAATTGAGTTTAAGCAGGTGATGCGGCTTCAAAAGGGGCAATATCTGCTGCAGCTGGGATGTACCGGGTTTGTGGGAGAAGAATTTGTAGTATACAACAGACTGTATGACAGCTGCTGCATACAGGTTGTATCCAATAAGACAACGGTAGGTTACTTTGACATGGATACGACGGTCGTTTTTAATAAAGGAGTTTAAATATATGAGGAGAAACAAGAAACATCCGCGTTTTTCTGTTATTATGCCGGTTTATAATGTGGAAATCAAATGGCTGGAGAAAGCTATTTTATCTGTGCAGAATCAGCAATATCCTCACTGGGAATTATGTATTGCAGATGACTGTTCTACAAAGCCGGAGGTAAGGGAGTATCTGCGTCAGATTACAGATCCCCGGATTCATATCCAGTATCTGGAACAGAATATGGGGATTTCAGGTGCAACAAATCATGCGGTGCAGGCTGCCAAAGGCCAGTATCTGGTTCTGATGGACAATGACGATGAACTGGCTGCCAATGCCCTGCAGGAATTTTCTCTGCGTATCGACCATACGGATGCAGATATTTTATATAGTGATCAGGATATTATCGACGAGGCCGGGAATCACCGTGAGCCGTTATATAAACCGGACTGGTCACCGGAATTGGTAAAGAGTCAGATGTATATTGGTCATTTGCTGGCTCTTAAGAAGTCTCTTTTTGATGAAGTGGGAGGCTTTCGCAGTGAATTTAATGGAAGTCAGGATTATGATCTGTTTTTAAGAATCTCAGAAAAAGCAAATAAGATTGAGCATGTGGCTGCAATTTTGTATCACTGGAGAGCAATACAGAGTTCTACTGCGGCGAATCCGGAGTCTAAACCATATGCGCAGATCGCAGGACATCGTGCGGTGCAGGAGCACCTTGACAGGGTGTATGGCAAAGGTCGTGCAGAGGCGTTAGAAACAGATGATTATTTTGTATACGATGTGCGGTATCACTTGGAGCAGGAACCTTTCGTATCTGTGATCATACCAACCAAGGATCAGGCAGAGCTTCTTAGAAATGCCATTGAGACCATCGAAGAGCGTACCAGATATTCCCGCTATGAGATTTTGATCCTGAATAATAATTCTGAGGAGGAGGAGACCTTTTCCTATTTTCAGAATGTGACAAAGCAGTATGATAATGTACGGGTAGAGGAAGCGGCATTTCCCTTTAACTGGTCGCGTCTGAATAATGTCGGGATCGAAAAAGCACGCGGTGACGTGTTTATCTTCTTAAATAATGATGTAGAAATTATTTCCCGAGACTGGATGCGGCGTCTGGTGGAGATTTCTACACAGCCGGGAGTCGGTGTTGCCGGCGGGCTGCTCTTGTTTGAGGATAATACCATTCAGCACGCGGGTGTGGTTGTCGGTATGGGCGGCTGGGCAGAGCATGTCTTTCGCGGTATGGAACCGGTGCATTATGGTTCCCCTTATGTTTCGCCGATGGTGACCAGAAATGTTATGGCGGTCACCGGTGCCTGTATGGCGATCAGTCGCAAAACAATAGAAAAAATCGGAAATTTTAATGACCAATTCATTATCTGCGGAAGTGATGTGGAGATTTGCATCCGTGCATACGAACATGGTCTCAGAAATGTGTACTGTCCGTATGTACAGCTGTATCATCTGGAATCTAAGACCAGAGATTCCTATGTGCCGGAAATAGATTTTGAACTGTCTGCGAAAACATATGCCTATTATCGGGAGCATGGGGATCCCTATTATAATGTAAATTTAGATATTAACAGTTATGTACCAAGAGTAAAAGGAACTTTGACGGGTGAAGATCGCTCCTGGATACAGGTGGTGAGAGAAGATTATGGTAATGAATCACTGATAGTGGATGAGATAGACACCCATATTGCGGAAATTAATCCCTATACTTTTAGAAAGGGTGAACATTTGAGACGCAGGCTCAATCTTCTTCTGCCGTCTATTAATCCGGAGCATGTGTTCGGAGGAATTTCCACAGCGTTAAAGTTTTTTGAAAAACTGGCGGATACTTTGGAGTACGACAGGAGGATTGTGCTGGTGGATGCGGTGCCGACCGAAGATGCGATACGCCAGTATCAGGACAGATATCAGTTCGTTTCCTGGGATGAAGAAAGTCAGGCAGAACGTCAGATTGTTTCCTACAGTGAAAGAACGGACCGCTCCTTGCCGGTGTCCGAAAATGATTATTTTATGTTTACCGGATGGTGGACGGCACACTGTGCCCAGGAAGCATATGAGATATTTGAAAAAACAGAAGGAATCGGCCCGAATCTGTTTATCAATTTTATTCAGGATTATGAACCGGGATTTTACGCCTGGTCCACCCGCTTTCTGCTTGCGGACGCCACGTATAAGAATCCTTATCCGCAGATCGCGGTTTTTAATACGTCGCTTTTACAGGAATACTTCCGCGATCATCATTATATATTCTTTCGGGAATTTGCTTTTGAACCGGTCTTAAATGATAAGCTGCGAGAGTATCTGGAGCAGGCAGGCAGTATACTGGCTAAGAAAAAACAGATCCTGATCTATGGACGTCCAGGTACAGAGCGCAATGCGTTTAATCTGATCGTGGCAGCATTGAAAAAATGGGTCCGGAAACAGGACGATATTGAGCAGTGGTCCATTGTTTCTGCAGGAGAGCAGCATCCGAGAGTGTATCTGGGAAAGGGAAAGTACCTGCAGTCTGTGGGGAAATTAACTATAGAAGAGTATGCCCGGGTTCTTGCCCAATCCTATGCAGGCATTTCTCTGATGGCGTCTCCGCATCCCAGTTATCCGCCCCTGGAAATGTCTGTATTTGGGGTAAAAGTAATTACGAATACTTTTTTTAATAAAGACCTTGGCAGTTTTAACAGTAATATTGTATCATTGGACAATATCAGTCCTAATAATATCGCAGTCAATCTGAATAAGATTTGTGATGATTTTCATATGAGTGTACCGAATAATAGAACCAATCCGCTGTACTTTGAGAACAGTCATGTGTTTGATTTTATTAACGAGATAAAAGATGTGCTTGACAAATGGGGGAGATAAGCATGAAAGAGAAAGTAGGAAATGCCATTTTGAACTATAAGTTCTATGGCGGGAGCGACGCTTACAGCGATGGTTCTATTGAGGATGAATTATTGGAGATGGTTTCTGCACAGCAGGATGTAATAAAAATCTTAAAACAGGATGACAGATGGCCCGTTTTATATCATCTGTCTCCGGTACGTCAGAATATTGTAGAATGGTATCCTATGAAAGAAGATGCCAAAGTGTTGGAAATTGGTGCAGGGTGCGGTGCGATTACGGGCGCGCTGTGCAGACAGGCAAAACAAGTGGTTTGTATTGAACTATCCAAACGAAGATCTTTGATTAATGCGAACCGTAATCAGGAATATGATAATCTGGAAATTTTTGTCGGGAATTTTAATGATGTAGTTCTGGAACAGAAATTTGACTATATTACGTTAATTGGTGTGCTGGAATATGCGGCATATTATACCGACACAGCGAATCCTTTTGTGGATTTTCTGAAAAAAATACGAAAGTATTTGAAACCGGACGGGAAAGTGCTGATCGCAATTGAGAATAAATATGGTTTGAAGTACTGGTCCGGTTCCCGTGAGGATCATACTGGCATATTCTTTGACGGGATAGAAGGATATCATGCTACTTCCAGTCAGGTGCGGACTTTTTCTAAAACAGAATTGGAGAAAATTTTGGAAGAGGCCGGATATGAAGAGTTGGAATTTTATTATCCATTTCCGGATTACAAATTTCCTACGCAGATCTTTTCAGAAAAATATATGCCCCAGCCGGAAGATGTGACTTGCGGCAGAGACAGCTATGACGCCGGCAGAATGTATATGTTTAATGAAACGTTAGCATATCGCGAACTGATTGCTTCCGGTGACTTTGCATTCTTTGCGAATTCCTTTATGGTTGAAGCAAAATAGGAGGATTACAGTGAAAAAAATATATGCAAAACTGACAAAAGAGAGAGCGCTTCCTTTTCAGATTGAGACAGCCATTTATGAACAGGAAGATGGAACAAAAATGGTGGAAAAGAGGCCATTATCGGAAGCGGCGCAGCAGCATGTGAAAAACATGTTTGAATATTACTGTCTGTTTCAGAAAACAGGTATCGATTATTTTCTGCCGTGTGAGATGCATGGAATGAGTGCGCGTTTTCCTTTTGTTACAGGACAAAGCTACTATGATAAGGTGATCCGGGCGGCAAAACGAAAAGAAAAGGAAACGGTTATTGGCATTTTCGAAGAATATCAGAAGCTGTTTGGTGAGTTGTACCAACAGACAGTTCCGTTTGAAATGAATCCGGATTTTGCTTTTGTTTTTGGAAATATTACGAAGCTAAACGGTATGGAAGCGGCAGCCAACGTAGATATTGATCTGACATTAGATAATATTATCTGCGAAGACGGTAAGATTCGCATTCTGGATTATGAATGGATTTTTGATTTTGCGGTTCCGGTGAAATTTCCGGTATACAGAGCAATCCATGCCCTTTTTGTGAAGGATGGCACATATTTCGAAGGATTTATGAGCCAGGATGAAATGTATGAAATTTTTGGTATTTCTAAGGAAGAGAGAAGTTTGTTTGCGGAAATGAATGTCCGTTTTATGGAATATGTGGAAGGTTATGATGAATCTTATCAGAAACTGCTGGATTCTTACAGAAAACCGGAGATTGGTCTGGGAACAGGCAGCCTGGGGGAGGAATTTGCGCAGGTATATTGGGGCAAGCAGGGGTCTTTCTCAAAAGAACGCATGCAGAATTATATGATAAAAAAGGGCGCGGAGCTCCATATCTGTGTGGATGTGCATGCTTATGAAGATATTGATTGTATCCGTATTGATCCCTGTAACTGGCCGGGTATGATACAGATCATCCGCCTGGAGGCAGAGACAGAAAATACAGTGCGCAAACTATCTTCCGGAGAGTTTGCCAGCAACGCGATGGATGTGGCCACAAAGACCTGGGTATTTCAGTCGGAAGATCCGCAGATTATCATTCCCATACAGCCAAAGACGAAATGGAAAAAGATTGTACTGGTATATAAACTCGTGATTGAGCATTTGGAAAATATGAAAACTTATGCGGAAGAGCTGAAAAATGTATATGAGCGGGAGTGGAAGCTTAAGGCAGAAAGCAATCAGGTTACGATAGAGCGCCAGGAAAAACTTTTGACACAATGTGCTCATAAAATGCGGGAAGACGAACGTCGGATTCAGCTTCTGGAAGATAAGCTGGCATATATTGAGAATACAAAAGCATTTAAACTGGTGTTAAAGAAAAAAGTTGGAAACATCCGTGTATGGGATGAGTTAAACCAATAAAGAAATGGTTGGTGAGCAATAATGGATAACTTGTTTTATGTGGAAATGGAAAGATTTCATATTCAGGATTCTCATCAGTTTGTACTTCGGGGTTGGTTTCCTGAAAATGTAAAGGGAAACTGTGAATTTCAGGCCAGTTTAAATCAATCCTATCTGCCCGTAGAAGTTACCCATATAGAAGGTGTGGAAATCCGCAAGAAATATCTCAGGCTGAATAAGAACCTGGATCATGAGTATTATGTTTGGATTACACTGCCGGATCCTTTGCCACAAAGCGGTAAACTGATCGTTTATCAAATCTGCGAAAAAGAAAGAAAACGTATCTGGTCTCTGTCAGTAAAAAAATTAGAAGAGCGCCGAAATCAGCTGGACAGCTATATCGAAACCTTTACCTGTCTGCCGGATGGCAGAATCTCTGTGGGAGGCTGGGCAGTTTCCATAAAACCGTTTACACTGCAGGTAAAGGATGAGAAGGGCAGGGTATTGGAGAGTGAAAATAAAATTCTCAATCGAAAAGACCTGGCTTCTAATTATCCGGAAAAAGACCTGGATTTTTCCTGTGGATTTGAATGTATTTTTGATGCAGCTGCTTCTTCCCGAATCACCGTATCCATTGTCTGTGATGGAAAGCAGGCAGAGTATACCTACCGGGTGGGCACGTTGAAAAAAGGAAAAGGAATCCATGACGGTCCGGATATTCTGACAAAAACGACATTATATTTTAAACGCAACGGAGCCAAGAAGACGATAAAACGTGTTTATGAAAAGGTTTTTCATAAGGAACCAAACGGTATTGATTATAATAAATGGCTTCTGAAGCATTTGCCTTCCGAGGCGGAGCTGCAGTTGCAGCGTCAGACCCGTTTTGATGAGAAGATCCGATTTAGTGTGGTAGTCCCTTTATATAAGACGCCGGAGAAATACCTTCGTGCACTGATCGCGTCACTGGAAGAGCAGACCTATCCGGATTGGGAATTATGTTTTTCTGACGGGAGTGGACAAGCTTCTCCTCTGACCGGGATTTTGGAAGAATATCAGCAAAAGGATCAACGGATCCGTGTGGTTTCTCATGAGCAGCCATTGAAGATATCTGAGAATACCAATGCGGCACTGGAGATTGCCACAGGGGATTATATTGTGTTTGCCGATCATGATGATATTCTGCCGGCACATGCGTTATTTGAATGTGCCCGCGCGATTCATGAGAATGCAGAAATTGATATGATTTACAGTGATGAAGATAAAGTTTCCATGGATGGCGGGCATTACTTTCAGTCTCACTTTAAACCAGATTACAGTCCTGACTTGTTATGCAGTATGAATTATTTCTGCCATTTGGTTGTAGTAAAAGCAGAACTGCAGAAAAAAGTCGGCGGATTGAATCCGGAGTATGACGGTGCCCAGGATTATGATTTTGTACTGCGATGTACAGAAGTGGCACAGTGCGTTCATCATATTCCCAAGATTTTATATCATTGGCGTGCGCATATGGATTCTACTGCAGAGAATCCGGAAAGTAAGTTATATGCTTTTGAAGCAGGAAAACGAGCCATTGAGGCGCATTATCAGCGGGTTGGCATTCATGCAGATGTAGTCCAGGGAGAGTATTTGGGATTATATCGCTCCCTATATCATTTGGACACGCATCCGCTGGTATCTATTGTGATACCGAATAAGGATCACATAGAAGATCTGGATAAGTGTATCTCATCCTTACTGCAGCGTTCTACTTATGACAATTTTGAAGTGATTATTGTGGAAAACAATAGTACCGAGGAGGCAACCTTTGCGTATTACAGACATTTAGAAGATACTTGCAAAAAGGTAAAGGTATTGTACTGGAAGGATGCATTTAATTATTCAGCCATCAATAATTTTGGTGTGGAACACGCCGGCGGTGAGTATATTTTACTGCTGAATAATGATACAGAAATCATTAACAATAATTGTATTGAAGAGCTGCTGGGATACTGTATGCGTCCAGATGTGGGAATTGTAGGCGCCAGATTGTATTTTGAAGATGATACCGTTCAGCATGCCGGTGTTGTCATAGGTATCGGAGGTGCGGCAGGGCATCTCTTTATTGGCAGCAAACGGGGAGATAATGGCTATTTTTCCCGCCTGATCTGTGCCTGTGATTACAGTGCTGTGACTGCGGCCTGCCTGATGGTGAAAAAGTCGGTATTTCAGGAGGTAAATGGTCTGGATCCGGAATTTCAGGTGGCATTTAATGATGTAGACTTTTGTCTGAAAGTACGGGAAAAAGGTTATCTGGTAGTGTATAATCCTTATGCGGAGCTCTATCATTATGAATCCAAATCACGCGGACAGGAGGATACGCCGGAGAAAGTGGCACGTTTTAATAAAGAAATGTATTTACTTTTGGAAAAATGGGAGACTCTGATGAAAAATGGAGATCCGTATTATAATCCGAATCTATCTCTGGATAAGCCGGATATGTCGTTAAGAATATTATAAGAAATAGCGCAGCCATGATTGGTATTTGACTGTGCATTTCTTACATGCAAAGGAGAATAGAAATGAAACAGCGAATTGGCTTTTTAACTTTTTTTACCCTCATAGCCGCAGTATGCGCATTTGCCTGGTTATGTCCCAACAGAGAATTTTATTATATAGCCCCTGTTGGCGAAGCTTCTCTTTCTATTCCTTATACAGAGGCAGATGAAACGGAAGATTGTGAGATTTCTGGTGACGGTACGGTACAGGCGGTTGGAGATACGTCTGTTGTTACTTTTTTAGATGTGGATGTTGCTGGCCGCTGTATAGAGATAAAGACGGAAGGTCTGGAACCAATTGTACATACTATTGTATCCTGGGGAAAAGACGGAAATTTTCTGGACGGAAATTGGAAAGAGATTCCCATTTTTTCAGAAGAGACGACTATTTGCCTTAATATTCCAGAAGGGGATTATAATTCCATTAAAGTAACTGCGGCGGCTCCATCTTATCATCTTGTTAGTGTAGATGTATATGAAGGTTATACAGAAAAACTCACTACAGTATATACAAAAGAGAAGCGCTATCTGGCTGCTCTGGCTGTTACATTTCTTGTATTGTTAGGGCTGGCTGTCTTTGATTATAAGAAAAAAGTCAGTCAGTCTTTATGTGAATATATCAGGCGAAGAGGAAAACGGATCGGTATTTTTGCCGGTGTGACGATTGTTTTGGGTGTATTGTCATTTGCAGTAGAACTGTTATTAAGTCAGATGGCAGGTGTACCGTTTCGCAAAGAAAGATTTCTGTTTTTCTATGCAGTAGCCTTTTGTGTCTTTTCTGTTTTGTTTTTCTTTAAAGATATTAGTAAAAAGCCAGAAAAGCTGTTTTTGTGTATCTCATTGTCTGTTGGTTTGGCGATGATTTTTTCATTGACTCCCGGTCATAACTGCTGGGATTTTGACACGCATTACTATCGGGCATTGAAAGCTTCCTATATAGGACCCAGCTATTTTACCCAGGCGGATAATACCATGTATTATCATACGTCAGATTTGGCAGTAGGCAGCAGTCGTGAAGAGATTCATACATTTGTGGCACAGCTAAATGAACTGAGCCATCGTTATTCCTTTATAGAACCGGGAGATATGAAAGCTGTGTATGCCATGGATGGTCTGTCTATTGCGATCGGTCGTTTTTTTGGCGCCACTTATTATGCACAGTATCTTATGGGTCTGTTTTCACAGCTTTTCATTTATTCCGTGCTTTGTTATTTTGCTATTAAGCGGCTTCATAGTGGAAAGATGCTTTTGGCTGTGATTGCTTTGTTTCCTACCAATCTGTTCCTGGCTACAAATTATTCGTATGATTATTGGGTGACCGGATTTTCCATGCTGGGCATCGCGTATTATATTGCCATGCTGCAGGAACAGGATCAGCCGTTTTCTGCGAAAGAGACAGGAATTATGTGTGTTTCTCTGTTTCTGGCCTGTCTGCCGAAAGAAATATATATTTCCTTTTTAGTTCTGCCTTTCTTTCTCAGAAAAGCCACTTTTTCTAAGAAGGATTATGCAAAATACTATGGCATGTGCGTCATCGCGATTTTAGTGATGGGATGTATGCTTCTTTCTCGTTCTGCAATGGAGATTTCCGCCGGCGGTGATATGCGCGGAGGCACCGATGTCAGTACGACGGGTCAGATCGCGCTTATATTAAGTGAACCTTTGCAGTATATGAATGTTCTGTTCCGCTTTTTGAAAGAGTATTTATCTTGTTATCAGGCAGAACAGTACATTACTCATTTCGCCTATCTGGGTATCGGTAAGTTCTATTATGTACCGTTTTTACTCCTGATTGTTACTGCCTTTACTGACAAATGCAGGTTGGATAAATTTAAAGGGAGAAATTTGCTTCGGCTGGTATCGGCAGCCTTTTTGTTGGGAACTGCCGTGCTCATTGCAACGGCTCTTTATGTAGCATTTACCCCGGTGGGATATGATACCATTTTGGGCTGTCAGCCTAGATATCTGATTCCGCTATTATTCCCTTTTTTTGCTTTGATTGCAAATCCTGGTATTCTGCAGCTGGCTGGAAAGCGATGGTATCATATAACGATACTTTCGGTATCTGCTTTGGTTCTTATCATGAATATGTATCTTATGATTACGAGCCGTTTTGTATAGGATAAAAATATCCTCCGCATTGTATGAATGCCGGAGGATATTTTTTTTAATAGGATTTTGATTTTACATAGGATTTTGATTTTACGCACATGCTGATGAAGAATCCTGCCAAAGTCAATGCAATACAGAAGCCAATCATGGCCTGCAGTCCCCAGGTACCCTGAATGGCACCTCCTGCAAAGTTCCCAAGACATCCGCCGATGCCGGTGGTGACGATGGCAAAAATGCTTTGTCCCCTCATCCTTTCTTTGGGCGCCAGCTCACTGTTGATGAGGAAGACGAAGACTACGTTAAAGCCGCCAAAAGACATTGACTGCAGCAGGTAGCCCAGGTATACCAGGAAAAGGTGATCTGCAAAATAAATCACTGCCATTTTTACAATAAAGAAAAAACTGCTCACTTTTAACAGTGTCTTGCAGGAAAAGCGGCGGAGAAGCCAGCCAAATAACAGCATGGCCGGGAATTCGCTGGCAGCGTTGCAGAAGCAGCATAAGCCGAAGGAAGAATCGGTTCCCCCCGCCTGATATACAATATTTACCATATAGGTAGCAATCATACTGTTGGCCATATAAGACAGACAAAACCCAATGGCAAACAGCCGAACCGTACGATGCTCTTTCAGGATTTGAAAGAAGCCGGAAGAGGTATCTTTCTGTACGGCGTTGTCCGTTGACTGCAGTTCCTTTATGCTTAAAACCAGAAGAATCAACAGTACCTGGGTAAGGACAAAAGCATAGGGAAGGATGCCCGGACGGAAATACTCTACCAGGTAGCCCATAATAAGGGCGCTGACAGCGTAGGAGAAAGAGCCCATGCCCCTGGAAAAGAAAAAGTTAACTTCGTAGCCCTGATTCAGATACTCCATACCGATCGTGGTAATAAACGGAGTGGCACAGTTAAACAGGGAATGAATAAGAATGAACAGCAGGATGATCGCCGGCTGAGGTAAGGGGAGGATTCCCAATAAAAAATATAGAATACTCACTGTCAGCATCAGGAGCAAAATCATTCTTTTGGGGGTCAGGCGGTTCAGTTTTTGCACCAGATTGTCTACAAAAGGCTGAGCCAGAATCAGGAAACCGGCGGCACTTCCGACGGCAATGCCAACCAGTGCTTCTGACAGTCCTTTATGGTAGAGCAAAACAGCGGTATAACCGAATAAAATGCTGCCTGAAATCCAGTATAAGCTTTGTATTAATGTATATTGGTGTTTGATGTTAAGTTTCATATGTAGTTCCTCGTAAATTTTTTAAAAAAATGCTTAATAACAACATAGTAAAGGTACCATAGGAAATGCAAGTTGTTTTTCCTGTAAAACAATACGAATTTTCAGCGATAACTTTGTGGAAAATCACAAGAAGCTTGTAAACAAAAGTCAATATATGATATACTCTATCATGCGAAGCATGCCCGCCCGAAGGGCCTGGATTACGGTATGCCCTGTGGGTATACTTTACCATAGGTTGCACGCCTGCTCTGTGGAAATGGATTATTGTTCGGTATATGAATGTCTCTTGCATCTCCCCTGCAAATACGAGACGCTTCCCTTCAACTATGTGACAGGATACACATAAGTCTCTCAGGAAAGCCTTCGAGCCTAAGTGTATTCCAGGCACAGGATTTTCAGGCGCGCTTTCCTCATGTATTTGCGAGGGAGGTGCAGGGACTTTGTCACGCAGGAAGATAACGGCTGAAAAAATATACTCTAGACGGGCTGTTTCTGTGAGCCTGCCCGAAGGACCTGGATTTAGATATTTAAAGGATAGATAGAAAATGGACAAAACTCAGAAAATTCAGTGGGGACGGCTGATTCGTAAGCTGTCTCCCTATATGATAATAAAAGGAATCCGCTATCTGCGCCATTTTGGTTTGAAAGAGTTCTGGATAAGACTGCAGGAACGTTTTGAACCGGAAGAGATTCCTTACGGGCCCTGGTTTTTGGAAGGGATGCCCACAGAAGAGGAATTAGAAGCGCAAAGGGCGAAACAATGGGAATATCAGCCTAAGATCAGTATTCTGGTGCCGGCGTATCGTACACCGGAAGAATATCTGCGGCAGATGATAAAATCGGTACAGGCACAGACTTATGGAAACTGGGAATTATGTATCGCAAATGCCAGTCCCGAGGATGAACAGATGTGTGCAGTCCTGAAGAAATATGCAGCTTCGGATAAGCGGATCTGTGTCCAAAATCTTCTGGAAAATAAGGGGATTGCGGACAATACCAATGCAGCCATCGCTATGGCGTCGGGAGAGTATATCGGACTTTTAGATCATGATGATGCTCTGGCACCCCAGGCTCTTTACGAGATCGTAAAGGCGCTGAATGGGCAGCAAAAGGCAGATGTGATCTATACGGATGAAGATAAGATATCTGCGGATCTTAAGGAACATTTTGCCCCCAATCTGAAACCGGACTTTAATCTGGATCTGCTGCGCAGCAATAATTATATCTGCCATTTTTTTGTGTGCAGACGTACTCTTGCAGAGGCAGTGGGAGGATTTTCTAAGGAATATGATGGTGCGCAGGACTATGATTTTATTTTTCGCTGTGTAGAAGCGGCGGAGTGTATTTTGCATATACCTGAGATCTTGTATCATTGGAGAACACATCAGGCTTCCACAGCGGATAATCCTCTCAGTAAGATGTATGCCTTTGATGCGGGACAGAGGGCTATTGAGGCGCATTTGAGACGTATGGGAGAGGAAGGGACGGTAAGCAAACTGCCGGATCTCGGGTTTTACCGGGTGAAGTATCCAGTCAAAGGAAGCCCGCTGGTCTCCATTATTATTCCGAACAGAGACGAAAAAGAAACCCTTCAGACCTGTCTGGAGTCCATTTTTGAGAAAACATCCTATGAGCATTATGAGATTATTATTGTAGAGAACAACAGCACGAGTCCGGAAATTTTTGCTTATTATGAAGAATTGAAAAAACGGGGAAATGTCCGGGTGGTTGTCTGGGATCAGGCGTTTAATTATTCTGCTATCAATAATTATGGCATTACTTTTGCAAAAGGAGAGTATTATCTGTTGCTAAATAATGATACAGCGGTGATTACACCTGACTGGATAGAGGAGATGCTGGGCAACTGCCAGCGCAGTCAGGTAGGGATTACCGGTGTGAAGCTGTTTTACCCGGATGATACCATTCAGCATGCAGGATGTATCGTCGGCATGGGCGGTGTGGCAGGTCATATGTTTGTGGACATGCAAAGGGAGCGTTCCGGGTATCTGCACAAAGCGTCGTTACAGCAGAACTTAAGCGCAGTGACGGCAGCCTGTATGATGATTACCCGGGAGGCGTTTGAAACGGCAGGGGGATTTACGGAAGAATTACAGGTGGCTTTTAATGATGTGGATTTGTGTTTGAAGGTGAGAAAAGCCGGATACCTGATCGTATATGATCCTTTTGTACAGCTATATCATTATGAGTCGAAAAGCCGGGGAGCCGAGGACAGCAAAGAAAAAGTAAGAAGATTTCAGCGTGAGATTGCCTATATGCGCAGTCATTGGACTGCAATTTTGAAAACAGGAGATCCGTACTATAATCCGAATCTCTCCCTTACAAAGTGGAATTATTCGCTGAAGCCCCGTGAAAAATAGAGATTGTTGAGGAAAGCAAAATGCAGGAAGTAACTGTAATCATACCTAATTTCAACGGTATGGCTTATATAGAAAAATGTCTGGAATCACTGCAGCATCAAAGTGAGCCGGATTTTGCAGTCATTGTAGTAGATAATGGTTCTGCAGATGGAAGCGACAGGCTGGTAGAAAAAAAGTTTCCCAAGGTATGTTTGCTGCGACTGGGAGATAACTTTGGTTTCTGCCGTGCAGTGAATGAAGGAATTTATGCATCGAAAACCCCTTATGTGATCTTGCTGAACAATGACACGGAAGTGGAAAGAGATTTTGTACGGGAGCTGTTGGCAGCGATTAAAAAGAATCCCCGAAGGTTTTCCTGTGGGGCAAAGATGGTGCAGTACAGGGACAGAAGTAAGATGGATGATGCAGGTAATCTGTATTGCGCACTGGGCTGGGCATTTGCCAGAGGACAGGGAAAATCGCTGGAGGCTTATGAACAGGAGAAGCAGGTTTTTGCCTGCTGTGCAGGGGCGGCTATTTATTCCCGTGCTGTGATGGAAAAAATCGGGTATTTTGATGAGGCCCATTTTGCCTATCTGGAAGATACGGATATTGGCTATCGGGCCAGGATTTATGGATATCAGAATGTGTATGCGCCGAAAGCGGTCGTATATCATTACGGAAGCGGAACCAGCGGATCCCGTTACAATCTGTTTAAAGTGCGCTATTCGTCCAGAAATAATGTGTATTTGATTTACAAGAATATGCCGGTTTTGCAGTTGCTTTGGAATCTGCCGCTTATCGTACTGGGATTTGTAATAAAAGCTGTTTTTTTCACACGAAAAGGTTTTGGAAAGGAATATCTTGCCGGTATTAAAAATGGGATTGATCTTTCTGTGAAGGGCAGAAAAAATGGAAAAAAGGTGAAATTCGAGAAAAAAAATCTTTCTCATTATTTTCATATTCAGTGGGAATTGTATTTTAATATGGTGAGAAGGCTGCTGTAATACTTGCCGTTTTTGTCATAAAGAGGTATAATCAGAACGAAATTATCTTATGGAGGATACGATATGAAAAAGAAAGGGAAGATGTTTACGGCCATGTTGCTGGCGGTTTTATTGGGATGTGAAATGTCTGTCACAGTTATGGCTGCACAGATGGATGAGAATATTTCCCCGGATTCCACATTCACGCAAGAGGTGAATGAGAATGACATTCTGGGTGAACCTCAGAATCCTGAGGGAGAGGACGGAAAACAAGAGGACGTCAAAACAGAGGATTCCGGAAACGGCGAGAATACCGAAACAGAGGAAAGTACCGGCGATATCGGAAAGAAAGAGCCGCCGGTTTTAAAAGGAATCTGGCATCAGGACGGAAAAGGCTGGTGGTACGAGAATCCGGACGGCAGCTATTCGGCAGGCAAGTGGCAGCTGATCGACGAAGAAATGTATTATTTTAATGCGGAAGGCTATATGCTGACCGGCTGGCAGTATTATAAAAATATCTGGTATTATCTGGATGGAAGCGGAGCGATGGCAACAGGCTGGCTGAACCTGGGAGGTACCTGGTATTATATGAATCAGGACGGAGCGATGCAGACAGGCTGGGCATTGGTTGGCGATACCTGGTATTATCTGCAGGAAAGCGGGGCCATGCAGACGGGCTGGCTGTACCGTAAGAATATCTGGTATTATCTGGATGGAAGCGGAGCGATGGTGACAGGCTGGCTGAATCTGGGCGGCACCTGGTACTATATGAATCAGGATGGAGCGATGCAGACAGGCTGGGCATTGGTTGGCGACACCTGGTATTATCTGGATGGAAGCGGAGCCATGCAGACGGGCTGGCTGTATTTGAAGAATGTCTGGTATTATCTGGATGGAAGCGGAGCGATGGCGACAGGCTGGCTGAATCTGGGAGGTACCTGGTATTATATGAATCAGGATGGAGCGATGCAGACCGGCTGGGTATTTGTGAAGGGCGAATGGTATTACTTAAGCGGAAGCGGAGCGATGGCAACAGGCTGGCTGCATGATGGCAAACACTGGTATTATCTGTATCCGAGTGGCGCAATGGCAAAGAACACTGTGATCGATGGCTATACCATTGAGGCAGATGGTATCTGGGAAGATCCAACAAGTGCTTTGTTGCAGCAGCTGGTGGATCAGGTCATTGCCCAGCAGACAACAGCGGCCATGAGTCAGGAAGGTAAGCTAAGAGCATTATATCAGTATATGAGCAGCCGTTCTGTCTTTACTTATCGTAGGATTTATCCCCTGCAGGATTTGTTTGAGGGATGGGAAGTTGTCAATGCATATGAGATGCTTTCCACTCACAGTGGCAACTGTTATCACTTTGGATCTGCATTTGGCATGCTGGCAAGAGGTATCGGATATGATGCCAGAATTATCAACGGACAGATCACTGCTGCCAGAGGCGGATTTACACCTCACTGCTGGGTAGAGATTGACATGAATGGCGTTACATATCTGTTTGACTGCGAAATGGAGCATGCAAAAGGATATGATTTATACAAAAAAACATACGGAAGTGTAGGCCTGACTTATTTAAAATAATGGATAAGACAGCATATGAGGCTGCTGCGAAGATATTTGCAGCAGCCCCGTTTTGGTTACAAATGAAGGGATAAAGATAAAGTATGATTTTTAGTTCATTGACATTTCTTTGTGTATTTCTGCCCATTGTATTTCTTTTGTATTTATGCGCACCGGGGATCCGGGCAAAGAACATTCTGTTGATAGCTGCCAGCCTGCTGTTTTACGCATATGGGGAACCGGTGTATGTATTTTTGATGCTTTTTTGCACGTTTGGCAATTATCTTCTGGCTTTGCTGGTCAGTCGTGTGAAAGGCCGAAAGCTATGGCTTGCATTGGCGGTTACAGGAAATCTGTGTATGCTGGGCGTGTTTAAATACTCCGGCTTTTTGGTTACGCAGATCAATGCGGTATTTTCCCTGGAACTGCCCGTTCCGGAGATTACGCTGCCCATTGGTATTTCATTTTTTACTTTTCAGGCAATGTCCTATGTCATTGATGTATACCAGGGGAAAGTAGAGGGTGAGAGAAATTTTGGGCGGATTTTGCTGTATATTTCTTTTTTTCCGCAGCTGATTGCCGGCCCCATTGTAAAATATCATGACATTTCCAGGGAAATTTCTGATCGTAAGCAGACGATGCAGGGAATCAGTCTGGGTATTCGTCGTTTTGTTCTGGGCCTGTCTAAGAAGGTGTTGATCGCTAATACGATGGGACGAGTGGCAGACGCTGTATTTACTGCGCAGATAGAGTCTGTGAATATTCTGGCTGCCTGGATTGGCGCGCTGGCATACTTATTGCAGATTTATTATGATTTCAGCGGATATAGCGATATGGCCATCGGTCTGGGCAGAATGTTCGGATTTCATTTTAAAGAAAACTTTCGTTATCCATACAGTGCTGTCAGCATCAAAGATTTCTGGAGAAGATGGCATATGTCTCTATCCGGATGGTTCCGGGAATATCTGTATTTTCCTTTGGGCGGAAACAGAAAAGGCAGGGCCCGTACCTGTCTGAATAAGATTATTGTATTTTTTTGTACCGGATTCTGGCACGGAGCAAATCTGACCTTTATTTTCTGGGGTCTGTACCATGGCTTTTTCCTTCTTCTGGAAGAATATCTGCCAAAGCCAAAACGGATTCCCGGTTTTTTAAAACATATATATGCACTGTTAGTGGTCTGTGTGGGATTCGTCATATTCCGTGCAGAAACACTGTCACAGGGATTTGCCATGATCGGCAGGATGTTTTCCGGATTTGATTTTTCTGCAGCAGCAGTTAGTTTCGCCCTGCAGCAGTGCACGCCTCTGGTCATAACCGTTTTTGTGCTGGGTGCGATAGGAAGTATGCCTGTCCTTCCGGCATTTCAGGCGAAGATCGGAAAGCAAAAAGGGTATGTGTGGGAGCCGGTTAGTTTTGTGGTATCCTTAGGACTCCTTGTTCTCTGCATGCTGAGTTTGTCTGGCGGAGGCTATAATCCATTCATTTATTTTCAGTTTTAGGGGAGGATGCAGAAGTTATGAAAAAGATAGTAAGAATGTTATACTGTGTTCTCTTTTTTATCCTGTGTATTTTTCCCTTTGCGGGGATGACGGTGGCGGAAAATACTGCGACAGTGGAAAACACAGAGCTGGCCGTGTTTCCAACATTAAAAGTGGAGGGAGAATGGAATCAGGATTTGTTCAGTCAGTGGGGAGAATGGTTTGAGGATCATTTTGCGTTTCGTCAGGAAATGATTACTGCCAATTCCCGGATTCGGGGAGATGTTTTTCAGGTATCGGGAGCGGCCTCTGTGATTCAGGGAACGGAGGGCTGGCTTTATTACCAGGCAACTGTGAATGACTATCTGGCAATGGATACACTGACGGATCGGGAATTGTATAACATTGCCCATAATCTGGCTCTGATACAGGAATATGCAGAGAGTCAGGGATGTGAGTTTTTATTTACGGTGGCTCCCAATAAAAATACATTATACGGAAAACAGATGCCGTATTATGATCAGATGAAAACGGGGCAGGAGAGTAATCTGACCCGATTGGTTCCTTATCTGGAACAGGAACAGGTTGCGTATGCAGATCTTGTGGAATTGTTTAAACAGCAGGATGAAATCCTGTATCATGCCAGAGATTCCCATTGGAATAACAAGGGAGCAGCCCTTGTGCAGGATACTCTGCTGACAGCCCTGGGAAAACGCCACAAGGATTATCTGCGGATGGAACCGGAGGTACGTGTGGATCATATTGGCGATCTGGATACTATGGTATACCCACTTGCAACAGAGCCGGAAAAAGAATATTATTATGAAGATGCATTTACTTATTATCTGGAAGGGGAAGAAAGTGCCGTTACAGATGCTACGGTACAGACGTATAATCCCAAAGGATCCGGAAGTCTGCTGATGTATAGAGACTCCTTTGGGAATACCTTGCTTCCTTTTATGGCAAATGCATATAGAAATGGTTATTTTTCACAACTGGTACCTTATTCGTTATCCGATATTCAGAATTCTAATGCGGATACGGTTGTCATAGAAAAGGTGGAGAGACATTTGTCTGTTCTGGGCGCCCGGCCGGCAGTTATGGCGGGGCCGACAAGAGAGTTGGATGTTTCCCGGTTAAGTACGGCAAAAGAGGTGTCCGCTTCCTGTGAGGCAGAAAAAGCAGGAGAGTTCTGGAAGATCACAGGTGTTATCTTCCCATCCGTGGCAAAAGAGGACAGCCGGGTGTATGTAAGGGTCGGAGAAAACCAGAGCTATGAGTGCTTCACTGTAACAACAACGTTGGAAGGGAACATATATGATTATGGCTATCAGATTTATCTGACGCAGCAGGAGATTCCGGATCCCTCTGCGAAGATAGAAGTGATCGTAGAAGATAAAGAGGGCCTGCAGATCGTGTATACTGCAGAAAATGGCCTGTAAAAGAAAGGAGTCGAATGACAAGATGATGAAAAAATGTTTTGCCTGGCTGCTGACAGCAGTACTTGCTATGGGCATGCTGGCTGGATGCCAGAAAGAAGAAAAGGTGCAGGAAGAACCTGTGCAGGAGGAGCCGGCTGAGGCAGAAGAACCCGAGGAACCGGAAGTGATTACCTTAGGAGAAGAAAGTCCGGATGCCATTGCTCTGTATTTTAAGAACAGTACCGGAAAGGAGCTGACGGACTACTGGATGCGTGCGTCAGCAGCTGCAGAAGAAGGCACTGAAACAGAGGAAAATGACTGGGGAGACAGCATGATGCCGGAAGAAGTGACTGTACCGGCAGGAGAAGTATTTTTAGTCTATTATCTGCCGGAGGAAAGTACAGAAACTACGGAGGATAAGCTGTTGTGCGACATTTCCTGGGGATATGGCGACGGCAGTTATATAGAAGTGGACGAAGTAGACGTTTTAGAGCCGGATATGACCAATGATCAGTATATCGAGTTATGTACGGATACAGAAGCTTCTTATGTGAAGTATATCAGCACGTATACGGGAGAAGCAGTAGATAATAAAGAGGCTGTGCTGGCTAAAATGGCATCGGAGCTGGAGGTTGTGCAGGCGGAAGTGTTAGAAGAGGAAGAAGAACAGGAAGAGTCAACGCCCAGTCAGTCATCCTCTTCTAATAAGAGTTCTTCTGCTGGTAATTCTTCTTCCAGCAGCTCTTCCTCTGACAGTTCTTCTGAGGATACGTCTTCTTCAGAGTCTTCCGCAGACTATCAGGATACACAGCAGTCATCAGGGGCTTCGGATGATATCACGGAAGAGTGTGGCCATTATTATGATGCCGCAGGGAATGAGGTATTCCCGGAATAAATTCCGGAGTCTTGTAAGGCGGGCAGTTTATAAAATATTTAGTTGCCCTTTAAAATGTTTTAGTGTATATTAGTAATGATGTAAAAGACGACGAATGAAGGTGATAAACATTGATTAAAGACAATCAAAAGCACTTTAACCGTCTGCATGTGGTTATCGATGCTTTTGTGATCGCTGCTTCCTTTTGGACAGCGTGGTTTATCAAGTTTGAAAGTTCCATCTTTACTAATTCTGTAAGGACACTATCCTTTGGGCAATACATGAGATATCTTCTCGTGATCGTCCCGGGGTATTTGATATTATATTATGCATTTAATCTGTATACCGCTAAGCGTGTACAGGGAAGACGGCTGGAAGCGGGAAATATTATAAAAGCCAATACCATTGGTCTGTTTCTGTTGGTAGTGGGATTATATCTGATCAGAGAAATCGATTTTTCCCGAAGCGTGATCTTCATTTTTTACTTTGTAAATATTATAGCTGAGACGGCTGTGCGGAATCTGATCCGTTATGTGCTGAGAGATATCCGCAGGCGCGGTCTGAATCAGAAGCATATTTTGCTTGTGGGTTATAGCCGGGCGGCCGAGGCATATATTGATCGAATCCATATGAATCCACAGTGGGGTTATAAGATCCGTGGGATTCTGGACGATAATGTGCCGGCCGGGACGCTGTGCAAGGGTGAGAAAGTAATTGGAAGGATTGATAATCTTTTGGTTATTCTTCCGGCCAATCGACTGGATGAAATTGTCATTACGCTGGGATTGGACGAGTATTTTCGCCTGGAGCACATTGTGTCATTGTGTGAAAAGTCCGGTGTGCATACAAAATTTATACCGGATTATAATAGTATTATTCCTACCAAACCATACACAGAAGATATTCTGGGCCTGCCGGTCGTCAATATCCGTTATGTACCGCTGACCAATAGCTTTAATGCGATCTTAAAACGGATAGAGGACATCCTGGGTGCTGCAGTGGCGATCGTTTTGTTTTCGCCGGTCATGCTGTTTGCCGCGGTCATGGTGAAGGCGACATCGTCGGGGCCGCTGATTTATAAACAGGAAAGAGTAGGTTTGCACAATCGGACTTTTATGATGTATAAGTTCCGATCTATGGAAGTACAGCCGGAGCAGGAAGAAAAAAAGGCGTGGACCGTGAAGAATGATCCCCGCGTGACCAACTTCGGCAAGTTTATGAGAAAAACCAGTATTGATGAACTCCCTCAGTTTTTTAATGTATTGAAGGGGGACATGAGTCTTGTGGGACCAAGGCCTGAGAGGTCGTTCTTTGTAGAAAAGTTCAGAGAAGAGATTCCCCGTTATATGGTAAAGCATCAGGTGCGGCCGGGCATTACCGGCTGGGCGCAGATCCATGGATACCGGGGTGATACTTCCATTCGTAAAAGAAT
>JBMNRU010000027.1:0-32677 GCA_050944855.1 Lachnospiraceae bacterium
GTTTAAATTGTTTGTCATAGTGCTTTGCCATAATGAGCTCCTCCTTCAGTGCGGTACCTACATTGTACCATGAAATATTAGATTAGGAATTCTCATTTTGACTTGTACTATTTATATTCTAGCACCACAGACTGTAAATAACCATGAGATTCCTGTATGGAGAAAGTATGTCCTTAGTGTGCAGGAAGCAGCAAAATATTTTCATATCGGGGATAAAAAATTAAGAAAACTGATTGATGAAAATCCAGATGCTGATTTCATTCTTTGGAATGGATCACGACCTCAAATTAAGAGAAAAATGTTTGAGCGGTATATAGATGAGAAATTATCTGCCATATAAAAACGGCAAAATATGCGATAGATTAAGGGTCAAGTTTATGATATTATAAGTTATATCATAGCTTGGCTCTTTTCTATGGCAGGTAGATAGAAAGGAGAAATGGAATGTCAGAAGTAAGAAGGGATCATAAAGGCCGGAAATTACTTATGGGAGAGAGTCAGCGAAAAGACGGGAAATATGAATACAAGTATCAGGATACTCGTGGAAAAAGGAAGACGGTGTACAGTTGGAGACTGACTCCGTCAGACCGGGTGCCGGCAGGAAAACGTAATGATATTTCCTTAAGAGAAAAAGAAAAACAGATTCAGAAGGATTTAAATAGCAATATCACATCGGATGGCGGTGATTACACAGTCTTAGAGCTTGTAGAGAAGTATATCCGGACGAAGACAGGTGTTCGCCATAATACAAAAGCAAATTATAAGTTTGTGATTAATGTGATCAAGAAAGAGGCATTTGGCCAAAAGCGTATCGATAAAGTTAAAGTATCGGATGCAAAAGAGTGGCTGATTAAAATGCAGCAGGTAGACGGGCGTGGCTACAGTTCCATACATACCATCCGAGGCGTTGTAAGACCAGCTTTTCAGATGGCGGTAGACGATGATTTACTGATAAAGAATCCTTTTGAGTTTCAGCTTAACACGGTTGTCGTGAATGACAGTGTCACAAGAGATGCTCTAACACGAAAACAAGAAAGAGACTTTTTAGAGTTTGTAAAAAATGATAAGCATTTCAGCAAATACTATGATGGGATTTATATTCTGTTTAAGACCGGGCTCCGTATCTCTGAATTTGTTGGGTTGATAAAGAAAAATCTGGATTTTGAAAACAACAGGATCATTGTGGATCATCAGCTACAAAGAACAAGAGATATGAAGTATCTCATTGAGGATACCAAAACAGAAAGCGGTATGCGAATGGTTCCTATGACACCGGAAGTAAAGGAGTGTTTTCAGAACATTCTTGCCAACAGAAAGAAACCAAAGATTGAGCCAATGGTAGATGGGTATAGTGGTTTTCTGTACCTGGACAAAAATGGAAAGCCCATGGTGGCATTGCACTGGGAAAAGTACTTTCAGCATATTCGTGAGAAGTACAATAAAATTTACAGAGTACAGATGCCGCTTGTTACGCCGCACGTCTGCAGGCATACCTTTTGCAGTAATATGGCCAAGTCAGGAATGAATCCAAAGACGCTGCAATACATTATGGGACATAGTGATATTTCGGTAACCTTGAATGTTTATACACATGTAGGATTTGAAGATGCGGAGAAAGAAATGCAAAGATTAACAGATGCAAAGTCTGAGAAATCCACGGCATACCGTAAAATATCTGTGTCGTAAATCTTTTAAATTTACGACAGAATTTACGACAGATGATGGCTAAAATAAGCAGATTTATGCGAAGTTATACTAGTATAAGATGAAAATGCCTCTGCCGCAGAAATGCCGGAAAGTGGCGTAAAATCAAGGAAAATCAGCATTTTAAAGGAGTTTAAGAGATATGATAAAAGTTTTGTTCGTGTGCCACGGCAATATCTGCCGTTCACCTATGGCAGAATTTATGATGAAAGATCTAGTGGCAAAAGAAGGCATTGCCGACCAATTTTATATTGCCTCTGCCGCAACAAGCACGGAGGAGATCGGTAATCCGGTTCACCACGGCACCCGCAATAAACTGCGGCAGGTGGGTATTTCCACAGCCGGCAAGTATGCGGTTCAGATGACGCGTCAGGATTATCGTAAATATGATTATCTCATTGGTATGGATCAGTGGAATATGAGAAATATGATGCGGATACTTAAAGATGATCCGGATCATAAAGTGTTTCGCTTTTTGGATTTTGGAGATTCTCCGAGGGATATCGCAGATCCATGGTATACTGGCGATTTTGAGACAACCTATACAGATATTTGTGAGGGCTGCCAGGCTTTTTGGCGGTATTTAAAAAAAGAAGGAAAAATCAGATAAGCCTGTAAAAATCCTTTTGATATAGAAGTGTATTCTTGTGAGTTATGACTTGCATACTAATAAGTTATAACGCAACGATTGTCGTTGACAAGGTATCATTTAATTGCTAAAATCAACTGTAAAGTTAAATGTAAGTAATTGATAAGGTGAGGATGCGGATGAATAGAATAGTTTTATCCATTTTAGTAGAGAACACTGCCGGTGTATTAAGCCGTGTATCTGGCTTATTTAGTCGCCGCGGGTATAATATTGACAGTCTTACAGTAGGTGTTACAGCAGATCCTAAGTATTCCCGTATGACGGTAGTTTGTATGGGAGATGATTCGGTTCTGGAGCAGATTCAGAAGCAGGTAGCAAAGCTGGAAGATGTCCGTGACGTAAAGGTGTTAAAAGATACAGAAAGTGTTGCGCGCGAACTGATTTTGGTAAAGATTCGCGTAGGTGCAGAAGAACGTCATAGAGTGAGCTCCGTAGTTGAAATTTTCAGAGCAAAGATTGTAGATGTTGGAGTAGAATCCATGATCATAGAACTGACAGGAGGTCAGAGCAAGCTGCAGGCATTTATTGATCTGTTAGCAGACTATGAGATCCTGGAGTTGGCAAGAACCGGTATCACGGGGTTGTCCAGAGGAACCCAGGATGTCAGATATTTGTAATTAAGATAGCTAGAGGATTTGATTCCCTAACGATATTAAATATTTATTTATGAGGAGGAAACGTAATATGTCATCTAAAATTTATTACCAGGAAGATTGTAACCTTTCTTTATTAGAAGGAAAAACAATCGCTATTATTGGTTATGGTAGTCAGGGTCATGCACATGCCCTTAACTTAAAAGAATCTGGTTGCAACGTTATCATTGGTCTTTACGAGGGAAGTAAATCCTGGGCAAAGGCTGAAGCGCAGGGATTTAAAGTATATACTGCTGCAGAAGCTGCCAAAAAAGCAGATATCATCATGATCCTGATCAATGATGAAAAACAGGCTCGGATGTACAAAGAGTCTATCGCTCCGAATCTGGAAGAAGGCAACATGTTAATGTTTGCTCACGGTTTTGCTATCCATTTCGGACAGATTGTACCTCCAAAGAATGTAGACGTTGCCATGATCGCTCCAAAAGGACCTGGTCATACGGTAAGAAGTGAATATCAGGCAGGCAAAGGTGTTCCTTGTCTGGTTGCTGTTCAGCAGGATGCTACAGGAAAAGCTTTGGACAAAGCTCTGGCATATGCTCTGGGTATCGGTGGAGCAAGAGCTGGTGTATTAGAGACAACTTTCAGAACAGAAACAGAGACAGACCTTTTCGGAGAGCAGGCAGTTCTTTGCGGTGGTGTTTGTGCTTTAATGCAGGCTGGTTTTGAGACTTTAGTAGAAGCTGGTTATGATCCGAAGAATGCATACTTTGAATGTATCCATGAGATGAAGCTGATCGTTGACCTGATTTATCAGTCCGGTTTTGCAGGTATGAGATACTCTATATCCAACACTGCTGAATATGGTGATTATATTACAGGACCAAAGATTATCACAGAAGATACAAAGAAAGCAATGAAACAGATTCTGTCAGACATTCAGGATGGTACATTTGCAAAAGAATGGTTATCTGAGAATGCGGTAGGAGCTCCTCATTTTAGAGCTATGAGAAGACTTGCAGCAGAGCATCCATGCGAAGAAGTCGGTGCAGAACTGCGTAAATTATATAGCTGGAGCAATGAAGATAAGCTGATCAATAACTAATCTCTGGAATTATTTTCAATGATAAGGCCCTCGGAGCGCCGATATGGCGGTCTCCGGGGGCTTTTTGAAACGATGAAATTTGAGGTATATCTGTGCCCTTTTATGCTTTGCCTCTGTAAAAGGCGATAAATTCTTTTACGGCTGCACTCTGCTGTATAGAATCTATATAGGCAAAGCCTATTTCCCGTTTTGGAATAGGCATTTCCAGAGGAATTTCTACCAGCAGTTCCCGATCCAGTTCTTTTTTAACAAATTGTTTGATGACGCAGGCTACGCCCAGGCCAATTTTAGCAAATTCGATGAGCAGATCCATGGTAGATACTTCCAATAAATTGTTGGTTTCTATCCGTTTGAGGGAAAGATAATCATCAATGTATTGCCTTGTTATATTTTCTTTATCCAGCATCATAACAGTAGCAGTTTTAAAAACGTCTGTTTTACTGCTGTGGTTCCGCAGAGACAGATTATTGAGATAGCTGGGACTTGCCACGAAGATATCTTCGATATCTCCCAGAGAATCAAAGTGCAGATGACGCAGGCTGTCTGGTTTTCCAATGAGTCCGATATCAATCTTATTCTCGTGGAGCAGTTCTAACGTATGATTGGTGGACTGACATTCAATGGAAATTTTAATATGGGGATGGGATTTGATAAAGCTTTTCAAGTAGGGGAGTAATATATACTTGCACAGGGTACTGCTGACTCCAATATGCAGATGTCCGATTCCCAGTTCATTTACCCTTTTAAGCTGAGATTCTCCAATCTGCAAAGCATTAAATGCTTTTTCCACATATTCATAGAGAAGCTGTCCTTCCTCTGTGAGCATTACGCCCCTGGAGTTGCGGGTAAATAAGGTAACTTCCAAGCTTTGCTCCAGTTTACGGATGGATTTGCTGATGGCAGGCTGGCTGATATATAATTCAGATGCGGCCTTGGAAATATTCTGGGCGTTGGCAACGGTATAAAAAATTTTATATAAGGATAAATTTTGATCCATAGAAATACCCCTTTTATGAATGCAAGTTATAGTAAGTATGAATTATATATATTTCTATTATAACAATGAATGTGCTAAAATAGCAACTGTAAATGTATGTCAGGAGGAACAGGAACGATGGGAATGACGATGACACAGAAGATTCTGGCCGCACATGCCGGATTAGATAAAGTAGAAGCCGGACAGCTGATAGAAGCAGATCTGGATCTGGTTTTGGGAAATGATATTACTTCCCCGGTAGCAATTCACGAGATGGAAAAGTTTCAGACGGATTCCATATTTAATAAGGATAAAATAGCTCTGGTTATGGATCATTTTATCCCTAATAAAGACATTAAGTCTGCAGAACACTGCAAATGTGTGCGTGAGTTTGCATGCAGACATGATATTACCAATTATTTTGATGTAGGAGAGATGGGAATTGAGCATGCTCTTCTTCCGGAAAAAGGACTTACTGTCGCCGGAGATGTGATTATCGGCGCGGATTCTCATACTTGTACTTATGGTGCTTTGGGTGCATTTTCCACGGGTGTAGGAAGTACAGATATGGCAGCAGGTATGGCTACCGGAAAAGCATGGTTTAAAGTGCCGTCTGCGATCAAGTTTAACATTGTGGGAAAACCAGCGAAATGGGTGAGCGGCAAGGACGTGATCCTGCATATCATTGGCATGATCGGTGTGGATGGTGCTCTTTACAAATCCATGGAATTTGTGGGTGAAGGCATCAAAAATCTGACCATGGATGATCGTTTTACCATTGCAAATATGGCGATTGAAGCAGGCGGGAAAAATGGTATTTTCCCTGTGGATGATCTGGCCATTGCATATATGAAAGAACATTCAAAGCGGGAGTTCCAGGTGTATGAAGCAGATGAAGATGCAGAGTATGACGAAGAATATACCATTGATCTGAGTACGCTGCGTCCGACCATTGCATTTCCGCATCTCCCGGAGAATACGAAGACCATTGACGAGATTACAGAAGACGTTGTGGTGGATCAGGCCGTGATCGGTTCCTGTACTAATGGACGGATCGATGATCTGCGCTGCGCAGCTGAGATCTTAAAAGGCCGCAAAGTGAAAAAAGGGCTTCGCTGTATCGTAATCCCTGCGACCCAACAAATTTATCTGCAGGCAATGGAAGAAGGACTTCTGAAAATCTTTATTGAAGCAGGAACTGTTGTCAGTACGCCAACCTGCGGTCCGTGTCTGGGCGGCTATATGGGTATTCTGGCTGCCGGGGAGAGATGTATCTCCACTACGAACCGTAACTTCGTAGGGCGTATGGGACACGTAGATTCAGAAGTATATCTGGCGAGTCCTGCAGTGGCAGCTGCAAGTGCGGTAACCGGTAAAATTTCTGCACCGGAAGAACTGGGATTATAGGAGGTACTGATATGAAAGCAAAGGGACATGTATTTAAATATGGCGATAATGTAGACACTGACGTTATTATTCCGGCGCGTTATCTGAATTCTTCTGATCCGGCGGAACTGGCTGCGCATTGTATGGAGGATATTGATAAGGAATTTGTACATAAGGTGCAGAAAGGGGATATCATGGTGGCCGATAAAAACTTTGGCTGTGGTTCATCCCGCGAGCATGCGCCGATTGCTATTAAAGCAGCAGGTGTCAGTTGTGTCATTGCGGAAACATTTGCCCGCATATTTTATCGCAATGCCATCAATATTGGCCTTCCGATTATCGAATGCCCGGAAGCTGCAAAGGGGATCGAGTCCGGGGACGAAGTAGAAATCGATTTTGACAGCGGCATGATCTACAACAGGACGAAAGGTACCGAATTCAAGGGACAGGCATTTCCTGAATTCATGCAGAAGATCATCGCTTCAGAAGGTCTGATTAACTATATCAATAACAAATAGAGGTGAAGGTTCCGGCACATGGCAGGGATTTTTGGTTCTGGGAGATCGCTAGATTACTAAAAGGAAAAGGGTAGCGCTGCGACGGTTTCTTGGATGAGGAGGCCAAAAATTCCTGTCGTGTGCCGGAATTTTTGTGCCATATCTGTCATAAATATAGTATTGCATTTTTAATCAAATCTGCTATAATATGGGATAGTTTGAAAAATAAATAAAGACGGGGTATGGCGTAGCTTGGTAGCGCGCACGGCTGGGGGCCGTGAGGTCGCAGGTTCAAATCCTGTTGCCCCGATTGAAAAAGATGCTGGATTTCAGCATCTTTTTCATTTCTTATAGGTCGATTATACTACACTAGCGTTATTAACGATGCCAGCATTCATGCATCAGCGGCGCCAAAATATCACGTCATATGAGGAACAAGAAATAAGGGAAGATCTGGCGGGAAATAGGAAAACACCATAAAGAAGGCCGCCAGAAGGCATACCAAAACGTATAACATGAATGTGCGTGCAGGCATGTTGCATGTAAGAGTAAGCCGATAGATAGTATAAAAGGAGATGATGACACTTACCGCAAAGGTTCCAATATCCAGAGCAAGGAGATTGTGACCGATGATTCCGGTATAGGTGTAGAAGATAACCGGGATCAGCAGTGTTCCCAGCAAAATCCCGGTTAAACATGCAAAAGTGACGCAGGGATAGTCTGATCTTAGCTTTAGAATCATGATAAAAGAATATAGGAGCATTGGAAAAAACAGCAGTTTCATATGTTCCCATGTGGATTCATTGACCGGTGAAAATAATCCAATGAGGAAGTTATTGCCGGACCATTCATAAAAGAAATGCGAAATGGAGCCAATTATGAGGACAAAAGTGATTCCTGTGATGGTATATATTTTTAATTGTTTCATGATGTACACCTCTATCATAGTATATCTGAAAAAGAATATTCTATTCTGAATCAGGTTAAATTTGATATTTTTATTGACAATTATATCGGCATCCGATATAATGACGTCATATCGAGAGCCGATATAACGGAGCTCGATAAAAGGAGGAATACAATGTCAAATCAGGCATTGACAGAAGCAGTCTATTATATTTTATTGTCCCTTATGGAGCCTATGCATGGTTATGGAATCATGCAAAACGTGGAGGCACTTTCTGCGGGTCGTGTAAAGCTGGCAGCAGGTACATTATATGGCGCCCTCAACACCTTGTTGGAAAAGGGATGGATTATTGCGCTTCCCGGCAGCCAGAACAGCCGGAAAAAGGAGTATCTTATTACCGAGACAGGAAAACAGATGGTAAAGGCGGAAATCTTTCGGCTTCAGGAACTCATTGATAATGGAACCCGTATTATGAAGGAGTCAGATGTATGAGAAAAGTGATTCATAAAGCATATATGATTTGGAATTTTGATAAGGAAGAAAAATGGCTGAATGAGATGGCGGCGAAGGGCTTGACATTAGTGTCTGCAGGATTCTGCCGTTATGAATTTGAAGAAACCCTGCCGGGGGAATATACCGTAAGGCTGGAATTACTGAAAAACAGTCCGGTTCATCCGGAGAGTACAGCTTATCTGGAATTTCTGGAAGAGACTGGTATAGAATATGTCGGCAAATGCCTGAGCTGGGTGTATCTGCGAAAAAGAAAAGCGGACGGCGGGTTTGAATTGTATTCAGATAATGATTCCAGGATCAAATACTTAAATCGTATCCTGCGTCTTGCCCTGATAGTAGGAATTGCGAATTTTTTCATAGGAGCAGACAATCTTTTCTTGTGTTTTTCTTTTGATTCAACCATAAATGCAATGGGGCTTATTAATGTGTGTCTTGGATTCTTCTGCTTGTATGGGATAGTAAAGTTGTATAAAAAGAGAAAAAAGTTAATGGCAGAACAACTGCTATATGAATAGGGATTGGAAGCTGCGGTTGTGCATTAAAGCTTTAAGGCGTTGCTATGAAAAGTGTTGACAATCCGAAAAAATGATGATAATATTTCTTCATAATATTAAGAAAAAGACAATGAAGAGGAATAGTACATAGGATTTCCGAGCACAGAAAGCTGTTGGCGGATGAGAAACAGCGGACGAAGAATATGGAACTCGCCTCTGAGTAGCTGCCCTAAATCTACAGAGTGTAGAGAGTAGACGCAGACGGAACTCCGCCGTTATCCGGAGAGAGATATAAGGCTTCGGCCCGTATCTTACTGAGTGTATGAAGATGACTTCATAAAGTAGAGTGGTACCGCGTAGGACATTAGTCTTTCGTCTCTGCATAGAATGTGCAGGAACGAAGGGCTTTTTTTAATTCATAAATGTCTCGTTTCAAATGCACGTTCACACAAATAGTTTTTGATAGAATGAGGAGGAATATGACGTATGAAGATTACAGGTAAGTACAGCAGACAGTATTTTATGCCGCCGGTAAAATGTATGAAGTGGACAGAAAAGGAATACATCGACAAAGCGCCGATCTGGTGTAGTGTAGACCTTCGTGACGGCAATCAGGCATTGGTGATTCCTATGAGCCTGAGCCAGAAAATTGATTTCTTTAAATTATTGGTTAAGATTGGTTTTAAAGAGATTGAGGTGGGATTTCCGGCTGCCTCTGAGACAGAGTATCAGTTTTTACGGGCACTGATTGAGCAGGATCTGATTCCGGATGACGTTACCATCCAGGTATTAACCCAGGCAAGAGAGCACATTATCAAGAAGACATTTGAAGCATTAAGAGGTGCAAAAAAAGCAATTGTTCACGTATATAATTCCACTTCTGTGGCTCAGCGGGAACAGGTATTCCGTAAATCAAAAGAAGAGATTCTGCAGATTGCTGTGGAGGGTGCGGCGTTATTAAAGAAACTGGCAGATGAAACAGATGGCAACTTCCTGTTTGAATATAGTCCGGAAAGTTTCACCGGAACGGAGCCGGAATATGCTCTGGAGGTATGTAATGCAGTATTAGATGTGTGGAAACCAACACCCGACAAGAAAGCTATTATTAATTTGCCGGTAACCGTAGAACATTCGATGCCCCATGTATATGCAAGCCAGGTTGAGTATATGTGTGAGAATATGAAATACAGAGAAAATGTTGTAGTGTCTCTTCATCCGCACAATGACCGCGGCTGCGGTGTGGCGGACTCCGAAATGGGAATTCTGGCAGGTGCAGACCGTATCGAAGGTACTTTATTCGGAAACGGTGAGAGAACCGGTAATGTGGATATCGTTACCTTAGCTTTGAATATGTATTCCCAGGGAGTGGAACCGAATTTGGATTTCTCAGATATGACGGATATCTGTGAACAGTATGAAAAATATACGGGCATGCAGATCGATGAAAGAAGCCCATACAGTGGTGCGCTGGTATTTGCTGCATTCTCCGGTTCCCATCAGGATGCGATCGCAAAGGGAATGAAATGGATGGAAGAAAAGAATCCGGATAAATGGACGGTTCCGTATCTGCCCATCGATCCCAATGACCTGGGAAGAAATTACGATGCAGATGTAATCCGTATCAACAGCCAGTCCGGAAAGGGCGGCGTCGGTTACATTCTGGAGACCAAATACGGCCTCAATCTGCCGGCGAAAATGCGCGAAGCAATGGGTTATGCCGCAAAAGCGGTATCCGATCATCAGCATAAAGAACTTATGCCGGAAGAAATCTTTGAACTGTTCAAACGTACCTTTGAAAATGTCAGAGAGCCATACAGTGTGCATGAAGTCCATTTCCAGCAGCAGAAGTCGGGCATCATGACACAGGTTACCTCTTCCTTCAACGGACGTGTGATTTCAACAGAAGCAGTTGGTAACGGACGTCTGAACGCGGTGAGCAATGCTTTGAAGAAGGCATACGATCTGAAATATGATCTGATTACGTATCAGGAGCATGCGCTGGAACAGAGTTCCAGTTCAAAAGCCATCGCTTATGTGGGTATCAGAAAACCGGATGGATCGCTCGCCTGGGGTGCCGGCGTTGACCCTGATATCATCCGTGCATCCATTGATGCCCTGGTAACTGCCATTAATAACCGTTAATTTAACATTCAAAAAACGGTAACTATTCAGCCTGCAAGCCACAGACCGCCTGCTATGCAGGCTATTCGCTGCAAAAGCAGCTTCTGTCTGAGGATTATGGATAAACGCCATATGTCAAATCCCAGCAATAGCTGCTTACATGCCGGCATGCCGCATCTATTGCTGCAATTTGCCGCATGGCTGAATAGTTACAAAAAACGGTGAATGTGGGATGAAAGTATACAAATTAAACAAAAACAGGCCGTTGAGTGGAGATTAAAACTGTTAAAACCAGACAAATTATTTGCGTTCTTATTGACTAAAGCGGAGAATCATTCTATAATGCAAGAACAACCGTTTGCATGTGACAGACACTCAGATAAGAGTGATACAGGATAGAACAAAGGCAAGGAAAAACGTATGGAAATGATTCGTGCTGTGTTGTGCGGTATTGGCTATTTGTTATGCTGCGCAGCAGAAAGAGTAAAAGTATCAAAAAGAGCGCGCAGAACTTGCGCTGTTATAGTGGTTGGTACCATGGCCATCGGCGCTGTCAGCTTTACCAGCAATGCTTTGTCCGGAAGTGGAAAGAATGATGTTTATGCATCGGTTGATGGTGCGTCTGAAGAGGACGAAACAGAGACAGAAGATGAGGAGGATACCCTTGTCGGTCTGAACGGGATTATATCCGGTGTACTGCTGACTCAGACTACCAATAGTCAGGTCAGTAAGATTGGTATTTCCACAGAGAATGTTTTGGTGGGTCAGAGAACTTCGGAACAGCCCAGAGAATCCAGTATCAGTATTGGCGAAGAAGTGGTAGACAGTATGGAAGGACTGGATGAACATTCGTGGAATGTGGTAGAGAGCGGGACAAAGATGTCAGACCATGATTATGAAACCCTGCTGGCTATTGTAGAAGCGGAAGCCGGTGGTGAGGATATGAAGGGTCGTATCCTTGTGGCAAATGTGATTTTTAATCGTGTGGCTGATGATCGCTTTCCGGATACGATTACCGATGTAGTGTGGGAGAGATCCAATGGAGCGGTACAGTTTTCCCCTACCATTGACGGACGCATCAATCGGGTTACCATATCAGAAACGACCCGTGAGGCAGTCAACCGTGCCATTGACGGAGAAGATTATTCAAAAGGTGCATTATTTTTTGTGGCGAAAAGTCTGGCGGACGGTGAGAACGTAGTCTGGTTTGACAAGGATCTGGAGCATTTGTTCACCCATGGTGTACATGATTTTTATACATATCCCGATGGAAAGTGATAATAGAATTATTTGCTTATATAGAAGAAAGTCTGTTTAAACGACAGACTTTCTTTGTTTATATGCCCGGAAGCGGGACTCTTATTGCGCTATTTATTATTGTCAGCCATTTTTTACTGTGTTATAATTAACAGCAGTAAATTGCTGAGATTAGATAAAAGAAAAGGACGGAAACTATGGAAGTATTATACAAAAGTACGAGAGGTAATTCTGCACCGGTGAAAGCATCCGAGGCAATCTTAAAAGGACTTGCCGATGATGGCGGTTTATACGTGCCGATGGAAATTCCAAAACTGAATGTACCGACAGAAAAGCTGGCGCAGATGACATATCAGGAAGTAGCATATGAGGTTATGAGCCGTATGCTTACGGACTTTACAGAAGAAGAGTTAAAGCACTGTATCGCCTGTGCATACGATTCCAAATTTGATACCGAAGTAATCGCACCATTGGTAAAAGCGGATGGCGCCTATTATCTGGAATTATTCCACGGGGCTACCATTGCCTTTAAAGACATGGCATTATCCATTCTGCCGCATTTAATGACAACTGCGGCAAAGAAGAATCATGCAGATCATGAAAGCGTTATCCTTACGGCCACTTCCGGAGATACCGGCAAGGCGGCGCTGGCAGGATTCGCGGATGTTCCGGGAACGAAGATTATTGTATTTTATCCGAAGCATGGAGTAAGCCCTATTCAGGAGAAGCAGATGGTTACCCAGAAAGGGGCGAATACCTTTGTCGTGGGTATCAACGGCAACTTTGATGATGCACAGACCGGCGTGAAAAAAATGTTTAATGATAAGGAACTGGCGAAGGAATTGGCAGCAGCCGGTTATCAGTTCTCTTCTGCAAACTCCATTAATATCGGACGTCTGGTTCCCCAGATTGTATATTATGTATATGCCTATGCGAACCTGGTGAAAAATGGGGAGATAAAAGCAGGAGAAGAGATCAATGTGACGGTTCCCACCGGAAACTTTGGCAATATCCTGGCTGCATATTATGCCAAATTGATGGGTCTTCCTATCGAAAAACTCATCTGTGCATCCAATGACAATAAAGTATTGTATGATTTCTTTGAAACAGGTATATATGACAGAAACAGAGAATTTATTCTTACCACTTCTCCTTCTATGGACATTCTCATTTCCAGTAACCTGGAACGTCTGATCTACCGTATTACAGGCAACGAGGCAGAGCAGAATAAGGCATTTATGGATGCGCTGTCCGCAGAAGGCAAATACGAGATCAGTGAGGCTATGAAAGAAGGCCTGAAGGATTTTGTCGGCAATTATGCCACAGAAGCGGAAACAGCAGAGACCATTGCAGAATTGTATCACAAGACCGGCTATGTGCTTGATACCCATACAGCGGTAGCAGCCACTGTGTATCATAAATACCGGACACAGACGAAGGATGAGAAGAAGACGGTGATCGCATCTACCGCAAGTCCGTATAAGTTTACAAGAAGCGTAATGGAAGCCATTGACAGTAAATATGCCCAGATGCAGGATTTTGATCTGATTGATGAATTAAGCAAAATTTCTAATGTGACGATTCCGCAGGCCATTGAAGATATCCGCTGCGCGCCGGTTCTGCATGATACGGTAGTGGATGTGCCGGATATGACAGCCATCGTGAAGCAGTTTTTAGGGATGTAGTGATGAAAATGATGGAATGGAATAAACTTTTATCAGAACAGCGCAATGGACAATACCCGGATAGGAACTATCCGGGTAAATCTGTCCGTAAAAGTACCGATTTAAGAAGTGAATTTGAGAAGGATTACCACAGGATTATCGGCAGTGCTTCTTTTCGTCGGCTTCAGGATAAGACGCAGGTTTTTCCTCTGGATAAAAGCGATTTTATCCGTACCCGGCTGACGCATTCTCTGGAGGTATCTTCTTTTGCCAAATCACTGGGGCAGAATATCGCCGAATATATTTTGCAGAATCGTCTGGATCCTTCTTTTACGCAAAAGACAAAGGAAGATATGTATAATATCCTTCAGTGTGCCGGCCTGATCCACGACATTGGCAATCCGCCATTCGGGCATTTTGGGGAGGAGGCCATTCGGGCCTGGTTTGGGAAGAATCTGCCGCGTCTTACCTTTAAAGGGAGGAAACTGACGGATATTCTGACGTTGCAGATGCAGCAGGATTTATATCATTTCGAGGGCAACGCGCAGGCGCTTCGTCTGGTAAGCAAGCTGCATTTTCTGGTAAATGAATATGGAATGAATCTTACTTACGGGATTTTGAATACGATTATTAAATATCCGGTATCTTCTTTGGGTATTAATACGAAAAGTGGGAATATTAAAGATAAGAAAATGGGATATTTTGCGGCGGAAGAGGAATTGTTTCACAGGATTATCGAGGCAACAGGTGCGAAAGACTGCCGGCACCCGCTTACTTACGTATTGGAGGCAGCAGACGATATCGCTTACCGGACCGCAGATATTGAAGATGCTTATAAGAAAGGCTGTATTTCCTATGATACTCTGATGAAAGAGTTAAAAAAATATCAGAGTCGAAGTAAAATCGATACAGAAATCTTTAATCCCGTAGGGATGTTAGAACATCAGTATGAGAAGGCGGTAAAAAGCGGCGTTCAGGATCCAAGATTATATGCGGTGCAAAACTGGGTAGTGCGGATTCAGGGAATTTTGCTGAATTGTGCCACCTACGGATTTACCAGAAACTATCGGGAAATTATGCAGGGAACTTATAAGAAGGACATTTTCGGCGGCACCTATGGAGAATGGCTGATCGAGGCTTTAGGCGAGATTGCCTATCAGTATGCTTTTATCTCAAAGCCGATCCTGAAGCTGGAGATTGCAGCCAATTCTATTCTGGAGTATTTTTTGGACAAGTTTGTATCTGCCGCACTCACTTATGATACCGATGAGAATGCAGGGATGATGGATCAGAAATTCATGTCCATGATTTCTGAAAATTATTTGCAGATTTATCATTATCATGCGAAGGGAAAAACAGAAGCTGAAAAACTTTATCTGCGGCTGCTGTTAGTGACAGATTATGTCAGTGGAATGACGGATTCCTATGCCAAGAATCTGTATCAGGAGCTGAACGGAATGGTGAATAATTAGGTGTATTTTATTGTTAAACCATTGACAGAATGAAGGCGAAATGAGATAATAGCAATGGTTTTTGAGGAAAGATCAAGGAAAAAGGAGGAAATAATCATGTCAACAAAAGCGTATTATCCAATCAGTGAAATTGGAGCAGGAAAACCAGGTTTTTCGAAAACCCGTTCCATTATTGAAGCTGCTTTCTATGGCAACAATGTAGTTAAAATTAATACGTTGAAAGAAGCCTATGAATTAGCAAAAAATTCTCCGGGTACGGTTGTTACCGATATGCCTGTATACAGAGGCGAAGAATTCGGTCTGGAACCGGATGCTAAGGTTCTCCTGTTCAATGATGGTGCTATCACAGGACGTTATGCAACCGCCCGCCGTATTGCCGGCGAACCGGGAGTAGATTGTGAAGCATTGGATAAAGTAGCTATGGACGCTATTTATGAGTCTCGTTGGAAAACGATGTATCATGCAGAAGTTTTTGTAGGTCTGGATCCGGAATTTATGGTAAAAGCACACCTTCTGATTCCGGAAGGAGAAGAAAACATTATGTATAACTGGATGCTGAACTTCCAGTATATGTCTGATGAATATGTAAAGATGTATAAAGCTTCTCAGCCTGTTGGTGACGGCAAAGAAGCAGATATTTACATTTTCTCTGATCCGCAGTGGACTCCGGTAGACCATCCGGGCGTAAGCTTTGACTGCTTAAGTGATCCTGCCGGCAAGACTTTATGCTATTTCAATACAAATACAAATTGTGCTTGTATCCTGGGTATGAGATATTTTGGCGAGCACAAAAAAGGTACTCTGACCATGGCATGGGCAATTGCTAACCGTAACGGATATGCTTCCTGCCACGGCGGACAGAAAGAGTACACATTGCCAGATGGCAGCAAGTATGTTGCATCTGTATTTGGTTTATCAGGATCCGGTAAATCTACTTTAACACATGCAAAACACGGCGGCAAATACGGTGTTACGGTTCTGCATGATGATGCGTTTGTTATCAACACAGATACCTGTGCATCTATCGCTTTAGAGCCGACTTATTTCGATAAAACAGCCGATTATCCAACCGGATGTCCGGACAACAAATATCTGCTGACAGCACAGAACTGTTCTGCAACATTAGATGAGGACGGCAAGATTCAGCTGGTAACAGAAGATATCAGAAATGGTAACGGCCGTGCGATCAAGTCCAAATTATGGTCTCCAAACCGTGTGGATAAGATCGAATCTCCGGTTAATTCCATTTTCTGGATTATGAAAGACCCAACCATTCCGCCGGTAGTGAAGTTAAAAGGCGCTGCCTTAGCTTCTGTTATGGGTGCTACCTTAGCAACTAAGAGATCTTCTGCAGAGCGTCTGGCTCCTGGCGTAGATCCAAACAAACTGGTAGTTGTACCATATGCTAACCCATTCAGAACCTATCCTCTGGCTCACGATTATGAAAAATTCAAAAAGCTGGTGGAAGAGAAAAACGTAGACTGCTACATCATCAATACCGGTGATTTCATGGGCAAAAAAGTAAAACCTGCAGATACTTTAGGCGTTCTGGAAGCAATTGTGGAAAGAAGAGCTGAGTTTAAGCAGTGGGGACCATTCTCTGATATCGAGATCATGGAGTGGGAAGGATTTGTTCCGGATATGGAAGATGCGGAATACAAAGCACAGTTAAAAGCTCGTATGCAGGATCGTGTGGAAGAAGTCAGAGAATTCGGCGAAGCAAAAGACGGATATGACAAACTTCCGGATGAAGCATTAGCGGCTCTGGAAAAACTTGTTCAGGAATTAGGCTGATTTTCTGCTTCAGAATAAGCGATAAAAGTAAGGGCGGATATGGAAATCATATCCGTCCTTTTTACGCATTTATATTGCGAAAATGCAGATACTAGAGTATAATAAATATAGTAAATAAGCAAATGTGTCCTGGGATGTTCGACGACTCCTATGTTTTTGAACCTACATTTACTTTAAACGGGATTCCTACATTGCCGATTGGATGTCAGGCCGTCGTTTGCAGCGGAAGGCAGAAGAGAGGTTGCGGTAACCCACCTAGCGCTGGCTAGGAGTCAAAAAATAGGAAACGGCATTTTGGGATTTACAAAAGAAAAGGGAGAGCCATGTATATGGCTCTCTTTCAACGAATAAAGAAATGGGGCGAGGAACAAATGGCAATTAGCGAGAAAAAGTTTGGTGTAACAAAAGATGGTACAGAAGTGTACATTTATGAAATCAGTAATGCCAATGGATCAGTGTTGCAGGTTTCGAATTTAGGGGCGATGACCATTTCACTTCGGGTACCGGATAGGAATAATAAATTGACCGATGTTATCCTGGGTTATGATACCGTGGAAGAATATGAAAAAAATGGCGGATATTTGGGAGCTGTCATTGGCAGATGCGGCAACCGTATTGCAAAAGGAAAGTTTACGATCAACGGTGTAGAATATCAGATGGTTATTAATGAAAATGACAATAACCTGCACAGCGGACCGGATGTATATCATCTGAAAGTCTGGGAAATAAAGGCACTGGATGAGATTAAGAACAGCATTACTTTCTATCACAGAAGTCCGGACAAAGAGCAGGGATTCCCCGGTAATTTTGATATCTGCGTAACCTATGAGCTGACCAATGACAATGAACTCTGGTTACACTATGAAGGCGTATGCGATCAGGATACGGTGGCAAATATGACCAATCATTCTTATTTCAATCTGGGCGGTCATGACAGTGGATCTGTCAGAGATCATGAGCTTTGCATCAATGCAGATAAGTTTACGGAGATTAAGGATGCAGCCTCTATTCCAACGGGTAAATTGGTGGATGTAGTCGGAACTCCTATGAACTTTATATACAGCAAAAAGATCGGAACAGATATGGATGCGGACTATGATATGCTGAAGATGACCGGAGGATACGATCATAACTTTGCCACGAATGATTACGAAAAAGGCGTGATCCGTGATGTCGCCAGAGCTTATTGTGACAAGACCGGCATTGCCATGACGGTATCGACAGACCTTCCGGGACTGCAGTTCTATTGCGGCAACGGCATCGATCATTTGCCGGGCAAAGGCGGCGCTGTATATGAGAAAAATGGCGGTTTCTGTCTGGAAACGCATTATTTCCCCAATGCGATTAATCAGCCCAACTTTATTTCTCCTCTATTGAAAGCCGGAGAAGTGTACAAGACAAGTACCTGTTATCAATTTACAGTAGAAAAATAGAATCATGACTGCCTCTGTCTGCAAGGATGTGGGGCAGTTTTTCTATTTTGGAGATTTCTTAAAACAATAGAAATGAAAGGTATATCCTCTGTTTTGGGGCATATACTGGTATATGGATATGAAAAATCGTATTTTATGGAAATGTATGGTCGTGCTGTTTGGCGTTTTGGGCATTGTACTATTGCTGTTTTTTTCCTATAGCAATGGAAAAGCGGCAGAAAATGAAGTTGCTTATGAGGGAGAACTGTTAGAAGAAAATGAAAAGGCCTACTATGAGATGGAAAAGGCAAAGACGGCCGGTATCTCAGAGGAAGAGGCAGAAACGACAGCAGCAGAAGCGACAGCGGCAGAGAACTCGGATGCCCAAAGTGCCCGGATGATCCGGGTACTTTTGATGGACAGTGATTACAGGCAATATACTCAGGAAAAGATAACTTTAATTCCCAATGGGGACTATACGATTAATGATGGTGTGCAGGGAATGCTTTCCACCGGTGAGAGCGTGGAAATCACCGGGGAAAGTGCGTATTTCCAGGATGGTCATATGGTGCTGAAACCAACCGATGAGAATAGTACCGTGACGGTTACCTCTATTACCCGTGCCCAGGGAACGCCGTCCTATTCGGGAATTTTGCATATATATAATGGTGATAAGGGGATGTGGATGGTCAATGAACTTCCTCTGGAGACATATCTGGCCGCTGTGGTACCCAGCGAGATGCCGTCAGGCTATGCCGCGGAAGCATTGAAGGCGCAGGCAGTCTGTGCCCGTACTTATGCAGAGGTGCAGATACGGGAAAAATCATTGGAAGAGTATTATGCGGATGTGGATGACAGTGTTTCTTACCAGGTCTATCAGAATCAGCCGGCTACTGCGGAATCGATAGAAGCGGTGGAAAGTACGAAAAGCCAGATCCTGTGTCAAAACGGTCAGCCCATTGATGCGTATTATTTTTCAACTTCCCATGGAAAGACCAGCACGGATCAGGTATGGGAAGCAGCGGTACCGGCGGCCTATCTGCAAAGTGTAGATTGTGCCTATGATCAGGAAGAGCCATGGTATCGGTGGCAGGTTACTTTTTCCGAGGAGCAGCTGTTACAGGCCGTGCAGAGGGTATATGCCCAGGTGAAACACATAGATCGGGTGGAAATTACAGCCCGGGATGAAGCGGATACGGTGATCGAACTGCAGATTACAGATGGGGAAACGGTGTATCAGGTGAACAACGAATACGAAATCCGCAGTGTATTATCACCGCAGGGACTTACGATAACGCGTCAGGATAATACGGAGGTGACCGGAGGAGCCCTTCTTCCAAGTGCATATTTTTCTATTGAAGAACAGATGGAAAATGATGGGACAGTATGCTATGATATACGGGGCGGCGGTTATGGCCACGGAGTTGGCCTTAGCCAAAACGGAGCTCAGAATATGGCGTTAGACGGAATGACATATGAGGAAATCCTTCATTATTTTTATAAAGATGTGGAGATTTGTCCCCAGGAGGAGTAATGATGAAATTAAAAGTAATGGTAATACAGAACTTTTTCAAACGGATGAGCAAAGATCATGTATCGGCCTATGCATCTCAGGCAGCGTATTTTGTACTGGTATCCATCTTTCCGTTTCTGCTGCTTTTGATGACCTTAATTCCCTATACTCCTCTCAATAAACAAGAAATTATCGACGCGATTTTGCTGTTTATCCCTGAAAATTTTCAGGGTATGATTCTCGGGGTTGTAAATGAAGTATATGCCAAATCTCTGGCAGTAGTTCCCGTTACAGCGATAGCGGCACTGTGGTCGGCGGGAAAAGGTGTGCAGGCACTGACAAACGGACTGAATTGTATTTATGGGGTAGAAGAAACCAGAAACTTTCTGGTGACTCGTTTTCGGGCCATCCTCTATACGCTGATTTTTATTTTTGCCATTGTCATGACTCTGATTCTGCTGGTATTTGGAAATGGGATTCAGATCAGGCTTACAAAATATTTTCCGGGACTTTTCCATGTGCTGGAAATGATCATTGGTCTTCGGACCATCGTAACCCTGCTGATTCTGACAGTTGTCTTTCTCTTATTGTATAAATTTATACCGAATCAAAAGAGAACCATAAAAAGTCAGCTTCCGGGAGCAATTTTTACCTCCATGGCCTGGTCTTTGGCTTCCTTTGGATTTTCCCTGTATTTTGACCTGAAGGGGGGAATCGGAAACATGTATGGAAGTATGACCGGTATTCTGTTGGTTCTTTTGTGGATGTATATCTGTATGTATTTGATTATGCTGGGGGCAGAACTGAATTCAGCTCTGGAGGGAAAAATTCGCTTGACAGATGAATAGTTTATGATACAATGGATAACAGAATCAAGTAAAAAGCATAGATGGTGCAAGTAGATTGCTGTTTTCTTACAGAGAGAGGGAGTCACCGGCTGAAAGCTTCCTTAAGTTCAGACAGACAATTGAGGTTCACACCGGAGCTGCATTCCTGAATTTCAGTAGGGAATGACGTAGATTACACGTTACGTAAGAATGAGTGCCGGGCATTGATCTGTTCGGAATCAGGGTGGTAACACGGAGAGTAGCTTCGTCCCTTTTTGGAGGGATGAAGTTTTTTTATTTTTACAAGTATTCTTTAGAAAAAGAAAGAAAAAAGGAGACTGTCATGAAAGAAAGATTAAGAAAAATCCAGGAAGAGGCTTTCAAGCAGATTCAGGAATCCGAAGCTTTGGATAAGCTGAATGATGTGCGTGTGGCATTTCTTGGAAAAAAAGGTGAACTTACCGCAGTATTAAAGGGCATGAAAGATATTGCTCCGGAAGAGAGACCTCTGGTTGGTCAGTGGGTGAATGAAACCCGCGAATCCATCGAAAAACTTCTGGAAGAATCCAAAGCCAAATTAGAGGCAGCCATGTTGGAACAGAAGTTAAAAGATGAGGTAATTGATGTTACACTGCCAGCCAAGAAGATGGAATTGGGACATCGCCATCCGAATACCATCGCTTTGGAGGAAGTAGAGCGTATTTTTATCGGTATGGGATACGAAGTAGTAGAAGGCCCGGAAGTAGAATACGATTTATATAACTTCGAAAAGCTGAACATTCCTGCGGATCATCCGGCAAAGGATGAGCAGGATACTTTCTATGTCAATAAAGAAATCGTTCTTCGTACACAGACTTCTTCTGTACAGGGACGTGTTATGGAACAGGGCCATCTGCCGATCCGTATGATCGCACCCGGCCGTGTATTTCGTTCTGACGAAGTAGATGCTACCCATTCTCCATCCTTCCATCAGATCGAAGGTCTGGTTATTGACAAGCATATTACTTTTGCCGATTTAAAAGGAACGCTGGAAGAGTTTGCGAAAGAACTGTTCGGACCGGAAACTAAGACGAAATTCCGTCCTCATCATTTCCCGTTTACAGAACCCAGCGCAGAAGTGGATGTAAGCTGTTTCAAATGCGGCGGTTCCGGCTGTCGTTTCTGTAAAGGCAGCGGTTGGATCGAGATTCTGGGATGCGGTATGGTACATCCGCATGTTTTGGAAATGTGCGGCATTGATCCGGAACAGTATACCGGATTCGCATTTGGCGTAGGTCTGGAGCGTATTGCCCTGCTGAAATATGAAATTGATGATATGAGATTGTTATATGAAAATGACACCCGTTTTCTGAAACAGTTCTAAGAAAAAGCAGATCATATGGCAGAAGAATAGATGAAGGAGATTAAAAATGAATACATCATTATCATGGATTAAAATGTATGTACCGGATCTGGATGTTACCCCTCAGGAGTATACGGATGCGATGACTTTAACCGGTACAAAGGTAGAAGGATTTGAAAGACTGGATGCAGATCTGGAGAATATTGTGATCGGCCAGATTGAAAAGATCGAAAAACATCCGGATGCAGATAAATTAATTGTTTGTCAGGTAAATGTGGGAAACGAGGTGACACAGATCGTTACCGGTGCGCCTAATGTAAAAGAAGGGGACAAGATTCCGGTAGTATTGGACGGCGGACGTGTTGCCGGCGGACATGACGGCAAGATGACTCCGGGCGGAATTCAGATTAAAAAAGGAAAACTTCGCGGTGTAGAATCCAACGGCATGATGTGCTCTATCGAAGAACTGGGTTCCACAAAAGAAATGTATCCGGAAGCTCCGGAATATGGCATTTATATCTTCCCGGAAGATGCAGTGGTAGGGGAAAGCGCGATCAAAGCATTGGGCCTGGATGATGTGATTTTTGAATATGAGATCACTTCTAACCGTGTAGACTGCTACAGTGTACTTGGTATTGCAAGAGAAGCGGCAGCCACATTTGGAAAAGAGTATCACCCTCCGGTTGTAAAGGCTACAGGAAATGACGAGGATGCAAACGATTATGTGAAAGTAACGGTAGAAGATAAGGAGTTGTGTCCGAGATACTGTGCCCGCATCGTGAAAAATGTTAAGATCGGTCCTTCTCCAAAATGGATGCAGAGATGTCTGTCTGTCAATGGTATCCGTCCGATTAACAATCTGGTAGATATCACAAACTACGTTATGGTGGAATATGGTCAGCCAATGCATGCATATGACTATGATACCATTGCCGGTCATGAAATTATCGTAAGAAGAGCAGCTCATGATGAGAAGTTTGTAACATTAGACGGCCAGGAACGTCAGATGGACGAAGATGTGCTGATGATCTGTGACGGTGAAAAAGCAGTTGGTATTGCCGGTATTATGGGCGGTGAAAACTCTATGATCACAGACGATGTGAAGACGGTGTTATTTGAAGCCGCAAACTTTAACGGAACCAATATTCGTAAATCTGCTAAGAGAGTAGGTCTTCGTACCGATGCTTCCGGTATCTTTGAAAAGGGTCTGGATCCAAACAATGCAGAAAATGCGATCAACAGAGCCTGTCAGTTAATGGAAGAATTAGGTGCCGGCGAAGTTGTTGGCAAAATGGTAGATGTATACAGCAAGAAGAAAGAGCCAGTGAGAGTTGGCTTTGATGCAGATCAGATTAATGATCTTTTAGGAACCGATCTGAGTAAAGAACAGATGCTGGGATATCTGAAAAAAGTAGAATTAGAATATGAGGAAGAAACCAATACCATCGTAGCGCCAACCTTCCGTCATGATATTTTCCGTTTGGCAGATCTGGCGGAAGAAGTAGCTCGTTTCTATGGATATGAGAATATTCCGACTTCTCTGCCAAGTGGGGAAGCGACCACTGGTAAACTGCCATTTAAGCTTCGCATTGAAGCAGTGGCAAGAGACGTGGCAGAATGTAATGGATTTTCTCAGGGTATGTGTTACTCTTTTGAAAGTCCGAAGGTATTCGATAAGCTGAGGATCGCTGCTGACAGCGATTTGAGAAATGCGATTCCGATCCTGAATCCTCTGGGAGAGGATTTTAGTATTATGCGTACTCTTTCCTTAAATGGTATGCTTACCTCTCTGGGAACGAACTATAAGAGAAGAAACAAGAATGTTCGGTTATATGAACTGGGCAATATCTATATTCCAAAGGCACTGCCTTTGACAGAACTGCCGGATGAAAGAATGACCTTTACATTGGGCATGTACGGCGAAGGCGATTTCTTCAGTATGAAAGGCGTAGTGGAAGAATTCCTAGATAAGATTGGTATGGATGCAAAGAAAACCTATGACCCGGAAGCAGGAAAACCGTATCTGCATCCGGGCCGTCAGGCAAATTTGATTTATCAGGATACCATGATCGGATATCTGGGAGAGGTGCATCCTACAGTAGCCGCTGCTTACGGAATTGGTGAAAAAGCGTATGTTGCAGTATTAGATATTCCATCCATTCTGTCGTTTGCTACTTTTGACAGAAAGTATAAAGGACTCGCTAAATTCCCGGCAGTCAGCCGTGATATCAGTATGGTAGTTCCTAAAGCAATTCTGGCAGGTCAGATTGAAGCTATCATTGAGCAGAGAGGCGGCAAGTTATTAGAAAGCTACCAGTTATTTGATATTTATGAAGGCAGCCAGATTAAAGAGGGATTCAAGTCCATGGCTTATTCTGTAACCTTCCGTGCACAGGACAGAACTTTGGAGGAAAGTGATGTGGCTGCTGCTATGAAGAAAATCCTCAACGGTCTGGAAAGTCTGGGAATTGAACTCCGCAAATAATGTATCATGAAGGATGAAACAGCATGAAATTGTATGTAATGCGTCATGGTGAGACCACCTGGAATACGCAGTGGAGACTGCAGGGAAGTTCCGATACGCATTTGAATGAAAATGGGCGTGAGATGGCGGCAAAAACGGGGAAAGGCCTGAAGGACATACGCTTTGATCTGTGTTTTACCAGTCCGCTCCATCGGGCCCGGGAAACGGCGGAATTGGTTTTGGGAGACCCCAAAATTCCGATCATCGCGGATGAAAGGTTAAGAGAAATATCTTTTGGTGAATGGGAAGGAAAGTCTACAAAAGGACCGAATTCTCCCATTCCAAGAGATATGCTGTACTGTTTTTTTCATAAACCGGAAGATTATATTCCCCCGAAGGGAGGAGAGTCGTTGGAAAGTCTCTGCCATAGAACAGGAATGTTTTTGGAAGAGGTAATTTCCAATCCGGAGAATCGGGATAAAAATATTCTGATTACATCCCATGGCTGTGCGGCAAGAGGCGTGATGCAAAAAGTATACGGCAACACGGGACTGGCAGATTTCTGGCATGGAACGACACCGCCCAATTGCAGTATGTGTGTTGTAGAGGTAAACAATGGCAGCATGCAGCTGTTAGAGGAGGATGTTATCTATTATGAATGTGACAGTCTGCCCGAATATGTGATTGAGTAAGGAGAACCTATGAAAACATCAGACTTTTATTTTGATCTGCCGCAGGAACTGATTGCGCAGGATCCTCTTGCCGATCGGTCTGCATCCCGGCTGCTTCATTTGGATAAAGAGACAGGAGAAATCTGTCATACAGATTTTAAACATATAGTAGATTATCTGCATCCGGGTGATTGTCTTGTGATCAATGACACTCGTGTTATTCCTGCCCGTCTGTATGGCAAGAAGATAGGAACGGATGCAGGCATTGAAATTCTGCTGTTGAAGCGGAAAGAGAAGGATGTTTGGGAAACGCTTGTGAAGCCAGGGAAAAAAGCCAAGGTTGGCACCCGGATTTCCTTCGGAGATGGATTGCTCGTTGGTGAGGTAATTGCTATTGTAGAGGAGGGCAACCGGCTGATTCAGTTTACCTATGAAGGGATTTTTGAAGAAATACTGGATCAGTTGGGCGAGATGCCGCTTCCTCCTTATATTACTCATAAACTGCAGGATAAAGAGCGTTATCAGACTGTATATGCAAAGCATGAAGGCTCTGCAGCGGCGCCCACAGCCGGTCTGCATTTTACGAAGGAATTATTACAGCAGATTGAGGAGATGGGAGTATCCATTGCCCATGTAACGCTGCATGTGGGACTGGGGACGTTCCGTCCGGTGAAAGTAGAAGACGTGACGCAGCATCATATGCACACAGAATATTATGTAGTGTCGGAAGAGGCAGCAGAACTGATTAACCGGACGAAAAGAGCCGGTAATCGTGTGGTTTCCGTGGGCACTACCAGCTGCCGTACCCTGGAATCGGCAACGGATGAAACAGGAACGATCCAGGCGAAGAGCGGATGGACAGATATCTTTATCTATCCGGGTTATACCTTTAAAATGGTGGATGCGCTGATCACGAACTTTCATTTGCCGGAATCTACCTTGTTGATGCTGGTGTCTGCTCTGGCAGGAAAAGAACATATTATGGCTGCTTATAAAGAAGCGGTAAACGAAAGATATCGATTTTTTTCCTTTGGCGATGCCATGATCATAGAATAAAGAAATAAAAAACCCCTTCGAGTCTCAGAAAACGGGAACCGGAGGGGTTTTGTTATGCAGATATAAAATAGTTCATACCATAAAACTATAATCCCATATAGTAATTGGGATTTAAGATACTTTCCGCTTTTGCCAGCATTTCCTTGGCTTCAGCGCGGTTTTGTTTTGCTGTTTCGGCAACCAGATAATTGGAAAGGCAAATAGGTGCCGTAAGTGAGTTCTTGTAAGAAGCGCTGTCCAATGAGCAAGGTAGCAGAATATCTCCATAGAAATGACTGGCGGTGTCATTAATGGAAGTGAAAAGAACAATCTTTACCTTTTGCTTTTTGAGCCATTCCAGGATGGAGATGGCAGTTTTGGAATACCTGGGAAATAGAAACGCAATGCAGATATCATTTTCGTTAGCATTGATAATTTCTTCCGGGTAGAGCATACCGGTAGACTGCACACAGTGCACGTTTCTGCGGATCTCACCCAGTCGTGATGCCATATAATAGGCAAGAGAAAAACTGCTTCGCAATCCCAGTAAATAGACATGCTGCGCACCGACAATAGCATTGACAGCGGCCCGAAGCATTTGTTCGCTTTGCGCTTCAAAGGTTTTTTCGATATTTAGTTTATCAATTGCAAAAGATTCCTCCAGCAGTTCATTGCCGGTGGCGGCATGCATAGAGTTTAGACGATCCGGCAGAGCAGATTTGTTCTGTATCTCATCTTTCACTGCTTTTTGCATGTCTGTAAATCCTGTATAGCCAAGAGCTCTGGAAAAACGGATGATAGTAGTCGTGCTGACCCCGATTTGAGAAGACAGGGTCTCCAGGTTGCAAAAAGCAATACTTTCTGCTCGCTCTTGCATATAAGCGGCAATGGTACGCTGCGAAGGAGTAAAGTCGTCGGCGGAAGCCTTTAGTCTGTCAAAAAATTTTACCATAAATTCTCCTTTACGCTTATTGTAAGATTATAACATCCTGAAAAAAATAAATCAATAAATAAGAAAAGAATGAGGTGTATTATTTGAAAAATGAGGGAAAAAAATAGAATTAATTAAAAGGGAGCGTTGCAAAATAGATGAGGAATCATCTATTTTGCAACGCTCCATTTTTCTGCCCAAAACAGAGAAGCAGGTTCCGAAGAACCTGCCATCCATGGTATAATAAAATATGCCTAGTAAATTAAAATACCATAAGAATTATACCGAATTCGGCGAGCCTTATCAACTGGTTTTGCCATTAAATTTAGAAGGTTTGGTTCCTGATGATGATTCTGTCCGACTGCTGAGCCGCGAACTGGAGGAACTGGATTACAGCTTGCTGTATCAGGCTTACTCTGCCAAAGGCAGAAATCCGGCAGTCGACCCAAAGACCATGTTCAAGATCCTGACTTACGCATATTCACAAAACATCTATTCTTCGAGAAAAATTGAAACTGTCTGCCGCAGAGATATTAACTTCATGTGGCTGCTGGCTGGTCAAAAAGCCCCGGATCACAGTACGATTGCAAGATCTCGTACCGGATTTCTGGCTGATGCATGCGAAGATCTGTTCTATCAAATGGTCCGCCGCCTTGCTGAAATGGGCGAGCTTTCCAAAGAAACTGTTTTTATAGACGGCACTAAGCTAGAAGCCTGTGCCAATAAATATACGTTTGTATGGAAAAAGTCTGTAGGCAAGTGGGAAGAAAAAATGTTTGCGAAAGTAGAAGCTGCTGTTTCGCTCATCGATCAAGAATACCTCCAGAGCTTTACGATCACAAAAGAGGACCGGACATCAGAGCTGCAGAAAATCATGGATTTTCTGGATGGTTATTGTCATGAGGAGGGGATAAGCTTCGTGCATGGACGCGGAAAAAGAAAAAGTATCCACCAAAGATACTACGAATTATTTCGGCGTTTTCTTGACCGTCAGCTGCTGTATGATCTGCATCATTCCAGATTTGGAGATCGTAACAGCTATTCCAAAACAGATATCGATGCCACATTTATGCATATGAAGGGTGATCACTAATGATGTCTGGACGCTGGTTCCATTTTTAAAAAACATGGAACAGAGACTCGGATTTAAATATCCAAGTGTGACAGCCGATTCGGGCTATGAAAGTGAAGAGGGATATGAATTTTTGAAAAAGAATGGGCAGGTTCCATATATAAAACCCCAAACATATGAGAAATGGAAGAAACGCAGCTTTAAGAAGGATATCAGCAAACGTGAAAACATGGCTTATGATAAAAACACAGATCAGTATACCTGCCATGCAGGAAAGCTTTTAAGTCCGATATATATAAAGAAACAGAAAAGCAAAAGTGGGTACAGATCAGAAGTAACTGTATATGAATGCGAAGACTGCAGTGGATGTCCGCATAAAGATAAATGTACAAGATCGAAGTGGAACAAGCGGCTTTACGTATCCAAGAACTTTATCGCCAAAAGACAGGAAGCTTACGAAAATATCATAAGTGACACAGGGATAAAATATCGGATGAACCGCTCCATACAGGTAGAAGGAGCCTTTGGAGTTCTGAAAAACGACTATGAATTCCAAAGATCTCTACTTCGCGGAAAAACTAAGGTAAAACTTGAATTTCTGCTGCTTAGTTTAGGATACAACATCAATAAACTGCATGCGAAAATACAAAACAATCGTACAGAGAGCCATCTCTTTGAAATAAAAACAGCATAAAAACGCCCAAAAACAGAAGGGCTTATTAAAGTATGCAAAAAATGAGAGAAGATGCCAGCGCCGCAGGTGTTCTTCTCTCATTTTAGTAAAAAGCGAGGGAGTCTCGCTCCACAACTGACTAATCAGTTATTTTGCGACACTCCCGATAGAAACATATTATTTGAATTTGACAATGTCATCAATTTTAGCCATATGACATCCTTCATAGGAATCTTTTACTCGAAGAAGGAAATTGAGTTTGTCAATACGCTCACCGGAGCGTGGGCATCCGTTTTTGATAAATGGAATCTGGAGACCTACCGCCAGGTCCATAACAACGTCTCCCACTACGCCGCCGGAACGACCGGATGTGATGGAGAATAAGCCATGTTTTTTTGCAAAATAGTGAGCATCCATTGCCTCTGTGATCGTACCCACCTGATTCGGTTTCAGGATAAAACCATCAATAGAGTTATTTGCATAGGCTTTTTCAATCCTTGTTTTGTTGGAAACCGTAAAGTCATCCGCAATAATATGAGTTCTGGTAATTTCCCGGTGTGCTTTTTTATAGCCCTCCCAGTCGTTTTCATCCAGCATATCTTCGATAAAGATAAAGTTGTGTTTTTCTGTCAGACCTTTGATATATGCGATCAGTTCGTCACTGGTGATCCGTTTGCCATTCAGATAGTAAGTCTGCGTTTCTTTATCATACATTTCGCTGGAAGCGCAGTCCAGAGCAAACGCACACTGTTCTGTATAACCACAGTTATCAATAGCTTTCTGAATCAGATTCAGACAAACTTCCGGGTCTTCAGATGGAGCACACCATCCATAGGAACCGCCGACTGCAGGAGCGGCACCGGTATATTCCCGAACTACATTGCCAAGCTCCTGGAATACGAGAACTGCAATTTCAACGGCCTGTTCAATGTCAGATGCGCGGTAAGGCATAACAATGAATTCATTAAATGCCTGTTTGATTCCCTGGTTATTTCCGCCGTTCATTACGTTGAAGGAAGGAATCGGAACCGTCTTAATATTGCCGTCAGCAATATAGTCATAGAGTTCTTTGTCCTTGGAATGGGCAGCTGCTTTATATGCAGCAAGAGATACGGAATAAATAGCATTGCCGCCTAATCTTTCTTTATTAGGAGTACCATCCAGATCGATCATTACCTGATCAATGGCTTTTTGATCGGTAACATCCAGACCAATCAATTTCGGTGCAATGATATTATTAATATTATCTACAGCTTTGTGCACACTTAATCCTTTGAATTCATTAGGATCGTTGTCGCGAAGTACATAACTTTCGTACATACCTACAGAACTGCCGGTAGGAGCAGCACCGGAACCTTTGAAGCCGTCATCGGTAATCACATCGACTTCAACCATAGGACGGCATTTGCAGTCGATGATCTGTCTTGCATGAACTTTGGCAATCTTGCTTACGCCTGCTCTGGAAGTTTCCAGTGCGGGAACATACATAATGTTCAGATCACACAGATTCGTTCCGGTATTCCCGGTAAACACAGCATCGTCCATTTTATCCAGAGCTTCGAAACAAGCGTGTGTACGCATGGATTCATAGACATCCACGTCTCTTTCAATTGCTGTCGCATAGCTCTTGGAATCTGTGATGCCGCCGGCTACAGAAGTAGTTCCGTCTGTGCCCTCAGAGTCGATAGAGAGCAGTGCGCATCCGGGCGCTTTGGCAGCTGCAATAGAGAAACTTAAGGTAAGTTCCTGACCGGGCCCGCCGTGTCCTGCAATAATAGAATTATCCAGAATCTTGGTGGTTGCTTCACCGGAGGCCAAGAGTACACATGGCGGTTTTACCGGATGGCCGTAATTTTGGATTTCCCTTGCGATGGAGGCAAACAGAGTACCTACATCGGTTGCTTCTCCTTCAATAAAAGAGGAGAGGATAATTGCCGGAATTCCCATTTCTTCGGAAACTTTTTTTGCATAGAGACAGGAATCAGGAAGACTGTTTAATAAGAAGTAAGTATTCTGAGGGAATGCTTTCGGCGTTTCTCCTTCCGGACCAACATTCATTAAGTAATCCACAACCGATTTGGGAAGACGATCCGCTACATTGTAGTCTTTGATAATTCTGCGGGCTTCTTCAAGTGTGGTCTGGTCAGGTCCCATCGGGGTTCCTTTATAGTTTTTATACGGTTCACCGATATTTTGTGTGGCAGGAGTTCCTACGGCATCACTGATACCGAAACCGATTAATTCTGCGCCTCTTTCTGCAATCCTTTTCGCCAGCATACCACCGTTCATGGCGCTGATATGTCTGCGGATAGCATTGACTTCATAGATGCCGGCGCCGGATTTCAGCATGACATCTGTGGTATCAATTTCATCCTGAAGAGTGATGCCCTCGATAGGGCAGCTCATCAGAGCGGAACTTCCTCCGGAAATTACTACGATGAATAAATCATCCTCAGTAGCCTGATCTACGATTTTTAAGATTTCCTGGCAGGCACGATATCCTTCTTCGTTGGGAAGCGGGTGACCGCCCACATAGACGTCCGTTCTGCGGAATACATCGGTAGATTCTGAGATCTTTACGATGGCGATGCCTTTTGTAAGATGCTCTCCAAGAATTTCATCCACGGCCATAGCCATATGGTTGCATGCTTTGCCGGCACCTAACAGGTATACATTCCTTTTTTTGGAAAGATCCCATTTTTTTGTGCCGATGCATAAGATGTCGCCTTCCATATGAGCAATACTTTTGATTCTCTCGTAAGCATCTAAATATTGTAATGTTTTTTCCGTAATGTCCAGAACAATCTTTCTGCTTTCCATATCTCCATGAGAGAGTAATACATCCTTATTTTTGATTTTAGTTTGCATACATATCTCCTTAGATAAATGTAGAGAGATTCTTTCAATGTCAACTTTATTGTAGAAAAAAACAGACCGAAGTGTCAAGCCACAGATATCATTACGGGAAAAATGATTAATATAGTGGTATTTTAGGAGGTTTTACAATCATATGAGAAGAGAATAATACGATATTTATAAAAGTGCGCAATATATAGATATCAATACCTGGAATTGTACGATAAAATCATATTGTAATAATTAAATACAGAAATTTTCTGAAGGCAGAGCTATTTCCCCCATAGATATGCCGTCCTTTGTTTTTGCAAACACAGGCGTTTGATGGTGGAATGACTCTGCATTTTTTATATTCTTTTATTGTAAATAAAAATAATGGGAGTCTTTCAATGTCAAACGGAGCACCGTTAAATTAAATAAGAAAAGAATAGGAAAAAGAAAATTCTGTATGCCCCTTTCGGGCGTGAAAGGACAGCTGTAAAGACAGCAAAAATAAAATATAAGGAGGTGGAGATGAGTGTCTATTTCGTTGGGCGTAATGATTGTATGCTTTCTGGCACTCATGGTAATTGGTTTACCAATTGCTTACAACTTGATTGTGACAACACTTGTGTATGTTCTGGTTGCAGGATTTGATCCGATCCAGATGGCAATTAAGATGTATGGCGGTATGAACAGCTTTTCATTTCTGGCAGTTCCTTTCTTCGTACTGACCGGTCAGCTGATGCTGCGTGGCGGTTTGCTGGAAT
>JBMNRU010000028.1:0-31740 GCA_050944855.1 Lachnospiraceae bacterium
TATACCCGCAGTTTTTACAAACATTCATTAGTTTTCCGGGATTTGTAAAGCCTGTTAAAATATTCATTGGACTTCCTACTTGTATAGAACCTGTAAAAAATGAGTATCCAGGTCCACAATTAATAACTCCGATATCGGTTGATCCACATTTAGGACAATGAATTTGATTCTGTATAGATTCAATTGCTTCCTGCCGTTTAACCTGAGTTCTAAATTGACTCATTTTAATTTCGTATTCGATGATGTCTTTGTCGTGAAGATCAATCATGGCTTTGTAAAAAGAAGGATTATTATCAGACACTTTTTCAAGTACCTTTAAATCCATAGGTGGAAAATCTATGTCTAATAATTTCTCACCACATCCTTCTGTGGGACATTCAGAAACATAGTCCATTAAACACCAATAAAATCCATTATTGCATCCGAATTCGTTAATGTGGTTATCATAACATTTTTGGCAAAATTTTATCATAAAATATCTCCTTTTAAATGTTGAATTATTGCAAGTAATTTAACATTATTATATCAGAACAATGTATGATTGTAAACTACAACACTGATACTGGTAAATTGCAGATTCCTATGAATAAATCTTCTAAAAGCCAAATAATTACAAAAGATGTAGCCAAAGCTTTAGATAAATTAAAAAATCAAAATATAAGCATGATAGAAACATCTGAAGAATTAGGAAATGTACTTGGCTATTCAAGCGACGAGTTTTTCAAATTTGCAAAGGCAGCAGATACATCCGGAGATTTAATATCGCAATATAAAAATCACATGAAACAAGCCGGAAAAGAAACTACTTCTTTCGGTAAAGGATTAAAATCCGTCGCCGGTACAGTAGGATCTTTTGCACTCAACATGGGGGCGAATATGCTTATCTCCGCAGGTGTTAATGCATTAGTTACTGCGATAGACAACTACATCCACAGAAACGAGATTGCTGTTGAGAAAGGGGAAGAAGCCCAGAAAGCAATATCCTCTGCATATTCTAAATACGAGGGAGCCACCTCTACTATCACAGATTTATCGGGTCAATTTACAGATAATGCCGATGAAATAAATCAAACATCTGATGCCATTGATGGACTGGCCAATAAATATGCGGAATTAAAAAAAGGTGTAAATACTATCACAAATGAAAATGTTTCGTTGGGCACTGACGAGTATCAAAATTATTTAGACATTAGTAATCAATTAGCAAGCTTATCTCCTGCGCTTGTAAGTGGATATGACAGACAAGGAAACGCTATTCTTAACCTTAGTTCCAATGCTTCCTCTGCCGCTTCTGCATTACAGGAAGCATATGATATGCAAAGACAGATTGCCCATGGTGAAATCAGTCAAAATATCAATGACACTTTCGCTGGCGCCGCGGCAGAAGTGGAAATTTATTCTGACAAAAATCAAGAATTACAAGATGAACTTAATATTATAAATGAAAAACTAGAAAAGCCAAAGAAAAATCAAGAGAAAATACACAATCAAATTGATGATCTAAAAACAAAAGGTTCTATTACTTTTGATTCTAAGGATTTTGAAAATAGCGAGGCAATATATGAAGATTATATGAAATTATTTCGGAATTTCGTACTCTTCTGCTATTCACTTTGAAAAAGGAGATGATTTAATGAAATGATTTTACTTTCCAGGTTTCCATCTATACCCGCAGTTTTGACAAACATTCATTAGTTTTCTTGGACTTGTAAAACCTGTTAAAATATTCATTGGTCTTCCTACTTGTATAGAACCTGTAAAAAATGAGTATCCAGGTCCACAATTAATAACTCCGATATCGGTTGATCCACATTTGGGACAATGGATTTGATTATTAGTTTGTTCTTGTTGAGTTGCTAGATTTTTAAACTGTTGTATTTTAAATTGGTATTCTATAGGATCTTTTTCTCTTAATTCTATCATTGCTTTTATAAAGCATCCATTTTTAGATATTTTGCAAATATCCCAATATTCACCCATTGTTATTGATGTCTCAATAAGTTCTGTTTTATTTGAACCACAACGTTCACAACATGAATTATCTTCATCTTTTATAGAATATAAATTCCCGCAATCCAAACATATTCTGCCATTACTCATATTGTACCTCCGAAAAGCAAATATAATTGCAAGTTGTATTTGTTTTTATTTTATCAGAATAAACAATGATTGTAAACTACGATTCTGATAGTGGATTAAGTACGTTCTTGAGTAAATCAAAGAAACAGTTACCGACTATTAGCGATGAATTTAAAGATGCTGCTTCAAAAATACAAAAATTGAATTTATTAGAAGCACCAAAAACTGGACAATGGGAAGGTTGGGCAAAATCTTTAGGAAAAACAGATAAGGAATTACTTACCTTCTTATCTGACGTTGATTCTGGAAAACGTAATATCCAAGATATTGGAAATTACATGAAACAAGCCGGAAAAGAAACTACTTCTTTCGGTAAAGGATTAAAATCCGTCGCCGGTACAGTAGGATCTTTTGCACTCAACATGGGGGCGAATATGCTTATCTCCGCAGGTGTTAATGCATTAGTTACTGCGATAGACAACTACATCCACAGAAACGAGATTGCTGTTGAGAAAGGGGAAGAAGCCCAGAAAGCAATATCCTCTGCATATTCTAAATATGAAAATGCCACTTCCACTATCACAGATTTATCGGGTCAATTTGCAGATAATGTTGATGAGATAAATCAAACATCTGATGCTATTGAAGGATTAGCCAATAAATATGCGGAATTAAAAAAAGGTGTAAATACTATCACAAATGAAAATGTTTCGTTGGGCACTGACGAGTATCAAAATTATTTAGACATCAGTAATCAATTGGCAAGCTTATCTCCTACATTGGTAAGTGGATATGACAGTCGGGGAAATGCTATTCTAAATTTGGGTTCTAATGCCGCATCCGCTGCTTCTGCTTTACAGGAAGTATATGATATTCAAAGACAGATTGCTCATGCTACAATCAGTCAAAATATCAACGATACTTTTGCTGGTGCTGCGGCAGAAGTAGATATTTATTCTGAGAAAAATCAAAAATTGCAAGGTGAACTTGGAAATACAAATACATTCCTAGAAGGATCAAAAAAGAAACAAGAGGCAGTAACTGAAGATATCAAAAATTTAATAAACTCTGGTTTCCTTATATTTAATACTGAAGACTATGATGATCCTTCTAAATCATATAGAGATTATGTTCGTCTTTTAAATGCTAACGGAATTGAAGTAGCGGACACATCAGGGAAGATTAATGGTCGTTATACTGATGGTGAAACAGTATATAGAATTTCTATTGACGAAAAAGATTTAAATAAGTTTAAAGAAGATAGTACACTTGTCACTGAACTTATCGATAACGTGACTGCGGAATTTACAGAGAGTCAAGAAGAATTGCAGGCAACTGCTGATTCCACTTCAGAAGAAATACAAGCAAACGATTTGCTAAAGGAGGAAACATGGAAATCCATGGTTCCATCCGCACAGCAATATTTGCAGACAAGCGATACATTCTCTGATTTTTCGAATGAACTGCAAACTGGAATTTTAGGTAGTTTAAACAATATAGATTTTAGTACGGTATACGATCAATATTCTGGAAATATGAAACAATTCTTGTATCAGGAATATATTTCTCCTTTATCAGAATTGGATCCAGAAGTACAAAAGTCTATGACTGAATTGTTTAATTTAGACCCATCTAAAATGTCTACTAGTGAATATCAGAAAAAAGCGCAAAGTATTCTATCTGATATATTTGGTGATGATACAGAAGAAATTGGCAAATGGAAAGAACGTTTCGGTATCAGTAAAACGATTGAAGATGCTATTGAAAAAAGTGCAAAATTATCGGATAAATTCAAAGGAAATTTTAAAGATATTTCACTACTTTCGGGAAAAGATCTTGATTTGGCATATGAAATCGCAATCGAAGATAAAGATTTTGACGGCACATATCAGGATGTTATGGATAAAATAGAGAAACTTCATAATCAGGAAGCGACGTCTATTGATATCCATACGAACGAAATGTTTGATGCAGCCACAAATGCTCAAAGTTCTGAAAATGCCGGCGACAAATATCTCAGTATGATTGAGATGATCAAAAAAGCGAATGAACTGGCAAAAGATGGACTGACTGGTACGGATGATTTTAAATCCATCGCTGCTCTCTTCTCTCCTAATGGAATGACCGGTGTGGATAACTGGGAAGAGAATCTGCCAAAAATACAACGCTATTTTACCGAGGGTAAAGAAGGCCTTAATTATTTCTTACAAGATTTACAGAAGTTAAACATGGCTGAATACTCATCGGATACGGATACGTGGAAACTGAGTATTGATGATTTACAAAAAGCAGCCAACGCTACTGGTCTGTCGTTTGAAGCATTTATGGCTATCTGTGGCCGTTTAGAAGATTTTGGTTTCATCAACAATTTTGCAGGCAGTGTAGAAGAAGCAAATGATAAAATCCAGGGATTATATACAGATCTTGGTACGGAGACACAAAAACTCGAAAAATTAAAACAGAAGAAAGCGGCGGGGGATACTACTGTCACAGATGCTGTTATTGCTGAACAGGAAGCCCGTGTAGAAAGTATTCGTAATTCTATTGATGAAATGGGTACTGTCCTAGATCAGCTAATGAATAAAACTGCTGAAGACCGCAATAATGAAATTGAAGCGGCAAAAACTACAGCAGAGGTTATGCAACAAGAATGGCAAAAATTGAATGATGACCCAGATTTGTATGGCGACAATACAGAGGCCATTAAAAAATCCATCGAAAAAGATTTACAGAAGCTGGCACAAGACTATGGATTGGAACTTGATTCTAGTTTCAATATTCAACAAGATGAAATAGTCTATGATTCTGATGGCATGGAATATATAAATTCCCAAATAGCCGATGCAACTTCTGATCTCAGGGAGTTCACAAATGAAGATGGTACAATTAATATTGAAGCCGAAGGAGCACAAGAGGCTATAGATACACTAACAGAGCTCTATTATCAAAAACAGCTTTTAGATGCTCCAGCCATAATGAATGTTGATACTTCACAAATCGATGATGACACCGCAAACGTCATTGAAACATTGCAGGAGCTCGTAGGAGTACAACAGCTATTAGATGCTGCCCCCGAATTAGAATCCGCTGGCATTACAGTTGATACCCCCAGCTTAGAAGCAACAAAATCCAGTTTGTTGGATGAATTACAAGGGGCATCTGAGACGGAACTAGAAATCATGGCTAAACTAGGGATAGATCCTGGTACAATGTCTGCCGAAGATATTGCTGCTCAACTGGGTACGGTGGACATCCAAACCACCTTAAACCTGCCAAATGAGGCAATAGTAGAAGCAAACCCTGATGCCAAAGGGGCAGCCGTAGTCAGCGGTTTAACGGGTGCAATCAACGGGATTACCAGTAAGCCCGCCACTCTTAATGTTTCTACACCAGATCTGGGAAAAGTGCTGCAGCTGAAAGCCTCAATAGATAGTATCAAAAGCAAAGTAGTAACCATTTCTGTGCTAACTAGTAGTGTTGGTGCTATCGGTGGTGCCATGAATGCTGGTGTTGGCGCCGGTATTGGCGCCGGTATTGGTGCTGGTATCGGTTCTGTAATCAAACATCAATATCATGGTACTGCACATGCGAATGGACACTGGGGATTAAGAAAAAATGAAACAGCATTAATCAACGAATTAGGTGCTGAAATCGTTGTATCTAAAGATGGTAATTGGCGGATATTTAATGACGGGTATCCAACATTTGCTGATCTTAGAATTGGAGATATTATTTTCAATCACGAACAATCAAAACAGCTTCTAAAGCATGGCTATGTACGTGGTTCTCATGCAAAAATGAATGGTGGAGCTGCCCATGCGTCTGGTACGGCTGCGATTGGCGGTCACGCATATGCAGGAGGAAATGGAAGCGGCAGTTCTCCGGGAGGCTCATCCTCTTCTGCCATAAGCGACAATACAAAGGCAATAAAAGAAAACACAGAAAAAACGAAAAATGAAATTGATCATATTGAGCGGTTGCTTTCTGTTGCTGAAAACTTAAACAGCAGGCTTAAAACTGTCTCAGAGGAATTTGAGTTATATCGTAATCAAAATACTTCTATTGATAAGTATGTAGCAAATACAGAAGAATTGCAATCTACCTATAGAGGTTCTGCATCCTACTACATGTCGAAAGCCAATGCATTAGGACTGGATGACTATTATGCCCAAAAAGTCCGTAACGGAAGTATCGAAATAGAAGGAATTGCAGATGATGCCTTATATGAAAAGATACAAAAATATCAGCAATATTATGAGAAAGCAACGGATTTACAAAATAAAATTGCTGATCTTAATTACAAAATCCGTGACGCAAAAATACAAAAGATTGCGAACATTCAGGATGATTATGAAAACTTAATCAAATATCATGAAGCAATAATTGGTATGAATGACGCTTATAATTCTCTTTTGAAAACACAGGAGAAAGCTGAAAGCGAATCTTATGTACGCAATTCTATTGTCCAGACCGAACAGATCAGGGCTTATCTGCAGGCGCAGCAACGTGAGATGCAGAAACAGTTAGACGCATTAGTTGCCGACGGAACCATAGGGCTTCATTCCGATACGTGGTTAGAATGGCAGTCTTCGATTGAAGAAGTAAAAGAATCCATCATCAAATGCAACAAAGAACTTTATGAATTTGAAAAGCAGATTCGGGAAATTCGTTTAGACAAATTTGAAAAGATGTTGGACAGGTTAGAAGACATTCAAGACGTTGCGTCCGATTTGAATGACTTACTTCTTACTGACGGTATTTTTGACAAAAATGCTACTATCACTTCTACGGGATTTACAAGCATTGCTCTCATTGCAGAACAAATGGCGGCTGCCAGACAAGAAGTTGCAAATTACAATGAGGCGATCAAAGCCTTACAGCAAAACTTAGTGAATGGCGATATTTCTCAGGAAGAATATAATAAAACCTTGCGGAAATACATCAAAGATCAGCTTGACGCTGTAAAGGCTGTGAAATCAGCCAAAGATGCAATCATGGACTTGATTGAAGACGGACTAAAAAAAGAAACCGAGGCATATCAGGAACTGATCGACGCCCGCAAAAAAGATATTGATGAGGAAGTAAAAGCCAGAGACCAAAAAAATGAACTGGAAGAATATCAGAAAAAGATAACGGAGATTCGCAGACAGATCGATGCTATGCGGGATGACACTACGAAAGAAACCGCTGCCAAACGCATGGAATTAGAACAACAGCTTGCAGATGCAGAAAAAGATTTCGAAGATTATCTTTATGATCTTTCCGTTGATAAAAAGAAAGAAGCCCTGGAAGAAGACTTAGATAATTTTAAAGGCGCACAGGATGAAACTCTTAATATTCTGGAAACCAACTTAGAAGCACAGAATAAGGCAATCGCGGAAATGCTGTCTTATGCAAAAGACAACTATTCTATTGTTTACAAAGAATTGGGGATTCTCGCAGATGAATACGGATTTAAACTATCCGACGATATTGTAAATCCATGGAAAAATGCACAGAGCGCAATTCAGGAATATCAAAAAGCCTTAGAAAGTGTCTCGGCAAATGTTAGTATTGATGGAAGTAAAATTGAATCAACCCGTACACCTGTATCCACATCTAAAGTTGTCGGCGCCGAATCCAAATATGCGGATCCTTCTGCCTCTGACGCAGGTATATGGCTAAAGAATAGTACCGGCTGGTGGTATCAGAACCAGGACGGCAGTTATCCCACTAATAAATGGCAAAGAATAGACAATACATGGTACCATTTTAACGATAGCGGCTATATGGACACCGGCTGGATTAATGATAACGGGACATGGTATTATTTAGACAGCAGCGGTGCAATGTTAGCAAGCCAATGGGTGAATGACAAAGGGAAAGATTACTATCTTCAGTCAGACGGTTCTATGGCAACAGATAAGTATGTAAGGTCTGCTAACGGCAGTCTATACTATTGGGTAAACAGCAAAGGGGAATGGGAGCCTGAATGGGACACACCAACACCAAACTTAAAGAAATATGCCCTTGCATATCAATCCGGTACTAAAAATGCCAAAAAAGGACTGGCCTTAACCGATGAAGAAGGATTAGGCTCAGAAGTCATTGTTACTAAGTATGGAACCTTACGACAGCTAGACTATGGAGATATGGTTTTCAACGCAGATCAAGTCCAGAATTTATATAAAATGTCAAAAATGGACTGGAGGAAACCCATGGATATGTTAAGTGGCTCTTTACCTCATAATTATGTCACGAAAAATGATGCCGGTACTACTCTGCAGATTAATTCACCGCTTGTAACGATTGAAAATGGTGACTCAGTTACTTCACAGGAGTTTGAACAGATCGCTAAGAAAGTTGTTGATCAGAGTTTCAAAAATTTTGCTACTAAGTTAAACAGAATGTAAACGAAAAGGGGTGTCGTATGGCACTCCTTTTAATACTTTACTATTTCCCCACAGAAAGGAGGTAAAAATGGCTACTACATTTGCGAAAAACATGATATATAACGATCACTCATTGAAAGAATTTAAATGTATATTATGCAGTATTGGAGAATCATTGGATATAGATAAAGAACTCGGTATTGATTTTAAACCACTTACTGATAAATCTGACAGTTCTAATTATACATTTGATTTTGGGACAACAGAAGGAGAGCCACTAAAAATTAACATGACAATCATGCATTGCGACCACACACCCTTTAATGAATTCACACATAGAGAGATCATAAACTGGCTGTTGCCTGATAAAAACTTACATTGGCTTGCAATCTATGATAATAATATTTCAGACATCTATTATTTATGCAGAGTTACAAGCATGACGAAAAAGGTTATCAATAATAAAATTATAGGATATTCTATTACATTCACCTGTAATTCTACATGTGGTTACACAGAATTACTCAGGCATGATTATAATATAAATTCCTCTTCTACTTTTACTATTTATAGTGATACGGATTCTTTATCCTATCTTTATCCTGATTTAATCATTATCCCAATGACAGAAACTATTTCCATCAAAAATATGACAGATAATAACCGTATATTAACATTAAATCATTGTGTGATCGGAGATGAAATACATATAGACGGTAAGTATCAGGAAATTTATTCTGACCAAAAAGAATCTTATTCTGATTCCTTTAATTGGAATTTCTTTCGACTGGTTCCGAGGCTGAATAATGAGATAAGTGTGGAAGGATCTTGCAGTCTGTCTATATCATACAGAAATGAACGAAGGGTTGGTGAATACTAATGCTATTATCATTTGATTTGTTTGGTAATCCCCAAAAACCGTCTTTATTTCTATGCGATGTAATTGGTAAAAAAATAAACGGGATTCCTAACTATGACTTAAAAGGTGATTTTGTCTTCAATGAAATCAGTGAAATGAGTTTTCATACCCCGCATTTTTACACAGACGATAATGGGGAAAAACGCGAATCTAAAACTTATCATTTAATTGAAGAATTTCGTAAGGTATATGTTGAGGGTATCGCCATGTTTGAAATCACTTCTGTAGAAGCACACGCAGAAGGGGATAAAGAATATAAAGAAGTATCATTAAAAACAGCAGAAAATGAACTGACACGTAAATTTGTGACATTACGAATTAACCAGGGTGATGATACCAGCTTAGATGGCGTACAACTGTATAACCCGGAAAATATAAATAAATCTCTCCTGCATATTGTGTTAGAAAAAGTACCGCACTGGAAAATCGGACATATCGACGATGGCCTGATAGCACAGAAAAGAAGTTTGGAGATCGACGATAAAGATATTTATTCTACCCTTAACGAAGAAATTGCAAACTCATTTAAAATCATATTTATTTTTGATACCATAAATAACTTAATTAATATTTATGATTCTGAAACATTCGGTGAGGAAACTAACGTATATATCTCACGTGAAAACCTTGCAAAAGAAATCAATATAGAATCTGATATTGAGGACATTAAAACTGTGATCCGTCCCTATGGCAAGGACGATTTAAATATCCGTGAAGTAAATACCGGCATGGAATATATTATGGATTTATCCTACTATGCTACTCCTGCATGGATGGGGAAAGAATTATATCAGAAATATCTGGTTTATCAGGAATTATTTCATGAACAAACTCCTATATACCGCAATTTATTAATTGAATGTGAAGAAGCATATGACGAAATTGACACTCTAAATGCGAAGATGCCAGATTCAGATAGCTCTACTGTCTGGGAAGATTATGGACTGGTGATGTTAAAAATACGCAAGATGGAATACGAAGAAGTTCTTGCCGCTCATGCAAGCGCCGGGCACGGAGATCCCTCACATCGATATTATTACCAGTATAAAGAAACAAAAGATACGATTGACGCAATTGCGGCGGAAATAGCTGTCAAACAAACTAGCGTGGATACATTAAATCAAGAGATCGCGCAGCTTCAAACTCAAATGTCTGACATAGCTACTTTACTGGATATAGATACTAACTTCACAGAAGAAGAAAGACATTATCTCTCCCGCTTTATGTCAGAGGATACCTACAGCGATGATTGTTTTTTAATAACTGAAAAATATACTTACAGAGAGATTATTGAAGCAAAACAGGCATTACTGGATGATGCAAAAAAGAATCTATCGGATCGATGTAAACCTACTTTAAATTTTTCACTGGATATGGTGAATCTGCTCGCTTTGAAAGAGTTTGAAAGAACAGCCGCAAAGTTTACACTAGGTAACTATATTATGGTTGGATATCGTGATGATTATGCAGTAAAGGTAAGATTGCTGAGTTATAACATTAACTTTGAAGACTTTTCAGATTTTAGCGCCAGGTTCGGCACTGCCCTCTTTGCCGTTACTGCCGAAGATAGAGCGGCTTCTGCCTTAGAACAGGTGAAGTCAGCGGCACACTCTGTAAATATCAATAAATCATACTGGCAAAAAAGTTCCGATGCAATTACCACATGGAATCAATCCATTCAGGACGGTTTGAATACCACATTGATCAATATAACTAATGGCAGCCGTTATGAAGAGGTATCACAGGATCACACGGGAATTCACTGTCGCCGCAGAGATAAAGACACAGGTACTCTTCTGCCAAAAGAATCGTGGATTACATCAGGCGGCATCTATTTTTCAGACGATAATTTAGATTCATTAAAAGCAGTATTCGGAGAGTTTACCTATAACAGCGAAACCCATTATGGGGTTATCGCAGAAGCGGTAATTGCCGGGTATATAGAAGGCAGCGAAATGGTAGGCGGCTCATTGCGGTCAATGAATTACAGCTCTTCATCCGAGGAAGTTGATGGCTATTCTGATGAAGGTATGTTTATTGATTTAACGAATGGGTCTATTAAAAGTAAAAATTTCTGTATTTCTAATATAGGTTCTGCTTACTTTAATGGGGATATTGTTGCCACAAGATTAACCTGTATCAATGGTACGATTGGCCCGTGGAAAATTGGTGAAAATGATATTTATGATGCATCATCTGGACAATCTGCCGGTGTTGGTAAAAACAAAATCTCTCCTGCGTTTTGGTCTGGTACTACCTACAGCAATAGGAATCAAGCACCTTTTAGGGTAACTCACGACGGCAAATTAACCGCAACTAATGCGAATATCTCTGGAACTATTAATGCTTCTGGAGGTAAAATCGGAGTATTTGTTATTAGTGACGAAGATAAATCGTTAATATGTAATTCCGGTTCACATACTGCATGCTTAGATGGATACCGTTTTTCGATTTATGATAGTAGTTATAATGGGTCTGGCATGACTGCCGATGGTTCGGTTCATGCTTCTCAAAAAATCACACTAGGAAATCCCTCAAAATATCAGGTAGTTAGTGAATTTACCGCTGGACAAGACGGCATCTCATGGGTTGGCAGCAATTTAAACATTAAATCTTGGCACGGAATTGGTCTTGGCACAAATTGTATGGAAGACTCCCCGTATGGAACTGAAAATACAATTGTTTTTTCCTGCCGTTCAGGTGATGCATACTACAGAGGAACTGTAGAAGCTGCCGGATGGAATACCTCTTCCTTAGCAGAAATCAAAGAGAACATTTCTGAATTTGATGAAAGCATTGAGGAAATTATTATGGGATCAAAAATATATAACTATAACCTGATTAAAGATCCAGAGAAAGCAAACCACATCGGGTTTGTCATTGGAGAAGGTTATGCTTTACACCCTGTCATCTTATCAGAGAATCAAAAATCCATAGATATGTACTCTTCTATCAGCGTTTTATGGAAGGGTGAACAAACATTATTTGAACGGGAACAAGAGTTATTAAATCGTATCGTTGCTCTGGAAAATATTATAAATCATTTGAAACTAAAGGAGAATGAATCATGAATGAAAAAAATAACACAAAACAGATCCCTCTATCGGTAGCTTTATCCAATATCAGACGGGATTTAAGTTCTGTATTAAATGAATCTGGATTACACATTTGTATTTTGGACATGGTTGTATCAGGACTGTATACAGAAATACATGATTTAGCAAATAAACAATCTGCACTTGAAATGAAAGATTACGAAAAAAGCAAAGAGAATAAAACAAAAAACAAAGATGTGTAGAGAAATCTATACTTCTTTTCTTTGGAGGTGAAATATGCAACTATCAGATCCTATCCGAGAGAAAATAGATCTGTCACAAAAATATGATAAAATCTTTTTTGTTGCACAGCAATACGAGAAAGATGCAAGAATCTTAGAGATAGAACTCACTCATAATAGAAAACCTTACACAATTCCAGGAGGAGTTGATGTTTATATACAGGTTGATGACCGCATTTATAATAAATGTACAGTTACGAATAACATAATCTCTATTAAATTCACACAAGCCATGTGCGCTATAGACGGTACGATTCCCGCAAAATTAATTCTGATTAATGAAACGGGCGTCTTATACAGCACTTTGTTTCATTATCGAGTGGAAGGCGGTTTAGTAGACCCAACGACGATTATTCCCACTGAGGAAATTACTGGTATTTTAGAAATATTGGCAGAAGTCAGAAAAAGTATAAATGACTGTACTGATGCAACCGAAACTTGTATTGAGGAAACTGAAAAAACGATAGAAGAACAAAAAAAGATTATTGCATTAAACAATCAAATTACTGATGAAGAACAAATACGTATTACAAATGAAAATCATCGGATTTCTGCAGAAGAACAGCGTATTACAAATGAAAATAATAGAGTCTTGGCTGAAACTAGTCGTGTAGAAGCAGATGAAAACAGAACCACTAACACACAAAATGCACTGAATGCTATCAATACCACAAAAAGTGAAGTAGAATCGCTGATGGAGCAAATGCAAAATTTGATCAATTCATTTAACAGTTTAGAAAATGGCATGTTATCAAAAGTATATCCTGTCGGTTCTATCTATACTTCTGAAAATCCTGCCAATCCACAAACATTATTCGGCGGAACATGGGAATCCTATGGCTCCGGTAAAGTGCTAATCGGTGTTGATCCTGACGATCCTGATTTTAATATGGCAGGCAGCACTGGCGGAGCTAAAACGATTGATTTATCTCATAGTCATACCGTTAATGAACATACCCATGAAATTGGGGAACATACGCATGGATTAAATGAGCATACTCACAATGTTGGAGCTCATGTTCATAGTTTAAATGGCCATACACATACTATTGCGCACACGCACAATGTACCAGCTCATAAACATTCTGGCACATTTGGATATGATGCCAACAATTGGTATATAAACGAAGCGAATGGAACGGTAACAATTGGAGCATCAGGAGAGATTGATACAGGCGGAGCGCAAAAAGGATACGCGGTAAACTTTAATTCGTATTCTGCGACTACTCCCGTTAGAGCTGGTTATACCAGTACACAACCAAAGACTGCAACTGAAGGAGCATCTAAAAGTACTTCTGGTACATCATCCGGTAATACAGGATCATCTTCTGCGTTCGATACTGGTGAAGCATCTGGCAATACGGCCAACAGCACCGCTTTTAATTCCGGCAATGCATCACCCGGCACTGATACTAAACTTACATCTGATCAAAGTATTGTACAGTCTTATATTACTGTATATCGCTGGAAACGAATCGCTTAACATAGATAAATAATTGATTAAATTTATTTGTTATCAAAATACTAAAACCGGAGGGCGAGTGATCGTCCTCCTTTTATATGAAAGGAGTCATGTAATGGGCATAGAGAATAAAGTAATCGCTGTTGCCACCGCTGAGGTCGGCTACCTGGAAAAGAAAAACAACAGCCAGTTAAACAGTAAAACAGCAAACGCAGGAAATAACAATTACACCAAGTATGGCCAGTATTTCGGTATGAATGGCAATGCCTGGTGCGATATGTTTGTAGACTGGTGCTTCATCAAGGCATATGGACGGGAAAAGGCAAAAAAGCTGCTCTGCGGCGGATTCTCCGCGTATACCCCTACCAGTGCACAGTATTACAAAAATAAGAGACAGTGGTATAAAAACCCTAAAGCAGGCGATCAGATATTCTTTAAAAATAGCGTTCGCATTTGTCATACCGGTCTTGTATATAAGGTATCCGGAGGCATGGTGTATACCATAGAGGGGAATACATCCGGGGCATCTGGTATGATCGCTAATGGAGGCGGCGTCTGTAAGAAGTCCTATGCAATCGGATACAGCCGCATTGCTGGTTACGGAAGACCAGATTACAGCATAGTAGGAGGTAATAAAAATATGGGGACATGAATAGAAGAAAATGACCGTTGGTGGTATCGGCACGCAGACGGCACCTATACAAAATCAGGCTGGGAATTGATTGACGGTAAATGGTATCTGTTTGACGCAGAAGGCTGGATGCTGACCGGCTGGCAGAAAGTACACGATGCCTGGTATTACCTGTGTGGACAGGGATGTATGGAAACTGGATGGCAGAATATAAAAGGAGAATGGTATTATACAGATCCTGCTTCCGGTGCCATGCGTACTGGTTGGATTCAAGATGGCGGTACATGGTATTATTTATTGACAGATGGCAAAATGGCCACCGGCTGGCAGCAGGTAAACGGTCATTGGTATCACCTGGGAGATAATGGGGCTATGGATACTGGTTTATTCCAGGATAAAACCGGTAAACTGTATTATCTGGCAGCGGATGGACATATGTGCCGGACGGATGAATTGGGTGCATTAAAATAATATCTCTTAATGAATAATAATCTTAACAATTAGTGAGGTGGCAAAATGAAATTTACTTTAAAAGATAGCTCAGAACATGAATGTACCAACATTTTTATATTGGGTGAAAATGACTTACGAATACAATGGACGAATGTAGACAGATCGGAAATATACGCGTTGCTTTCTGATACAGATAATTTAAATGAAATAACTTTTAATGGTACAAAAGCGATTGGATTTATACAACCTACTTATATACAGGAACAGCCTTTAAAAAGTACAATTACCGTTAATCTGATACGGAAATCTTCTGAAGAGATCATTCAACTTTTAGAAAAAAGATTATCTGATGCTGTCAAAGAACAAGAAATACTTTCTAACGAATTATCAAAAACGAAATCAAAGATGAAATTTTAATTTTACCGGATTCACAGGTGATATCAATATTTCAATTTAAGGGGTATATTGCCCTTTACAATATACCCCTTAGTGTTGTTCTAATTTTCAACAAATTCTTTGCATGCACCATTAAAATGGCGTCCCGTCCAAATCATACGGCGTCACCTGATATACGTAGTAATTCAACCAATTGGTATACAGATTATTGGCATGGGCACGCCACATCAGGTTCGGTTTTGTGGATGGATCATCATTTACATAGTAATTCTTCGGAATCTGAATGTCCATGCCTTTTCCCAGATCCCGCTGATACTCGCCTTCTAATGTCACACGGTCATACTCCGGATGCCCCATAACGAAAATCTGACGGCCTTCTTTGGCCATTCCCAGAAAGAATCCGGCCTCTTCCGATTCAGCTAAAATTGTGATATCTTTGCAGGCACGAATGTCTTCGATGGGCACTTCCGTATGACGGGAATGCGGCGCCAGAAACAGATCATCAAATCCTCTTACCAGCGGAATCTTGCGGTTTGCTACCTTATGCCAGAATAAACCGAACATTTTCTGATCCAGCGGTCTTTTCTGCAGTCCATAGTGATAATACAGACCTGCCTGTGCAGCCCAGCACAGATAAATCGTAGAAGTTACATGGGTTTCTCTCCAGTCCATGATCTCCGTTAATTCTTCCCAGTAATCTACCTCTTCGAATTCCATATTCTCTACCGGTGCTCCGGTAATGATCATACCGTCAAACTTCTGATCCTTAATATCCTGAAATTCCATATAAAACTTATTCAGATGATTGGCGGAAGTATTCTTTGACTCATGGCTTGCCATTGTCATAAAAGTAACGTCAATCTGAAGCGGTGTATTGGACAGGGAACGCAGCAGCTGCAGTTCTGTCTCTTCTTTTTTCGGCATAATATTCAAAATTAAAATAGAAATCGGACGAATATCCTGATGCAGAGCACGGTGCTCATCCATTACAAAAATATTCTCTCTCTCCAGTATTTCTTTTGCAGGTAAATCGCTTTGTACTTTAATCGGCATTTTTGTCAAATCCTTTCTCACGTTTCTCTATCGTTTCCTAGTATAACACAGACTTCCTAAACATGAAAAGCCTTTTCTTATATCACAATTGTCAAAATCTCAGATACAAAACTTTCTATTCCAGCATCTTTAAAAAATCTTCCTCTGACAAAATCGGGATTCCCAGTTCTTTCGCTTTTTTATTTTTAGAAGAATTCGATGTGGTATCGTTATTGATCAAATACCGGGTCTTGGAAGTCACGCTTCCCGTCACTTTGCCTCCCTGCGCCTCGATCACTTCTTTTACCTGCGCCCGATTTGCAAAATGATGGACACTTCCTGTGATAACAAAGGTCAGGCCTGCCAATTTCTGTTCTCCCATTTCCGGCCTTTCCTCGATTTCCAGATGAGATAATAAATATTTTAACATCTGCACGTGTTTTTCATCTGCAAAATAAGCACAGAAGGATCCGGCAATGACCGGACCGATACCCTCAATGGCACTGACCTCATCTTCCTTTGCCAAAAGCATCTTTTCCAGAGAATCGTCAAAATAGCGGCAGATTACTTTTGCATTCGCCAGACCGATATTAGGAATTCCCAGGCTATAAATGACTTTTGCCAGCGTAGTCTTTTTTGCCTTCTCCAAACTGTCTATCAGATTTTGATAAGATTTTTCACCAAATCCTTCCATCTGTATGATTTCATCCCGGTAGCGGGAAATCTCGAAGATATCTCCCAGCTCCCGGAGAAATCCCCTGGCAATGAATTTTTCAAGGGTTGCTTCCGACAATCCGTCAATGTCCATAGCATCCCGGCTTACAAACAAAGTAAAGGACTTAATCTGCTTTGCCTGACATTCCGGATTCATACAATACAGGGCTTCCACTTCATTGGTTTTCTGCACCCGTGCCTCCTGACCGCACACAGGACAGGTATCCGGAATCGGCAGAATTCCGCTTCTGGTGAGGTTTTCTGCAATCTGCGGGATAATCATATTGGCCTTGTATACCTGGATTTTATCTCCGATCCCCAATTCCAGTTCCTTCATGATACTGATATTGTGCACGCTGGCACGGCTTACCGTGGTTCCCTCCAGCTCCACTGGATCAAAAACAGCAACGGGATTGATCAGACCGGTTCTGGACGGACTCCATACAATCTCACGGAGAGTGGTTTCCCGTATTTCGTCTGCCCACTTAAAAGCAAACGCATTTCTCGGGAATTTGGTCGTACTGCCAAGGGCATCCCCATAGGCAATGTCATCATACAAAAGAACCAGTCCGTCAGAAGGGAAATCATTTGATACAATCTTTTCCGAAAAATATTGTACCGTCTCTTCCACTGTCTCTCTGGTCACGATTCGGTATTCTACCATATCAAATCCCTGACCTTTCAGCCACTCAAACTGATTCTCCCTGGAATTGTGAAACTCTATGCCATCCGCACGAACCAGAGCAAATCCATAAAATTTTACATGACGCTTTGCAGTGACCGCATTATTTAACTGACGTACGGAACCGCTGCACAGATTTCTCGGATTTTTGTATTTGGCATCCACATCCTCAATCTGGCTGTTAATCTTTTCAAAATCTGAATAAGTAATGATTGCCTCGCCCCGCAGCACTACCGTCCCCTTATGGGCAATCTGCAGCGGTATATTTTCAAATACCCGGGCATTATTCGTGATGACCTCTCCTACCAGACCATTTCCTCTGGTGACTGCTTTCGCAAGAACTCCATTTTCATAAGTCAGAACAATGGTCAGCCCATCCAGCTTCCAGGACATCAAAACCTTTTGATCTCCCACAAAATCTTTCAGTGCTTCCACATCTTTCGTCTTATCCAGCGACAGCATAGGAGTCTCATGTGTCTCTTTCGGCAATTCCTCCAACGCTTCATATCCTACTGTGACGGTAGGACTTCCCGCCAGAGTAATACCTGTTTTTTCCTCCAGACTGACCAGTTCATCATACAACTTATCATATTCAAAATTACTCATGATTTCTCTGTCTTCCTGATAATAAGCCTTCGCCGCCTCCGTCAGCAGAACGACCAGTTCCCGCATACGCTTCTGTTCCATGGACTACCTCCTTGTTTTTCACTGATATACTGTGGTATTGGAAGAATGTGCGATCAATTCCTGCAGCTTCCTCCATTCTTCTTCTGTCACTTTACGATACTGTCCCTCCTGCAGATCTCCCAACTGAATATTCATAATCCGGATCCGCTTTAATGTTTTCACTTCATATCCCAGATATTCACACATACGCCGGATCTGACGGTTCAGGCCCTGCGTAAGAATAATATGAAAACTTTTCTTACCTGTCTGCCATACCTTACATTTTCTGGTCACCGTATCCAGAACCGGAACCCCCTGGGACATACGCTGAATAAACTCACGGGTCAGCGGCTTATCTACCGTGACGATATATTCTTTCTCATGATAATTACCGGCCCGCATCATTTTATTCACTAAATCCCCCTGATTCGTCATCAAAATCAATCCCTGGGAATCCTTATCCAAACGTCCCACCGGATAAATACGAACCGGATAGTTCACAAACTTCACAATATTTTTCTTCACTTTCGGCTCTGCCGTACATTCAATTCCCCTCGGCTTATTCACCGCCAGCAGTACCTGTTCCTCCACAGCCTTCACTGTTTTTCCGTTTACTGTAATATGCTGAGAAGGCAAAACCTTCATTCCCACCTGTGCGGGCAGACCATCTACCAGAATCTTTCCCTGCTCTGCCAGGCGATCTGCTTCTCTTCGGGAACAGACTCCTGCTTCACTTAAATATTTATTTAAACGAATCGATTCCATACTTCCTCCCGCCTGTCTCTTTGTGTGTCTTAATCCTACTTTATCGTGCGAAGCACGTCCGCCCGGAGGGCATGGATTACGGTATGCCCTTTGGGTATAGTTTACCTGCTTTTTGCAGATTTTACCAGACCCTTGTTTTGTTTCCGTATTTCTTGTATACTGATGTAAAATGATACGTCAAACACATGTACAAAAGAACAGGGGAAAAACATATGAAAAAAGCCTTAAAAGGCATCCTGTTGGTAGTTCTGATCTGTTTGCTGGGCATCGGCGGACTGATGATTCTGAAACATGTCACGACTTCCATGGATGACCAAAAAGTTCTCAATGCCACTATTGATACTGCTTTACAGGAAAATCACTGGGTCTACGATGAAAATGGCCGTAAATACCTGCAAAAAAACCAGGTTGCTGTAAAAGACAAATGGTTCACCATTGATGATATCCGTTATCATTTTGATGAAAACGGATATATGGATACCGGATGGGTAAAGGATAAAGGCACCTACTATTATCTGCTTCCCAATGGAACCTGCGCTTCCGGATGGATCCAGGACGATGATTCCTGGTATTATCTGCGGGAAGACGGTTCCCGTACCACAGGATGGGTGGAACACAACGGAAACCATTACTATATGGATGAAGACGGCACCATGGCCGTCGGATGGATCCAGGATCATAACAACAACTACTATCTCAGCGCTGACGGTACTATGACTACCGGATGGCTGGAAGACAAGGGACATTTTTATTATTTCAATGAGGACGGCGTCATGATGACCGGCTGGCATGTAGAAGATAATAAGAGATATTATCTGCAAAAGGACGGTATCATGGTCACGGACTGGAACGTAATCAACGGAACGTCCTATTATTTTTATCCGGACGGCAGTATGGCCGCTTCTGCCTGGATCGAGGACGGCGATCAGCAATATTATCTGAGTTCCGACGGCAAAAAAGCCACTGGCTGGCAGGACATCAACGGCAAGATGTACTATTTCCTGGACAATGGACGTACGGCGTCCGGATTGACAGAAATCGACGGCAAGCAATACAATTTCCAGGAAGACGGTACTCTAGTCACCGGATGGCAGACCATTGGAGGCAAAAAATACTATTACCTGGAAGATGGTTCCAGCGCATCGGGATGGACAGAAATCGACGGCCAATGGTACTACTTCTTCCATAAAGACGATTCCATGGCCACCGGATGGATCCAGGACGTGGATAACAATATCTACTACTTAAGACCGGACGGAACCTGGGATCCTAACGCACAGATCACAAAAGTAAATTAAGCAAAATCAAAATATCTTAGTACGACAAAAGAGCTGCTGTCAATCGACAGCAGCTCTTTTACATGTTCACTATCTTAATAAATCACCCCGAACATAGCCAGTACTTCCATTATAGTCCACCTGGATCCATCCGTCTGCAGCATTCGTCACTTTCGTAATGGTATCTCCCGCTTCCAGTGAACCTAACACTTCACCATCTGTGCCCGGTGTCTCTCTGACAAAACAGTTTTCCTGTACTGTCAAAACAGATCCGTCGGCGGCTTCTGTTGCCATATTAGAAGCCTCACCCAACTGCTCCTGGAACTGACGCAGCTCTTCATCCGAGTTCTGCGCATCCTGGTATGCCTGCTGTACAGTACTGATGAGTTCCTGTACGTCTGCATCCTGTGTCACCTTTTCAACATAGGTCTGTATCTCCGGTTCCTCATCATCGGTATGGATGTAGAACTTACCATTGGAATCTGTCTCCACATAAACCTGTGTCAACCCCGGTGCAGGTGTGTCGATGTCCACAAACTTCAGCTCGTAAGAAACAAACACTACATAGCTTCCGTCCGTAAGACCTTTCTTCGTATAAGTATTGATATTGTTATAACTTTCAATGTAAGTAGAATTCAATACCTTCGCTTCATCCGTAGCATCAAAACTGTCAGTAACACTCTTCATGCTATTGATATCCTTATTCCCCCATGCAGTATAGAATGTTTCGATTACCGCATTCAATTCAGGGTACGCGTTCTTTTCCAGCGGATTTGTATCGTCTATTGGCTCTTTTTCGCTGTTATCTGCATCTTCTTCGTTATCAGATACATCCTGTTCTGTGACTTTATCCGGCTCCTTGTCTTCGTCTTCCTTAAGCAGACCGGCGATTCCCTTGACCCCAAAGTACAGAACCAAAAGAACGACTAAAATAGTCAGACCCAGAAGAATATATCTCAAATTGTCTGACAGCCATTCTCTGAAATCGTCTAACATGCCTGTCCTCCTTTTCATAGCGTTCAACCCTTATATGCTATGCTCCCTATGTATGTTTTTTATGAGAGGAAATCATATCCTTCAAAAACTTCCACATAAAAAAACAGCGCATCTGGAGGGAATCGAACCCCCGACACGTGGTACCGGAAACCACTGCTCTATCCACTGAGCTACAGATGCTTGCCAACTGAAACAACCTGACATTGTTTCGACCATACTATGTAATAATAGCACAAAATTTCCCACTTGTAAAGCCGGACCTTCTGACCTCACTGTTTTTTTTTATAAAATTGGAATCATTTATAGGGTTTTCTCCCACTTTTCAACAAAATTTTCCATATTCTTCCCGAATATTCACCACTATTGTCACACAGAATCCAAATATCCTGTTTCCTCATACACACTGCCTATACAAAGATTTTTCTGTTTTTTCTCTCATAATAATACACATGATCTGAAAGCACTTGGGCAGGCTCCACCTGGGTTCTGTTCATCTCCGCCACCACATCCTGCAGTTCTTCTCTTTTATATCCACCGGATACAGGCACCACGATACATTCATGCACACTGCTGGGAAGAATATAAAAGTCTTCCCCTAATTGGCTTCCTATATCAGAAAGCATATTGGGATACAGCATACTGGCAGCGCCAAAATGCTTCTCCGTGTTCGTCAGCACGTACATAATTTCCTCTTCGGAATCAAGTTTACATAATTCGTTCATTCCTGTAAATATTCCCGGCAGACGAAACGGTGTATTCATCCAGGTGTGGTAAAATAGATCTTCTTTCGTAATCTTCCAGATCGCCAGATTCTTATCCTTCAACAGTGCAGTGGCTCCTTCTAACGGTCCTTCCGGTACCCTATAATAACAAACGACTGCCAGATCCAAATAAGAAAAATGCGGTGTATCCTGCAGCAGCTCATAATTCTTCTCCCGATTGATAAGACGGTAAAAAATATGATACTTTGCCTGTTCATAATGAGAAAATGGTTCCAGGTCCAGCTGATTGATACTCTCTCCATTCTGATACAAATCCGCAATCTGCCGGGCCAGTTCTTCCATACTGCGCCCTTCTCCATACCATTCATAAAATTCATCCAGATAAATGACAGGAGAAATACAGGCATCCGGAGTTTTTAGCAAAATGGCACTCCTTACTATCCCGTTATTTTGAGGAATCTGTGTAAAAATAACTTCTGCTCTGTCCCCCAGTATTTGCTGTACCTGGGCGCAAAGTATTCTTTGAAACGACTGATAATGCAACGAATCATCCTTTCTTTTATATAACGTCCTTCCGCCCGCGCCATTCGCAAAACCGCGCCTACAGCGCTCTCTGCTGCTGACACAGCTCATTTTTGCTCCTATACGGGCGCTCACCTCATGCTTCACAGAATGTGCTCATTCATGCGAGCATGATTCGCCCATTTTATGAAGCATGGCTAAACTTTTCAATAAAAATTGGGGAAATCGGTACGAATGTACCTGAATAGAAAAAAATAGAAAATGCACTGTGCACATCTGCCCACAACAGCTGCACCGCTGCCATCCGCCGGATCATACCGGCAGGACGGCAGCTTTAAGAGGGCACAACTGAGTATACGTCATAAATTATACACGGGACAGATATTCACCGGTTCTGGTGTCAATCTTAATCTTGTCACCCTGATTTACGAATAACGGAACGTTAACGGTAGCTCCTGTCTCCACAACAGCTGGCTTTGTAGCACCCTGAGCAGTATCACCTTTAAAGCCCGGCTCTGTATCCGTAATCTCTAATTCTACAAATAACGGCGGCTCTACCGCAAATACTTTTCCGTTGTAAGAACATACTTTACACATTTCGTTCTCTTTTACAAACTTCAAAGCATCACCGATATCATCCCGATTCAAAGCAATCTGGTCATAAGTCTCCACGTTCATAAAGTTAAACAGATCGCCATCAGAATATAAATACTGCATATCCACACGGTCAATACGTGCCTGTGGAAACTTTTCTGTCGGTCTGAAAGTTTTTTCAACGACACCACCGTTGATAATATTTTTTAATTTGGTTCTTACGAAAGCAGCACCTTTACCTGGTTTTACATGCTGGAACTCAATAATCTGTACTACGTTTCCATCGATCTCCAATGTAATGCCATTTCTAAAATCGCCTGCTGAAATCATATAGATATTCCTCCTTAATCGTACATTAAACACTACTCTAAAATATTTTATAATATCTTATGGGAAATTTCAACCATTTTCTCAAGAACCCTTAGAAACCCTTAGAAGATGCGGCCTTTTTCTGTTTTTTACGGTAAAAATAAAGCACGATTTTCTCCAGATACCTCTTCAAAACAATCTGAATCTCTTCTTTGGGATGAATCGGCTTCACTAAAATAGTACGGATGCCGGCTCTTTTGGCCCCATATACATCCGTAAACAGCTGGTCGCCTACAAAAATCGTATTCGAGGTATCCGTACCCATCAATTCCATAGCCCGGACATAATTTTTTACGGAAGGTTTGTGTGCATTTTCAATATATTTAGCCTGCACACTGTCCGCAAACGGTTTCACACGGGGCAACTGATTATTGGATATGACACAGTAATCCATGCCCAGCTGCCGCAAACGGGAAAAAAGTGCGGTTGCCCTCTCATCCGCCGGGGCGCCATGCGGCACCAATGTATTATCTATGTCAAACAGCACGCCCTGATATCCCTGTTCTTTCAGGCTCACAAAGTCAACCGTATAGGTGGAATCCAGATATTCATCCGGAAAAAAACGCTCAAACATATTCAGTCTCCAATAAATTCTTTCATCGCTTCAAACTGTGCTTTCATTATATCATATCCATGCTGATAAAATGCCGTCAGATTATCTTTGTTCGTCTCTGTCCTGGACACCGGCTTAACCGTAGGGCGAATCACAAACACTTTTCCTTCTTTTTCCCATTTTTCCACATAGGAAAGCGTCTTATTATAAATCCTTGCCCGGTTCATCAGCGCCCGGTATAAATTGGGATATGCTTTTAATGCTGCCAGATAGAGGGGTCTGCTTTTCTGAATCGGTTTTTTCCGATACCCTTTCTGTCTGGTAAGAATCAGCACATTTTTCTTATGTCCTGTCTTAATCGAATGAAGAATGGGAATGGAATCCGCAATTCCTCCATCCAGATAAGGCTGCCCTTCCAGCATCACCACAGGGCATACCATAGGCATGCTGCTGGAAGCTCTGGCAATCTGCATCAGACGCTCCGGATCCTGCATTTCGCCCAGATATTCTGCCTGACCTGTCAGGCAATTGGTCACAACCATCTCCAGCCGCAGCGGCGACGCAAAAAAGGTTTCAAAATCAAAAGGATAAATCTCTTTCGGATATTTATCAAAAATCAAATCCATATCAAAAAGGCTTCGATTCTTAATCGCGTTCTTTATATCCAGATAATTCTCACCGTCACCATCCTGAATAATACAGTTCCTGGTTCTTCCCACCTGTCTGGAAAGATAGCCGGTACCGTTGCACGCCCCCATAGATACCCCGATTACATTGGGTATATAATAATCCTGTTCCATCAGATAATCCAATACACCGGAAGTAAAAATACCTCTGGTAGCACCGCCTTCCAGAATTAAACTGGAGCCTTTTTTCGCAATCATATATCATTTCCTTTCTGTATCCTATTGTATCACTCTGTACAATCGCATTTAGTATAGCACTGTTTCATCATGACCCACAAGGAAACTTTTTATAAATTCTTTCCTGGTCATCCCAAGGCCACATCCAGGATCATCATAAGCAGAAATCCCACCATAACACCCCAGGTGCCCAGATGAGAATGTTCATTCAAACTGGCTTCCGGTATCAATTCCTCCGCCACAACATAAATCATGGCACCCGCCGCAAAAGCCAGCATCCAGGGCAGAGCCCGCTGTACTTCTGCTGCCAGAAGCGCTGCTGCCACACCGGCAACGGGTTCTACTGCTCCGGACATAGCACCCATAGCAAATGCTTTTTTACGGCTTAAGCCTTCCTGCCTGAGCGGAAGGGAAATCGCCGCCCCTTCGGGAAAATTCTGTATTCCGATTCCCACAGCCAATGCGACCGCTGCAGCCAGTGCGCCTTGATCTATCCCTTCCTGCACCGCCAGTGCAAAAGCAAGACCCACGGACATCCCCTCCGGAGCATTGTGCAGCGTCACCGCAAATACCAGCATAGTGGTACGCTTCAATCTTGCAGGAATGCCTTCCTGCACTCCTGTCCTCGCATGAATATGGGGAAGAATCTGATCCATAAGGAATAAAAATAACCCGCCGATCAAAAATCCGCCCGCGGCCGGCATCCATCCCACCAGCCCCATACTCTCCGCCTGATCAATGGCCGGTATCAGCAGTGACCAGACAGAAGCTGCAATCATAACACCTGCTGCAAAACCTAAAAACACTTTCTGAAATCCTTCCTTAATCTCTCCACGAAAGAAAAAGACAACAGCGGCCCCCAGTGCAGTCATAAAGAACGTAAATCCTGTTCCGCCTAATGCATACATCATAATTTTGCTCAATTTTTCTCTCTCATTCCTTTCATAATATGCAGACAAAATCCTTTTTGCGTCTGTCCCCCGAATCTCTTTTCAGCGTTTTTAATGTTAACTGTTTTATATTTATGGTTGACATTTCACCTTCTCACTTCTATAATAGCTGCAGAAGAAACATACTGGCTCTGCACAAATAAGACTATTATATTATAAGGAGATCTATATGGAACATACACAGTCTACAAAGAAAAACATATTAACCACGTATCAGTTAACCTTAATCGCCGTTATGACGGCCATTACCTGTATCCTTGGACCCCTTTCCATTCCACTGCCCTTTAGCCCGGTTCCTATCAGCTTTACCAACCTGGCCATTTACTTTACTGTGTTTGTACTGGGCATGAAGCTTAGTACCGTAAGCTGTGTGATCTATCTGCTGATCGGTCTGGTGGGCATACCGGTGTTTTCCGGTTTTTCCGGCGGCTTTGCCAAACTGGCCGGGCCAACCGGCGGCTATCTCATAGGCTTTATTTTCCTGGCTCTCATCGCCGGCTTCTTCATCGAGAGATTTCCGGGAAAATTAAATATGGCAGTCATCGGTATGATTCTGGGAATGGCCGTCTGTTATCTGTTCGGTACCGTGTGGCTTTCCCGGCAGCTTTCTGTAAACTTTTTCGCCGGACTGTCCATCGGCGTTATCCCTTATCTGCCGGGAGATGCCATAAAAATAATCATTGCAGCTCTAATAGGCCCCACACTGCGAAGGGCTGTTTCCAATCTTCTACAGTAAAAACAGCTCCGCCACAAACACAACTCCGCAGGCAACAGCGGCCACCTGAAACAAACTGCGGTCTTTCCATGCCAGGATCACTGCCGCAGCAAATCCCAGAAGCCCGGACCAGATACTGCCCGTTGCGTACAGGATGCCCGGAAATGTCATAACTGCCAAGGTGACATACGGCACATAATATAAAAAAGAACGTATGGTAACATTCTTGATTTCTCTCCGAATGAAAGTCAGTGGCAGCACACGGATCAGATAAGTAACCACTGCCATCACCAGGATATATAAATATACATTATTCTGCATGTTCTTCCTCCTTAATTGGGAACAGGACAGCTGCTGCGCCTGCGATGACTACCGTTAACAGGATAATTTTCATTCCTGAAGGCAAAAATTCCGGAATCGGCAGACTGTCAAACCCAAAACTAACCAACATGGATATGGCAACCACACCTGCCAAAACTTTATTGGTTCTGGCTGGAGGAAGGATAACTGCCAAAAACATACCATATAACGCCACGCTTAATGCGCTTACCAGTCGAACCGGCAGCACATTTCCCATAATAACACCCATACAGGTTCCCAGCGTCCATCCCGGTACAGCCATACTCATAGCACCATATGTATAAAAGGGATTCAGTTTTGCTTCTCCCCTGGCTTTAATAGAAATACCGAAAATCTCATCTGTCACTCCCAGTCCCAGAAAATATCGGTGTCGAACCGGAAGATGCGAATCCAGCTTCTGTGAAAGCGCACATGACATCAAAAGATAGCGCAGATTAATGATCAACTGGGTAATTGCCATTTCCCAATAGGATGCTCCTGCAGAGATCAGACCGATCGCGGCAAATTCTCCGGCAGAAGTCAGATTGGTCAGACTCATGACCGTTGCCTGCAATACGGTAAGCCCCGCATTCTTAGCTGCAATTCCCAGTGTAAATGAGACTGCCAGATATCCCAGTCCAATAGGGATGCCGTCTCGTACCCCATTCTGAAAATTCACTTTACATTGCCCCATCTGTATTCCTCCTCATCCATCTGTTCTTTTTCCACCGTACTATTTTACAGTCTGCCAAACCATTATGCAAGTCTTCCCTAAAACAAAAACGTGCAAATCTATATAGAAATGCACGTTAAAAATATTACGTTTCCGATGGAACAGATATGATTTTTTCTGATCTGACGAGGTACATCACCAAGAAGGCCAGCCCTGCAGCGTTCCAGGAGGCAATATAGATCCACACAATACATTCCATACTTCCGTACATAGGCTGAATCAGCCAGATTGCCGCAACACGCAGCAGACAAACGGTAATCAGGGTAGTGATCATGGAACGCACTGTGTCGCCCATACCACAGCAAGCTCCTGACAAAGCTTCCGCCACCGCATAAAACACATAGAAAGGCGCCATCATTCGCATGTACTTTACAACCAGCGGAATCAAAATTTCAGCATCCTCTCCGGATACAAACCATCCTCCCATCGCCTGCGCACCCAGGTACAGCACAAAACTGATGCCTGCCACCATTGTTACCGACATTCCCGTACCGATCCGTACGCCTTTCCTCGCCCTCTGCTTTTGATCCGCTCCCAGATTCTGTGCCACATAGGTGGTCAGCGCCGGCCCCATAGCGTCAGCAACAAGCCAGATAAACATATCCAGCTTGTTGCACACGCCCCAGGCTGCAATGGAATCACTTCCCATATGGTTTACACTTGCCTGCACAATAGAATTTGCTACAGGAAAAAGTATGGCCTGCAGCGCCAGCGGAAACCCGGTGAAAGTCATGGCCTTCACATACTCAGCACCGCCCCATACGGGACGACCCGGCAATGCATGCCTGCCACCCATACTGCGGCGCAAAAGAACCAAAAGACAGATCACACTGATGATCTGAGAAGCCACCGTAGCTGCTGCGGCCCCCTCTACTCCCGTATCAAATACACCTACCAGCAGAAAATCACCGGCGATGTTGCAAAACGAACATAACATCAAGACATACAAAGGCCGTTTAGAATCTCCCAATGCTCTCAGGATCCCGGCAGTCATATTGTAAAGAATCATCGCCCAAATTCCGGCAAAATAAATCTGACTGTACGCAAAAGTTTCGCTAAAAATATCCTCCGGTACCTTCATAACGTGAAGAAAAGGATGCAAAAAGCAGACACCGCCCACACTGCAGACAATGCCTAATACGACAGCGACCATACATGCCGCCTGCACTGCCCGTTTCACTTTCTGCTCCTCACCAGCCCCAAAATGGCGGGAAATGTGGATGGTGGCGCCTGCTGCAAGCCCATTCATAAAATTCAACGGAAACCTAAACAAAGTGGCAACGGCATCAATAGCCGCCAGCCCCTCTTTACCCGCAAATCTTCCGACAATCACCGCATCTGCCGTAACATAAAGCTGCTGAATCAATGTTCCCAATATAATCGGCAGCACAAAAGCAATCAGCCCCCGGCTTATGCTGCCGTCAAGAAGATTCGCCTTCTGCTTCCTGCTCTGCATATCATTCTCCTTTTTCTATCAGTTTTTCTTTTCTGCACCCGATCCGAACAAATGGCATGCTACCTGATGATCCGGTTTTATCTCCTGCAAAGGAGGTCGCTGCTGTCTGCAGATCTCCATGCAATGAGCGCACCGATTCTGGAAAGGACAGCCCACAGGCATATCCAGCGGACTCGGCACATCTCCCTCAAGGCTCTCAATTTCTTTGTTAAAGTCCATGTTAATATCGAAAAGCGAACCGATCAACGCCTTCGTATAAGGGTGTTCCGCCTCCGTTCCCAGTTTATCGCCCGGCATCACTTCCACAATATTTCCCAGATACATCACGGCAATATCATGTGCCACAGAACTTACCAGAGAAATATCATGACAAATAAATCCAATCGTCAAATTCTGTTCCTTCTGCAGCTTTCGAATTAACTGAATTACCGTCTTCTGCACCGATACATCCAACGCCGCAGTGGCTTCATCCAGGATGAGAACCTCCGGCTTTAATGCCAATGCCCGCGCAATTCCAACTCTTTGCCGCTGTCCGCCGCTCATACTGTGTGGATAGCGTTCTGCAAAATCTGCAGGCAGTTCTACCATTTCCAACAACTCGCGGCAAACCGCATCCTTTTCCGAAGCTTTGATCTTCTTATAGTTCATCAATGGCTCACAGACGATATCCCGGACACGCATTTTAGGATTGAAGGACGTGTTGGGATCCTGAAAGACCATCTGGATATGCTGGCGGCCCTGCCGCAGTTCCTCGCCTTTTAACTGGGACAGATTTTGTCCCCGGAACATAATTTTCCCTTCCGTAGGTTTATCAAGCGCCACTAAAAGCCGCATAAAGGTACTTTTCCCACAGCCGGACTCTCCCACCAGTCCAACTGTTTTTCCTCTGTAAAATTTTAAATTAATATCATTATTTGCCATCAGGCTTTTCCCGCCTGCAGCAGGGAATGTCTTTACAATATGTTTCGCTTCCAGAACCAGTTCTCCTTTACGCAAGCCACTCACCTCCCATCGATGGCACAGATCCAATCAATTTTTGAGTATATTCATTTTCAGAATAACGGAGAATCTGTTCTCTGTCGCCCTGATCCTCGATCCGTCCGTTTTTCATCACAATAATATGATCCGCCATATAAGCTGCAACGCCAATGTTATGTGTCACAATGATAATGCCCGTACCGTAATCCGCTTTCAGTTCCATCATCTGACGGACAATCTGAGCCTGTGTCGTCACGTCCAATGCAGAAGTCGGCTCATCTGCCAGTAAAAGCCGGGGCTGATAGGTCATTCCCATAGCAATGCCAACTCGCTGGCGCATACCTCCGGAAAGTTGAAATGGATAAGAACGCATCACATGATCTGCATCCGGAAGGCGCATTTTTTCCAGCATAACAGCTCCTTTTTCCCATGCCGCCTTCTTGCTGATTTTCTCATGAGTACGGATATACTCCACAAATACGTCTCCCACACGGCGCGTCGGGTTCATCATAGCACCGCTGTCCTGAAAAATCATGGAAATCTCACTTCCCCGAAGCTTACGCCACTGTTCCTGGGTATTCGAAAGAAGAGAATTTCCATCAAACACAATATCACCGTGAGTCACCTGACCGGCAGCCGGCAAAAGCCCCATCACGGAGCGGATCACCGTCGTCTTTCCACTGCCGCTCTCACCCACCAGTGCAATGATCTGCCCCGGCTTCATACTCATGGAAAAATCCAGTACTGTGGGAACATTTTTATACGAGACTGTCACATGATTCATATTCAACATATTCCCACCTCCTATTCATCTTTGGGATCCAGAATATCTCTCAGGGAATCCCCCAACATATTGAAAACAACAACAACCAGAAAGATTGCCAGACCCGGGAAAATCATCATCCAGGGCGCACTCTGCATCAGACCGCGTCCTTCATTTAACATATAACCCCATTCTGGTGTGGGAGGCTTCGCTCCAAATCCCAGAAATGACAATGCGGCAAGTTCCAGCATCATACTTCCGATATCTGTTGCTGCTGTGATGATCAAAGTAGGAAGCGCATTGGGCAGCATATAAGAACCGATCATATGATGCACTTTTGCTCCGCTGACAATCGCCGCCGACACATAATCCCGATCTTTGATCTTTAGTACCAGGGAGCGGG
>JBMNRU010000029.1:0-28649 GCA_050944855.1 Lachnospiraceae bacterium
GATACGGATCTCATGTCATTCCTGAATTCATTTAAGTGACGTATTATGCTGAGTCAAAAAGGTATAAATGCTGTTACTATGCGGTGTTTTGCCACTGACTCGGCATAATCACTCGCTTCGCATAAGGCGGGTTATGTGGAGATCCACATAAGCCGCCCTGCGGTGTTCCCTTTGTGGGATATACAATTTCTCCTGATGGCATTTTGATTGGTGCTTTTAACATTTCCTTGATTATTGAAATCAGCTTCTTATCCCTTATACCAAGCGCCCATATCTGCTTTATCAGCTTACTATGGTCTACGTTATCAAAGAAGCCTTTTATATCAACATCAACAGCAAAATGTAGCTTTCCAGCGTACATATAGCTGTTTGCCTGTGCTAACGCATTTTCACATGACCTATTCGGTCTGAATCCATAACTTTTATCATGGAATTTTGCTTCACAAATTGGCTCAAGTACCTGCAATATACACTGTTGCACTATTCTATCTTCAATCGTTGGTATTCCGAGCGGTCTGTACTTCCCACTGCCCGGATATTTTTCTATTTCTACCCTCCTTACAGCTTTTGGCTTATACCATTTCAACTTGGATTTTACTTTCTCAATGAATTCACTCTCACTAAACTTTCTGACATTCTCTATCGTACAGCCATCCACTCCTGCCGTATTGCTACCGCCATTGTTTCTGATATTACGGTATGCCAGTCTGATATTATCTTCTGAACCAATTATCTTCATAAGGTTTGTAAAGAACTCACCCTTTAAGCTTCGCTCATACAGTCCGTCAAATAACTTTTGTGTATCATAATATTCATTGTTACGCAGTCTCTGCGATTTCTGAATTTGTTTTGGCATAGGAACATCACTCCCTTCTTTGTGAACGAGTGACTTTTTTGTCTTACTCGAACCCCATGTCTGAATGATAATCCTAATACTTTTGTAACTAATGACTAGTGGCTATCCCTCCACAGCTTGTTATCACTGCTTCATAGGTACTGTGCCACCACTCATGCCACCTGTTAATGTGCTTATTATTCTTCGTCACAATCGTAGTAATACGCAGGTAGCCTTCCACGTTCCGATAGACCTATCTTTTCATAACAGCCTTAGGTTCTTGCTCTGAGCCTGCCAGCTTGATATTGCCTGTAACAATATATGGTTTTTCATAACGACGATTTTTACTCAACCACACTGGCTCCGCATTTACGGCATGTGCATTTCTACACATTCATCCTTTAGACCCGTACATTCGCAATTTCGTCAGAGATTTCTCTCATTCTCACCATAGCTATTTTATAGACCCCATAAGTTTCATACACATTTGGCACCTCTGCCGCATTTTCCTCGACTTTACGTTAGGGTGTACTTCCTCAATTCTTCACCGTGCTTTGAACCCAAACCGTTTCCAGTCCACGCACAACGGAGTATTAGGGTGGCATTTCAAGGCGTTACCCTATCATTCTACCTATTAGTCTATCAGTTCTACTAATTTGAACTTTTACGTTCTTATATTAGTGCCTGCTTTTGTATGCGTTTTCACGCATTTTTATATGCAGGAACGTGTCGCACCATCATGGATAAATGCAATTTCTTTTTCTGGAACACCTTTTTCCAACAACTTCTGCTTCAGATCGTCATACACATTGAATGTCCCATCCCCCTTTGGTGTGCTGAGGTCGCAGAAAATCAACTGGGCTGATTTCTGACTGGCCGTTTCCTGCCAGATCTGAAAACTCTTTTCCGCACATATAGCCACTTTGCTTTCTGGATTATCCGGTAAAAGATCACTCACCAGACGCTGATCCAGTGCCAGCTTACGTCCGTCATTAGTGATCTTCAGCATATTGTCAACCGATGGATCTACAAATCCATTTCTAACCTTTTCTGCACGCTCTGCAAGGCTTTTCACTATATCCCGCTGATAATCCGATGGTTTCAATACAACCGTTTCATATTCTGCTTCCGGTACAGGAAGCTTCAGTTGATCGGCTGTTTTAATATCCGCAATCTCTTTAAACATGCTCATCAGCTCCGGGATATTATAGAATCTGGAAAATCTGGACTTCGCCCGGTATCCGCTTCCTTCCGGTGATAATTCAATACTGGTAATCACTTCACCAAATGTAGAAGCCCAGGCATCAAATAATCCAAGCCCCATGTTCTGCAGCTTGTTATACTGCAGGTATCTCTGCATCACATAAAGCTCCGTCATACTGTTGCTGATCGGTGTGCCCGTAGCAAAGGTAATGCCTTTGCCACCGGTAATCTCATCCAGGTACTGACACTTATTGAACATATCCGCAGACTTCTGTGCCTCATTCTGTGCGATACCAGCAACGTTCCGCATTTTTGTATAAAGAAAAGCATTCTTATAGCTATGTGCTTCATCTACATATAGATGGTCAACTCCCAGCTCTTCAAATGTAATAACCCTGTCTTTTCTATCTTTCTGATTCAGCTTTTCCAACCGGACTTCCAGAGATTTTCGTGTCTTCTCAATCTGTTTTACGGTATAACGCCCACCATCCTCTTCATTTGCACTTTGAATCGCTATCTCCAGTTCATCTATCTGCCTGCGTAGCATCATTTCCTGACGTTCATCTGAAATAGGGATTCTCTCAAACTGAGAATGTCCGATAATCACAGCATCATAATTTCCCATTGCAATCCTGGCGCAGAATTTTTTCCGGTTTGCCGGTTCAAAATCCTTTTTGGTTGCAACCAGAATATTTGCTCCTGGATACAGTTGTAAGAACTCCGCTCCCCACTGCTCGGTAAGATGATTCGGTACTACAAAAAGGCTCTTTTGTGCCAGCCCCAATCGCTTACTCTCCATAGCTGCAGCCACCATTTCATAAGTCTTTCCGGCACCTACTACATGTGCCAGTAATACATTATCACCATACAGCTGATGAGCAACTGCATTTTTCTGGTGTGGCCGCAATTCTATTTCTGGGTTCATGCCAGGAAATGTCAAATGGCTTCCATCATATTCACGGGGACGGATGCTGTTAAAGCGCTCATTATATACCTTTACCAACCTCTCACGGCGATCCTGGTCTTTAAAAATCCAGTCCTGAAAAGCGGCTTTCATGGCGTCCTGCTTCTGTGTTGCAAGCATAGTTTCCTTTTTGTTTAATACTCTAATTTCATTTCCATCATCATCTACTACTTTATCATAAATCCTCACATCTTTCAGATTCAGGGAATCTTCCAATATGCGATAAGCATTTGCCCTCTCAGTTCCATAGGTAGCATAAACCAGTGAATTTGAAGTGCTGTCTGCATTTTTTCCGCTGATTCTCCATTCTCCGCTGACATTGGAATATTGTACTTTAATCCCATTATCCTTTAGCAGATACCACGGGGTATGAAGCAGTTCCTTCATAAAATCCTGATAGTCTTCCGGCTCTATCCAGGTTGCTCCTATCCGCACCTCAATTTCAGAAGCCTCCAGTTCTTTCGGCTGTACCTGTTCCAATGCCCTGACATTGCTCTCATATTCCGGGTGACTTTCAGCAAATGTCTTTGCAATCCGAAGTTTCTCTCTGACATTTCCAGACAGGTACTCATCCCCATTTTCCCACTGGTCTGTCAAAGGATTTTTAAAGATTACTCCTGTCAGTTCTTCTTCTATTTTTTCTTCGGTCTTTCCGGTAATCTGTGCCATATAAGGAAGATCAACCCTTGCCTTTTCGTTCATGGATACCGCAAGTGCCTCACTGGATGTTTCCACGCTTGTCACTGCTACCGCACGTTTAATGGTTCTCTTATAGAACATATCCGCTTTACGCTTCAAGGTTCCATCTTCATTCAGATCTTCCAGAGAACACAGCAGACAGTAAGATGAATCGTCCGAAAATGCCCTTTTATTGGCATTACTTCCAATGACACCATACTTTTCCGTATAAGCATCATAAACTTCATTTAAACGTTTCTGAAGAGCAGCAATGTCCTCATCACTGGAATATTCATCCATCTGCATGGCAATCAATTCTCTTACGGTATCTCTGACACCAATCATTCCTTTTACACGCTCTGCTGTCATTGCCGGCATTTTAACCGGATTCATAAGGGAATTGATCCGATAATAGATCTGATCATCAACCACTGTAAAACTGTAATTTCTTACGTTCGGATCAGCCGGGATACTTTCTATCATTTCATCCAGTTCTGATTCCCGGTCAATTGCAGGTGTCATAGTTCCCTGAATATGTCTGATTGCTTCTGACAGCTGAATTTCCAGATCTGCTCCTTCCATCGGTGAACAGGTTGTTTCCATACCATATGGACCTGAAACCTCTTCCATTTTTCCAAGAATCATTTCCGGATGCTCTGCAAAATACTGATTTACCGTTATTCCATTTGCATCATTGCCAAGCTGAACCCATTCCGGTTCTTCATGGGAAATACTTTCTCTCTTCTGAAAGAACAGGATGTCCGCCGTTACTTCTGTTCCTGCATTGGCTGAAAATGCGGTATTGGGAAGTCTGATTGCCCCAAGCAGTTCTGCCCGCTCAGCAAGGTATCTTCTCACTTCCAGTGATGCTTTGTCCATTGTTCCTTTTGTGGTAATCAGTGCAGCTACACCACCCGGTCGAAGTTGATCTATGGATTTTGCGAGGAAGTAATCATGGATAAAGAAATTATATTTTTCATACTGTCTGTCATTTACTTTATAAGCTCCAAACGGTACGTTACCGATTACTACATCAAAAAAATCATTCGGATAATCCGTCTTCTCAAAGCCTTTTATCTGGATATTTGCATCTGGATATAACAGACTGGCGATTCTTCCACTGATGCTGTCCAGTTCTACACCATACAACTTTGAATCTTTCATTTTCTCCGGAAGCATACCAAAGAAATTTCCAACTCCCATTGCCGGTTCCAGAATATTTCCCTTTTCAAATCCCATATTTTCCAATGCCTGATACATACTCTCAATGACAATGGGCTGTGTATAATGGGCATTCAGGGTAGATGCTCTTGCGGCGGCATATTCTTCCGGGGTTAATACTGTTTTCAGTTCCAGATATTCGATTTCCCATGCAGGCTTATTTTCATCAAAAGCATCTGCCAAGCCGCCCCAGCCAACATACCGGGATAAAATCTCCTGTTCTTCTGCTGTTGCATGACGGTTTTCACTTTCGCATTTTTTAAGCAACTGAATAGCCATGATGTTTGCACGAAATTTTTCTTTCGTAGTTCCCCGTCCAAGAGTATCATCTGTAATGTGGTAATTTGCCGCCGGGATTAGTTCTGATATTTCTGATTCCTCTTGAGCAGGCAATTCGTTTGTTATTGCCTGCTGATCAGGAAACAATGGTTCTTCCGTTTCTGCATCTTCCGGCAATTCAACATCCGGTAACTGGCTTTGAAGCTCCTGCATATCTGCCAGCTGCTGTGCCTCTTCTCTTTCCTGATAAGCAGCATATTCTTCTGGTGATAAATAATCTTCCGTTCTGACCAGCTGACGGATACGTTCTGCAACCTTATTCCATTTTAATAAAACGCTGATATCTGGATTGGAAATCTTTCCTTTGCTCAGCTGTAACCCTTTTGCATCATTCCATCTTTCAGATGATTCCGCTCCTGTAATTCCCGAAGGACTTCCACCTGTGCCAAATTCATTTTTAAGAAATTCTGCGATTTCTTTTGTGTCATGATGTTCCAGACAATACTCATAAATCCGATGTCTTCCTCCTGCAACAGAGCCGCCACCTCTTAGTACAGAATCTATTTCATCCTGAGTAATAAAAGAAAGTTTTGGAATATCGACCTTTTCCTGCTGTCTGGTCCAGCATAATGTTCGCTGCAGATCATATACATCCTGCTTATAGCGGGCATTATTTCTAATCTGATATCCCAGATATTGATCCGGATGATTCTCCATATCTTTTTCTAAAGAAACCAAGCGCTGATAATATTCTCTGGTTATTTCCGGATCCTCTAAACCACCACGAATTAATTCCTGAGCTTCGGGAAAAGAAAAATACTTTTCGCCTCTTCCAGTGTCTCTGAAATGTAATGCCAATAAACCAGATAAACGGGTAATTTCCGCTTCAATAGAGCCAAGCACAATATTCTGGGATACAAAGGTTCCATCGTTATACATATTCTGGATACGCTCTGTAGCCTCTTCCCAGGTAACCATGCGGTCAAAATTCTTTCTTGCAGATTCGCCTCTTCGGAATCGTAGACCATCTTGGTCATACCACACACTGATCTTCTGTCCGGAAAAATCAAATCCCTTACCACCTGTGCCATAATGCAAGACTAAATACTGTCGTAATTCGTCATGTTCCAAATCTTCTACAAGTTTTGCTGTAATATAAGACAACGTATTGTCTTTGCCGCTTCCTGTCCGGAGTACATCATCCACTACTTCATCTGTAATAAAAAAAGCAGCTGGCTGTTCTACTTCAGCTGCTGCTTTCCTTATTTCTTCAATTTGTTCCTCTTCTGTCTGGAACAGACTTAACTGTAAATAACCTCCTGAATTACCAGCTCCTCTGCCTGCGCTCTGGTCTGATTCATATGACGTGTCCATGCCAGTCCGTCTGCCATTTTGTTCGGTGCCGGATTCTGCTGAAGAAGCTGTTCGGTCAGGTCTTCCACTTTCTGTCTGGCTTCGCTGTCGATTGCTGCCAGATGATCGTCCAGTGTTCCCTGCAGTGTCATCAGATTGAACCTGGCTATTTTGTGGTTCCTCAGATATTCTCTCCGCATCATTCCGTACTTCCCGATCATTCCGCTGCTCTCCTTCATGCTGATGTCCGGTATCTGATAACTTCCGTTCTGACTGTAAGTGATTGCTTTCATGCTCGATATCCTCCTCTTTTTCTTGTCTATTGTCATCTTCCGTTATATTATTACTTTCGTGAATTAACGTGCTAAATTCATTATAAACTACTTCTTTTTCTTTTGCAACCGTTTCCAGATCATTTTCCAGTTCTGTCAGTACATATCTTCCCAGCTGCATAAGTATCGGCCTGCATATCTCATTTACGGCAGTTCCCAGATGTACCATTACTTTCAGTTCGTTAAAATCTGTGATTTTCTGAAAATCCTCGTCACCAAGGTATTCCTTCACATCAAGACCACTTCGTTTCAGCAATACATACCAGGTGCTGTTCTCCATTAATTCCTGAAATTCGACCCTTTGATTCTGTTCATCCAGTTCTTCCAAATAGGTATCCGGTACATTTAGCAAAAGTTCATCAAAGGCATCTGGAAGCCATTCCTGCACACTTTCTCTGGCTGCCTGTCGGAGTGTTTCTGCCAGCCCTCCATCTACTTCTTCCAGACTGAACTGATTCTGCAGATACTCTGCTGACAGCTGTTCACCTGCAGGTATCATTTCCCATAGCTTTGGATCTCGTCCCAAATTCTTTACCTTATGGGTATCCTGGATATCAAATACATAGCGTAGCTTCATTCTCGGTCCCGATGTATTATCAATCAGAGCTATTCCCCTAGAACCACGGTTAATCCATCGGTACATTCTTTTATTCCAGATTTCCATTGAAGCCACTGCAGTTGCTTCCGGACGTTGTGCATAAATCAGTAATTGCTCCGGAAAAGTATAACGGTATAATCTGGCTGCTGTGTCCAGAAACTTCATCCATTCCTCTGGACTGGCAGCTACATCTCTTGAAACATCTGCAGTCAGCTTCTGCATTTCATATAATTTGTTTGCCATCTGTCATTTCCCCCTTTCTTCTCGCCTGAACAATCAGCCTTCCATTGTCACTGGAATACTCACAGGTGGATAAAGATAACAGTTCGTCCGTCTCCATTACTTTTTTCCCTGTATCATAAATCTGATAGCCAGCCATTTTCTGTTGCAAATAATTAAGCTGCTCTTTTCGTGTATTCCAATGCAGATAATTGTAATACCCTCCCCCATTGGCTACATCTGTAACATACACAGCGGTAATCTCATATTCATATTTCTGCTCATGTAGGTATAGTTTTATATTAGGATGTTCTTTGTAAAAGATTTCTTCCTTGTATCCATTCAGCTGCTTAAACATGGAATTATCCTTCATCTGGTGACCATAAAGGATTAAATGCTCTGCCTTGGCATCTACATCGTTTCTGTAATCCATGAAAATAGCACCACATGCCGCTGTTTCCCGGTTAAAATTATGTGTCAGATAGAATTCGTTATCTGCAGCCTGCACAACTGGATAGTTGATATCTGTACCCGGTATCTGAATCCAGCCTACACAGTCACTGTTCATTGCTATAAGTGACTGGTAATCAAAATCATCTTCCGACTGTTTCACGTCCTGCTGATCGTTCTCTTCCTCGTGATCTGCCTCTGTCTCCGGGAAACCAATTTCTGATATATCCTCATATTTCTGCTTGTTTTCCTCTGACTTCATAAAGTAGTTCATTAAATATGTCCCACTGATAGAAATAACTGCAGTGCATAGCACCAGCAAAACATATCGCCATCTCTTCATTGTTTCGGTTTCCTCCAAAAAAAGAGCAGCGGCCACACATTCATGCAACCACTGCTGTTATTTATAATGCTATTAAATCTCGATTACTTGTTCGTTTTCCTTCAGATGGTACTTTCATATTTTTCTGCCGATTCTCTTGAAGTTTTTTATGAATACCCGCTTCTTTTGTGCTTGCCTTTTCCATTGCAAGCCTGCTTTCACGCTTCTTGGCATTTTCGATGACCATTTCTTTACTGTCATAAAACTGAACTTTATCTGAAAGCTTATCTTCTGGTTCCACTGCTTCTTTATTTGCATCCTGCACCATAATGCTCATATCTTCCAGTGTCATTTGCGTGGTAGTTGGAACAATAAGTGTTTCATGGATGCTGGACGGTAAGATATAAAAATCTCCCCCCATTAATTTGCTTACTTTGTCCATCACATCTTCTCGTAAAATCATGCTTGCACCATATCTATAATCTTCACTAGTCAAGCAGTACAAGGAAAAACCATCTCCGTTGTCAATAATGTCATTCTGCTTATCTAACAAATTGATAGGCTTTAGACCAAGCATCTTTTCCGCAACTAACGCCTCGATATCCGTAAACACTGCACCTTTTGAATGTTCCGCTCGCAATGAATCCTCACGCAACTGTTCCTCCGTAATTCCCCAGCTTTTCAGCAGGTTTGGAGTTACTGTTGCAGATCCCCTTAACATTCCATCTCCACCTATCTTAATATGATATGTCGCAGCAAAATCACCTTGCTCTGTATAAACCTGGTTCTTCAGTTTATCCCGGTTTAATTCCATATCACACAGATGGATTTCCAATCTCTGTTTCACCATCTCATAGTTCGTAAAAATACTGCCAATAGACTGCGCCTCCTCCGGTGGATCATGTTCAATTCGCAGATCTGCAATGTCTCCTACAATTTCATCGAGATTCATACCTCTACTGTACTTTTCGTATAATTCATTGATGTAAATATTGGGCGTGAGTGTTTCATTTTCTTTTTTTATCAGTACCCCCGTCAAATGTACATCATTATTTTTTACCACATCCGTAAACTGAATATCCGCATCCTTATAATTCTCTGGTAAGTAATCTTTTACATTGCTTTTTATATATTCCTGAAATTCTTTAAAATTCAACATCTATACTACCCCTTTCTGATCATGTGACGGCTCGGCTGCTTTCTAATAATCTTCTCTGCTTCTTTCTGATATGCCAGCAGACGGTTTAATGTTCTCTTTTCTCTTTCCTGTAAACTGCTGTTTCTTCCAAATGTCTTCATTCTGATATCCTCCATTTTCTTTATAAAAAAGGCACTCTCCGGATATCGTTCCAGAGAGCGCCGTAATCATCAGCATTTCTAACTAAGCAGATGCTTAATCATTGCCTTTTTCACTTTTATTCTGTTTTTTCTTTCTTTTTCCAGAAACAAGTACCCCGGTCATCACTGCAGCTGCACTAAGCATCATCACTACCGGAAGCCAGAGATTCGTTTCATCACCTGTTTTTGGATTTCCACTGGTTGGTATGCCCGGTGTTCCCGGCTGTGTTTCTTTATTGGTCAGATCTTTTTTCACTTCAATAATAGGTGTATTCTGATCTGCGTACTCAAACACAATCTCATGCTCGGTCTGATCCAGTTCATATCCATCCAGTGTCTTTGTTTCCACCAGATAATACTTGATTGCTTCACTGAATTTTCCATTCTTATAAGTTGCAATCTCATACAGCCCACTTTCCGCATGGCCAGCAGCATCGGTTACCAGTTTTTCCAATACCTTTCCTTTGCTGTCCCGAAGCTCATATTCCACACCTTTCAGCGGCTTTTCAGTATCTGCATCGGTTTTATTAATAATTACCTTACCTTTGGCTGTATCATCTTTCATTGATACTGTCTGTATTTCTCCAGTGTCAGCTACTTCAAAAGTCACATCATTCGTCAGGATAAACCCTTTCGGAGCCTGTTCCTCACGAAGTGTATATTTACCAATCGGCAGCTTCTCCACATAGTGCGGTTTATCTGAGGATGTCCAGCTTTCCACGACTTGATCATTCTCATCAAGGATGGTCAGTTTTGCGCCTGGAATTTCCTGATCACCAGTAATATCTGTTTTACTGATCTGAACCTTTGTCACATCATCTTTCATCTCATGCTTCTGGATTTCAGCAGTATTTTCAATCGTAAATTCAATACTTTCTGCAGTAACAAATCCGTCAGCCGGTTTTGTTTCTGTCAGTTTATATTTCTTTCCAACTACCAGCTCTTTGATTGCATGAGCTTCTTTTGTGGAAGTCCATTCATCTACGGTATTTCCTGCTTCATCCGTTACTTTCAGGTGTGCGCCTGGAAGTTCTTCCCCGGTTGTCAGATCGGATTTTGTCAGCTCTACTGTGGTCGGTTCATTTTCAAAGGTGAACTCATGAGTGACATCTGTGACATTCTCGCCCTCATATTCAAAGGTAAATTCCTGTTCTTCCTCTGTTGTTACGAATCCATCCGGAGCCTGCAGTTCTTTCACATAATATTTACCATCTACTGGCAGGTCTGCAAGGAAAGTAATTCTTCCATTTTCATCGGTTGTCTTCTGCTCGATAATTTCATCAGCTTCCAGAAGTACATTACCGGATACGGATTTGATATCTTCCGCTGTAAACAGTCCAAAGATTGCCCCTTTCAGTACACGGTCACTGTCTTTTTCTTTTTTCAGAACCTGTACCGTTACTTTCTGGCGTGCATTCTGCCAGTCTTCATCATAAGTGACTACTGGGGTATCCTGATCACGATAGCTCAGGTCTACATATCTGATCTCATCATCCAGAACATAACCATGAGCGGTTGCCACTTCTTTCACATAATACTTGCCTACCGGAAGATCTCCCAGCTGTGCAATACCTGTATCATCTGTAGTAATGGTTCCCACCAGATCATCTGCCTTGTAATAGTCTTCACTAATACCATCGGCAGCTTTGATATCTTCTGCCGCATATACCTCAAAAGTAACCTCAGTCAGATTACCGGAAATATACTCAAACAGATGCTCTACAGTACCTTTTGCGTTATCCAGAAGAGTTACTTTATCAAGAAACTCTCCCTTTTTGTTGATGATCAAAAGGGCTGTCGGCACTTCATCTTTCATTTCCACCTTCTGTACCTCTGCAGTATCTTCCAGTGTGAATTTTACATCTGTTGCTTTCAAATAACCGTATGGTGCAATTTCTTCTCTCAGAGTGTACTCTTCACCAACAACCAGACGTTTGATTACATGTGGCTGGTCTTTTACAGAAGTCCATTCATCCACCACATTTCCGTCTTTATCAAGGATTTTCAGGCTTGCACCCTCCAGTTCAGTTCCTGTAGTAATATCGGATTTTGTAATTTCTACCGTAGTCGGCTGATTTTTCTTTACCTCTTTCAGTTTCACTACTGCAATATCCTGTCCCTGATAGGAAGCATCAAAAGTCAGAATTTCATCAGATGAAACGAATCCTGCCGGTGCTTTCAGTTCTTTTACATAATACTGACAAAATGGCAGATCTACGGTAAATACTGCCTGTCCATCTTCATCCGAAGTCATTTCCTGCAGAAGTGTATCTGCCTTTACAATGATCTCACCTTTCTCATTCTTCAGATCTTCTGTGTTATAGATGCCAAAGACAGCTCCTGCGATTGTAGCTTCATTTTCTGCATCCTGTTTCTCTACTGTGATTTCCACTTTCTGGCGGTCATCATCAAAGGTAACAGATTCTTTGATTACTGCAGTATTCTGATCGGCATAATCAAAAGAAACTTCCTGCGGAACTGCATTTAATACAAATCCGGTCGGTGCATTTGCCTCTTTTACCAGATAACTACCAAGAGGCAGATTTTTCACAACTGCCAGTCCGGAATCATCTGTAGTTACGGTTGTTACCAGTTCACCCTCTGCATATTCCAGAATCCGGTTGCCATCTGCATCCTTCTGATAATCTGCTGTATAGACGTTTTCGGCAGCATATACTTCAAATTCTGCTCCAAATAAGTACTTTTCTTCATACTGAAAATCTTTTCCATCATAACCAGCAAGTACCTCACCCTTTTTGTAGATAGATAACTCACCCTTTACCGGATGGTTTTCATATTCTACTTCGATGATCGCATCACCGGTTGTTGCATCCTGCAGATACGCTGTGTTGGAATCCACGCTGACTTCCACATAGTTTTTACTAAGCGTATAACCATCTGGTGCAGTTGCTTCTTCAATACGGTAATTTCCGATCTTAAGACTTTCCGGAAGAATCAGATAGCCGTCTGAATCTGTGAAGAAGGAAGTATGCTTCTGCACAGTCGGATATGTCGTTACCTGCTCTACATATTTCTGCTGATTCAGATCAAAGATCTTAAACTCTGTACCTGCAACCAGAACCGATTTCTTTGTTTCATCGTCTTTTTTGATGATTTTCAGTTTTGCATGGAATTCAGCATCCAGAAGAACTCTCCATGTCTGTGGCTCATTCGGATGGTTTTCTGAAATAGTTACCACAAAATCATCTACCGGCTTATAATTATGAGGAGTAGTTGTCTCTCTTACCACGTATTTACCGTATGGAAGTGGGATGCTCTTTGCATATCCTTTTGCGTCTGTGAACATTTCTGTCTTTCCATCTTCAGTAATCACTACCGACTTCGCACCAGTAAAATCATAGCTGCCATCTTCTTTTACTTTTAGGCTGCTTGCAAGATATGCAGTAAATCCGGCTCCTTTTAAGAGATCCGCATCTGTCTTTCCATTATTAGCAACCTTGATTACCTCAAACGGCTGTTTTACTACTGTTTCAGAAGATTCTGCTGTTCTCTCAATGTTCTTTACCTGATCTCCTTCATAATTGCAGTCAACATCGTGTTCCTCTTCATCCAGAAGATATCCGGTCGGCGGTGTGATTTCCTTCACATAATATTTTCCAAGGTACAGATTCTCAACCCTTGCATTTCCAGAATCATCTACGGTCATAGTAGCTACCTGTGCATCTTTTTTATAGAGCACACCACTTTTTCCATCCGGATGAGCAATGTTCTCACGGGCATATACACCATACACGGCTCCTGCAAATTTCGCATCGCCCTGTGTCACATTTCCGGTTTCCTTATCCTTTTTTACCAGATGAATCGATGCACTCACATGCTCATTGGAAAAGGTATGGGAAAAGGAAACGGTCGCTTCTTTGTCATTGGTATACAGGAAATCAAAACTGTACACCTCATCAGAATTTCTAAAGTAATTAGCCGGTGCCTGTAATTCTTTCACATAGTAGCTATTGTTGTTTGGAAGATCAGCAGCAAAAGCGCCGCTTCCCATTTCATCTGTAGTAGCCTTTGCAATCAGGGTATCTTTTGCAACCACAACCTGTCCGTCCTGGTTCTTGATGTCTTTGCCTGCATACAGTCCAAATACTGCTCCTGCGAGTGGCTTTTTCGTGTCCTTATCCTGTTTTTCTGCAGATACTTTTGCTTTCTGACGATCATTTACGAATGTCAGATCACCAACTGCCACTTCTACGTTCTGTCCTGCGTAGCTCAGTGTTACTTCTTTTGACTCACCAGTGCAAATCAGGTTTGTTGGAGCTTTCATCTCTGTTACTCTGTAAGTTCCAAGATACAGCTCCTTTAAAGTTGCACTGCCATCATCTCCAGTAGTAAGATTTTCCTTTACCAGTGCGCCCTGTTTATATACAACGGTTCCATCTGCACGTTTAATGTCCGCTGCAGCATAGACGTTGTAAACTGCCCCTTTCTGTCTTCTCTTTTCATAAACGAAAGACACACCTTCTGCTGTAACATTCGCACCTGTCAGCACCTCACCTTCTTTATAGATGGTTAAGTTCGCCTTCTGCTCCTCATCTGTTACCACCTGATTGAATGTCTTTCCAACTACCAGCTGAATGTTATGCACCGCTGTATCCAGAAGATATCCGGTCGGTCCTGAAATCTCCTTCAGGTAAATCATATCCTGTGTTTTATTTAAGGTAACACTGGATGCTCCGTTTACATCAGTAGCTGGCATTTCCATAATCAGGTTTGTACAGTCTGGATCACTGTAAAGTCCATATACTGCCCCGGCCACAGCTGCATTCGTCTTCTTGTCTTTCTTTACGATCGAAACGCTTGCCTGACTTACCCATGTAGCAGAAAAATCCACGTACTTTTCATCGTCAACAGCCTCGCCAAAAACAAAGGCCAGATCCTGTAAATCGCCCCCGGTACTGATCTTATAAGCAGAATAGTCTTTCACGATAGTACCTTTCATGGTTGCTGAGAATGTCGCACTTACATCAGCTGCCTGTGTGATCGGTGCAGAAAGATAAAACTTCGTTCCACCATTTATCTCCACACTTGCCCCTGCAGCACTGGTTTTTCCAGTTGTTACATTATGGAACTTCACACCAGACGGTAGCTTAAAGGTAATAGACTGAAGGGTATCCGCAAGGAAAGTAACCTCTTCCGTTCTCTGCTGTTTTCCATCTACATATGCGGTTACATTCGGGTTTGAAAATGCCATATCTACTTCCGGAATCTCCGGCTGTGACATACAGTAATTATAAAGCTCCATTGCAAGTGACTTTCCGGTGCTGTTGGTGCCACTGAACGCATCGCTGCTTCCATTTGCATATGCAGCTGCCATATGGGTGATAATAAAGCGTTTTCCTGCTGAAAAATCCGGATGCTTTTCTGCAAAAAATCCACCATCTCCACTGGCCTTAGTTCCATAATAGCAAACCTTTGCCAGACTCTTTCCATCACTTAACTTTGTAATTTTATATGTTCCATCATCTGGACCACGTTTGGACGGCTGTACGCAATAAGCTGTTGCACTGACATTGCCATATTTTACTTTATATGGTGCTGTCTGATAGGAGCCAAGTCCATAGTCTGCGTAGTAATACCAGGAACCACGGGTGATGGTTACTTTCTTTTTCGTTGATGCTGCATAAGTTACTATCAAAGACGGTGCTTCTACATAGAATTCTACGCTTTCCCCTTCTTCCAGCGCAAACAGATCAATATCCTGGTCTCTTGCAGCGGTTAGCACAATTTCAAGATCAAGCCCTGTTTCCTGATCATAGGTTTCCTGATTCTCTGCCTCTTCCAGTGCTTCATCAAATTCTTCTTCAGATAAACCTTCGGAAAAATCCTTTGTAGCTTCTTCCATTGGAATTTCTGTCGTTTTTTCTGGTTCAGATTCTTCCGGTGCCTCTGTGATTTCCTCTGTCGCTGATTCTGCCGGAGCTTCTGTAACTTCTGCAGTTTCTTCTTCAGTCGAAACCTCTTCGTCTGATGGTGTCTCCTGCTCGATCACTACCGGCTGTGCTTCCTCTGGCATCTGTATATCTACCAAGCCATCGTCAGACTGCTCTTCACCACTCTCACTGCTGTTTCCATCTTCTGCAGCTTCGGTCGGTGTTTCTGTCTCCTGTTCTGTCTGCGGTGCTTCTTTCACAATCAGTTTTCTGCTGATCTGATATTTCGGATGCTCCGTTTTTAAAGGCTGTACATAATAAACCGCTTTGTAGGAATCAGATTTCTGTGTTGTAAACTCTTCGCCGGATTCATTTTTCGCTTCTTCAAAGGTCACTTTCACCTTCTCATTATCTGGAATCTCAATATTACTGAAATCTGTTTTCACATCAAAATTGCATCCATATTCCAATTCCAGATCTTCCGCTTTCACCACTTCATCTACATCCAGTTGATCTTTCACTTCCTCGTAAAGCGGTGGCTTTGGCTCCTCTGGCGGTACTTCTGCTGCATATGCACTCAGCGGTGAAAATACAGTAGTCATGATCGTCATTGCTGCCAGAAAACCTGATACTGCTTTCTTAAATCTTCCGTATTTCATAGATTCTACCTCATTCTTTCTTCATTATCTCTGCGGAAATTCCAGGTTAAACTTTACATAGCCTTCACCTGAATCCGCCATAACAACAGTTGCTTCATAAGTTCTGCCAGTCTTTTGGGAGCGCAGATCTTTATAATGGATTTTTCCTTTTGCAAGCAGTTTCTTCACTGTCAAGGCATCCATCTTTTTGCCCTGGCTCTCAAAGAAGCGGTCATTCTTCCAAAGAGCAAACTGGCATTTTCTGTCTGAACAGTAAAAGTTTTTCTGTCCCTCATAGACTGGCCTCCCACATCTGGGGCAACTTCCCAGACTTTCTTTTTTCGTTCCATGAGAAAACTGCTCTTTCTGCTTCTCTGACACTCCTGAGTATCTGGAAATCAGTTCTTTTAACATCCGGATAATTCCCTGCAGGAAACCTCCTGCATCGGCTTCTCCTCTGGCGATCTGATTTAACTGCATTTCCCACTGGGCTGTCATTGCCGGAGATTTGATTTCATCCGGAAGAATAGTAATCAGGACATTTCCATCATTGGTTGGCACCAGATTCTTTTTATCTCTGCTTACGAACCCGGAGCTGATCAGCTTTTCGATAATCCCGGCTCTTGTTGCCGGAGTTCCGATTCCTTTCTTTTCTGTATCTTCGGCCAGGTCTTCATTTCCTGCCCTCTCCATTGCCTGTAGCAGCGTATCCTCGGTAAACTGTCTGGGCGGCTGCGTCCATTTTTCCTGAACTTCCGCACGGCAGGGACCATAATCCTCCAGCAAACGGATTTCTGCCATCTGATGGATTTCCTCTGGAAGTTTCTTACCAAGGAACAGATACATTTTCCGTTCTATCGCTTTAAAGCCCTCCTGCCTTATGCGATGGGATAACATATGGAATAAAATACCCTCACACTGAACCTCACATTTATGAGATTCATAAACATATGCCCTGCTGGTTGCCATCAGGAACCGGCTTTCAATCAGATATAAAATATTTCGCTCTTTCGTTTTCAGTGCTTTCTGATCGGCTGATCTTATCTGACTGGTCGGAATAATGGCATGGTGATCAGAGACTTTACTGGAATTTAAAGTCCTGTCAACTGCCGGTTCATAATCTTCCAGTTCCAGAAAATCCAGACCTCCATCCAGAAGTTCTGCCAGTTCTTCTGCTGTCTGCTCCATATCATCACTCAGATACTGGCTGTCTGTTCTCGGATAAGTAATCAGCTTTTCTTCGTACAATGACTGGGCGGCATCCAGTGTCTCCTGTGCGGTGTAGCCCAGAATCCGGTTGGCATCCCTTTGCAGTGTAGTCAGATCATACAATTTCGGTGGCTGAACCGTCTTTGTCTGTTCCTCATCTTTGATAATCTGGCATCGTTTTCCCTGGCACTGCTTCACAAGCTGTTCTGCTTCCTCAAGGCTGTTCATTCTGTCACTGACTGCTTCCAGATCACGGCAGAACAGATGGGCTTCAAAATACTGTTCTTTTTTGAAACCTGTCACTTTCTGATTTCTCTCCACAATCATGGCAAGTGTCGGTGTCTGCACACGACCTACTTTCAGGTTTTTGTTGTATAAAACAGAAAAAAGACGGCTCCCGTTAATCCCTACCAGCCAGTCTGCCTGCGCCCTGCATAAAGCACTGCGATAAAGATCATCATAGCAAGAGCCATCTTTTAAATTCTGAAATCCTTCCCGGATCGCTTTTTCTTCCATTGATGAAATCCATAAACGTTTTACTGGTTTCCTGCAGCCTGCCTGTTCATACACAAGACGAAAGATCAGTTCCCCTTCCCGTCCCGCATCTGTTCCACAAATCACTTCCGTTACGTCGTTACGATTCATCAATGTCTGTAAGATTCCGAACTGCTTCTTTGTTCCTTCCAATATTTTTTTCTTCCATTTTTCAGGAATAATCGGAAGATCATCATAATTCCACTTGCGGTACTGCTCGTCATAATCGGCTGCATCACACAGTCCCACCAGATGACCTACACACCAGGAAACCAGATAACCATTTCCCTCCACAAAACCATCCCGGCGGCTTCTGGCTCCGATCACGGAAGCCATAGCCATCGCCACCGACGGTTTTTCTGCAATTACAAGTCTCATTCTCCGTCTTCATCCTCCTCGTCTTCATCTTCCAGAACCGCCCTTTCTTCCGGTTTTGCTTCCTGCATGTCTGCATCGTCCTTTTCATAGACCGGAGCTTCCTCGTATTCTTCATATTCCTCTTCATCATCAAATTCATGCTTTGGTTTATAAATCTTCATGTACCAGGCTCCTGCTCCAGCACCTGCTGCAATCAATCCAATGATCAGATAGGTGCCAAATCCAGCTTTATCTTCTGGCATCTGAACCTCAGCTTCTGTTTCTGGCTCATTGGTTTCCGTTTCCGGTTCTGGCGTCGGTGTTTCTGTCTGCTCGTCACTGCCATCTACGGTTGCATAAACTGTATCCACATCCGGAAGAGTAGTCGTATCTGACAAAGTAAAATTCATCAGATCTTTTTCATCTACTTCCGTAAGGAAATACACGTTATCCTGGCTCTGATCATTATCAATTACCAGATAAAACACTTTTCCGCTTTTGGTGGAGATGGTATAAAACTCCTTACCTGCAGCCGTGGTTGTAGATGAGATCGTATCTACTGTTTCATTCTGATTTGCAAGCTGCTCTTCGATTCCGGTTACGGTACGGTCTGTCACGGTTCCTGTAGAAGAAGTCGGCTCGCTCGGAGTAGAATCCTGCGGTAATGGGGACGTCACTTCTGTATTTTCACCAGAAGTCGTTGTACTTCCCTGTGAATCGGCAGACTGGGCGATGGCCTGTTTTACAGCCCATTCATAATATGGATTCTGCATGGAATAGGTATCGGATACATTTCCTGCTGCATCTTTTGCAGAAATTTCGATTTTCTTGGTCGTAAAATCCTTCTGTGTCAGCTGGATCTTTAACTGCCCTTCTGATAAATCTGTGTATTCGGTTCCGTTGACAGTAATACTTGCAATTCCAGATACTGTATCACTGGCCTGAATCGTCAATACTCCATCCGATAAAGAAGCAATCAATGTCGGTTTTTCATCGTCATAACACCGGATCGAGCGGTTCTGTTCATAAGTATTACCGTTAGAATCAGTAGCCCGGATATATACTGTAACGTTCTGGGAAATACTGATTGTCCGATTGGAAGTAATATCTGTCCAGGAACCATCTTCTCCAATCCTTGCTTCTACCTTTGTGATGGAAACGCCATCTCCCAGTCCACTGTCATCCACCGTCACGGTTACACTGGTTTCTCCCTGTTTCCAGCCGGAAGGCTTTTCAATAGAAATAGCAGCTTCTCCTGCATCCTCTGCAAAAACTGGCATTGCCGGTCCGACACAGGATACAAGTATTCCGGTCAGCATGGCATAACAGATACCTTTCTTTATCCTCATTGTCCCTGTTTTTCCTGACCGGTTATCCACATTTTTCTTAGTTTTCAACTTTGTGATGTTCATCATTTCTGTCTTTCTCCTCCTTTTCGTGTAGCACCTCTGCCAGAGATTTTTTCTGCATTGCCGCACGAATTTCTTTTAACTCTTCTACGGTCAGTCCCCATGCCCGGATTTCATTTACATACTCATTATTCTCCGATTCCATGAGAGCCGCCTCGCATTCTTTCACGGTAAATTCATCTGCTTCCAGTCTTTTCTTAGAAGCGTCTCGTTTTTTCTTTGCTTTTTCCAGATCCTGTCTGGCTTTTTCTAATGGCTTCATGATTCTCCTTTCCGTGAAGCAGGATTTACCTGCTCCACCCTTTCTTACCATCTGGCTACACACATCCAATGCTGTTGGAAATAGGAACTATAGATATCGGATATTTTATTGGGATTTCCAGAATGTACCATCTGTCCATTTCCAATGTAGATGCCAACATGGGATGCACCAGAAGTTGCGTAGGTTCTCTGAAAGAAAATAATATCTCCCGGCTGCATCTCTGATTCCGGTATCACAGTCATTCTTGCCAATAATCCATTACAGTCCAGATGGCCAGTATTTAATACCCCTGAATTGGTCAGACAGTAGCTGACAAATCCCGAACAGTCAAATCCACTCGGAGAATATCCACCCCAAACATACGGAACTCCCTGGAATTGCAGGGCATACTGTACCAGTCTTTTCGCAGCTTCTGACGAATACTCCACATCTCCGCCCGGCATCGTATCACCAGTTTCAAAATAAAACAGCGGATTTAAGCGTTCTCCATTATGAAGAAGTTCCAGATGCAGATGCGGTCCGGTTGAATTACCGGTACTTCCGACTTTTCCAATTTCATCACCTTTTTCAATCTGCTGTCCGGTTGATACACTCCTTGATGAAAGATGTGCATACCGAATTTCATATCCATCCTGATCTTCAATTACCACATAATTTCCATAACTGTCATTGTAAGTGGAAGTCGTGACTTTCCCAGTCAAACCAGCCGCTACAGGCGTCCCTTCCGCCAGTGCAATATCTACTCCATTGTGAAGTGCATTTGCTCCTGTTGTCGGATGAATCCGGTATCCATAATAACTGCTTACACGGTAATACCAGTTAATATCCGTCGGGCTTTCAAACATCTGCAGGTTGCCTTTTGTCTCGTTATATGCCGAAAACAGAGCCTTCTGCTGTGTATTCATACGGTTCTGGCAGATTCCGGTAAGACTTCGGTTTGTCAGGGTAACACTGTAAACAGATTCTGTTGTGGTCGTTGTAACTTCAATCTCCTGGCTGCCATTCGCATCAGAGAGATATGCTTCCCATGTGCGGTGTCCATGATTCAGCGCATCTGAATGCGAATCATAGTAAACATCAAAGGTAACACCATACTGTGCAAGGTTTCCTGTATCCTCAACCGTATATTCAACGCCATTCATCACAACCTTTGTTCCAAATGGAAGAATCGGATTATATGCGTCTACGGCAATCGTATGATTTCCCTGTGGATATACACCACTGGCCGTCGGTCCCCCTGACCACTGCCCACAGCAGATCGGACAGCTGCAGTAACCAGAAGTCACTACCTGTCCCAGTGATTCTCCTACACGAACCATCTTCTTTTCCGTAATAGTTTCCGTGGAACTTTCTGCTGTCAGACTGTACTGAGCCGCAAACAGCGCATCCAGATCTGCTTTTACCTGACTGTCAAATTCAAAGATTTCATATTTTGCAGACAGGTAACTGATCAGAATAAACGGATCGTGTCCAATCTCATCAATGTTATAGCGGTACCGGTCATATCCGGTATGATCTGCTTCTATACGGTTGACCTTTTCCTGAAGGTTGGCTTCCAGCTGCGTATAATATAGATCCGCATCCCGGATAGCCTGGTCAGTTGACATATATCCTGCTCCTGTATAATTCACCACGTTCTGAATAAACATAGAAGAACAGGAAGTAAAAGAAGACATAATTAAAAGCATCAGGGCAAGCAATACTCCGATGCTTATAAATACCTTTCTGTTTTCCTTGAAAAAATTGGTCACTTTACCGCCGATTTTCTTGATGTAATCAATGGTTCCGACTGTAGCCGTTCCCATTGACTGCTCCATACGCTTGGCTTTGGCATATTCACGCTTTATCCGCTGTTTCTGAATCTGCTTTTTTATCTGGGAACTTCTCTGCAACTTCTCATCTTTAGACAAAAGATCCCGGTATCGCTTCTGAACTTCCACCCGGTCAGTTTTTCTTTCCAGTCTCCTTGCTGTCCGATTCTTTCTACGCTGCCGGGATCGGACACTGGCCTGTGCCAGTCTGACTGACCGCTCTGCATTTTGTTCTACCTCCAGAACGCCTTGCACAGCAGCATTATCATCCTCAGATTCTGCCAGTTTCCGACGCACTGCAGCTGTTGCTCCTCTTGCTGCATTTCCAGTCATTGTCTTTACTGGCTCTTTTGTGGAATTTTCCCCCTCAAAGTGCAGCCGCTTCTTTTTCCCAGTATCTTCTGCTGGCTGTGTGAACACCTGCTCCCGATTGGAATGTGCTTTTGCCTTTTTCTTTTCAGGGGACACCACTTTTTCTGCTTTCTTTTCCAGATCTGCAGCACCTGTCTCTTTTTCAGCAAACTGTAACCGTTTTTTCTGTTTTGGACGTTTGGTTCCACCAGTTTCTTCTTTTCTGGAATCTCCTCTGCTGGTGTATAAGGTTTTATGCTCCCGTTCCTGCAATTTTCCTTCTGAAGCCTTTTTCTCTTCTGTCCGCAGTCTTTGAGCATTCTTACGGTTCTTCTGTTTTCCGCTATCGTTTGCAAAATGAGCCTGATCTGTTTCCAATTCTTTTACAGGCTGAGCAGAAGCATTTTTATATTGTACTCGCCGCTTTTTTCCACTTTCCGGTGCATCTCTGGACTGCTGTGCACTATGGGGGCTTTCCACATATTCTTCTTTCCCCCGGTGGCTTTTCCGCTCCATCTTCACGTCACCGGTTCTTCTGCTTAGCTTGACAGTGGACTTATCACTCAGGTTTTCTTCCACCAGACCATCTCTGGTCATCTTCTGGACTTTCCTGGCTCGGCTTTTCATCCTCTGCTGTGCCAATTAACTTTTCCTCCTCTTCGTGGTATCTGCCTGATGCAATCATCAGACAGCTGGTAAATACTCCGCTGAGCATACCAACAATATATGCGCCTCCCATAAGGACAAGGCATATCAATCTATCCATGTTTTTCCTCCTCTTACTCAATCCGGACGGCCACTTAATACCATCATCATTCCAATTCCGACGGTAACAAGTACGCCTGCTCCAAATCCAATTACAATGCCAATAAGTACGCCTTCTGCCATGTTAGACCTCCTGTTCTTCCGGTTTTGTCGTCATAATTCGATACAGTGATGAATTTTTCGGGAAGTGGTCGATAAACGGAATGATTACATTTCCGTAGAACAAAAGCCCCTCTCCTTCATTGCTGTTCGTTACATAAGACAGCTGGGTAGGTGAAATATTCAGCTGCTTCGCCAGAATCTGACGGTCACCGGATGCCTGATTCAGCATATAAATAAAATCTGAGTTTTCAAAAATGTTCTCAATCTCTCTGGATGCCAGCAAATCCTTGATATTCTGCGTAATACCAGTCGGAATACCGCCCCACTTACGGAATCGCTTCCAAATCTCCACAGAATAGCTGGCTGTCTGCTCTTCTTTCAGAAGCAAATGGAACTCATCAATATAGTATCTGGTGGATTTGTGTGCTGACCGGTTAATGGTTACCCGGTTCCATACCTGATCCTGTACGATCAGCATCCCGATCTTTTTCAGCTGCTTTCCAAGTTCCTTGATATCAAAGCATACGATACGATTATTGATATCTACATTTGTCCGGTGATTGAATACGTTCAAGGAACCAGTAACATAAATTTCCAGTGCTGTTGCCAGCCTCTGTGCTTCCGGCTCGTCCTGCTTGCGGAGAAGATCGTACAGATCTTCCAGAATCGGCATCTTCTCCGGAACCGGATCAGCCAGATATTCCTGATAAACCAGTCTGACACAACGGTCAATGATGGTTTTCTCGACTGGTTCCAGACCTGTTTTTCCACCTACGATCAGCTCGCAGAGAGAAAGAATGAAGTCTGATTTCAGTGACAGCGGATTATCCTCTTCGGAATAATTCAGGTTCAAATCCATCGGATTGATATACTGGTCTGATACCGGAGAAATACGGATAACCTGCCCGTGTAATGCAGATACCAAGGGATAATACTCGGCCTCAGGATCACAGACGATAATATCATCTTCTGTAATCAGGAAACAGTTGGCAATCTCCCTTTTCGCACTGAAAGATTTACCGGAACCCGGTGTACCAAGAATCAGTCCATTCGGATTTTTCAGTTTTTTCCGGTCAACCATGATCATGTTGTTAGACAACGCATTCAGCCCATAATAAAGGGCTTCTCCATTCTGGAACAGTTCCTGTGTCGTAAATGGCACAAAGATTGCTGTTGCCGAAGTGGTAAGCCCTCTCTGAATCTCTATTCTGTTTAACCCCAGCGGAATACTGGACATCAGTCCCTGCTCCTGCTGGTAGTCCAGCTGGCGTAAGGAACAGTTATACTTCTGAGCAATACCCTGCACCTGAAAGATATTGTTATCCAGCTTCTGCCGCTTCTTTGCGGTACTCATCACCAGTACCGTCACCAGAAACATACGCTCATTTCTGGACTGCAGATCTTCCAGTAAGTTTTTTGCTTCCTCACCATAAGTAACCAGATCCGATGGCAGCACATCCATATCATATCCGGAGCGTACTGCTTTTTTCTGTTCCTCGATCTTCATTTTATCCAGATCCGAGAGCTTTCCCTTGATCATCTTGATTGCTTCTGCCTGATCAATAGACTGAATATGGATATTCACATTGATGCTGTCCTCCACATCCAGAAAATCTGCAAGCATCCGATCTGTCAGTTCCGGTGCCAGGATCTGCAGATAACTGACGGAACCGATTGTCTTTCCCATCAGAAATGTTTGGTTTTTGGTGAAATTGAAGGAAGTCGGTGCAATGAAGTCCTTGGTCTTCATACCGGTTTCCGGAAGCATTTTGTATTCGAACCGAAATGGCTCAATCCGATCCTGATTGAAAATGTGGTACATGATTTCCAGACGCTCACAGCCATTCAAAGAATGTGCCTGCGCCCCAAGCACCTTAAAGTTATTCAGCACATCTGCCTCGATACGTTCCAGCCTTGGACGTGCGATCTTCAGATCTTCCGCTTCAATGCCAAAGGTAATATACTTGGTCTTCACCAGACCGTTGTTCCCCTTCGCCAGCTGATTTTTCAGCATTCCCTTATATTCCTCACGGATTTCATTAAAATCATCATCCTGTGATGGAATATCAATGGTTTTCTCAAACTCTGTCGCATCCACCTGCTGATTAATGAACGACAGCTGTACAGAAATTGAAGAATCGAAGTAATTCAGGAAATCACAGTAATTCTCGAAAATGGTCGTTTTATCTTCATTCAATGCCAGCTGATAATTGATATCATAAAACTGGATTGTCTTGGAAAAGAAAGTCTTTGTTACCTGACAGATTCCATCCTGAAACATCCGTAGATAAGGAATAGACTGCTGCGCTGTCCGTGGCACTTTTGCCTGCTTTCTTCTGCGTTTTTCCTGCTTCTTCCGTTCCTTTTCCTTTTTTGCAAGTTTCTTATCTTCTTTGCTTCTTTTTGCTTTTCGGGATTTTCTGAGGTCCGCTTCCATATGCTGCAGCTGCTCTTCCCGACGGTTTCTTTTTGCCATCTGGCACATCCTCCTCTTTTAGGAGCATACCGATCTGGCCGTAAAAGTTCTCTGTTTTATAGGGGCGTGTCCCCGGATTGATAAACTTCTGCCTGATGATATTCCCCATTACTTTTTCAAAGGGAAGTCCATCCTTCTCATACATAGCCATAAAAAAGAAAGGCAGCATCACTGTTACCATCAAAATTGCTGCAATGCTGGAGCCTAACCCTTTTCTGGTCAGAAAATAAAATGGAACTCCCACCACCGCTGCCAAACTGAAAAAGATCAGCTGACGCTTGGTTAAATTCAACACTAATTTGGTTTTGACCTGTGTCAGGTCTTTTGGTACTGGTACATAAGCCATATTTCTTCACCTGATACCGTTTTCCGGTATTTTCCTTTCTCCCATTTTAATGGGCATTAAAGATTGACTTTGATAAGCTCGCTGTTTTAAACAGTGAATAGGCAAGGACTATCGTATAAGCTGCTATGGAGAACATCGCCCCATGAATATTCGATGAGATCGTCATCGACTGTACAATGACTGCATAAATTCCTACGCAGACCATCATAAAGAAACCCTGAAATGCCAGCGCAAACAGTCCTTTCAAATAGTTATTTCCGATATTGCCCCATTCTTTGTTGGTCATGGTGGCAAACGGAATTGGTGCTACGGAACAGGTCAAATATATCTCTATCATACGTCCGTAAAGAATTACGGTTATGGCAACCGATAATATTTTCATAGTCATGCTAATCAGCATCGTTTCCAATGCCAGCAAGAACAGTTCCCCGACTTCCATATCTTCCATTGTGTCCAGCAGATTAGTGATTGCTGTTGTTGCATCAATCTCTGTACTTCCACTGATCACTCCGGCAGCCCCATTGACCACATGCTGGCCAACATCAAAGACCGCCATCGTGATGTTAAAGGTATTCGTTACCAGATAAATTGCAATATATGCCTTGAATACCCAGATAAAGATATTAAATGTCTCAAATTCATGAAAATTATTTTTCTGCGTCACCATCGTAATCAGTTCATAACACAGGACGAAGGTAATGATCATCCCTGCAATGGGAACCATTACCGTTTCCGACAGATTTTTGATCAGCGAAAAAACACTCCCGTTCCATCCCTGCGGTGTCTGTCCGACCTGTGCTGCGATTGTGCCAACTTTGTTGTTGACTTCTACGAACATATCTTCCATCCCTGACTGGATAAAGTTGATCAGTATATCTTTGATGGCTTCCGTAATACGTTCGACAATGGTATTCAATATCTGTTACCTTCCATCAGAATAAGGAAGAGAGCTGTGGAATCAGGGTAGTTCCCAGCGCCATAATGCCAGCTCCTGCCATGAGCTGTTTTATCCCTAATTAGGAGTAAAACTCTGCTCGATGGCGGGCGGCGGCGTGTCAAAAAATATATGGAATTGTTTTAGAACCGCCCCGGCGGGAACAGGTCAGCCCTTGACCTGTTCCACCTCCGGGATGGGTTTGAGATTGAAGTGAATTTCGATGGAAATGTGTCGTGTCTTATCGCTGTCGATGTGTTCATGGACAACGATTTCTTTAATCAGGCGGTTTAAGGTGGCTGCGTCCAGCTCCGTGATGTCGGCATATTCCTGAATGGCGTCCACCCATTGTTTGGCGTCCATTGCCAGCCGCATTTCATCAGCCAGCTTCTTGCGCCCCTGTGCAACCCGTTCTTTCAACTCGGCCTGTTCCTTCTGCGTCTTGTCCAGCATGAGATTGAAGTTGGCTTCGCTGATCCGCCCGGCAACCATGTCCTCATAGAGCCGCAGCACCATCTTTTCCAGAACTTCGATCCGTTCCTCGTCTTTTGTCAGGGAACGCTCCAACGCTTCCCGCTGGCCTTTCTGCTCGGCTTCGCAGGTGTTGGTCAGTTTCCCGGCAATGGCTTCCCCATCGGTCAGGGCAGCCTTGGCGCATTCCCGGATTTTGTTCAGGACAAGGTGGTAAAGGGTGTCGTACTCCACCCGGTGCTGGGTGCAATGGTTCTTGCCGAACGCCCCATAGGTCTTACAGGCGTAAATCTGCTGCGGGTGCTTGGCGTGGGTGGTGCGGATGGTCAGCGACTTGCCGCACTCGCCGCACTTGATAAGCCCGGCAAACAGGCTGGTTTCCCCGTCCTGCCGGGGGCGCTGGCGGGATTTTAGCTTGTCCTGCACGATGGCAAAACTTTTGCTGTCGATCAACGGTTCGTGCCGTTCCTCCACCACGATCCAGTCCTGCGGCTTCTTCTCGCCAATGGTGCCGATTTTGAAGCGGTAGTCCTTCTTTTGGGAAGCAATCGCCCCGGTATAAACGGGATTCATCAAGATGTCCTTTATCACGGAGAAATCCCACATATACCGCCCGTTTTCCGGGTCTTTCTTCTCCCATTTGGTGCGGACATTGCGGAAGCCCCGTTCCCGGTTCCACCATGTAGGGCAAGGCACCTTTTGTTCTTCCAGCCTGCGCCGGATGAAGTTGGGGCCGTGTCCTTCCAGCGCCCAAAGGAAGATTTGCCGGACAATGGGGGCGGTTTCCTCGTCCACCAGCAGGTGGTTTTTGTCCTCCGGGTCTTTCCGATACCCAAAAGGAGCCACACAGCCGGTAAACTGGCCTTGCTGGGCTTTCAGAAGATACGAGGAATGTACCTTCTTGGAAATGTCCTTGCTGTACATCTCGTTCAGGATGTTCTTGAACGGCGCAATGTCGTTGTTGTCCCGCATGGTGTCGATACCGTCATTCATGGCGATATAGCGGACACCGTGACGGGGGAAGAAGTCCTCGATCAGTGTGCCGGTCTGCAAGTAATTTCGGCCCAACCTCGATAAATCTTTTGTTATCACAAGATTTATCTGCCTGCGCTCGATGGCCTTTAACATCCGTTTCAGGTCGGGGCGCTCCATGTTCAGCCCCGTGTAGCCATCGTCCTGATAGACTGCCACAACCTCCCATCCCTGCTTTTCGCAGTAGCTTTCCAGCATATCCCGCTGGTTGGCAATACTGGCGCTCTCCCCGTCAAGGTCATCGTCTTTGGAAAGCCTGCAATAGATGG
>JBMNRU010000030.1:0-22951 GCA_050944855.1 Lachnospiraceae bacterium
TTACATTGAGGTCGTCGTAAAAGTCCTTGACTTCATCACAACGGCGTTTCAGCTCGTCAAGATCGGGTGCAGACACCCGTATCACGTAGCTTAACTTATACATACTTTCTTTGCTCTGGTCTAAGTCTGTTTCCAGCTCGTCCACGCTGTCTAAAGCGTCCACCACATTTGAGCTGGTTTCACTTCCTGCTTGATAGGCGTGATTGTCAAGGTCTTTCAATTCCTTTTTCTTGTTGCGGACTGTGGTTAATGCTTTTCGATTTTCCACGATTTCTACATTCATAGAAGTATCAACGGGGAATGTGAATTGCTGTTGCTGGAAATAGAAGATTTCAGAGGACGGAAAATCAAGCTCCCCGACAATCGCATTGACGGTAAAGTAGGACACATAGCTTTCCTTGTCCTCATGTTCCAATCGCAAATACCGCTGGCTTTCCTCAATCACACACCTTGTCGGACGGATAAGGTCGTAGTATTTTATCAGCGTTTCTTTCTGCAATTTCCTCTTTGGTAGCTGGTACTCATAATCTTCATAGGCGATACCGTCCCTGCCGTAAAGATGTTCCATGAGATACCCAAAATCGTTGATTTCCAAGCGACGCACCTTAAAGCGACGGGAGATTTTATTTTCCAGTAACTTTTCCATTTTCATGTAACGGTTGATTTCATCATTCGGCATGGAAACAAAATCACTCATCAGCGTGTGGTTCACTTCATGGAGAAATTCCGTGAACGTCAGCCACGCCGATTTTTTGATGTTCTTCAGATTGAGCTGTTCTTCCGTAACCATGAGCTTAAAGCCAAGAAAAAAGCGGTAGTCCACTTGATTGTCCCCAATCATAGATACTAACGCTTCGGTCTGTTCGTCTATCTTCTGATAGGCAACTTCCTTTAATTTTCCAGTTACCAGCTTCTTTGACTGCTCCTGCTGACTTCGGATTGAGCTTTCTGTGGCAATCTGCAAGGCATGAATTTTACCCTCACGGGACTGTGCGATAAGCTGGCGAAAGCTATCATGCACGATAAATTTCTGCTCTGCGGATAGAAAAGAATAATTGTACGGTATCAGCTCATAGTAAGCGAACACCTCATTGTCCTTGTTCCAGACAAGGTTATTGTCAATATATTTTATCGGGAACATCGTTCACACTCCTTACTGCCGTGATTGTTTCATTCAAGGTCTGCTTATGCAGTTTTACGGCTTTTCCTGCATAAGTGATTTTAGGTCGCAACGCATAAGTTATCTGTGATTTCAAAAAGCTGTACGGCTTCTTTCCGTCAAAGGTTTTCTGCGACATGAACCAAGTGAGAGCAACGGGAATACCAAAGTATTTGAGAAATGCTCCCTCAATCATGGAAAGTGGGGGAATATCCCCAAACAGAATGATGATAAATTCTGTAATCACAAACCATGTAATTTGTGTAAAAGTAACAGGAAAGGGCAAGTTAAAGTCATTGATTGCATATAAGACTTTTTCCACGTTCCAGATACCCGTATAAGATTTAATCTTTTTCAAGTTCTTTCAGCTCCTTTCAAAATAGAAAAGGACAGCCATTTTCAGACTGTCCCTTAAAAGAGAAATACGCTGTCAGTAGCAACCATGCTTGTCGCTGATCTTCCAGCGTTAATATGGTATCTCGCACATACCTCGGCTTGTTTCAATAAAGCAACCGCCCATATCCAAATCTCGCCCGTAGGCTTCATAGTCAATGTAGTTCTGTAAGCTGGGTGGAATATCCCCAAGTGCCTGCAATTCGTCTATGTAGTAGTAGGCAACATCTGTCATAGTTTCACAGTCGGGATAATAATAAATATCGTCTTTATGTTCCACGACTTCTTCCAGCGTCCCGTAGTGGCTGATAAATTCGTCCAGACATTCTACGATATAGTCGGGAAGTTCCTCTATCATTTCATACATCTCATTGAGTTCTTCAATGGAAACATACTCGCCAATCGCAATCGGGAAGTTGTCGGTATCATGGATTGCGTATTCCTCATACTGTTCATTCAAGCCGATTTTTTCTTTCACATCTTCCTCGTCAATAGGAAAAGTGAACCAAGCACCGACTAAATAGCCCTCATTGTATTTGCCAAGATTAGCAATGTAAACCGCCATATCATCAATCATAAGCACCACCTCATTTCCTACTCTGGCAGTTCAAAGATACCGTGTTCTGTTACTAAAAATTTCCCGTGTTCCTGCAAGTGAGAAGCATAGGCTTCAAAGTCAAAGTAGTATTCTTGACAGTCCTCGGATAAATGCTTGAACGTCGGGTCGTTCATCAGCTTTTGCCTTGCAACATCTATCATGCTTTTGCAGTCGGAATAAACCGTAATCACGTTCCTGCAAAGATAAAGTGCTTCTAAATTCTCAAACACCGTAAGTAGTGATACATATTCTTCCTGCATATCACTTGAAAGCTGGCGGTACATAAAATCTAATTCGTTAAGCTGATACACGCTTGTATGTTCGTGAACTTCATCAGCATAAGGCAACACCTTTTCGATAATGCGGTAATCCCCACTTTCTGCACCGATACCTAACTTTTCTTCAAACTCTGCAACATCTATCGGCAGGTCGAACCAGTATGATGTTGTTTCTTCGCCAGTTGTTCCTTTCGTTTCCACCAGCACCCTTGTTTCCTGCATTGTTCCTCACGTCCTTTCTGTTGTTTCATCACATCTTTTATGGTCTGGTACGACATACCAAACACATACTTTGAAAAATCTTCTAACTGTCTTTCTTCATAGTCAGCAAGGTTCAGCCGTTTCATTTCATGCCACACCTTACGCTTGTAAGAGGGCAGGTCGGAAAGATAATCACAGCCGACTTTTGCCTGCATATCCTTAAAAATATCGCTCATTTCATCACTCCAATCTGAAATTTTGGTAAGAAAAAAGCAGTCAATCCTAAGACTAACTGCTTTTTAAAACATATAAGAACTTATATTTTATTTTGAGAAAAACACACCATAAAGAACGATAAGTGAAAAAAATATTAGCACTCCAGTTCCAATTATATAACATAGTCTAATAAATTTTTTTCCCTCATTTATATCATCGTATATGGAAGATAATTTTTCATTATTTAAATTTTTTTCTCTTACTTCTTGCACGTCAATATCTCTTACCAGTTCATCTAATGTCAATCCAAAGAAATCACTCAATAATACTAATCGTTGAAAATCTGGGTATGATTGACAAGACTCCCATTTTGAAATTGTTTGTCTGGAAACCTTTAGTTCATTTCCCAATTCTTCTTGTGAAAGACCTTTGGACTTTCTTAAATTTATCAGTTTTTCATTAAAGTTCATAAGTAGCCTCCTAAAATAAATTATATTTGCGACCGCAAAATGAGTATTGCAAATATGATGATTTTTTTCAACCAACCTTTGTTGGCAATTTGTCAACCATTCATTACATCAGTATAATTCACTAATATTTGTCATAAAGTAAAGAAATATTAACCACATATAAGTTCATTTTTCATGCTCCAATTATACCATTCTCATATCAGCACCACAATAAAATTTTATGCACCGATAATCTTATTGAACAGCTCTAACAGTACATCTTTCACACCGCCAGCATTGAACACCAAGCCGACAGCAATCAAGGCAACTACCAAAAAGCCGATAAGTTTTGAAAACTCACGCTTGAACCCTAAGTAGATACCGATAACCACAATCGCCATAAGCACTAAGCTCTGTGCGTTTGATAAAAACCATTGATACAAATTTTGACCGAAATTCATTTAATTGTCCTCACTTTCTTTGTTTTCTTTGATTTCTTCCATGTGTCTGTCAGCTTCTTTGCCGACGCTTATAATACACATCAAGACTACGCCGATACCCATTCCCATAGATACCAGCAGGAAGTCTTTTACTAATTCCCACATTTTTTATCACTCCTAACTTTCTACTAAATCTTTTGCAGGGGTCGTCTGCTGTTTGATAATCATTTCATGCTTTTCTGTGAGTTTTGCCTGCTGTTCGATTGTTTCCATGTAGTCTGTACCGTTTCCTTTATCAATCTTTTTCAGCATTTTCAAGGTTGGTGCTACCTGCCTTTGTACCCAACGAAGCGTGCGGTCTAAGGTGTAAGGCTCTGGCTTTGTCGTCAGCTTCAAGCTCTGTCTGTTATCGCCGATAAACCAAGCCCAGCGATTGTTGAGTTTCCAGTCATTTTTCCGCTTGTCTGGTTCTTCATCAACAAACCGCACATACTGGTTGATGATAGAAAAGGCGGTCTGTTCTGCGTCATAATAGGTCAGCAAATCTCGTACTGCATAATAGGCACGTTCATTCCGAAGCCGTATCTCAAAACGGTTGATAATGTCGGCTTCTTCCAGAGGTGTCCCTAACTTGACATACTGCTCATAGTCCTTTTCATAGATACAAAAATACACATCTGATTTCAGCGACCCAAGATAAAGGGTACGTCCCATATATTCTCTGTCGTCCTCTCTGTGCTTGATAAGCTCGCCCGACTGGTAAAACTTATAACTTCTGGACTTTCCGATATATTCCCGTTTCCTGCATTTTTCCGCAAGCTCTGGAATATCCAAAATGCCCGTATGGTCGTTGATAGCAAGGTCGATACGCTTCATCACGCCACCGTCTATGAATGCGTCCATAAGAAAGTCATACCAGCTTCTTTGCTGTGCCAGCAGGTAACTTTCAAACTGTCGGCAACCACGCCCCTTTAACTCTAAAAGGACACCTTTTTCTTCGTCAGCCGACGTATAGATAAAGATGTCCCCTAATGAATAATGCTCCGTATAACTGTAATGTCCGTAATCTTCATGGAGCATATAATTGATATTCAGTTTTAATATGTCTTTGATGATGTGCTGTATATCCAGCGTGGGAAAACGAATTTTCACATAATCAAACACCATGGTAAGCGGTGCTTCTGGATTGAACCTTGCCAGTTCCTTATGCAGAGTTTCCAGAAGTTCCTTTGACGGTTTCATTTTTCCGTTTTCTATCTTGTTGAGATATTCCCTTGTAATGCCAGAAGCCACCGCCAGCCTGCCTTGTGAGATACCGTAAGCAATCCGTTTCTCCCGTAATTCTTTTATCCATTGTTCTTCATTCAGAACCATACCTCCAATCTGTCAAGTGTGAAGTTTTTTAAGGCGACTTCACAGCCGATTTTTACTAGGAAATTATGCCAGAAGCCTTATGTTTCCTATGTTTTTTGTCTATTGTCTATTTGCAAACGTACCCCTCTGTTAGATACCGAGGGGTTTTACCTGCTGGCGTGGCTTACGCCACACCAGCAACGGCTAGTCCGTGCCGTCGCCTTTCGCTTCGCACGTCGCCGTCCCGTCCTGCCTTGCTTGTGCAAGAGAACCTATGGTCTGCAAAAAATCATGTCCTTTCGGGACTAAGGGCGTGTAAAATTCACTGATAACGCTTGTTCCCACATCACAATAGCCACGCCCCTTGATACGCTTCTGGAAAAATTGCTTTTTTACATCAGAACCAAACAACATACCGTAACCAAGCTCGCTGATACGCCCCAATCCCACACGGAAGTTGAAGTTATCTCTGATACCGTCCGAGAAATACTTTGCGTCTGGACGCTGGCAGGCGACGATAAGGAAATATCCTGCTTGCCGTCCTAACATAACGATTTTTTTTAGCTGGCTAAGTAGGCTTACGCTTTCTTTCGTCCCCAGCATTTCAAAAAACGCCACATATTCATCAAAGATAAGAAAGCAGGGTGGCAGTCCTAGATAAGCGTAGTTTTCGCCCGTCTTATAGTTCGGGTGTCGCTTCATTTCCTCACTTCGCTGTACCATTCCCTCATAAAAGGCATTAACGCAATCTATCATTTCTTCTTTGGTATGATACACATTTCCCATAACTGTCCCTAAGTCTGCAAGGTCAGCGTTCTTCGGGTCTAAGATATAAAGAACAGCGTTGGTATGTAGTAAGGCTTCAATGAGCGTCAGTAGAAAATAGGTTTTACCGCCACCAGTCCCACCAGCAATAAGGGCGTGAGGGAGTGCGTCATATTCCCAGACAAGATTTTTCATCAATCTAAGACAGCCGTTTTCTGCCCGTACTTCATCAATGGTAATGCGGTTTGCTATCATATCATAAAGCAGGGTGTATTCGATATATCCGTCATGCAGGGTCTTGTCGGTCAGCTCACAATACAAGCCACTTTCCAATTTATCCTCTAACCGTAAAAGCTGGTCTTGATATTTTCCTAATGTGATTTCACAGCGGATATGAAGCAGTCCTTTTTCCATTTGATAATAAATCTTTGGAAACCAGACGATTTTTTCCCTTGATCTGCTTTGCAGGTCAGTAAAAAAACCGCTGTCTTGTACGGTATCGGCTTCATACCACTTATTTTCCAGTATCATTCTTGCCAGCTTTTGACGGTGCAGGAGCTTCTTGAAACTGTCGTAACAGAAGCGGTAATACAGAAAAGCGACCAATGCACAAACGCCAGTCGCTATCAGTATGGTTATGAAGTTGTAAGGGGAAAGCGTCAAGCCGTTCTCTAACAAGCTGAAATGCTCCCAATCGGTACGCATGAGCTGTTTGATATTCAGTAGCAAAAGAACCGCCACAAATACAAACAGAAGAGTCCCTATGGAAAAGTGGTAAACAAGGTGCTTGTCGCTGGCTCTGATACGGTGTCCTTTATTCCAAATCTTTTGCATAAATCAATCACTCCTTTCTGGGTACGAAAAAAGGACTTATGATGAATTATCAGTCTAAGTCCTTTTCAATCCATTTGAAATATAGAAAATATCATTTCAAATCATTATCATTTTTTACATATTCCAAAATATCTCCGGGTTGGCAATCTAATGCTTCACAAATTGCATTCAACGTGGAAAAACGTATTGCACTCACTTTTCCTGTTTTTATTTTGGATAAATTGATATTTGCAATTCCAACCTGCTCCGCTAAATCTTTCAAGCTAATTTTTCTATCTGCCATTACCCTATCCAATCTTAATATAATAGCCATAACTTCTACTCCTACAATGTTTCGTCAATTTCTTTTTGTAAACTGCAACCATATTTGAATATCAACGTAATACTTCTAAAAATTAAAACTACAAATATTCCCTCAATAATTGATAAAAAGCTAATATGGTAGTATGGATACAAAGGACAAACCATTGAAACAAATGTAAAAACAGCAATTATGTTGATACATTTTGTGGTATTAGCAGTAAATGGAGACTCCTGCTTTGACATACAGTAAAATAATTTTTTTGAATACCTAATAGCCAGAAATATACAACTGCATTTTATGATAAAGCAAACCAATAAAACAACCCATTCGCTAAACACTAATTCCATTTCTGCATTTATCATTTGTTTTGCTAAATATCCAGGACGCATAATCTGGCTTAATAATGTACCACCTAAAAGCAGTACAGCTCCAATATCCACAATAATTGCAATTATACTGGCAACATTGAAGATAACGGATATAAAATGTGTTGATTTTTTTAATGTATTCTCGTTCATAATACATATCTCCTTTCTGATTATGCCATGATTATACATCTTGGATATATGTTTGTCAACCATAAATATACGATAAACATATATTTATATATCTTTTGAATAAATACAGAGAATGTATGAAAGTATAAAAATAACTATTTTGTATGTATAGGTATAAAATTATCGCTTTCTTTATGAAAATCTATTCAGCAAGCCTATTTTTTGGGTTGTCCCTGCGGATTATTGTTCTGTGGATTGCCTGCGTTCTGGTTGCCTTTGTTCTTCAACACAATATCCTCTGCCTTTACATACCAGTCCACATCAGCACCACCAAACGTCTTTCTTGATACCGTATCGGCTACGGGATTGACAAGCTCCACGACTGCATTGTACGGAAATTCCCTTAACGGTACTTCTGGCGGTACGGACACGGGGATAATTCCACCATGCAGACTGCACTTCAAATCATAGATACGCTTTTTAAGCTGGGTACTCGGTGTCCCGTCCTCATTCTGTAAGAATACATCACGCACCGCTGTAAATTTTAATTCTCCAAATGTTTTCTCTTTGTCAATAACAAACCCGTTTGATAATCTCATAAATTCTTCACTCCTTTACTTTTCTTCAACTGCTACAATATCATCAGCAACTAATACATAATCGGTATGTCCCATATCCCCGATTGCGTAACCTCTGCCGTATAATTTCGGATTGACAAGTTTTACTTTCTGTTCATACTTGAACTTCTTTTCGCCAGCCTGCACGGGAATTTCCACCACAACATTTTCGCCTTTCTGTACGTCAGAATAAAGGTTATAGCTTCGTCTGGCTAAGACCCTGCGGTTATTTTTATCTCTTTCAAAGACTGGCTCGCTTTCGCCTGCAAATTCAAGAGTTCCAAAAGACTGTGCCATATCTGGCACGACATATTTCATTTCCATATTGTTTTACCTCGTTTCTTTCTATTTTTGATAAGTTTTTTGATTGTGATTTCTTATTCTGGCGGTTTGGGAAGTACCAGCAATCCCCCAGATAGTAAAGGGTAAAGTCAATGCTTACGCACCCTTGACTATCCGTGTTCTTGCAGGTTGTAGGCAGACAAGCCAGAATAAGCGGAAGTCTGCCGTTTGACAGCTTCGGCGGAGAGCGTGATTTTTCTTTCATCATACCGTTACCGCCTTATGATTTCTTCATTTTACGGCGTTTGTAAAGATATGTTCCAGCCAATCCACCAGCAGACGCAAGCAACATCACAACAAATGCCATTACATTTGTACTGTCGCCCGTTTTGGGACTGTCGCTAGGTCTGTTAGGCTTTTCTGGTGTCGGTGGTGTTTCGGGTTTCTCTGGTTCTTCTGGCTTTTCCTTAAAAGTAATCGTTTGTCCCTTGTCCTCAATATCCTTATGCTCGGTAACTTTCTTCGGCTCGTCTGGATTGCTTACATCGTACAATTCTTCAAAAGTTACAAGCTGTTTGCCGTCAAGAGAAGTAGCGTCAAAGGTAAAGGCAACTTCCACTTTCATAGTTTCGCTGTCAGCGGTAAACGTATAATCACTTTCCACACGCTTTCCATTGATAAGAAGTTCTGCATTTTCTTCTTTCAACATCTGCCAGCCCTTTAACTGATATTTTGTGCCGACTTCTAAGCCCTCTAAGGTTACGGTATCAATGATTGTTACCTCTTTTCCAGCTTCAAGCTCTTTGTTGCCGTCCTTATCGGTAGCAGTCGTATGAATTTTGATGATACGCTCTGTGATAAGTACCGTCTGCCCGTCGTCCTCAATGTCCTTGTGTTCCGCAACTTTCACGGGTTCGTCTGGATTGCTTAAATCATACAATTCTTCAAAGGTAACAAGGTTCTTGCCCCCTAAAGCAGACGCATTGAATGCATAGGTAATTTCTATTTTCATTTCCTCATCATCAGCGACAAAGGTATAGTCGTTTTCTACACGCTTTCCGTCAATGATAAGCTCGGCATTTTCTTCTTTCAGCATTTGCCAGCCTACAAGCTGATATTTTGTGCCTTTCTTCAAACCGTCTAATTTGACAGTATCAACGATTGTTACCTCTTTACCTGCAAGGATTGTCTTTTCGCCGTCTTTGCTGGTCGCTGTGGTATGGATAGAAATTTCTTTTTCGTATTCATCAGTCAGCGTTCCTAAATCAATCACAAGGTTATTTCTTGATACCACGATTTCAAAAGGTGGGATAAGTTCAAAACCTTTGTTACTATCAGAGCGTAATTCTTCAATGATGTAGGTATCATAAGGTAATGCACCCTTGCTGTCGTCTGGTTCAGAAGTCCCAAACCACACACCGTCCTCGCTGGTCTTGCCTGCGTTGGTATTGTGCTTATGAGAAGCCCATTCAGCAGAAGTGGAGAATTGCCCGTTATCATCAGTTACCACCACATGATTTTCGCCCGTCGTCTTGCTTGTGATCCTAAAAGGAACATCAGCAAGACGCTTGTGTGTGCCTGCACCGATTTTCACGCCCTCAATATCCCCACGCTTAATCTGATTGTAGATAGAATGGGCTTCGTCGGTTAAGTCCACGATTTTTCCATTTTCTGTGATTGTAAAATCAATCGGTTTTGCACCGTCAGTTAAGTAACCGTCGGGAGCTTCACTTTCAACGATACGGAAGTTTCCATAAGGTAAAAAGTCAGAAGAAGTAGAAGCGATACCCTCAATATCTGTACGAATGGTTTTTACAACTTCATTTTTCTTGTATAACTTGCCCTCAACCAATACCGCATTATCATTTAATGAAATGATGTCAAAAGCAGTATCTTTCAAAGTGGCACTTCCTTGTGGCTTTGTATCGCCTGTTTCTAAATCTCGTTTCTGAATTTTGACACCGCCACGGATAACCTTATCTGATACGGAAAACTGGTTACTTCCAGATAATACGGCAAGGTCGCCGTCCTCTGTAATTTGTGTAAGGTATAAGCCCTTAATCTGTTCGGACTTATCGCCAGCCTGCATATATGCACCGTCCAGCAAGTAACCGTTTGGAGCTTTTGTTTCTTCTGCGGTTAGTGTTCCAAGTGGAAGAACTGCCTTGCCGTCCTGCATATAGAAACTGTCGCCAGATACTTTGTATGCGTCCGCTAATTTTGTGATGTAATGAGTTCTCCCGTCGCTGTCTGTTTCAGCGATTGTCTTTGTAACCCATGTACGAGTAGCTTCGGCAGGGAGATTTCCTTTATTGTAGAAGCCAGCATAATACTTCCATGTAAATTCCGCACCTGCTAGAGAAGCGTTCCCCTGCGGATTGTCTTTCTGTGTTTCCATATCAATCTTGAAAAGCTCAATCAAAGTGTCCGTTGCTTTTGGTGTATCTGATACTTTCAAGATTGCTGTGTCGCCAGCTTTGATTGTCAATGGATAGATTGTTTTATCCACTTTATATCCTGCTGGTGCGGATAATTCCTTGATATAGACTGTGCCAGCCGTTACCTCTGCAACATCTGTATTTCCGTTTTCATCAGTCGTAAGGGTGGCAAGTTGTTTTGTGCAGTCCTTATCAGCAAAAACACCATAGGTTGCACCAGCGATTGAGTAATTCCCGTTACCGTCTGTAATGCTGGTATTACTGGAAGTCTTTTGAAGTGTAGCATTTCCGACATTCAGCTCCGCCCAGAATTGTCCTAATTCCTGCCCCTCGCCAGAGTAGATATAACCGCCACATTCATAGCGTCCTTTATTTTCTTTGACAAAGGCTTTTGCACCAGCGAAAACTTCGTCCTGCGTAGCCTTTGGTATTTCATCATAAGAAGCTCGCACGTTATCACATTGCCAGCCAAGATGTACGCTCAATCTCTGCCAGACAACACATTGTTCCAACAGATAGACTTGTTTATAGTTCAGTTCCTTGTGAGCTTCGCCATACTGTTTGACATACTCTAAGGATAACGCCACATCTGAAATCTGGTCGGTACTCATGCGTGAGCTTGCGTCATCTCTGGTCTTGTAACCATTTTTGAAATCTGTATTGATGTCAATACAATAGGCAGTTTCGCCCTCAACTTTCATATAGCCCTCATTGAATGTCGAACCGATAGAACCGTCATTCATTACTTTTTCAATGATACCGACACGCTCTGCACTTTCCGTCCAGTATTGCTTGCTTTCTGCATGAACGGGTGTAGTCGGTAAAGCAGTAACGACAGTTGCAAGAGCTAAGAAGCCCGTACACAATCGTTTCCATGTCTTTTTCATAGTTTAATGCTCCTTTCATTTTTGGTAATAAAATAGCCGTCCAATAAGAACGGCTGGAAATAGAAAAGGAACGTCATGTTAGGCGTTCCATAGTCTATGAAATATTCAATTTTTTCTTGTTTCAATACTGATGTGCTGTACCATATCTTTGCATATCTAGGAAAACTTGCGTATCAAGGCTCATTCGTTAGTAGTAAATAAGTAGTAAATTGATGTGTTTGTTTCCTTGAAAATGCTGATAGATACTGTGTTTTAGCGGATAATCAGATTTTTATTGTGTTTTTTGTAAAAAAAGTGTTGACATTCTATACCGTTTGATTATATAATGACAAAGTCGGTTGTGATAGCAACCCCAAATGTGGGATCTTAGCTCAGCTGGGAGAGCATCTGCCTTACAAGCAGAGGGTCACAGGTTCGAGCCCTGTAGGTCCCACTTATACTGAAATGGCGAGATAGCTCAGTTGGCTAGAGCACACGGTTCATACCCGTGGTGTCGAGGGTTCAAATCCCCCTCTCGCTACTAAGGAACTCTTTCAAAGAGTTCCTTTTTTTGTTGCCGAGCATGCGAAGAAAACGTCCGGTGGACGTTTTTAAGTGCTGTCATATGCTACCCATTCCAGGGTCAGCCCTCTGGCCGGCGCCGTCTCTCCCGCTGCCTGCCGGTTCTTCGCCTCCAGTATTTCACACATACTTTCCGGGGTTCTCTTATGCAGCCCCACCTCTATCAGAGTTCCGGCTAAAATACGCACCATATGATAAAGAAATCCATTTCCACAAAACTCCATCTGAAGTTCGTCTTCCAACTCTGTCACCTGAATGGTATAAATCGTACGAACCGTAGACTTTTTCATCTTTTTATTGGCACAAAAGCTTTTAAAATCATGAGTTCCGCAAAGAAGCCCTGCTGCACTACGCATTGCCTCCACATCTAATTTTTCATAAAACGGGTAACGATATTTTCTTTCAAAAACCTCTTTCTTTGTTCCGATCCGATAGCAATACAGCTTCTTTTCCGCATGCAGTCTTGCATGAAACCGATCCGGCACCGGCTCCACCTGTAAAACGGCAATATCCTCCGGAAGATAATGGTTCAGATAATCCTTTATCTCTTCCGGACTTTTTTCCGTCTCCAGATGCACGGAAGCCCTCTGTCCCTTTGCATGCACACCCGCATCGGTGCGGCCTGCTCCCTGTACTTCCACGGGAAAACCGGTCATTCTGCCTAATACTTCTTCTAATTTGCCCTGAATGGTATTCTCTGTATTTCCCTGTCGCTGCCAGCCATCATAACGGGTTCCATCGTAGGCGATCCATAAACCATAGTTTTTCATCTTGTATGCTCCTTTTGCTGTATTTTATCACAGACGGCAGACCTACTACAAGCCTCCCGGGTAATCCCAAAGACTTCTTTGCTCAGCAGCAGCAGGGCTGTCAGATTCGGTATGGCCATCATACCATTCATGGTATCTGCAACTTCCCAGATGAACCCGCTTCCCAGAGTGCAGCCCGGAAAAATACAAAACAGGTAAAGCAACTGATACCATCGTCTGCCTCGTCCGTGAAACAAATAGGTTACTGCCTGCATTCCAAAATAAGACCAGCCAATAATAGTGGCAAAAGCAAACAACACCGTGGCCACTGCCAGAAACTTTCCCCCGTTGGGAATCGCCGTAGAAAATGCCATTCCCGTCAGCGTGGTGCCATCCACACCTTCCATCCCTGAAGATAAATGAAGCAAACCAATTTCCGGCTGGTACACGCCGGAAGTAAGAATCACCAGCGCTGTGATCGTACAGACGATCATAGTATCTACAAATACTTCAAAAATCGCCCACATTCCCTGCACCGCAGGTTCTTTTACATGAGCGGCAGCATGAGCCATAACAGAGGTGCCCAAACCGGCTTCATTGGAGAAAATGCCTCTTGCAACTCCCATTTTCACTGCCTGCTGCACACTGTATCCGGCGATGCCGCCGCCAGCCGCCACAGGTGTAAATGCACATGTTACAATAGACGCCAATGCTTCCGGAAGCTGTTCTGCATGACAAAAGATTACAAAACAGCCGCCAGCCAGGTAAAAAATTGCCATAAAGGGAACCAGACGTTCCGTCAGACGTCCGATTCTTTGTATTCCACCGAACAAAACCAAAGCAGTCACTGCCATCACCAGCAGCGCAGTCACCGCTGTGGGAATCCCAAAAGCTCCTTTTAACCCGGCTGCCATGGCATTTGCCTGTGTCATATTCCCCATTCCCAGCGAAGCCATAATGCAGCATATGGAAAAAATTACGGCCAGCCACCGACAGTGGAGCCCCTGTTCCATATAAAACATAGCTCCGCCATTCCAGTTTCCGTCTTTGTCCTTTTTCCGATAGCGAATTCCCAGAACACTTTCCGCATAGGCTGTCATCATACCGAAAAAAGCAGAGATCCACATCCAGAAAACCGCTCCCGGTCCGCCGGTAAGAATCGCCGTGGCAACGCCCGTAATATTGCCGGTTCCCAGCGTTGCTGCCAGTGCCGTACAAAAGGACTGAAACTGAGAAATGCTTCCCTTTTCTCCTGCATGATGTGCTTCGCCGGAACGGAATAATGACAATAATGTCTGTCCGATCCACAATTTTACATGGCGTATCTGAAACCATCCGCATCCGACCGTCAAATAAATTCCGGTAAATAAAAAAACGGCAATCATACCCGGCCCCCAGACAAACTGGTTCACCCCATGATTGATAGACTCTAGCCAGAAAAACATAATACGCCGCACCTGACAAGTTTTTTATTATTGTCAGCATATGCGGCGTATTTTTCTCTTATGCGCTTTCTCTCATCATTCTTTTATCTGTTCGTACATTTTATCAGACGCAGTATATTATCAACGGTAAGCCTCATATTTTCCTCACTCTTGAACCGGCTGACGGAAAAATCTTCCGGAAGACGGTTGATGGTAAATACAGAAGTTACCCCCATCTCATAGGCCTTTTCAATATCTGCAGCTGCACCTCCGGCAATTACGACAACCGGCACTTTCTTTTCCTTCGCCCGGCTGGCTACACCGATAACTACTTTTCCCCGAAGACTCTGGGTATCCATCTTTCCTTCTCCGGTAAAAATCATATCTGCATCGGCGATCATCTCATCAAATTTCACTGTGTCCAAAACGGTTTCAATGCCCATCTGCAGAGTAGAGTCAAAAAATGCTGCCATACCGGCTCCCATAGCGCCGGCTGCTCCGCCGCCGGGAAGTGTGCGAACCGGGACTTTCAAATCTCTTTCCATAATTTCACAAATATGGATAAGTCCCTGATCCAGCCGTCTCACCATTTCTTCATCGGCACCCTTCTGCGGTCCGAAAATATAGGCGGCACCGGTCTCACCATACATGGGATTATCAATATCACACATAGTAATAATCTCCACACCTTCCAGTTCCTTCGCCTTTTCTGAGCAGTCAATCCGCACCACATCTTTCAGAGTCTCTCCCACGGGTACAAAAGTTTGTCCGGCCTCATTATAAAAACGGATACCGACTGCCGCTGCTGCGCCGCACCCGGCATCATTGGTACAGGAACCGCCCAGGCCCACGATGATTTTCTTGCATCCGGCTGCTGCCGCTGCCAGAATCAGCTGACCCACCCCATAGGTCGTGGTTTTTTCCGGATTTTTATTGTTTTCAACCAAAGGAAGACCGGCACAGGCTGCCATCTCCACAACAGCGGTTGTGCCATCCGGCATCCTTCCATAGAATCCTTCCATTTCTTCCCCATAAGGCCCCTTCACAGAAAGACTCTCCTTTTTTCCTCCCAGAGCCGCCAGAAAACAGTCTACACTTCCCTCACCGCCGTCGGCAACAGGAACAGATATCACCGTACAATCAGGGAAATGTTCCTTCACTTTTTGCTCTATAATATGGCAAATCTGCCCGGAACTTAACGTTCCTTTAAAAGAATCCGGAATCAATACCACTTTTTTCATCTGTTTTTACCCCTCTTCTTTCTTTTTTCTCAGAATAGCATATTTTCCAAAACTGCACAACAATTTGTATTTTTTATGTGCAGGTTTCTATTCTTTTGCTAATGCATATTTTTCAAAATTATGGTATACTTTATCGTGCGAAGCACGCCTGCCCTTAGGGCAATCTATTTTATCAGAATACGTTCGGAAAGGGGAACAATATGAAAAAAATGAATCTTATCGTGGGACAGTCAGGCGGACCGACAGCCGCTATCAACAGCAGTTTATACGGAGTGGTATCAGAAGCTCTCCGCCAGGACAGATATATTGATCAGGTATACGGCATGGTAAACGGAATTGAGGGATTCCTGGCCGGACGTGTACTGAACTTCAGAGAAGCACTTCCCGGAGAATCCTTAAAAGGTCTGACCACCACACCAGGCGCTTACCTGGGATCCTGTCGTTATAAATTGCCGGAAGATCTGTCTGATCCGGTTTATCCTGCATTATTTAAAAAATTTGAAGAATTGGAAATCGGCTACTTTTTCTACATCGGCGGCAATGACTCTATGGATACCGTAAGCAAATTATCCCGTTATGCAGCCTCTATCGGAAGCGATATCCGCGTCATGGGAGAACCTAAAACAGTAGACAACGATTTAGTACTCACCGACCACACACCCGGCTTCGGAAGTGCTGCCAAATATGTGGCTACTACTGTACGGGAAATCGTAATCGATGCAAATGTATACGAAACCCGTTCCGTTACGATCGTAGAGATTATGGGACGTCATGCAGGCTGGCTGACAGCTGCCAGCGCACTGGCAAGAAAACAAGTTGGCGACAACCCGCTGTTAATCTATCTTCCGGAAGTTGCTTTTGAAGTAGAGACCTTTATTGCTCAGGTAGAAGCTGCTCTGGAGAAAAATCCTAACGTAATCGTATGTGTATCCGAGGGAATCCACACAGCAGACGGTACCTTCATCTGCGAACTGGACAACAACGTGGGAGTGGACAGCTTCGGTCACAAAATGCTCGCAGGCTGCGGCAAATACCTGGAAAACCTGGTAAAAGACCGTCTCCATGTAAAAGCACGTTCCGTAGAACTGAACGTAAGTCAGCGCTGCTCCTCTACCATGATGTCCGCAACGGACCAGAAAGAAGCCATCGGTGCCGGCGAATTCGGTGTCCGCGCAGCATTAAAAGGCGAAACCGGCAAGATGATCTCTTATGTACGTCAGTCCGATCATCCATACCGTCTGACATACGGTCTGGAGGATGTAAATGATATCTGTAATAAAGAAAAAACCGTACCTCTGGAATGGATCATCAACGATGGCTCTGATGTTTCCGAAGAATTCCTGATCTATGCACTTCCGCTGGTTCAGGGAGATGTGGAAATACCAAAAGGAGCCGACGGACTTCCTGTATTTGTCTCCAGAAAATAATTGCAAAATATAGGTAAATCCATAAACTACTCATAAAAGGGTGCCGGTTCCTAAATGATTACCATTTACAATCCGGCACCCTTTTTATACCTATAGGTATTGCTTTTTTCTTACTGCAGATTATTCATAATAATGTCGCAGATACGTATTTTGGCCTCTTCCAGTGAAATGTCCGACAGCGCATGCTCTCTGTTCGCCATGACAAAAAATCCCATAAAATTAGAGATTAATATAAAATATTTTAGACTTCCGGGCAGATCTACAGCAACACTGCCTTCTTCTTCCCCTTTCTGCAGTATAACATCCAGAACTCCCAGCAGTTCTTTATGCTTTTCATCCACCAAAGCTTCCATGCCGCCTCTCTGCACCTTTTCCTGCATTTCTCCCGCACATCTGGAAAGACGCAGGAAATGAATCCCCGCGCTTTGCCGATGCACATTATGCTCGATCCAATCCAGGCTCAGCAGAATCTGCTCTTTCATTGTTGCTGCGCACTTTATTTTTTCTTCCACCGCTTCAATCCGCTGCTGTATATCCCATCTCAGCGCGTTATCAATGATTTCTTCCTTACTGGAAAAATACTCATAAGCCGTACCTTTTCCGATACCCGCCTTGTGTGCGATATCCGAAACCTTCAGTCCGCTGATCTCCTCTTCTTCTATTAAATCAATCACTGCTTGATACATAGCCAATACCTTACTGTTGGTATCTCTATCTTTCTTCTTCATCCTGCAGTCTCACCTCATCTTTTCTGTAATGCTTTTTACGATTCAGGATATCGTAGACACATGGCACAATAAACAAGGTCAGCAGTGTACCATACAGCAAGCCTCCGATTGTAACGATAGCCATTGGCTGCACCATATCGCCGCCCATTCCAAGGCCCATGGCCATGGTTGTCAAACCTAATATAGTAGTCAATGCGGTCATCACGATTGGGCGAAGTCTGGCTTTCCCTGCCTCAATGATAGCCTCTCGCTTCTCCATGCCTTCCCGGCGCAGCTGGTTGATATAATCTACCATTACAATACCATTATTTACAATGATACCGGACAGCATTACAAATCCCACCATCGCAATTACACTGAATTCCTGACCGGTGATCGCCAGACCCAGAAAACCGCCGGTAAAAGCAAGAGGAATAGTAAACATAATGATAAATGGCGATAACAGGGACTGGAACTGAGCCACCATGATCAGATAAATGAACAGAATGGCCAGACTCAGCATCAGCATCAGCTGTTCCATGGCCTCGTTGATGCTTACATCTTCACCGGCCATCTCCAGTGTATAACCTTCCGGTGCCACATATTTATCCAGTTCGGCTTTCACATCGGCACTTACCAGACCGATATTGTGACTGCTGTCAACTCCTGCAGTTACCTGCATATATCGCTGCTGCGCATCACGGTTAATACTTTGCGGCGTCTTAGCATCTTCAAAAGAGGCAATATCGCCGATACGGATTTCTTCTTCCTCGTTCTCACTGTTCGTCACCGTAATGGTCATATTTTTGATGCCATCCCTGGTCAGCTGCTCATCTGCCTCATTTCTTACATATACCTCGTAATCCTTTGTATCTGTGGAAATGGTCGTTGCTGATGTAGCCTCTGCAACTTTCGCATAGATCTCCTGAAATACCTGTGCAACCGTCAGCTTATATTCCATTGCTTTTGCCTTATCTACCTGAATTCGGTATTCCTCATCTGCCTCCTGCATGCCATCGTCTACATTTTCCGTACCTTCCACCTGGCTTACAATCTCAGCCACATCCGTGGAAATCTTCTGAAGCGTATCCAGATCCTTTCCTTTAATCTGAATTTGAATACCGCTGCCTCCCAGTGCACTCATATCCATAGAAGACATGGACAGTGCCACTTCACAGCCTTCAATATCTTCCGTCCGATGAAGAATTTCTTTTTCCAATTCTTCTCCGCTCATCTTGCGGTCTTCTTCTTTTAATACCAGATACATGGTAATCGAATTCGTGGATCCTTCTGTCATACCGCTGATCATACTTCCTCCGGCCATAGCGCCGATGGTTTCAATATCCTCCAGATCTTCGATTGCCGCAATCACTTCATCTGCTTTTTCTGTGGTTTCCTCAAACAAGGCATCTTTATCCGTTGTCACAGTGATGGTTGCCTGAGTACTTTCCATATCCGGCATAAAAGCGGTTCCCTTGCTCAAAGACCATACCATACTCAGTCCAAACAGTACCAGCGCGCCTACGATCACAATTACCTTATGACGCAATGCTTTTTCTATCAGTTTCGCATATTGATTTCGAATACTCTCCAGAAGTTTTGTCTGTTTCGTCTGGGTATTTCGCAAAAGACCGGCTGACATCATAGGCACCAGTGTTAGCGCTATTGCCAGACTGGCCGCCAGCGAATACCCAATGGTAAGACCCATATCTACAAATAACTGTCTTGTGATACCCTCTGTAAATACAATCGGTACAAATACACAGATCGTGGTGAGGGTGGATGCCATAATCGCGCCGGCAACCTGCTGTGCACCTTCAATGGCAGCCTTTTTCGCCGGTACTCCCTCGTTGCGCTTACGGTAAATATTTTCAATAACAACAATGGAGTTATCCACTAACATACCTACACCTAACGCCAAACCCGACAGAGAAATAACATTTAATGTAACGCCGCTGAAATACATAAGTACAATGGCTGTCACTACACTGATCGGGATAGAGCAGGCGATGACAAAGGTAGGCCTGATATCTTTTAAGAAGAAAAACAGAATTAAAATAGCCAGAATCGCACCATAAAGCAGATTATGCAGAACAGAATCCACTACCATATCAATGTAAATACCCTGGTTCATCAGTACCGAGACCTGAAAATCTTCATACTCTGTCTCTAATTGATCAAATTTTTCTAAAATTCTATCCGTTACATCACCGGTAGAATACCCGGTCTGCTTCTCAATGGATAATACCACACCAGGTTTTCCGTTCAGACGGGCATACACTTCATCCGAATCATCCGTCACGATCACATCTGCCACATCCGACAGGCGAATAGGATCCAGGCCATCAATGCCCATATCCAGAATCACCAGATCGGCCAGATCGGAGGTCTCTTTAACTTCCTCTCCTACTTTCACCAGATAGTCTACTCCATCCTCCGTTACATAGCCTGCCGGCATGGAAAAGTTCTCTGCCGTCAGGATTCCTTTTACCATCTCAGAAGTAAGAATTCCGTGAAGATCTGCATTATCCAGAGTTGTCTCTTTTGTTTCTTTTAATTGCTCTCTTCCGGAATCCAACTGTTCTTCTGCACTGTTTAGCTGCTGCTCCGCCGACGCCAACTGACTGCTGCCGGAATCTATTTTAATCTGAGCCATGCTCATTTCCACTGATGCCAGTCTTTTCTGAATTTCCAGATCGGAAGCACCTTTCTGAATTTCTGCCTTTCCGGCATCAATATTGGCTTTCGCCTCATCCAGCGTTGATTGCTGCGTTTCTAATTCCTGTATCGAGGTCTCCAAGCTGTCCATGGCCTCTTCAATACTACCGGCAGCCATCCCCTGACTCCGCAGCTGACTTAATATTCCATTTGCCTGCGTTTGGATCGCTGCTGCATTTTCATTGGCAGCTGCCAGCTGCTGCTGAAGCAGCACAATGGTCTGCTGTGCGGCAGCCACTTCATCAGCACTGCTTGCAGGATTATCCACAATAGCCTGTTGTTCATCCATCTGACTCTGGATCGCTGCCGGAGCCTGTAAGCCTTTTAAACATCCCTCCAATAGTTCCTTTATCTGTGCACACTGAGCAATTCCCTGTTTCAGCAACGCAGAATTCTTGTCATAATCCAAGGCTTTCTCATGCTCTTCCAGTTCCGCCAAAGCTGTGTCCATAGCAGCACCTGCCTTGCCAAACTCACTGTCTGCCTGGGCTTTTCCTTCATTCAGCTGGTTTTGACCTGCCGCCAGTCCTGCTTTTCCACTCGCGATCTGATTTTTTCCGTTATCCACTTCTGCCTGGGCATCTGCCAGTTCCTGTTCTGCCTCTTCAAATTCACCGGACACGGCTGCTCTTACCTTTGCATTCACCTCGTCCAGCTTTTCCTGACGGATAATGACATCCACACGCTCTGTGACTCCACCTACGGGGGTCACACTGGCCACACCATCAATACTTTCTACTTCTGCTTCCACATTTCTGGAAACAAAGGTAGACAGCTCTGCACTATCCATATCACCATTTTCCACGGCCGCCACCATAATCGGCATCATATCCGGATTCAGCTTCATGATAATGGGATCGCCTACACTGTCATCCCAAAAAGAACTAATCTGGTCCAGACTCTCCCGCATTTCTATGGTGACAGAGTCCATGTTGGCATCCTCCGCAAATTCCAGAACGACCATAGACATATTCGATGCCGATGTGGACATCACATTCTGAATATTGCTTACGGTAGCCATAGATTCCTCTATCGGCTTTGTCACGGTCTCTTCCACGGCTTCCGGACTCGCTCCCGGATAAGTAGTAATAACAACGGCATACGGCAGATTCATACTTGGGAATAAATCCGTATGCATTTTCGTAAAAGATACCACCCCCAGGATGATAATCAATACCACGGCTACCACTACGGTATAGGGCTTCTTAACGCTGTAACGTGATAACATATGCTTCCTCCTCTTTTCCGACCGACCGGTCGGTTCTGTGGAAATTATAAACCTGCTGCCATACAGTGTCAAACACTTTATTCATTTTTAATATTTTCCGGCAGATCCCTCACACATTTTTCCAATAATCCCAGAAATGACAAGGATCCAAAAGCAACAATAACTTCTTCTTTTCCGGCTCTTTGCAGGGCTTTTGTCACCGCCTGTTTTATAGACGTACACGCTTCTACATGGGAATGGTACTGCTTCCATACCTTTGCCAGATCTTCTGATGACAGGGCCCTGGGATTATCAGGAGTCTCCACGGTCAAAACTTCACAGGCATAAGGCGCCGTCATGGCAGCCACCTTTTCATATTCTTTATCCGCCAACATTCCCACAATATAATAAATCCGCTTACCGGAAAAATACTGTTTCAAAGATCTGCACAGCATACGGGCGCCATCCTCATTATGTGCGCCGTCCATAAGCAGGATCGGTTCTTCTTTTAACAGAGTAAAACGGCCTCTCCACTGTGTCCTTGCCATTCCCTTCTTCACAGCCGATACAGATACGGGGAATCCAACTTCTTTCATATGACGAAGGGCAGTAAGTGCTGTTTTGGCATTTTCTATCTGATAACTGCCGGACAGATGAATGGCAATCTCCCGGGGGCCTTCTTCCGTATGCCACAAGAAGCGCTGCTCCTTTAAACCATACTGAATTTCTGACATATCTTCATCCTGTACTTCATATAAGACAGCGTTCTCTTTGCGGCATTTTTCCCGGATCACACTCATGGCTTCTTTTTCCTGATGCGCCGTGATCACACACGTGGACGGCTTAATAATACCTGCTTTCTGAGAGGCAATCTCTGCCAGTGTATTCCCTAAAAATCCCATATGATCCCGGCTGATAGATACCAGGATTTCCATCACAGAGGTGGTAATAATATTGGTGGCATCCTCCAGTCCGCCCATACCGGTTTCCAGCACTACCACATCACACTTCTGCTCCTTAAAATATAAGAAGCTGATCGCGGTTTCTATTTCAAATGGAGAAGGGGATGGCAGGCCATCCGCTTTCATTTCCTCAATCACCCTTGCGATCCGGTTTGCCAGACGGGTAAAATCTTCTCTGGAAATATATTCCTCATTTACCTGAATTCTCTCCCGATAAGAAAAAAGTGTGGGAGAAATATACCGG
>JBMNRU010000031.1:0-22070 GCA_050944855.1 Lachnospiraceae bacterium
ACACCGGATTTCCAATCTCCTCAGAACTGGTCGCCGCCGAGGCAATCTGAAACTGATTAGATAAGCCTTCTTTTTCAACCATATCTTTAAAAATAAACTCTGCCATGGGAGAACGGCAGATATTGCCGTGGCAGATGAAAAGTACTTTTATCATATATCTAAAACTCCTTGAAAATGCTGATTTTCCTTGATTTTACGCCACTTTTCGGCATTTCTACGACAGAGGACAGGCAACCATAACTTGGTATAACTACGCTTATTTTGACTTGTTTTTGCCATCATTTGTCGTAAATTCTGTCGTAAATTCAAAAGATTTACGACACGCACATTTTACGGTGCGTTGTCGATTTCTTTGAAGATGCTTCTACTACTTTCTGCATTTCTTCCTCTGCATCATCATAGTTCAGATGCGTATAGGTGTTCAACGTTACGCTGATGTCACTATGACCCATAATATATTGAAGTGTCTTCGGATTCATTCCGGACTTCGCCATATTGGAACAGAAAGTGTGTCTGCAAACATGAGGAGTTACTTTCGGCATCTGTACCCTGTAAATCTTGTTGTACTTCTCACGGATATGCTGAAAATATTTCTCCCAGTGAAGTGCCACCATCGGTCTTCCGTTCTTATCCAAGTACAAAAATCCACTGTAACCATCTACCATGGGTTCAACCTTTGGATTCTTTCTGTTGGCAAGAATACGCTGAAAGGCTTCCTTTACTTCCGGTGTCATCGGCACCATACGTTCGCCACACTCTGTTTTGGTATCTTCAATGATATATTTCATATCTCTGGTTCTTTGAAGCTGATGATCCACGATGATTCTGCTGTTCTCAAAATCAAGGTTCTTTTTCGTCAGCCCGACAAACTCGGAGATACGAAGTCCTGTCTTAAACAGGATATAGATACCGTCATAGTACTTGCAGAAATGCTTGTCGTTCTTTACAAACTCCAAGAAATCTCTTTCCTGCTGTCGTGTGATAGCTTCTCTTGTAACACTATCGTTCACAACAACAGTGTTCAGCTGAAACTCAAATGGATTTTTTACCAGCAAATCATCATCCACCGCCATCTGAAAAGCAGGTCTTACTACACCACGAATGGTATGAATGGAACTATAACCTCGCCCATCCATCTGCTGCATCTTAATCAGCCATTCTTTGGCATCGGACACCTTGATCTTGTCAATACGCTTCTGCCCGAAGGCTTCTTTCTTAATCACATTGACCACAAAATTGTAATTCGATCTTGTGTTATGACGGACACCTGTTTTCTGTGAAATATACTTTTCCACCAGTTCCAGAACTGTAAAATTACCGCCATCCGGTGTGATATTGCTGTTCAAATCCTTTTGAATCTGCTTAATCTTTTCTCGCAGGGAAATATCATCACGTTTTCCTGCCGGAACTCGGTCAGTTGGTGTCAGCTTCCAACTGTACACCGTCTTTCTCTTGCCCCATGCATCTTGATATTTGTATTCATATTTCCCGTCTTTGCGTTGGCTCTCTCCATTAAATAACTTGCGACCTTTATTGTCTCGTCTTACTTCTGACATTCAGTTTCTCCTTTCTATCAACCTAACTGTCATAGAAAAGAGCCAAGCTATGATATACCTATAATATCATAAACTTGGCTCCGAATCTATTGTGTATTTGCCGTTTTTATATGGCAGATAATTTTTCATCTACATATTGTTCAAACACTCTGCGCTTGATCTGAGGTCTTGACCCATTCCAGAGAATGAACTCTGCATCTGGATTCTCGTCAATCAGCTTTCGCAACTTCTTATCTCCAATGTGAAAATATTTTGCCGCTTCCTGCACGCTCAGAGTATACTTTCTCCAGACAGGAATATCATACTTATCTACGTTCTGATTCTGTTCTTTCACCATAGGCACTTACCCCCTCTTTTTCCAGACAATCTCGTAACCCAGCACATCTGCCAGTTCCACGACTTCCTTATATCGCAATGTTTCTCGGTGGAGCTTTCCCGACAGGTTGGAAATGCTCCTGCTCCATCCATACTGCTGTTCCAATTTTTCCAACACCTCCTGCATGGTCACTCCCTCGCACACAAGATGTGATTTTACTTCATTTCGCACGTTCATTTTCGCTTACCTCCATAAAAAGAGCCTTGCAAGGGAAATGACAACGAAGTTCGACAACCGACCTTAACAAACTGTCAGATCCTAATACAAAGCTCTGCTAATATAATTCTATTCTTTTAATAATTATGGGTTGTTTTGGTTGTCAGAGTAGAAAAAACTCTTGGAAAATAAGGATTTTCTTAGACAACCCAATCGACAACCTGATGACATTTTAACTGACAATTTACCCAGTATTTCCAAAGGGCAATTCCATCTGCTTGGCTTCTTCCTCTGTCAGTTCCACAAAACCGTCCAGAGGATTCGTTCCGGTTGCCACAGGCTGGTTGTCACGCTCCCAGCCTTTCTGTCTGCCATATCCGGCAAAATGCCTTGGATTTGTGAACTGTTTCCAGCCCACAATGGAGTTATTCATAATATCGTTGATTTCACGGATTTCCCATTGCTTCGGTTCATCAAACGGATGATTTAATGCTTCTTTGTAAAGCATCTTAGAACAAACCATGTTTCCCTTATAGCTATCCAAGAATCCCTGAATCATGCCTGCTTTGGTATCTTCCGGCATGAACTGCTTTTGAAATTCTTTCAGATACTGTTCCATTTCCTTTGAGAGTGAAAGCTGATACTTTTTGCTTCGGTAAATTACCATAGCTTCTGCCCACATCTGTTCAATGTAGGCTCTGGATGCTTTTTCATCCGCCATAATGTGTACCTCTGACCTTTCCGGATAAACCATGATAGGAAGAAATCTTCGGTTTCCGGTACGGTCAAGTGGCAGAAAATCCAATGTATTGGAAGTGCCACCGAACACACACTGACGAAGCCTGTCATCAGGCTGTTTATCATAAGGAACTTTATAGGTTTCTTTTTGACGGCTGAGGAACGATTTAATATCTTCAATGCTTTTTGCGTTGGCTGTAGCAATCATTTCCGACATCTCAACAATCCAATGCCCTTGCATCTTACGGAACACATTCTCATCGTCCAGTTTTTTCAGATCATCAGAAAACCACTCATCTTTTATTGCGAGAAAACGAAAAAATGTGGACTTACCTGCCCCTTGTCCTCCCACAAGACACAGCATTATTTCAAATTTGCATCCAGGGCGAAAGATTCTGTGAATGGCACCCAGCATAAACAACTGCATCGCAGCACAGGTGTATTCATTCTTCTCTACTCCAAGGAAATGTGGCAAGGCATTTTCAATACGTTTCTTACCATCCCACATCAGACTTTTCAGCTTTTCCTGAATCGGATGATACTTGTTTTTGTCTGCAATGATTGATATTGCCCTTGCAATTTTTGCTTCCACACTCAGTCCGTAGTTTTCTTCCAGATACAACATCAGATAATTTACATCCGTTTCATTCATCACCGGACTTCGCTTATGCCACCATAACGGCTTCACAATGTCTGCTTTTTCGGCAAACAGATTGTAGCGAATGCTTTGATGAAGCACCTCATCCAGACGAAATACGGTGAGACAGTTTTTGATGCTGTTCTTCACACCGTCGTTTTCCGTTCGGTCTAAACGTTCCCTAACCTCAGCAGGACTGCACGGCTTTTCCATATCACTGGCTGCTTCCAATGCCTGTTTCTGCTTCTCGGCAGATAAATTCTGAAATTCGTTGTTCAAGTGACGCCACCTCCTTCCCATATTCCATCACAAGCAATGCTTTTTCCTCTATTTCTCCAAACACCAGAATATCCAAAAGATATTCTAAATGTGATTTTTTCTGTAAGGCTTCCACAAACAGCGGATGCCCCATTTCATCTTCCATACTGGGAGCATAATCCATTTCCCACTTTTTCAGAAGATGATAATAGTCTGAAAAAACTCGAAAGCAACGCTGCTCGGCTTCTGCATAGATCTGTGCATCCGTTTTTTTGCGTATTGCTTTCTTCGGTGTTACTTTCTTTGGATTCCTATCATAAGAAATTCCAAAGTCTGAAGCTGTCTTTTGCGCTGCTTCCAGACTGCTGATACCATAAAGCCTTGATACAAAATCAATCACATCGCCATCAGCTCCGCACCCGAAACAATGAAAACGCTTGTCCACTTTCATGCTCGGAGTTTTGTCTTTGTGAAAAGGGCAGGATGCCATATTATTTCTACGGACTTTAACTCCATACAATTCCGCAGCCTGTCTGGTTGTGACAGACTGCTTGACTGCATCAAACACATTCATGGCACATTCCTCCCCATAGAAAAAGCACCTGACATTTCCAAAGAAAATGACAAGTGCCTGTTAGCGTTCCATATTCTTTTGTTTGATTTTCTTATCCGAATCACCATCCTTTTTCACAAGTCCTTTATTACGCTGCAATTTTGCAAGCAGCGATTCTTTTGCTTTTTCCTTTACCACAGCCTTGTTCTTTTCTTTGACTGTCGGCAACTTCAATGCGGTCAAAACTTTATTCAGCAGCTTGTCCGCTGTTTTCTTCATTTTGTTTTGCAGGGCGTCCAGAGATTTACTGATGGCAGATTTTTTATCAGACGGAACATTGCTTTCTTCTGTGATCCACTTCTGATAATTCGCCACAACCTCTAAATTCTGTTTCTGGGTTTCTGTAAAAACAGTTTCCGCAATCACTTCACAGGCTTTCTCATAGGCAGTATCCGCAATTTCTTCCACCAAAGATTCTGCATCCTCCAGCTTCATTGTAATTTCCGAAAGTGCCTGTTCTTTTTCTGCCATGACCTGCTTTTGCTTCTCGATGATAAAATCATTTTTCTCCAGATATGCTTTCCCACCGTAAATTGGCTCACGATCCAGATGCAGACCATAGCGTTCACAAATCTCAAACAACATTTCTCTGCACATGGCATCGAAAGTCTGCTTGCGATTGTTGTGTCTGCCCTTCGGCTTGCTCGGATCAGGAAGCGGTATTCCCAATTCCTCCAATGCCTTTTCCTGTTGGGGACAAAGCTCGCCGTATTGATTTTTGCAATCAAATACATGACGTTCCTGAATGTGAGGTGTCCCCTCATCCAGATGCAATGCCCAGTTCAGAATATGCACATGAGTGCCGAACCTGTTTTCCATTTCTCCGAAAAAATCATTTGCCACCTGCAATAAAATCTCCGGCGATACGGATTCTTCTACTGTTCCGATCTGATAAATGGTTTCTTCCGGACAGGTCTTTTTGTTTTTCAGCAAGTCCTCCACGGTTCTGTTTCTTTCCGGATGTCGGTTCTTAATATTTCTCTCGTTTTGAAAGAAGATAAAATCACTATATTGAGATGTGTAATACATCTGCTCAACTTTTTCAAAAGAAAAATCCTGTTCGGCATCTGTATTACGGTTATCGGAAGTTGTGATTCCACAATAACAGTCCCAATAAATATTTCTTTTGGCTCGCTCCGCATCAATGTGTTCACTGTTCTCCAAATCAAATCTGCGGTCATTATGCTTTGGATTGTAAGTGCCATTTTTACCGGAACGACCATTGTGTCGTGTCAACCTCAAAGGCTTTTCCTCCATTTCTTTTTGAGTGTTGCCAAGGAAAACGAAGCAGCTTTGCTGCTGTCCTGCTTCATTTATGCGCAGGTAATACCCAGTACTAAGTGGCGAAACGCCACTGACTGGGCAAGGCTGCCGCCCTTGACCCGCACAGGGACATCGCATTCCCTGTACCCTTGCACAAAGAGCTGCGCCCTCTGTACTCCTGCCGGACAACCTGTTTCAAACCACTGGCCAGTTGGTTCTCACAGCTTCTCCGTTTTCTAAGAACGCTCCACCGGAGCCTTCTTAGAAAGTTTCAGGCGATGACCATTCACATATATCGTGAACCATCACCGCCTGTTCTCGTATGCCGGTACCTGCATACTCAATTTATAAATTGCCATGGCAATTTAATTTTGCAAATGAGCAAAACAAAAGCGACCAACTTTTTACGGTTGATCACCTTTGGCTTGGTCACTTGAAATATTATTTTTTCGAATTCTCCCACTCTTCAATAGTCTTTTCCACTATCAATATCTCATCTTTTGTTAAATAATAAGCATTATAAACAATATCATCTATAAACTGCTCCACTTCCGATATGTCTGCATTTTTGTCATTCGCCCTAATCTCATAAATTTTATCGCAACATTCACTCAAAATATTTTCTGTCTGTTTATCAGGAACAACAATCGGTATATTTACCAATGGTTCCTTATCTACTTGGTAAATACTTCCTTGCATTTTTCCCATTTTCAATAGCCAAAACTTTATTAGAGTAGAGTTCAGTAAACAAGTAAGATATTTCATTGACACTTTAGATGTTTTAATCAAATACCATTCTGCCGTTACATAAGCAGGTGCATCAACATAGGAAAACTGTGGTATTGAACATTTTCGAAGAGAAATGATAGTTGGCTCCTCAAAAAATTCCTGTTTTCTTGCCCTATGTAATCCATAAGGTCGATTATCGGATGTAATAACATCAACATAAAAATCCAAATGCTTTTTTAGTTTTGGATAAGAATCCATTAACACTACATCTTTAAAATCGGATGTAGTGTAGATAATTTGCTTAGCAAATTCCGGATTAAAATAATATCTACTTATATTCTTGCTATCATAATATGGATGTAATAATGATTTCTCTTTTGCATCCAAACCGAGGGCATCGACTTCATTTGAAGATAGAATAAAAATCCCATCTCCAACATTTGAATCCGGTAACATTGGTAACATTTTCTTTGTTACTTCAGCATGATGAGGATGAATGCCATTCAATACTTCATTATTCTCTAAGTGGAAACATTTTACACTTTTCATTTTATCAGTAATATCAGTGATAGATGTATCTAAAAATTGTATTGTTCTGCCATCTAAATTGATTATAGGATCATACTTAGCCGTATACATTGTACCGATATTATTACTATTCAGGAATTGACTCAGTTCACTTGCATTAAGACTCCTATTGCCTACTGCTTTATATGAAATAGCATATTCTGAATTCTGCTTCTCATTTTGAATTAAGAATATCATTGTTTGCTGACTGGCAGATTCAAAAACCATAACATTATTAAATGTCACAAATTTTTTAAGTTTGCCTTGTTCTGCAATATGTTTTCTCATATTTTTTCCGCCAGCAGTAGTCATCCAGTTATTAGGGGCGATAAAAGATAATGACCCTTTTGGCGACAATAACTGCATTCCTTTTGATGTAAAGAAATACCAGAAATCCATTTTACCAATATAGTACTTTTTACCAAATGCGGTGTTTGCCACTTCTTGAAATATTTCTTTATTTCCCTCTTCACCAATATAAGGCGGATTTCCAATTACAATATCAAAGCCTCCTTTTTCACGGAACACTCTTGCAAAATCCAACTGCCAGAGAACATACGGTTTGGATGCCATATGCTTGCTCTCATGGTATCTTTGAATTTTATCAAAACCACATCCTTCTAACTGTGACATGATAACCATATCTCTCAGAGATTCGATTTCATCTTTCAACTGTTTTTTCTTTTCCGTGTTATCGCAATGGAACAACTCGTTCTGTTTATCAATCAATGCGCTGACAATGGATTCAAAACGGGAATGATTCATGTCCAGCTGATAAGTGCTGTCACCAAACAATTCGCTTTCTTTAACCAGTCTGGTTCCTTCAAACTCATCAATCAAACTATTACCACAGAGAATATTGCTTTCCAAGTTCGGAAGTGGCAACGGATTCTTGTGACCATCTAAAGCACTCTGTGCATTCGGATTGATCTCATCGTCAATTACCAGTGACAGCCACAAACGAAGCTGTGCTATATCTACCGCAGACGGTTCAATATCAGCTGCGAAAATACAGTTTTTAATAGTTTCGTATTTCAGATTATGCGGTGAACGTTCCATCTGATACATCAATCTGGTATCGTATGCATTCATCGTAATAGCCATATAAGCTGAAATGTTCTGTCTTGCACGAACAATCTCGTTCAGCATACCCAGCGGAAATGCTCCGGAACCTACCGCCGGATCTGCAACACGAACATTCTTTAATGCCTCATCAACATCTTTCAGTCTATCTACAACATCATTTCCATCTGCATCCAGCTTAAACAGGCTTTCGGAGATATACATACCGCCGTTACCCTGACGTTTCTCTTTTACAGTATCTTCATCTTTCATAAAGTCACCGTACAGGATAAACTCACGGATTGCTTCTTCCTCAATCTGCAAAGTATTGGTCAGATAGTTTATTAAACTTTCCTGACACATATAATGCACGATTTCACGAGGTGTATAGAAAGCTCCTTTGGATTTTCTATCATTTACTTCCAACAGATTTTCAAATACTTTACCTAACATTTCAGGGTCAATGGCAACTTCACGTTCCATCGGTTCATCTTCGCTCATGGTAAAATTATATCTGTCGAAAATATCCAGAATACCATCTGCTTCACGCCCCTTGGTCGCAGCATTGGAAAAAACTTCGTTTGGAATATTGAAATTATTATGTTCCCAATCATATCCGTCGATAGGCTCGAACAGACCACCGGACAGGAACGGGATTCTGCAATGCAGGGCAGGACAATACCCCTGTTCTCCACGATTTACATTCAGCGCATCATAGAACAGTGGTTCCAGTAATTCATCAAAGAAATTCTGGTTCTTCTTTTCTGCGATTTCAAAGAGCTTACGCATAAAATTGTGCGGACCACTGCCCCAAGGCTTACCCTTTACACACATAGCAAGAATTGCTTCGTCCTCATCACTGATATTGTTCAATCCAACACTGGAAATACGATATGTACCATCACCTACAGGGCGATATACTATCGGAATCAGTTCTCTTGATTTTGCTCCACGGGCATAATAAGCATTCTTGTATTCTTTTTCGGTCAAAGTGTTAGGCCATGCGCCTACCCCCAGCCAACCTTTTTTCTGTAAGAAATACAGGAATACAATCTGCCCCATCAGTTTCTTGGCAAACTGTGCAGAAGTAAAATTATGCTGTTCTGCTTCAATACGGAAATCTTCATTTTCTTCCAGCTTTTCACGCAGCTGATGAAATTTCTCGCAATACAGTTTAAAAAACTCATCTGTAACCTTTTCAACGCTGAACGCATTTTCAAGATCATCCAGTGTAGGATGTTCTGGGTCCGCCATGCTGTCAATGATAAATCGTTCAAATCGACTGATTGCTGTATGGCAAGGCTCATTTTCTCCTACCAGATAAGAATATCTCTTTGCCGGAGTCAGATTTTCTGTTGTCTTCAGACGTCCGTTCTCGATTTTCATTTCATAATCAAGACGAACAAAAGACAATCTCCATTTTGGCTCGCCCTCTGTATAGAAACCAATGAACGCAGCGTCTGCATTGGCATTTTCAATCAGCTTTTTGGCATAGCTACGCTGAGTGCTTCTGGAATTTTCAACGTATCCCGCATTTTTCAGCTGCACTGCCATAATAATGATATTCTTTTTATCTGGTGTTTTATAATTTCCCACATGAATAGAACCTTCAATATGGGACGAAAAATTCGTAAATTCTTTTCTGAACTTGTCCGGTGACACCATGCTTACTTTCGGGAATATTTCTCGAATCAAATCGACATAATTCTTTGTATCATACGGACTTTTCAGTATTGTTTCTATCTTTTTAACAACAGCATTCATTTATCGTGTACCTCCCGTTTTCAGATAGCAGGAGAGAACAATCTGTTTTTCTCCATCCACCTGTGTTTTCTGGCTCTTGCGTTCCTCGAAGTAAGTTGGAGGTACTAATTTCAGAATTTCATAGTAAAGTTCCAGAACATCTCCAACAACTTTGCTCTTTTTCATGACATCCTTCGAAACCTTTGCCGGAATCTCACCGTTTTCCCAGAGCATAATCAATTTTTCAATCGTCTGCTCCTGATCGTCAGTAAGACGTGGTTCTGTTTTCATTGCTTTCAGCAAACGAATGATTTTCGCATCATTGCCGGCAACCATTACTTTTTCGGTAGACACTTCTTCCTCTGCTACAAGCATCTGGTCAAAGGCGGTGCTATTACTGTCGAAGTGTTCATAAAACTTACTTGAAATACTGGCTTTTGCATCATCCGGTTCTGCCTTAATCAAATCAATCGCCTGCATAAAGGACAGTTGTTTTGTTTCAGCTTCATAGCTGATAAAAAATGTTTTTAATGCACCTTGACGGATAAACGTAACCGTAGAATCTTCTGACACCTTCTCAGAAGGCTTACCTGCCTTTGCCTTTTTCGGTAAACGCTTAATCATTGAAAACAGTTTCGGGTCATTGTCACGAATCTGGCGAATAACAGCCAAATAAGCCAATTCAGGATTGGTACTTTCTTCCTCGCCATCTAAATCAGAGGTCAAATCCGAGAACAGCTTTTTGGAAGATACTTCTTCATCATCAGACAGATATTTGAAGTCCTCGCCAAGTGTATCGTGGAAAGCCTGTAATTTTTCCAGAATACGTTCTTCCAATGGCATCTGCTTCTTGCTTTGTGCAGTTGGGAAGAAGTTAAATACATAAATTCGGTCGTACTCTGTACCAACACGGTTGATACGACCGACACGCTGCATGATGCGGGTAGGGTTCCAAGGAAGGTCATAGTTCACAAGAACATTCGCACGATGCAGGTTGATACCTTCTGCCAATACGTCCGTAGTAATAAGAAGGTCATATTTATCGTTGTTTTTATTCTTATATTTCGGATTGAAACTATCTTCGATTTCGACCTTCAACGCAGAACTGCTTTGACCGCTGAAATAGATAATTCTTTCTCCGTAAATTTCTTTTAATTCTTCATACAGATACTGTGCTGTTTCCGTAGATTCGGTAAAGACAATCGCCTTTTTACCTTTCATCAACGGATTTGTTATAAGATTCCGCTTAAATTCATCCAATTTCGGATCATTGCCAATCAACGACCAGATAAACTGCATGGATTTTAACTGCGCCAAATCTGCCTGCAAATCACGGAATAATTGAGAAGAAAATTCTTTTGTTTCAAATTCCATGACATCCTGCTGTTCAATCAGATACATCAGCTTTTGTGTATTTCCATCATCCAGAAGGTCATACACATTTACTTTCTTGCTGATATAAATTTTTCCAGTCTTGGACATTTCAATGAATTTCTCATAGGATTCGATGAAACGCTCCAAAGTCTTACGAAACGCATAAAAACTGCTTTCCAGACGTTTCACAAGGATACCTTTCATAAAACCGCCCATGTTACGCTGTGCTGCAAGCATGGTTGCATACTTCTTTTTATCTTTCAGATACAGCAAAGGTGTATAACGGGCATATTTGAAATCCTTGATAATATTGATAGTCTGAGAGAATGCATCATCCGTTTCCTCATCAAAGGAATAAATAATTTTCTCCGGACTACCTGCTTTCGGGAAAGTCAATCCCTGTTTTGCAAGATCATCTGCATAATATTGCTGAATTTCACTTCTGGTACGACGAATCATAACTTCACGAATCAGCTTGTCACGGATAATTTCCGAATTTTCTCGAAGCTGTTCCATATATGCAGCTGAACCTTTCGGTTTCTTCGCAAGTTTTGCGTTCAGACCACGGAAAAATCCTTCGATATTTTTAATTCCGTTAATTGTGCCGCTCTGTTTTGCCTGGAACAGATAAATCTGGTTTTCTACGTCACTGGTGTAGTTGTTGATTGGTGTCGCAGAAATCAAAATTACCTTTTTATCACGGCAAATCTGATGCAATTCTGTAAATGCTTCGGTGCCGCTGTTACGGAAACGATGTGCTTCGTCAACAAACACATACGAGTATTTGTCGGTTCCTCTGGCAATAATCTTGTCCAACTTACCAAGGGATTCCACATCGCAGCGAGCAACGTCAAATTCCTGCAAAACACTTCTCCAGTAATCAACCAGTACCGGAGGACATACAATTAACTTGTATGCATTTCTATTAAAACTATTAGCAAGCATAGCGCAGATATAAGTTTTACCAAGACCTACAACGTCCGAAATGAATACACCATTATATGCATCCAGCTTCTGTCTCGCCTGTGTTACAGCATCTATCTGATACTGCAAGCGCATATATCCTTCTGGAAGCAGAGTTTCAAAATTCTCTTTATCTGCATTGATTTCTTCTTTAAAGAATTCATATAGTGTTTTCAAATACAGCTGATAAGGAGTAATATCATCCCTCATCCAAGTGTGTTGTTCCACGGCTTCGATATAAGTGTCACGAATATCTGTACCCTGTGCCCACAGTTCCTCAAATTTATCCAATGCGAACTTAACATCTGCGTAATCTTTCAATTCCACATTAAATTCAAGGTTATTTACCAATCCTGCTTCAGAAAAGTTACTGGAACCAGTAATCACACTACCAAATGTATCCAGTACCTTCTCCTGATCCTTGCGCATAATATAAACCTTGGCATGAATTGGTGCTTCGGTGTACATACGCATTTCCAGTTTTCCGGATTTCAGCCAATCCATAAAAACTCGGACACCTTTTTCCACCTGCGCAGAGCTTGCTGCTGTTTCAAATTCTTTTTCAATTTCATCTGAAATAATTTCTTTTCCATCAGCAGTTGAAATAGCAGCATATTTAGTTTCATCATTTACACGGTCTATGATTTTAACCGTATATCTATCGACATTCAAACCAACCAATATTCTGATTTTTTCTACTTGTTCCAGAGCTTCGTATATTTTGAAAAAGCCACTGGCTCTGAAATAACCAACCAGAACATCAAAGAATTGTGTATTGCTTTTCAGAATGGCAGCAAAGCGACTGTATAAGTCTCTTTCCGGCTCATTCGTAAAAAATTTCAAATCTGTGTGAACCATGATGTTTTCTCCTGTGTTATCTCAAACGGCACTTTCCAAAATGTGTACCTTTCTGTAAAATGCCTGTTTTTTTCATTAACTTAAATCATACCACAAAAATAAGCGTTTTTCCAGATATTTAAAGGCTTTCAGGTGCGCATCAAATGATGTTTTTTCCTGTGTCGAAAAGGTACACATTCCTGAAAAAATACCTGTTTACAACAACTTGGCTTTTTCGTAAATTTCCGCTCTGTAGCGAAATGTGGACATTGGCATCCCACACGCTTTTGCGGCTGCCAGACCGGTAATTTTACCATTTTTCCATTGCTGATATATTTCATGGAAATTTTCCGGCAATGGACTTGGAGGTCTTCCAAAGCGAACACCTCTCATCTTTGCAGCGGCAATCCCCTCTGCCTGTCTCTGTCTGATATTTGTTCGTTCATTTTCCGCAACAAAAGACAATACCTGCAAAACAATATCACTCAGGAAAGTTCCCATAAGGTCTTTCCCTCGGCGTGTGTCCAAAAGGGGCATATCCATAACCACGATATCAATTCCTTTTTCTTTCGTGAGTATTCGCCATTGTTCCAAAATTTCATCATAATTTCTTCCAAGTCGATCTATGCTTTTCACATAAAGCAAATCGTCTTTTTTTATTTTTCTTAACATTCGTTTGTACATCGGACGTTTGAAATCCTTACCGGATTGCTTATCTACAAAGATATTTTTCTCAGGGATAGACATTTCTTGTAATGCGATAAGCTGCCTGTCTTCGTTCTGATCCTTGGTACTGACACGAACATAGCCATATACATTTCCCATTGTTCCTCCTTCGTATAGGCAATCTGCCAATTCCAGACCGCACTATTTGAATTGTCGAATTACTCCTGATATTTTACCTTGCTGTTATATAAGCATTACAAAATGCCAACTCTGAAACTGGCATTTTGAGTGAATATCGCCTGTAAAACGACATTAAGTTGCAACTTGCTCCAAAAGTCTTCTGTTGGCATTCATGCCGTATTTTTTACCGCACTCACTGAAAACTCTCCGTCTTTCCTCAGAAAGTGGCGGGAGCAAACGAATAGATACTCTGGATTTATCCAAAACGTAAGTCACACTTCCTTCGGCTGTCCATCTGTCCAACCTTGCCAGATGCGGATACTTTTCTGCATATTCCGCCAGTCTACGCTTCAACGATGCATTAAAAGTGTAAATCTGGACAGCATCGTCTCCCTCACTTGTCAAAATAATGGTTTCTTTCTCATACTTAGATAATCTCATCTCTTTTCTCCTTCTCATTTTTTATTTAAAGATTGCAAGATCTCTATGTAATGTGGAAATGCAATGTAACTTGCAATTCCACAAACAGGCTTTTGCCGTTCTACCCTCGATGTTTCCTTGGAGGCATATCCCCTGTGCGGTGCTATCCAGTCTCCCTTACGGAAGCGCTCCATTTACGATCATGGCGGTTTATCTCATCTCAGACGGTCATTCAATTTTTCGTTCATCTCTGAACTGGCTACATCATACACCGAAAAATCGATATTTCATGATTATTTCCATGGTCGAAAATTCACGCAAAAATGCCTCGTTTTTTCCGATTGGAAAACCCGAGGTACATTGTAACTTTATGCTGAAATATGGTAGAATATCTGCGTCAGGAGGATGCTTATGAAAAATCAATTATCAATCCAAGAAAAACTGTGGGATCTTAGACGAGACCATGACTATAAACTGGAAGAAGTTGCAACCGCAGTAAATGTAGTACCTGCAACTATCAGCAAATATGAAAATAAAGAGAACAAGGAATACAATATTGTTACCCTAAACAAGCTGGCTGATTTTTATGGTGTCTCTTTAGAATGGCTTGTTGGAAATACCGAAGTAAGAACATCTTCTCTTACTGAAATAGACGATTTGATGTTAGACGATGAAACCATAGAACTGTTGAAAAGCGGGCGTTTCAATAATAGGCTTTTATGCGAAATCATCAAACATCCGGATTTTATAAAACTGATGGCAGATACCGAAATCTATGTTGATGGTATCGCTACCATGCAGATCAAAAACATGAATGACTGGTTAGATGCCGTTCGTCTCCAGATTATTCAGCAGAAAAATCCTGATGCCAACGACCTGTATCTGAAAGTTCTGGAAAGTTCACATATTCAGGAAGAAGAATATTTCTTCCATACCATTCACAGCGATTGGAACAATATTATCCGCACCATTCGTGAAAACCACGAACATGCTGCCGAATCTGCACCTATCGAAAGACCAATGTCTAACGATAAAAAGGTGCAACGATTCTTGCAGACCCTAAAATTCAAGAGCAATCCGATTGAGGAATTCTGGCACTTCTTCTGCGATGAAATGCAGATTCCGTTTGACCACCTTTCCGTGGACGAGCATAAGGTTATGAAAGATGTGTTCAAGAGGTCAAAGCTGTTAAAGGCTCTGCCGAATCGTAAAAAAAGTAAAAAGTAAAATATAGGGTATGTTTGAAATATAACTCTTCAACATACCCTACCTTATTTAAACCATTGTTTTGTTCAAATTTCGTTTTAACTATCTATCTTTATATCGCAATTTCTTCTTGAGAGAGATTTTCGATTATTTCAAGAAGTGTTTTTGCATAATCAAATGCATTTCTTTTTACCGTCTTTTTTGTCACGATTGAACAAAAAAGACAAATCCATATTAATAATCCCACTAAAACAACATACTTCGGAAATGGAGCGATAAGCATTTCCTTCAAGCTAAAGGAATCTATGACTACAAGTTCTCTAAGTAACAGAATAGCATATGACACAGTAGCCAAAATTTTACATCCATATAAATTTCTCCAGAAATTGTATTTTTTTAATTCTTGATATACTCTTGGGAACCTATCTCTATTTGAATTAGCATAAGTGCGTAAAAATGTCATTGCACTAATATACTTTTCATCAGATGTTGAATCTACCGTTTCTTCTGTTAAAGACATAGGTAACGAAACATCCGTCAAATTATTATTAAACCATTGATGATATTTCACTTTAGAAACACCATCAATTTTATTGTCAGAAAAACGCAGAATTATCGTTGTTGGAATTCCACCTAATTCCTCGAACATCTTTCCTTCGTAATTTTTTCCCCATTCACGAGCAATATAAGCCGAGAATGCAATAAGTATTATTGCCAACGCAAAGGAAGTACTTGCCTCTGACCAACTGTTAGCTACTATTCCGTTATATACCGCTAAAATTAGCAGCGGTAAGCCAGCTGTCATAGCTGGCATTACTCTTGCCGCAAAAACAAAATCATCAAAATATTTCTTTACTGATTCCATCAATCTTCCCACTCCTCTACTTTCTGTTCGAACTCAAGCGGTTTAATAGCGGTCCATCCCTGTCTGTCTGGCATATTTCTGTGATGGTGAATTATATTACCTTTTGTTTTATATACACTCACACCTCTTCTTGTAAATGCATTAACTACCATTTGAAGCGGGTGATCCGAACCACTTGCAACAGAAACAAATGCAGTTTTTCCAGTGGTTTCGCCTTCTTCCACAATATCCCCAATCAGACGATTAAGGATGGACGGACTAACATTGTGGCGACCTCCATGATGTGGCACTTGTATAAAACCTACATTGTCTTTAATCTTTTTTCCGATGGTTTCGAAATATGTAATGCTTTTATCCAAAGCACGTATTCCAGCATCACCTGTCAATAAGAAATTATCATCCATTTCTCCATAGATAACAACACTCATTTCATTTTCCGCTGTGGTAGACACGTTCTCACGTAATTTTTCACTACTCCATGTTTCGATAAGATTCTTCACATATTGAAAAGCATTCTTAAAAAATCTGGAAAACGCATTGTCGGCACTTTCATTTATCAAAGGCGTTTTACTTGATTCAACCAACAACTCAAGGTAAAACTCCTTGCTTGGAGATAATATTCTTAACTTACCATCAATAACAGTTCCTTGAAACGTTTCATAAATTGGAATCCCTTTGTCTTGCGCAATTTCTTCCAAGTCATTGATATACGGATATTCATCTCTCAAACGTCTAATGAGGCTGCCTTTTGTAATGCGACCATCTTTTACTTTATCCCAGATATCATCTACATATAACCACGGACGATTCATATACAATGCTTGGACCTCAAATTTGTCCAATATATTTTTCAAACCAGAAGTGTGGTCAGAATCCGAATGGGAACAGATGACATAATCGATAACCTTTTCAGTATCCTCATCAAAATAATACTGATTTAGATGCTGTTCCAATTTTTCTCCGTGGGCTTGCAACCCACCATCGTACACGGCAATTTTATAATTGCCAAATAAATCCTTCCAACGTAAGGCGATGGCATCAGCATCTTTTTTACACTCATCGCCCACACCAACAAAATCAATTTCGTAAGCCATTTTGCCTTCTTTCTGCAAATGCACATGACTTCTCTGGCCATTCCGAATCATGTCATTTGCTTGTCTTATAGTAATCAGTTACGCTCCTGGAGCTGTTAGCAAGCAGTATGTTTGAGTGCTAACAATTTTATATTATCATAATTTCTTCTAACCACCAAGTGTTTTAATCATATTTTCGTAATTTTTACGAATATATTCATAAAATATTCTTTACTTTATTTATTTTTTGTGTTATAGTAAATAAGTAAAATTATATTTTTACTTATTTACTATTTAGAAAACGGAGAAACTAAAATGTTTGAATATGTTAAACTCAAAAATTACAAATCTTTCGGTGATGTAGAATTCAATCTATTAGACAAGAATGGAGCGCCCAAAAAACTACTATTAATTTACGGAAAAAATGGTGTTGGAAAATCCAATTTAGCCTCCGCTTTTTTTATGCTCTCGGAAACTCTTCGCACTATGGATGTTCGTGATATTATGCAATCCATATTATCTGATCCAGACAATCTTAAAGATGAAGATTTTTCTCGTTACTTAAAAATGAGATATAAGGACATCGAAACGTTGATTCAAGAAAACAAAATGGTGGGAAGCGAAGAACCCATGTATCTTGAATTTGGTTTCCAATTGCACGGAAAAAGTGGGCGTTATATTTTAGAAACCAACGACTCTCAAATCATACACGAACGATTGGAATACACTCTTACAAGAAATCGTGGTGCTTATTTCGATATCACACCAGAGAAAGCCACAATCAGTCCTAAGATTTTTCTGGAAAATACAGCCTATCAAGAAATCAAAAAAGCTTGTAGCAAATATTGGGGGAAACATTCTTTATTAGCAATTTTGATGCACGAATCCGATGACAAAGCTGATATGTATATAAAGGAGCAAATTAGTGACCATTTTGATTCGGTTCTCGAATTTTTCTCCCGTACTTCATGTAAAGTAAAATTCGGTAGCCGCCAAGAACGAGGTATTATCGGACTTCCTCCTGAAATATTCGGTCACTATGATGAGGGAAATATTCGCCTTGATGAAGAAAATCTTTTAGATCGAACTGAAAGCATGTTAAATACCTTTTTCCAAAACACCTATACCGACATTCAAAGGGTATATTATAAAAGAGTCCATAAAGAAAATCGTATTAATTACACATTGATGGTTACCAAATATATCGCAGGCATGGAACGAGATATTGAATTTTCTTTGGAATCCACAGGAACACAATCTCTTCTTCAGCTATTACCATTTATGCTCGTAGTTGTAAAAGGATCCGTTGCCATCATTGACGAATTTGACACAGCTCTCCATGATATTCTGGTCGAAAGCTTAGTTTCGGCTCTAAACAAAGACTCTGAAGGCCAACTTATCCTTACAACTCATAATACACTGTTAATGGAATCAGATATTCCTAAAGAAAGCATTTATGTCATTGATGAAACCGAAAATGGAAACAAAGAAATACAATGCATTACACATTACGATAGCAAAATCCATAAAAACACTAACCTTAGAAATCAGTATATCCATGGAAACTATCATGGCATCCCTGTTAGAGCCTCTATCGACTTCAATTCTTTATTAGAAACATTAGAGAATGATTTAAACTAATTTTAAAGAGCTGGATTCCTCAAACACTGAGATCCAGCTCTTGTTTATACACGGATCAATTCCATCAAAATAGAAATGGCGAAGTGCTTATCGTAACACTCCGCCGAAAGCCTAACCGGTTTGAGCATAAAAATGCTTGGTTAGGTCTGCTTTACTATTTTATGCAGTTCTGCTGCGTTTATACACTTAGATGTGCTTTCCAATCCGCCGGAAGATTCATTGCTGTAAGGCTGACTACACCAATATTATTTTGAATCAACTTATCAAAAGCATCTACGAATACTGTCCATTCCTCATCGGATGAACGCAGATATTTCATCGCCAGTAGGATTTGATACAAACCGTTATGTACCGGCAGTGGTGTGACTTTATCTGCATCCAAAATTTCCGGTGTCGTATGTATTGTGCGATTGTAAATTCTGGAATTATGAGCACACATATTACGCAATACTGAAACGCCCTGTATCCATGAAGCAAGCATTTTCTGTGATGGATTTACCAAATTTCCTTTTTTCGATTTATATTGGTAATTAGCCGCTAATATAGAATACGAACTTCCAGTACCTGTTTTCAAATTCTTAATTATCTTCGATAGCGTACCAAATGAAAGAACTTCAACAGCTGCCCATACAGGCACCTCTCCATCATGATTGTCAAAATTATGTTTGATAAACACATCATTAGAGCGAGCAATTTCTGACGCTACTGTAGACATATTCTGCCAATACAGTTTTTTCTCTTTGAAAATCGATGAATCCTGCAAAACAAGTGGTTCTCCGTGTATAAGCAACGCTTCCACTAATCGTACTCTCAAAGCCACTTCAATCTTGGAAATCATTGAAAAAACCAAAGCAGATAATTCCTGATCAAACTGATACAACTTTAAAATATCTTCAAACTTTGTTCCCGGAACATACTTCTTTGTAGCATTATCATATAAGTGGAACGAATATCCACGCAAACGATAAAACCCAACTGACTTTAATGCCTTTTCTACGTCCGCACGAGAAGTAATTACCATTCCTGCATCAATATATGATTGTACTTGCTGTGCTATTGTTAATATTTGTTTTGGATATTGGTACATAAAACACCCCATAAATGAAAAAGTCCCACCGGGTTGCGCATGAAAATCAGAGGCGTGGTGGGTTCTGTTACTATCATTATATAACTTTTATTGCGGCTGTCAAGATTCCTTTTTGTAAAAAAGAATACAAGCTTCCCACTATTTATTGAGGTACATACCTGTTACACGCAGTGTAACAGGTATGTACCTCAATGTCAATTATCTATAAATCAATTCGTTCAACACAATTTCTTCTGCACGATTCCGGATGCTGCCCATTCTCTGAATCCATTCCCACTGATTATCTTCTTTCAATTTCTCAGTTACAGACTCTGCTTTTTGCATTTGATTGATGATATTCTGTAATCTTTCCTGTGCCTGCTCATTTAAATCCGCAAGGTAAGTCCAGAGCTGGCAACTCAACACCAAATCATTAAACAACGCCGGATTATTCTCCCTTAAATATTCTCGGTGCATACGTCCATACTTTCCGATAGGATGTTTTTTCTCCGACAACTTCAAATCCGGTATGTAATAATCCCCAACCAGTACATAATCAATTCCGTTCTTCGTAATTCTTTCTTTCATCGTATTTTGACCTCTTTCACAACGTATTTATCATAGCTTGACTTCATCTGTCGTAAAAGTGTCGTAAATTCAGGTCGGATTTCAAAAAAATACTTGATTTTCAAGGGTTTTCAGCACTGTTTTCGTCACCTGCCGTGGCAAATGAAAAGTACTTTTATCATATATTTTTAACTCCTATCTTATCTTGGATTTTCTCGGTTTTTCCTTATTTTATGGGGCTTTGCGCACATTTTCAGTCTATCAACCATTTTTCTGTTTCTCGGCTTATTTTGGCTTATCTCGGTATATTTATTCCACCAAATGGTCTAAATATTGGTCTAAAATGGACTATTTTTTCAAGTTTAGACCATTGACTTTTTCTGGTCTATTTCTGGTCTTTTTTGATTCAAAATTTTTCAAGGACCTGTAACCCGCGCCCATCCTATCCATATTTCAGCATTTTCGGCAAATGTTATGAAACATTTGCTGACCACCAATGGCTGATATTTGCAATTTTTTCATGAAAATTTAGACCATTTTTAGGCCACGCTTGAAGTAGCCTTTAGACCACAAATACCTGCAACTCCTTATAAATACTGACTTTTCTGTGTGGTCTAACTTAAATAATCACCGTTCTGATGGTCTAAACTGACTTTCTAAATCTGTCAGTAGCATCCACTTTCATACCAAGCTGCTTCAGCTCTGCATCAGCCTCTGCCTGCTTCTTAGCAAGCTTCTCTACTTCTTCTATCGCATCATCCAATTTAAGATGTGTATAGGTATTGAGAGTGACACTGATATCTGAATGTCCCATCAGATATTGAAGCACTTTAGGATTCATTCCGGACTTAGCCATATTAGAGCAATACGTATGTCTGCAAACATGAGGTGTGATCTTTGGAAGCTGAATGCGATAAATGCGATTATACTTTTGCACTGCATGCTGAAAATATTTCTCCCAGTGCATGGCCACCATCGGCTTACCATCCTTGTCAAAGCAAAGAAATCCGGAATAACCATCAATCATGGGCTCCACCTTAAGCTTAGGTCTCGCCTTGATAATATTTTGAAAGCATTCATACACATCATCCTGCATCGGAATCACTCTGGTACCGGCGTAGGTTTTTGTTGTATCAATGTAAACCAACGTCCCGGTCTTCTGAAGCTGATGGTCGATATTGATGGTTCTATTTTCCATATCCAGATCCTTCAGCGTCAAACCTGTAAACTCCGAAATACGCATCCCCGTTTTAAACAGAATATACATACCATTATAATACTTACAATAGTGCGCATCATTTTTAATAAATTCAAGAAAGGTTTTTTCTTGTTTCTTTGTAATGGCCTCACGAGTGACCGCGTCATTTACCAGTACAGTTGCAAGCTGAAATTCAAAAGGATTCTTCCTTAATATGTCATCATCAACTGCCAATTGGAATGCAGGTCTCACAACACCTCTGATAGAGTGAATTGCTGAATAGCTTTTCTTATCTACCTGCTGTAATTTGATGAGC
>JBMNRU010000032.1:0-17055 GCA_050944855.1 Lachnospiraceae bacterium
AGCAAAAGCCTATTATTCAGCAGAGTCTCAAAACACCCCTCTGCTACGATATTCAAATGATTCATTCATAAGGCTACAAAACACACATCCATTTTTGCTCCTTAATATCCCACAAACCGCAGAAAATTAAGGTTTCCTTGAAAGCAGACAGACGGTTTCAATATTCCCCTGAACTTTGATTTTATACTGCATAGTGAAAGTATGCAATAGATTTCAAAGTGGGGTAATGGTTTTATCCCCTCTGTTTCCCTAATTATTTCAAATCTAAAACCTTCTCTATTTTCATCTTCTTTTTTTCAATCATCTTAGCAATAAATTCATCATAGGACTCTTTAGGGTAATATGGATTATTTTGTGGCGTTCCCGCCAAAGTTCCAAATGCACCCATGTTCTTAAACAAATTACTAATCACCGAAGACGAATACATCTGAGATGACATATTTTTATATAATGTATTTAATTGCTTTAAATGTTCTTCCAAATGCAAACTTGACTGTTCAATATACGTTGCCTCTAATCTTTTGTCCAACATCTCTTTTATTTCATAAGAATTAGCCTTTACTGTTTTTGTTCCTCTACGAAAAAATATACATCCGGCTTCTGCCGAATTACTATCCTTTTCCCAAATATATGGTAAATTTATTTCCTCTGAATAGATAAGGATCAGTTGAAAAAGTCTTCCTGTCAATTTACTATAACTTTCATTTGAAAAGTCAAAATCTGCTATTTCAAATTTAATTGTTTCCGGTAAAAATTTCGCCATCTTACTATGTATTTTTTCTTTATCTTCTATTTTAGATAAACCAATACTCTCTAATGTTCCATCCTCATTTTCTTTTACTCCAAGTATTATTGCCCCTCCGCCCGAGTTAGCAATTCCTAATACTATTTCTGCTAATTTCTGTGCTTCAATCCATTGCACCTTAAAGTCCAAATTATCCTGTTCTCCAAAACCATTATCTAAAATATCAATAAAGTTCTCTCTCGTTGGATTCTGAAGAACATCATAAACCATTTCTTTAATTTTTCCGCTATTAAAAATATCCATATATTTTCATCCTCCAATCGTGATGTTCTTTTGCGAAAAAGTATCCTTTCGCCAAAATGTATATCTTCCATTCTCCAAAAGCCTATCCCCTGGGGTAAACCTCCAGTTATATCATCACTCTACGGAAACAGAAACACACATCTATTTTATTCCCCAAACGGCGAAATCCTTTGATTTATTGGGCTTTTCTTGACAGAAGGCAGACTGTTTCCACATGTGTGGAATTGACTATTCCAATTACTCAAAGGCATAATTTCTTCTTGGCGGAAGCCTAATTTTCCTGCCAAATTCGAATCTGCTTTTTCAGAATAATCCTTCATTGCAGCACTCCACAATGGATCAGTCAGGTCTGCGATGACATATTGCTAACAATAAAACTCTTGAAGATAAATCTGCAAGAATTTTAGTCTTAGTAATACCACTTTCGTCTTACCATACTTCCATTCTTAAATAATACCACAATTTCATTTGTTGTGATTGCCCAAATGCGATCTACATACAGGCTTACCAGTTCATCTTCGTATTTCTTATATTTTGAATATCCTTTGATTGGTCTGAATCGAGAAGGAATCCACTTATCTGTATTATTTTTCAAAAGTAACCGACATAGCTTTTCTGCCAATTCATAGTACGCATTCATTTCTCTTGTGTAATATTCTATCAAATTCTCCTTTGCCCAAAATCCCTGCACGTTTTCACGGAGCGCCTTTTCAATTGCCTTTTTATGATTCAGCATCTGTTCTGCAATGCTTCTTTGCTCTTTTGTGTCCGGATGGTCAGGAGCGGGGAGGGCTTGCTTCATAACAGCGTATGCGTTCCATACTTCCATATGCAGCACCTTCTCTGAAATCGTGTATCCTGTTCGGCACACTCGACCGGCATTTTTTATATAGCTACCACATTTCCATACAATATCTCTGTTCCCGGCAATTCTTCTTGTTACCCGCATATAGGTACTCCCGCAATCAGAGCATAACAGTTTTCCTGTGAGTGCATATTGAGTGACTTTTCCTTTCAATTGTCTCTTAACATAACTGCGCCACAATCTTTGTTCTTGTACCCCGTAGAATACTTCTTTTGAAATAATCGCCGGATGATTGTCCTCCACAAAGTATTTGGGAAGCGTCCCATTATTTCTTACCCTTTGCTTTGTCAAAAAATCTATTGTGTAGGTTTTTTGCATCAATGCGGCACCGATGTATTTCTCATTGGAAATCATTTCATCGATAACGGTTGGTTGCCATACGGTTTTACCCATTACGGTTCTCCTTTGATGTTGTTCCAGATATTTTTTAATCTGAACACCACTGTAGCCGCTTAGGTACAGCCGGAAAATTTCTTGAACAACCGCCGCTTCCTCCGGAACAGGCTGCAGTTTTCCGTCCGGACCTTTTGTATACCCCATAAAGTGGTTGTAGTTAATAGTTGGTTCGCCTTTTTCATACTTGCTTCTTAGACTCCAACGAATATTTTCGCTGATATTCCGACTTTCCTCCTGCGCCTGACTGCTCAGGATCGTAATCAGGATTTCACCTGTGCTTTCCAGCGTATTGATATTTTCTTTTTCAAAATACACCGCAATATTTTTGCTTTTCAAATTCCGTATTGTTGTGAGAAGATCCACGGTGTTTCTTGCAAAGCGACTGATGGATTTGGTAAGGATCAGATCTATTTTACCGGCTTCGCAGTCCTGTAACAATCGCAAAAAACCGTCTCGCTTTTTCTTTACCGTGCCGCTTGTGCCTTCATCGGCGTAAACGCCGGCCAATATCCACTCATCTCTTTTTTCGATCTTCTCTTGATAGTAGCTTATCTGCCTTGCATAGCTTCCTGCCTGGCTTTCCAGCTCGGTGCTGACTCTGCAGTAAGCAGCTACCCGCAAACGTGGTCTGCTTTCTTCCTCATCTCCCGATACCGATCTGGATGAAGCCGGAATTTTCAGCACTTGTTTTTCTTTTTCTGTATTCATAGTGTTCTCCTTTCGCTGTGATATCTTTATTTTACAGCTTCAGGCACTTGGAGTCTATTCAAAATCTGTGAACACTATATATGATTTTCTTCCTCAATTTGGAGCAGGAGCGTCGTTCTCATTAAACCCGTCGAATTCGATGGGTTCTGTCTAAATTGTGCAACGGATCGTTGCACAATTTAGACATGTTTTAATTTACTTTTATGCTTATAATAATCATGCGTCAAATAAGCATGAAAGTAAATACACTATAAATATCATCAGTTTCTCTATTGCAGAAAACAATGCATTTTCGTAAGGCACTAACTTATAATTTGTGCCACAGGTTGTGGCACAACATTTCGTCTTAGCATAAAAGCTCTTGAGTAAACAATCCACCCAAGAGTTTTTCTTTTTTTAGATCAGAAACTGTCATGCACCAAGTTCTTTTGCCAATTTTTCTACTTCTTCCAAAGGAAGATTCGTATACTCAGCAACTTTCTCACAAGACAACTTTTCGAATCAAAGTAACTTACTTGCAGTTTTTATTGCGGCTTCTCTTGTAGCTTCTATTGCAGCTTCATTCCGCATATCTTCCATCATTTTGCACATGGCAGCCACTCCTTCCTCTATTTTATAGAACTTTACAATCCATTAAAATCCGTTCTATCTGTTCCCAAAGAGACAAAGAGGGATTTTCTTTATAGTATCGATATCCTTTATATTCTTGCAATCTGTATCCCATTTCTTCGTTTTTTCGCATAATGACTTTTGCTCTGCGGATAGCTTGCCGCACATTATCCAAAGTTAAGTTACTCAAAATACGTTTAAAATTATTCTCATGCTTATACTGATCTAAGTTTTCAAAATTTTCACCATAAGCTCTGTTTAACGGCATAAGATACTGACGGCGATGCATTAATGAACCATTACAATCAGCCTTATGAAGAATCATCCAGAGTTCGAATGTAAAATTGCTGTATCCAAGATGATACTTAATATTTTTTCCTGTAGTCTGAGCTTCCTTCATACGTTCCAGTGCCGTTCTAAATTGCTTTACATGAATTTCTTCATCACTTTCGTAATCAAAAATATGAGTTATTTCCGTTTTTCCTACAATCGTCATACGCTTCACACGAGACAAAGGATCTTTTTGAATTTTACTGTCTAACTTCACAGTATACTTGGCATTTGGTTCTGCATTAATTATGCGCTGCAGCCATTCCAAATACCACTGTTCTGTTTCGCCCTCTACTGAAAAATAATAAGTTCTATTTTCCTTACGCATACATTACACCTCTTTTCCCCGGAATATTAATTCCTCGAAAATCGGCGTAAAATCGATATCTTTAATTGCGCCATAACGATCTACAAAATAATTTTTCATATAATCCTCATTTTTACGGACACCACTTTTTCCGGCAGTACCAAAATCAGAAAGAGAATAATGGCTGCTGACATGTGAATTGTCATCCCGTTCCACAAACTTAATTTCATCCCGCCGATAAAGATTCGGATTCAAAAATATAGGATTATGGGTATTAAAAATCAACTGTGCATGATTCACATTGATTTCATCGTTATGAAAAATATTGATGATATTCATAAGCGCCATCGGATGGATAGAGGCATCAAATTCATCGACAATCAATGTCCCACCATTCAATAAAGCATTTACTACTAACGGAAACATATTAACAAAGCGAATCGTACCATAGGATTCAAATAATTCCGCCGGAATAGCAGTTCCCTTTGTTGATTGTTTAAATACCGAACACAGCTTTGCTTCATTGTTATCGCCTTCCACCACATATCCAAGAGCATTGGAATTGATTCCAAAGTAAGTTGCAGCTTCATTCAGCGTTTTTTCTATATATACGGATTTTTTCTTCGGATCACTGAATTTTCGAATCAACTGCATAGCATCCGCACGATAAATGACCATAAATTTATGATCAAGCCATTCACTTATTAAAGCAACAAGTTTTGCGCTGAACATATTTTTGAATCCATTCATTAGGAACAGTTCCTCATCATTCAAATTACTCTTTGCAAGTGCTTTGGCTCCATCTTCATTTTGCTCAAAAGCATTTACCATAAAGGCTTCAATTGATTGAAAAGAACCGAATTCCAATTCATTGCCACGCACAAATATCTTGTTTTCATTTACAGACAACGATTCTGATACAATTCTTCTTTTATAGTCCACATCCAGAAATGTTCCAAGATCTGCTGAAAACGTATATTCAATTAAATTTCCATCTTCAATAAATTTAACCGAAAAACTTACCGGCACAGGACTGTCAGCAGCATTATTCGGAATTAATTCCAACGCATCTGCTGCTGCATTCGGATTGTTCTTATCTTCTGCATTGCGCAAATGTCCACGCAACACAATGGATTTGAATGTATCCATTGCTCCGATAATATTTGTTTTTCCAGAAGCATTCGGCCCATAGATAACCGCTGAACACAAACTCTTGTATGTCCGTTTTTCTATTGTTTCTTCCTGAACACTATAATCCAACCCCTTTTGTTTCGGAGTCGGAATTAGTGAGAATACCAATTCATCTTTAAAAGATTTGTAATTCGAAGCCTTAAATTCTAACAGCATATAACTTCCTCCATTCTGCAAAATATTTGCAAAACCACATTTCTATTATATGCTTTATTATGCTCAAGGTCAATCTATTAAATTCAATTTTGCAAAGAAAACGCAAAATACACAAAAAAATTATATTTGTTGAAATTGTTATTTTGAAAACGAAAAGGGGAGCTAATTCGCTCCCTTTTCATTTACTCTGTCTTATTCATCTTCATCTAAACGCTGTGTTATTAAAATACCTGACCGGAAGTGAATCTCTATCTTATTTTCATTGATAACCCTTATCGTTTTCAAGAGCCGCCGTACCAGTTCGTCATCAAACTCCCGTTTTAGGTAGCTAATCTTTCGGGTGTACTGCTCCATATCTTTCACACGCTGCCCATAAGCATCTGCCAGTTGGTGCTCTTTGAGTTTCTTCGCCTTCTGTTTTTTCAATTCCTTCATGCGGTCTGCGATCACACGGTATTCTTTATCAAAGTCCTCATCCGCGGTCTGCTTTCCGGCACTTTCTTCGATCAGCTCCAGCATTTTCTGTTGCAGTACTTCGATTTGCTTATCATATTCTGTCGATTCTGCGGATGCGGAGTAGCTGCCGATGACTCGGATCACATTTTCACGGAACGCCTGCACGAATTCCCCCTGATCTTCCACCACGCTGCCGATGGCTGTCATAATCGCTTCATGGAGCGTTTTTTCTTTGAGGGTACGCAGTCCTTTGCGCCCTGCACATAGAGGTACTCGCACTCATGCTGTGCGATTAAACTGATTGTGACAATATAATCTTCCACCGCCTGACGTTCCTCCGGTGTGAGTTTTAGAAGCACTTCCTGTTTTTGCTTGGAGAGAACAGACGCTTTTTGATAAAGCTGCTGTTCCGCATCTTCACAGGTATCCCTCCGCATTGCCAATGCACGTTCTGTCATCTCACAGATGACTGTTTCAAAAATATCTTTTTGATCCATATTGTGTATCAACTCCTTTTTACAAACCATATCCGAATCACCGGAAACAATCCATATCCAAAACCAACAAAGATTTTTTCACTCTTTAGGTTTCACGTTTCTGGTATTTATATGCACTTTCAAAATCAATGGCGCCGTTGATGCGTCGGACTTCCTCCAGACACTTCAGATGCAGCCGTTTCAACGCTTCCTCATCAATGTCATGGGAATATGCGATCACCTGCGACAGCTTGGACAGCTCCACCGCTATTTTAAAATCCATTCGAGCCAATCTGTTTTCACTATCCTGAACAGTTCCTGTCATCACGGATGACAACGACTGCAGCAGATAATCTTCCGCCTTCTGCGCTGTGAGAAAGCCAAGATAAAACCGCAGAGCGTTCTCAATCAGTTCTGTTCGGTTTTTTACCGTGGAACTTCGGATATAGGTATCTGCCAACTCCACCAAGTCTGTATCTACCCGAATGGAGAACTTGGTCTTTTCTGCATTTCCTCCCATAAAGTCCTCCTTTCCTGCTATTTTACGGGATGCCACCTGTAAAAGCTCCTGTTTTCCCGTGATTCGGTGGAAGATGCCACCTGAAATTTAGAAACGGGATTTTTCGGGTGGCAGGAGAGATCCCCGCACGGCTTTGCCGGACGGTGTAAATCGGGCGAGGGGGCTTTTTAAAGCCACCCGCCCTTTAACCTGCACACTTTTCGACCTTGCAATTCCCCGCCGCAATCGGCTCTTATCCACAATTTTCCTATACTTTTCGGACTTCGCCCACATTCGCCCAACAACCCGAAAAGCACCCGCAAGGATATACAGATGCCACCCCCTCCTGCAAAAGCCCACACAAGGGCACACAGGGGGCAACACGGGGCGAGTGCATGGCAGTTTCTTTTGTCCGGCGATAATGCCGCCCCTTCTTTGAGTTGTACAACGTCTTATGAGTCCTCCTGACGGCTGAAGCTTTCGGAAGGAACTGCGGTACGAACGGAACGCCGCGGCCGATCCCGTACCTTTGGTTCACGTGATATTTTATCATCCAGATATTCACGGGTTGCCTGCGGTACATATTTTTCATAGAGTTTCTGTACCGTATCATTAAGTTCTTCCTGCAGATCCGTGTCCTTTCTGCTCATATGAAACTTCAGAGCATCCAGCTTTTCTGCGTTGAACGTAACAGTCAAATTTGCATTCTTCATAAACGATTCCTCCTTTCAGAATTGTAATTTAGTGTTGGACACAACCTGTGCTTCTGAACCACACAGATAGAAATCCGGATTGTACATCACCTCCAGAGCATCATCTCCCAAGCACAATTCCGATACTGCCCCTCTGTCACACAGCAGCATATCCCGCAGCAGTTCTCTCAAAAAAGGCTGTTCCTTTAGGCACAGCCCGGTCTGCTTTTCCAGTTCTTCATAGGTCAATCTCCATTTACTGCTTTCACTCTGATTGATGTCGGCTTCCACAATCAGGTCTGCGGCAGACATCAATTTCCGATTCCATGCGGACAGAGAAGGGTAACCCAATGCAGAGGTTTCAGGTATATAGGATGCGTATCGGGCATAGCCATACCCCTCACTTTCCACCAGTATCCCGTCTGTCCGATCCGTTCCGGTCACCAGAATGCAATGGAACACATCATCGTCATCCTGATACATCAAATCCATATTTTCTGCAACGAATGGCTGCCCATCCATCGGGCGGCGCAGCATTTTTTCAAAATCTTCGTCAGGAATTCGGACTGTTTTTTCAATCACAAATTCAGATAATCTCAATTCAGGCTTGTGCTCAAAAGCACTTTTCATGTGCATCCTCCTAACCGGGCAGTCTGCCCATCGCATAAAAATGGCTTGACCAATAGGCCGAATCAATATTTGCATAACCGATTGGGTCTCCGCAGTGCAGCATCTGATTTTCCCCTACATAAATTCCAATATGACTGACCGGACTTCCGGAAGCATAGGTTCCGGTAAAAAATATCAAGTCACCGGGCTTGGCTTCCTCACGGGAAACCACAGAACACTGGTCGAAAATTCCCTGAGCTGTCGTGCGTGGAAGATTATAAACACCGGATTGGGTATATACCCAGCACACATAACCGCTGCAATCAAAGCTGGTGCTTGGGGAACTTCCGCCCCACACATACGGCCAGCCGATATACTTTGTAGATTCCTCCATGAGTGCTTTAAAGCTGCCGTCTCCCATTGCGATTCCGGGTGGCAGACCGTTTCCGCCTTCACCTCCGCCGGCAGAACCGTATTTTGCCTGCATGTAAATCCGCTGTGCATTGCTCTTATCTTCCGGTGTAATTACCCGATTTAACGCAGACTCCAAATTGCTGTATATGGTTTCTAAATTTGTAATCGGTACTGCCACGGTATATGAGTTTCCGTCCTCATCCTGCCGTTCCTCGTAGGTTACAAAACAATCTGCGAAAGTTTTATAATCCTCATCACTCATTCTGGGCTGATCCGCACCGAAGAACAGAGCATAAAAAATGGCCTTTACTCGGTAATCATCAACCCTCCCATCCTCACACATGCCATTAATCTCGGTCAGCATCTCGTCCAAGTCAGAAAAACTTTCCCGCATTTTTTCAATATACATCCGGTACTCTGCAGGCATCTCGGAAGATAAATAACCGCCGTGGAAAGTCAGATCCACAGCGGCATTGTTGTGATTTGCGGTACCTGACAAAGTACACAGCAGAACCACGATAATCAAAATAAAAGGCGTCAGCACCGCCGCCACCACGGAAAGGACAGCGGTTCTGGCTCTCTGATCGGTTGCTGCGACAAGTGCCGCTTTTACTGCAAGCACAGCCGCTGGTGCTGCCATAAGCGATTCCTCCTTTCGGGACATCACAAACAAAGCCCCGAAGGAGAGGCTCTATTTGATTGTCTTATTTATCTGTTTTTCTCTGGTGATTTCCAATGTGTCCGGTCGAATCACGGTGATCATTCTCCCCATCTTTTGTGCATAGCGGACAGTCTGGCCGCTTCCACTGCGGAAGGAACCGTCCCACACAGCCAGAACATGATTGCTGTGATCTACCATGTATCGGTTGCGTTTCCTCATACAATCTTTCGTGTATCGAGTTTGCAACATGGTTTCCTCATCACATTTTTCAAGGATACCAAAATATCGCTCTCTTTGTTCCGCCGACCATTGAATGGCTTGCCCTTCATATGGAATAGCGCATTCCAGCATAATCTGGGGATACCTCTTTTTCAAATCCAATACTATTTCCGCACAGATCTGGTCAACACCAAGTGCCATTCCGGTGATAAAACGACACACACGATGCTCTGTAATCAAGTGCTCTATTTCTGTCCGAAGAATTCTTTTCAGCTGATTATATTTTGGATGCGATTCATCTACCCCGAACGGAAGCTTCGTTGGGCGATGACCGGTAAAGCAGCAGGTTCCATTTTCTTTCATCTTTCTCATTCCTCCATCCTGTATTGCTGATACTCATTATACTCTTTTGAGGTGTTTTACTCAACTCTATTGATGATGTTTATATGCTATTGAGTAGGATAAACTATTGTTATTGAGGATGAAGGCGGTGAAACCATGACGAAAAAATATGACAGCAGTATTGGAATGCGTATCCGTGAAAAGCGTGAAATGTTAGGCTACAGCAGGGAGTACGTTGCGGAACAGGCGGAAATGTCCCCATCCTTTTTGTCGGATGTAGAGCTTGGAACAAAGGGTTTCTCGGCTGCTACACTGATGAAACTTTGCAAAGTCCTCGGTCTTTCTGCCGACTATATCCTGTTTGGCACTGCTGATACTTTTGACTATATGAAGGCAGCGGAACTTCTTTCGGGGCTTGATCCCAAATATCTTCCTCATGTTGAGGAGCTACTGGCAGCTTATGTGAAATCCATACGTCTCTCTGAAAATTAAGCCGTATCACTAGGTACGGCTGTTTTATTTGATTCCACCCATTCCAAACAGGGAAGTCTGTTCCGTCACTTCCTGTTGTTCCTGATGCCTTGTCAGTTCAATCGCTTTTTCTACAGCCCCCTCTAAGATCTGTGTATCAAATCCTGCAGACTCATATCCCTGCCAAATGATATCAATATAATAGTCAGAGGGGATTCCAAATTCATGTCCGGGAGTCATAATATACACCATTGCAGACACGGTCTTTCCATCCAGTTCCACATCCATCATCTGCTTATCATAGAGACGGGGATAGCCTTCATAAAGGTCGAGAGAGGCTTCATCCCTCTCTTGAATTCTCCAAAGAAGCACAGGCACTGTACTGCCTTCTTTCGGTTCCACAGTAGCCACAGCGCTTCGGCGGCTGCCGCGAAACAGGAGTTCATAATCTTTTAACCGGCTTGCTCCCACCACTTCCGCAGTCGGGCATCGCTTTGCCATCTGCGGTAGATTCAGATTACTGCCATAGGCAATATACAAAGTTGGTTTTCTGTTCATTTGTTTTCTCCTTTACATACGCATACAAAAAGCCGGGGATACTTCTTCCTCGGCTGTCTCATGTTCCTGATCACGGTCAGGCGGTTCCGACAATTGTTCGGCTTGCTGCCGTTCATTTTCTTTTTTCTGCCGCATCCGTTCTTTTTGTGCTTCCGCCTGTGTCGGATCTCTCCATGCGATGCATCCGTCCAGATTTGCAAGCAGATGCTGTCTGGCGGTTGCGAACTCATCGCCATTCAGTCCAAGCCTGAGCAGCCATGTGCGAAATGTATATTTCTCGTTGGTGGTCTGTGTTTTCTGCCGGCTGGCACAGCTTTGGTTGAGTGCCTGGGCGCCAATCGCCAGACAAAACTGGATGTACGCTTTGATCTTTCCTGCATGGAGCGTCCCGTTGAACAGGCGAAACTCCACCGTTCCTTTCTGAAAAACAGAATGAAGATTCAAACAGTGATACCGGCTTTCATCATAATGCTCGTAGCTGCGGCTTGGTCCGTCATACCATATCCGCTCCACATCCTGCATGGAAGCCGGGCGTCTCCGATTGAGTTCTTCCAGAAATCTCTGATCCACAGGTCTGCACCAGCGGTGCTGGCGGTCTACAGACACATTCAGCGCTTTATAGATCAAATCCTCTTTGGCAGCCATAATGTTGGTGATATTCCGCAGCTTTTTTGCATCAAAGGGAGAGGCATCAATATGCACATGGATGCCGCAGCTTTTATTTGTGATAGCCCCATATTCTTTCAGCTTCCGAATGATTTCCTGAATCGGTATGATATCCTCGTAGGTACAGATGGGGCTGACCATTTCGGTACGATATTCTTTTCCGGCACTCACACGCTGTCCATCTTCCTTCTTTTGTGCTGTGATACTGGCATCGCTCATAAACTTCCACTGCCGTCCCTGACTGTCTATGGCCGCATAGGTGTCATAGTAGGTTCCGACATAATGCGTCCGTGTTCCGAAATATTCTGCTGTTACCTCTGCCGCTTTTTCTCTTGTAATACCGGTCATTTCAATTTCAATCCCAAACCGCTGTTCTCTGAGATCCATAGACTGTCACCTCCATCAACGGCCACCAGCCTTTCCGAACAGTCTGGCCTTATGCTCCGGAGCAGTCACCATCAAGTTATATCGTTCATTTCCGCATTTATACAGACACACCCCGCGCTGCGGATAGCGGATCAGATTATATTCACTTTCCTCCAACTGCAGGGTATCCGTATAAAATCTGGCGTCAATACTTCCTGCATTGAACAGGAACTGATGGGTGGGGATAGAGAACAGGGGCTTGGTGTATTCTTTGACACCATCCAGATTGAAGTCCTCCAGATTCTGGCTGGCAATAATCACAGCAGAGTCTTTCTTTCGCACACGTTTCATAAAGTTGCGGACATATTCAACCGCAGTCAGGTTAGTAAGGAACAAATAAAACTCATCCAGACTTGCCGCCGTGTTGCCCTCTGTCAGAAGTTCATTGCTCATAAAAGACAACACATTGAAGAGAAGCGCATTTTTCAGGCTCTTACTTGCCTGCAACAGTCCCTTGACACCAAAGGTCACAAAGCTGGAATCAGTAATATTTGTGTGACCATTAAAGAATTTACTCTCCGCACCCACACACATGGAGTTAAGTCCCAACAAAATGCTTTGCAGCATCTCGGCAGTATAAAGCTGCCGTTTGCTCTCGTCAAACGCCTTATATTCCGCCTCTATAAACGCATACAGGTCGGACAGGATCGGGTAATTGTTGGAAGTCAATCTTCCAAAGTCCGTCTGATCTGTGATGTTCCATTTGGTATACAGCTTCTGGAGCATGATTTCGATCACATCAATCTCCCTATCTGTAAAATCTTTATAGGTTCGAAAGAAGTCTTTGAGAAAGCTGATATGCTGCGATAGACGGGACCGAATGCGGAATGTCTGCGGAGCGTCCAAGTCCTCCGGACTGCCGGTTTCATCCCAAGTTTTTGGCTCCAACGGGTTGATGATGAACTCTCCGCTCATCAGGTCAATGAAACAGCCGCCAAGATTATTGGTGAGATCCTCATATTCCATCTCAGGATCAAGCGCACATACATGCATGCCGGCTTCCCGCAGATTGGTCAGCAATAGTTTCAAGAGATAGCTTTTGCCCTGACCGCTGTTGCCGAGAATCAAGATATTTGCGTTGGTTTTGTCATCGGCACGGCGGTTAAAGTCTACCAGCACATTGCTGCCGAACTTGTCTCGCCCGATATAGAATCCCTGCGGATCGGTCTTGCCGGAATAATTGAACGGATACAGATTTGCCACGCTGCTGGCAGGAAGCACCCGCTCAAATTGATCACGAAACAGGTTCCAGCCGGTGGGCATGACGCACTGAAACCCCTGCTGCTGGCGGAGCATCAGCCGGTCCACATTCAGCTTGGAACGGATAAGCTCGGTCAGCACCTCTGTCTGGAGCAGCTTTAACTGGTCAAAGTCATGGGCGCACAGTTCCAGATACACAGCCGTGTGCAGGAGCGGTTCACGGTTGCGGTGCATCTGCGCTACAATCGTGGTCACATCCTGCAGGTTGCTTTCCGCAAGTACAGCCTGCTGCAGATCGTTGGTATTGCTCCGATCCATGCGGTTTTTATTGGCGGCGTTGCTGATGATTTTCTTTTCTTCTATCGGAGTAACATGGCGGGTATAGATCCGTAAGGTGACGCCGTCCTTTTCTCCGAGATGCGACAGGATAGCCTGCTCATCCGTTGCGGTCGGATACTCTCTTAGCGCCCACACACAGCGATATGTGTTGCCGCAGATGAAATGATCCGTTTCAAACTTGATCACAGAGGGGGCGATCATATCCAGAAATTCCTGAATGCGAACATCACCGTTCACTTCTGTGGCTGCAGTTTTTGCTTTCTTCAAATGGACACCTCCTGTTCTTGCCTGTTTTCAGGCATAAAAATACGCCGGATACCGTAATATCCGACGCACTGGACTGTTTTTTTCTGTTTTGTTTCACATAGTTTGAGACTGTTCCGTTTTTTGCTGCGGTGATGCCATCTTCAGATAACGCTCCAATTGCTGATCCACCAACCCGGCAATCATATCTGCAAATGGAGCCAAATCACCCTCTACCGCATAAGATTCCAGCGTATTAAAATACTCCAAGCGGTTTTCCTTTGCAATCGAAACAGCAGGGAAGCCATTTGCCAGAAGCTGATAATTCATAATCAGACGAGAAGTCCTGCCGTTTCCGTCCGGAAATGGATGGATTCGCACAAATTCCGCATGTGTCCATGCCGCAAGCTCAATGGGATTCAGTTCTTTCCCTTTCCATGTCAGATCGGAATAGAAATCTTTGACCTGACGGTACATTTCACCCGGAGATGGAGGAGTATGCTGTGCACCCGAAATATAAACATCGACGTTTCGGTAGATCCCTCCGACAAAAATATGATCCATCAGCATAGCATGAATATCTTTTACTATTTTTTCATCCAAAGGCATCCCTTTTTCGATACATTCTTTCACATAGCGATAGGCATTGCGGTGATTGACAGCCTCGTACAATTCTCGCAGATGCTTTCCACCAACGGAAATCCCATCTTCCAACAGCACCTTTGTTTCAATCAATGTCAGGGTATTCCCCTCGATAGCAGTAGAGTTATGGGTGTATTCTATTTCAAATGCCTGTTCATAGGACTGCAGTGTGTATTCGGGAATGGACGTGCGTTCTGCCTGATAGCGGTTGCGCTTTTCCACTAATTCCTGATAATTCAAGTCGTTCACTCCTTCCTTGTGTATTATTTTTATTGTACCACACTCCGGTAAAAAAGAGTAGTAAAAAACCAAACATGCTATTTTAATCTTCCGGTATGATCCAGCGTTCTCCATCAAAATCTTCAAACTTTTCCGTAGTCACATTCTGCTCATAATATACAGCCAGCAAACGCTTGATATCTTCCTTATCCGCCCGTTTGACAGAGAATCCTTGTTCTTTCAGGGACTTTTCAATGCGGGACAGGTAGGGGAACACCTCGGATTCTTTCTCATCCTTTAAGCGGATCAGAATCAGGAATTCACGGGCTGTCGCCATCTGCACCTGTATCCGATCCAGATGGTTCTGGTCTTTTTCCAGCAATTTTCGGATTACTGGATTATCTTCCTGTTCCATGCGCATTTTCAGAAATTGTTTATTATTTTCAAAGCTCTCCCTGCTGTTTAAGCACAGTATCTCGATCTCCGCCACGCCCTTCAGCACAGTCATCAGTGCATAGATCCTTGCGCCAATACTCGCTTCGGAAAGCACAGAGATGTTGGATGGCTTCACAATGAAATAAACCAATTCCCCCTGCCCATAGGTGACCAGGCTGTATTCTGTAACCTCTTTTGCCCCGATCAGCTGCCGGGTAGAAGCACGCTGCTTGGCTTCCTTTTTTTCTGATGTTTTCTTTTTTCTCATTCGGTATACCTCCATTCATAGAACTGCTGGCGGGTAAAAAAGAACGCACACGCATAGCGGATAAAATCCAGAATGCTGGTGTCCTCAAAGCGAATCGTCAGAAACGCATAGACTGCCGTCAGTACAATGGGAGGGAAAAAGCCTGCCTGTGTTAAAAATAAAATAGAGACCACTGCACAGGCTCCGATAATTCCAATATCCTTCAGCTGCCAAAGCCACAGAGTCGCTTTGGATTTCAGATTGTCAGGGTAAATATACAAAGGCTCACCTCCAAATAAAAATACCGCCGGTTTTTCAGCTGTCCAGCGGTATTAGAATCTGTTATTCTGTTTTTTCTTCTGAATTATTGCGGTGCTTCTTCCTCATTTTTTTCTGCATCCTGCAAGGCCTGCTCGATTAAGGTGATCACAAAATCTTTCTGGCTCTACCCAGTCTTTTTCAGGTGTTCCTTAATCTGCATGAACAGTTCCTCCGATACTTGAAATGCCAGTGTCCTTGTCCCGTTTGCCATTGCTTTTCCTCCTTCAAAATGTTCTTTCAGTATCCTCTCGACATATTGGCTCAGTGTCAGTTCCATCTGTTCTTTTTCAGAACATACCTGCATGTATAATGTTTCCGGTATCATCGCACACAGGTTTTTTCGTTTTTCCATGCGGTAAACTCCTTTCTCTTTTCATTTTTTGTAAGCCAAGTATATCGGGAATGTTATGAAATAGCTATGGCCATATCTGACAAGGATTAAGCGGAAAGTGAAGCAAAAGCACCAATGTTATATCGTCATTCCTCTTGATTTTGGCGTAAAAAATAAGCGATGCCGCGCAGGACAAAGTCCACACATGGAATCGCCACACTGTTTCCAAGAGCCTTATATCTGGCGCTGTCTGAAGCCCTCGGTATATCAGTCCATCCATCCGGAAATCCCTGCAGACGTTCACATTCAAGAGGTGTCAGCCTGCGGATCAACCGACGCTCTGCCGGATTTTCTCCTGACATTGCCACCAGATTTTCACTGCCCCCGCCATGATCTCCGCCGCTGGCACGGAGTGTTGTGCATCCTTCCGCATAGGCTCCGTACTGGGATTGCCCGAAAATATCCGGCTGACACACAAGATCAGTGGCATCTTTATGCTGTCGGGCGCTTTGAGTGGAAGCCACCTCATTTTCAACCAGTTCATCGCTTCGCTGCCGGCTGAACACAGCATGCCGATCCATACCGGTCAAGGTATAACTGATGTCCGGCTGACATCCCAGGCCATTCCCGCCATTTTTTACCTCTCTGTCAATAATATTGCCCGCAATACAGTAGCTTTCCTGCAAAATTGCAATACCACCCTGATTTTTGCTCGGATCTGGATTTGTTGTATCAATGGTCCGAGATGTTGTAGTTTCACGGCATCCGGAATATGGATTGGATGATTTCATAGAATTACTGTCCTTGCTGTCCAGACTAAAAGCAAGCGGCTGTGACAGCAACGGAACATTATTTCCTTGTATGATGTTGTTAGAAGCAAAAACAACATACTTCCTTTCTTTTTTTGTTTCGTGGTTTAATACATTCAGATACTGTGACTTTTGATTTTTTCCTGTAGCTTTGACTACTTAACAGGAGT
>JBMNRU010000033.1:0-14663 GCA_050944855.1 Lachnospiraceae bacterium
AAGTTATGAGATAATCTCTAAAATTATCAGGACTGTAATTTACTTTCTTATTTTTAATGAATTCATTCGTGATCTCATCCAAATAATATTTTAGAATTTCATCTTTATTTTTAAAATTACGATAAATGGTGATATGAGAAAGCCCTGCTTTGTCGGTGATTTCCTTATTAGTAATCTTACTATATTCTTTCTTTTTCATTAATAGTATTAGAGCATCAGCAATATCTCTCTTTGAAATGTCACTTTGTAATTCCATGTTATAAATACATTCTCTTTCTAACAGTAGCTATTCCATCTATTGCTTTTCTTATAAATCTACAATAAAATGTAGATGTTAGAAATATAACACTTAAATTGATTTAGGTCAAGGAGTTAAGAGGTATGAAAAAGATGTTAAAAGTGATTCTAATTATCGTCGTTGTGATGGTTGCCGGATTCGGTGCACTTCTTGCGGCCATAAATGAAAGAAACATAAACTATTTTAAGTATGCCGAAACAGGGGGAAATCTTGAATCTAAATATACAGCATTAGGAGAATATGAGGTATCTTATAAAGAGTACGACGCAAACAATGAAACAATCGGGAAATATGCAGTGTGGTATCCTGATGATTTGAAAAACAGCGACAATAAATATCCTGTAGTAGTATTTGCGAATGGTACAGGAAGCACTTCTTCTACTTATAAAGGGTTCTTAAAACATTTATCATCTTGGGGATTTATTGCAGTTGGAAATGATGATAAAGATACTAGAACTGGTGCTTCATTAAATAAAACAATAGAATTCCTAATTCAAGAAAATGAAAATGAAGACAGTATTTTTTATCAAAAAATTGATTTAGATAATATTGGAATTAGCGGACAATCTCAAGGTGGCCCAGCAGTATTTAATATGGTAACTAATCAAAAACATGGCAACATGATAAAGGCTTTGTACGCTGCAAGTGCTACCTCATCTTATCATACAGCAGTTTATGGAGATGGATGGGAATATGATATTTCAAAAGTAAATATACCAGTATTTTTAGCAGCAGGAACTGGAAATTGGGATTCAGGTACTGCTGCGAGTAAAAACCAAGTAAATGATGATGAGAAAGGTATTGCCCAAGGGATTTGCCCACTATGGTCATTAGAAGAAAATTTTAATTTGATACCAGAAAACATAAATAAAGTTATTGCTAGAAAGAAAAATGTAAATCATGGAGATTCACACTTGCAGCTTGATGGCTATATGACAGCGTGGTTTATGTATTGGCTGCAAAATGATAAAAATGCTGAAAAAGTATTTTTAGGAGATAATGCTGAAATATTAACTAACAAAAATTGGCAAGACGTAAAAAAGAATTTTTAAATAAAAAGAGTTCCCAGCAGAAGACACGTGACTGAAATTGGTGCATATAGAAAGAAAAACTCCCGAAAAATCGGGAGTTTTTCTCACGCCGCACCTGCTTAGGAGTGACGTCATAATATCATGCGGATAACAGGACTTGAACCTGCACGTCATAGACACCAGAACCTAAATCTGGCGCGTCTGCCAATTCCGCCATATCCGCTTATTATATTCTTTACCGGCAGAACATATATTTCACATTCCTGCCGTTCGCTTATTTATGCTACCATTATTGGGACGTATTGTCAATTCCTTCTTTTGGCAGTGCAAGAATCATAATAGCGACCGTGATCAAAACCACTCCCACATAATCCAGAAATACCAATGGAGTGGCTAAAAGAATTGCTGCAAGGATTGCTGTAGCACCGGGTTCCACAGAAGAAAACATGCTTCCCTTTGAAGGACCTATCTTCATCACGCCATACAGATACAGCGGATAAGAAATCATCGTTCCAAAGATTAATGTATAAATCAGCATAAACCATCCCGTCAGCGTGATCCCTGACAGATCAATCTTCCAGATCGGACACAGGCAATTCATCACGATGCCACTGAAAAATACAGCCCAGCTATATACATACACCGGATTAAATTTTTCTATTAATGGTTTTGGATATATCCCATAAAAGGCCAGGGCAATGGCAGAGGAGATTCCCAAAGCAAGACCTATGGAAGAAATTGCCAAAGAACCAATATTCCCATGTGTTGCAATAAAAAATGTTCCCAAAAGCACAAGACAAATGGCGATCCGCTCCTGCATAACCGGAAACTTTTTATTGCGAATGGACATATATAATACAACAAATACAGGGGATAAATACTGCAGCACGGTAGCTGTCGGCGCATTGGTATACTGTACGGTCACAAAATACGTATAATAACATCCCGCAATACCGATCAGCGAAAAAATCATCAGACGAACGGCATCTTTCTTATTTTTCCAGATAACGGCTACTTCCTTTTTCATCCGAAACGTAAAAAAGACCATCAAAATAAGACCTGAGACCAGAGTACGAAAAGTGGTTACCCAAAGGCTGGGCAATCCCAGATCATTAATAAGATATTGTATCGCAACGCCACAGCCTCCCCAGAATAATCCGCTGCTGATACACGCCGCTGCTCCTATATACAAATTCTTTTTCTCCATAAGTATTCTCTCCTGCAATCACACATTGGTCCATTGCTGTTTTTGACATAAAGTAATATTTACTATTCTATAAAATATAAGATTTTCCGTCAAGCATATGGAAGCGTATTCTTATTCCTTCGAGATTTCTCAGTAATATATCGTTAAAAGAGAACTTCTTACTTCTTATTATATTTCGTCCGATTCCACAGCTCGGTCACTCTTTCCCATCCGCCTGTAGACACCAGATAAACTACAAAAGCTCCCATAAAAGAAGCAAAAATATAATACCAGGTAACAGAAATACGAAAATACTGACAGGCTATCACAACGGCTATGGGACACAGAATCAACGACACCACAAAAGCCACCGCATTAGTCGGAATATTTTTCAATTTAGGCAATTCTTTAATCACCTGCACCACCATACTGACCAAAAACGCCAGCCCTCCGATTGCTGTAAGTATATAGGCTAACATCTGCATTAATTCTGCTGCATCCATGTCTTTCCCACTTTCATGATCTACATGCTTACTTCCAGTATATTCTTCTTATACAAAAATGAATACAATTTTCCCTTTGTTGAATCTTTGTAGTTCACATTTTTAATACTTTGTGATATACTACTAACAGAACCTTTCTGGTTAACGGGTAACGGCAATTGGATCCTATTGACGCCGAACCAGACAGAGGTTCTTTTTTATTTCTTCAACATATCCCTGTTATCTATCAGGTACCTTGGATTAAAAAATTCCAATCCCCAGAACTGTTATGCCAGTTTATTCTAACCTAATCTGGAATATGAAAACGAAAGAAGTGATCTGACCCCCAAATGACACATTGACCCTAAAATGACACACTTAAATGACGCTAGATGGCGTTACTTGAGTCAGCAATAAATAAACACAAAAATAGCGCAAACCCTTGTAACCACTGGATTTACGCCATTCTTTTCAAATGAAGCATCGGGGATTCGAACCCCGGACAACTTGATTAAAAGTCAAGTGCTCTACCGACTGAGCTAATGCTCCATACTATATTTTAATCAGCTATAACTTTTGCCAAACTGGGCTAGTTGGATTTGAACCAACGAATGCAGGAGTCAAAGTCCTGTGCCTTACCCCTTGGCGATAGCCCATCATATAAAAAGAGCCATATTCCAATCAGAATACAGCAAAAGGTGGATAAAGGGATTCGAACCCTTGGCCTCCAGAGCCACAATCTGGCGCGCTAACCAGCTGCGCTATACCCACCGTAACGTGCTTGAAGGGATTCGAACCCCCGACCCACGGCTTAGAAGGCCGTTGCTCTATCCAGCTGAGCTACAAACACGTATGACGCAATAACTTGTAACAAATTACTGCAAAGCGGGTGATGGGAATCGAACCCACGTATCTAGCTTGGAAGGCTAGTGTTCTACCATTGAACTACACCCGCACAGTCAAAAAAAAAGATACATCGGGGTGACAGGATTCGAACCTGCGACCTCCTGGTCCCAAACCAGGCGCTCTAGCCAAGCTGAGCCACACCCCGAGGAAAATCTTTTACGGCCTTGCGTCAAGCCCCTTTGCCCAACGCAAGATATAATATAGCATAGTTTCTTTTTAATGTCAACACTTTATTTTCAACAAATTTTGTTTCCAGATTTGGGATTTTTCTGCTTCTCCTGCGCTCAAAGTTCCTTGATTTCATAATGCATGATATGATCTTGATCAGTCGTAATGATAATATAACTGGGACGCCGGCCTCTCTGACGGGGATAGGACAAACTTCCCGGATTGACCACCGTAATATCCGCTTTCTGTTCAATGACCGGACGATGCGTGTGACCGAATATGACCAATTCTGCCTTTCTGGCTCTTCCCTCTTCCACAATTCTTTCTGTTCCCATAGAAACTCCATAATAGTGCCCATGGGTCAGCAGCACCTTATGGCCTTTCAAAAAAAACTCTTCCTCTCTGGGCAGATCGGAGAAAAAATCATTATTGCCTGACACAATATGTACCGGACATTCCGCCAGAACTTCAAAGTAATCTTCCTGTCCTTCCACATCTCCCGCATGGATCAAACAATTCACAGGGCTTTCCTTTTCCAATACCCTTTCCAGATTTTCTTCATGTCCGTGCGTATCGCTCACTACTAATACTTTCATGCAGGATCCTCGCTTTCTATCAAATTACAGTACATGCTCACGCACAAAGATTTCTTTCAAAGCCCGCAGTGCATTGCCTCTGTGACTTATGGAATTTTTTACTTCCATGGACAGCTGCGCAGTAGTGCACCCATGTTCGGGAAGATAAAAAATAGGGTCATAGCCGAATCCATTTGCACCTTCTTCTTTATATCCAATCCGACCTTCTATGGTACCACGGGTTGTAAACACCCGACCGTCGGGCAGCACAGCGGCAATGGCACAGACAAACCGGGCCGTACGCTTTTCGTCGGTTACTCCCTCTAGCCGATCAATAATATTCTGATTTTTAATCTGATAAGAAGTGTCTTCTCCCATATAACGGGCAGAATAAATTCCCGGTTCTTTATTCAGGTAATCCACTTCCAAACCGGAATCGTCTGCCAGAACAATATCACCGTATTCCCGGCAAATAGCGGTCTGACTGATCGCCTTTGCTTTAATTATCGCATTTTCTTCAAATGTTCTTCCATTTTCTTCCACATCCACAGCAATTCCCGCCTCTTTCATAGACAGGATTTCTACTCCCAGATCTCCCAGGATCTCACGGATTTCTTTCATTTTACCGGCATTTCCGGTAGCAAAAATAATTCTGCTCATACTCTATCCTTACTTTCTGTCTCAGTATTCTTTTCCGGCATCTTTTCTCTTGGGCGGCTTGGGACCTAAAAACTGATAATAATAGGTCTTCAGCATACCATTATACACTTTACGGTTTTTATCTGCTTTCCGCCCAATATAATTCTGTGCCTCTTCATAACTGGTAATCAGGTACATAGACCAGGAATCCAGTCTACGGAAGCTCTCGCCAATCTGCTGATACAATTCCGGCAGCATTGCCTTCTCTTCCAGACGCTCTCCATAAGGAGGATTCGTGATAATAAACCCATATTTTTTCGGATGACTCAAATCCTTCACCGCACGCTGCTGAAAATGGATCATATGGTCCACCCCTGCCAGCCGAGCATTTTCCCGGGCTGCCTTCAGCACTTCATCATCAATATCATAGCCCTGGATGTCCACCTTTACCGAAGTATCTATCCGATCATTTGCCTCCTCCACAGCATTATACCAGCATCTCCTGGATATAATATTTTTCCAGTCTTCTGCCAGGAATGAACGGTTCCTTCCCGGTGCCATATTGGCCGCCATCATGGCCGCTTCAATGGGAAATGTACCGCTGCCGCAAAAAGGATCCACCAGAATTCTGTCCTGTTTCCAGGGAGTTAACATAATCAGGGCAGATGCCAACGTCTCTGTAATCGGCGCCTTTGCTGTCATTTGACGATAACCACGCTTGTGCAGGGAAACGCCGGTAGTGTCCAGGTCAATGGTCGCTATATCTTTCATAAAAGAAACACGAATGGGATAGCTGGCTCCGTCTTCCTCAAACCAGGATACTCCATAGACACCTTTTAAACGATCTACGATCGCTTTCTTCATAATAGACTGGATATCGGACGGACTGAACAATTTACTTTTAATGGAATTAGCCTTTGCCACCCAAAACTTGCCGTCTACAGGGATATAATCTTCCCAGGGCAGCGCTTTGGTCTTTTCATACAGCTCCTCAAAAGTAACTGCCTTCACACGCCCTATTTTCAGCAAAATCCTCTCCGCGGACCGAAGAAATATATTGGCATAGGCAACCGCTTCCGCGTCTCCGAAAAATGTTACCTTTCCATCTTCCACTTCAGAAATCTCATAACCCAGATCCAGGATTTCCCTCTTCAGCACCGCCTCCATGCCAAAATGACAGGGTGCGATTAATTCCCATGTTTTCATATACCTTCTCCATTTCTGCATACCGTCCGCTTTTGTACCTTACAGATCACTGGCGGACGGCTGCTTTCATAATTGTAATTGTCGGATTGTCTCTCCGTCAAAGCCTTTTATGCTAAATATACCATCCTCCAGCAGCGCATACGTAGGCGGATTCCCCTCTTTGGGAATGGACACACTACCTGGATTCAATATGGTATAATTCTCTTTCTTCTCAGCACACAGTATATGAGTATGCCCCTGCATGAAAATATCACCTTTTTTCAATGGCGGCAGATTTCCTTCATTATATATATGGCCATGACTGCAGTAAATAGTTCGGTCTCCATCCAGCAAAATACAATAATCTGCCATAATGGGAAACTGCAAAACCATCTGATCTACTTCTGCATCACAATTTCCCCGCACCACCAACAGATCTGTTTTCTTTTCATTCAGCATAGCAATCACTTCTTTGGGCGCATACTCCCGGGGCAGCTCATTGCGGGGACCATGATACAGCAGATCCCCCAGCAGTATCAGCCTGTCGGCTTTTTCCTCCTCATAGGCCTGCAGCATCTTTTTACAATAATACGATGAACCATGGATATCGGACGCGAACATGTATTTCATAGATTTTCTCCTTTTTACTCTATCTAATACATTCTACTATGAATATCCTGAAAATACAAGTTTGGACCACGGTAGGAACGCAGGCCGCCAATCACCGATTTTGTCCGATAGCCCTTTTTCATCAGCTCCCTGGCCGCAAATAAACTGGTACTTCCTCTCTCACAATATAAGATTAAGATCTTATCTCTGGGAAGATTGTAATTTCCCATTTCCTGATAGGGAATATTGACAGCATTTTTTAAATGGTTCCCCGCATATTCTTCGGGATCCCTCAAATCTATGATCAAAGCACGTTCGTCTTGATAATAAGAATCCAACTCTTTGGGAGAAATGGTATCAACTGTTATCATCTTTATTTATCCTTTTTCTTACAGTATATGTAAGTACAGAAAAAACGGGAGGAAGATCTTCTTCCATCCCGTTTCTTTAACCGAAAGATTTTGGATTCCGGCTATCTTGTTGTATTCTTAGAAGTCGTATTTTTGCTCTGTGCATTTCGTGCACTCTGCGCATTCTGAGAATTCTGTCCATTCTGAGTATTCTGTGCGTTCTGAGAATTCTGAGTGTTCTGTGCATTCTGTGTATTCGTTGAAGTAGTGCTGTTTTTGCTATGCACGTTCTGAGAATTGCTCATTTTGTTTTTCATATCATCACTATAATTCTTAGCCATGATGTTTACCTCCTGAGAAATAAATTTTAATTTACAATGCTAGTATGTCTTCTTTCCCTTAAAATATTCTTTTTCCCGCAAAAAGGAGGTATCTTATATCACAAAAATATTTATTGCATTTTTTTCCCATTTATATTATAATGTGAGAGTAAAAAGAATTTACCCTTCAAAAAATTTTTTTTACATTTTAACCCCTTATTTAATTATTTATACTCCCCTCGAAACGGCAAGTAGCTCCCCTACTTGCCGTTTCTCTTTCTCTAAAACATATTTTTTTCAAAAAAGCACATCTGACACCCTACGCCTTTATGATATTTTTCATCACCGCATAGGTGCCTTTCTTTTCTATCTGTTCCAGGTATTCTGTCACTAAGCTTTCAAATCCCGGAATGAGAGTCAGATCTTCTCCCCAGAATTTTGTATTTGTACACGCTGCATGCGCCAATTCTGCCGCTGTATCAGATTTATGCGCCAGATAGAATTCCAAAACCTCTTTATCATCCTGAATCGGATATTCTTTTCCTGCTCTCTCACCAAACAAAACCTCTCCTTCCATTCTCCTGCCCCGATAAAAAGCAAGATAGAAGGCAAAAGAAGCCGTCATACATTTTGGCAGTTCTTTTTTCAATTCTACATATTTTTTCAAAGAAGGCATAACCCTTGCCTTCCATTTAGCCGTAGAATTCAAAGAAATAGACAATAAGGCATGATCAATAAACGGATTATTGAACCGATCGGTTACGGACGACGCAAAATCCAGCAATTCCTGTTTGGGGAGTGTCAAAGTCGGAACAATTTCCTCATAAATAGTCTGATTCATAAACCCGCAGATAATTTCATCATGCATGCAGTCTCTCACAATATCCTGCCCTGCCAGATAAGCACCCAACACCATAGACGTATGTGCTCCGTTTAATATACGCACTTTTCTCTGTTTATAGGGTTTATGATCCTGACAGATTAATACAGGAAGACCTGCTTTTTCAAAAGGCAGCTCCTCTTTTAACCAATCCGGGCCTTCAATGACCCAGAAACCAAATACCTCACCGGCAACCATGATGTGATCTTCATATCCTAACTGATTCCAAAGCTGTTCGGCTTCTTCTTTAGGATAACCGGTTACAATGCGGTCCACTAAAGTAGAACAAAATAGATTTTCTTCTTTGATCCAGGTCTGAAACTCTTCCGGCAGATTCCATTGTTTGGCATACTGCAGCACACATTTTCTGAGTTCTTTTCCATTATCATCAATGAGTTCACAGGAAAGGATAATAAAGCCTTTTCCTTTTTCTTTTCCAAAATACAGGTATCTTTCATACAAAAACTGTGTCAGTTTTCCCGGATAGCTGGAAGCCGGCCTGTCCTCCCAGGCGCACGCGGGATCATATACAATACCGGACTCTGTTGTATTGCAAGTAATAAAACGCAGATCCGGATTCTGTACACAGGCCATAAATTCTTCATAATCCTGATAGGGATTCAGACAACGGCTGATACAGGAAACCACCCGTTTTTTATTAACCTTTTCTCCATTTTCAAAACCACGCAGAAATAAAGTATACAAACCCTCCTGTTCATTGATTACCATATTCTTCTTTTTGGAGCGAGGCTGACAGAGTACCACTTTTGCCTGGAAATCGCATTTTTCATTCAGTAAGTCAATCCAGTAATCCGTAAATGCACGCATGAAATTGCCTTCCCCGAACTGCAGCACTCTTTCCGGCGCATCTTTCAGTAAATACCCTTTATACTCCTGTTCTTCTAATAATCTGTAACTCAGTCTTTCCATAGTTTCATCCCCCTATAACGTAACGCCCTGTTTAAAAATAGCCATATCATGAAAGCCCTGTTCTTCGGCCTTCGTCTTTTTCCCGGACGCCACTTCCAATACATAATCCAACAGTTTTTGTCCCATCCCGGCAATATCACCGTCTTCCACCAAAGTTCCGCAGTTAAAGTCAATCCAGTTTTTCTTTCTGTTCGCCAGATCATTATTGGTAGAGATTTTCACGGTCGGCACCGGGGAAGAAAACGGAGTACCCCTGCCGGTGGTAAACAATACGATATGCGCTCCTCCGGCTGCCAACGCGGTGGATGCTACCAGATCGTTTCCCGGCGCACTCAACAGATTCAGGCCCGGACGGCTTACGGTCTCTCCATATGCCAATACGTCTGCTACCGGCGCTGTGCCGCTCTTTTGCACGCATCCCAACGATTTATCTTCAAGGGTAGAAATTCCGCCTTTTTTATTGCCGGGAGACGGATTCTCATAAATCGTCTGATGATGCCTGGTAAAATATTCTTTGAAATCATTGACCAGAGCCACCGTCTTCTCAAATACTTTCTCTGTTTCACAGCGATTCATCAGCAATGTCTCCGCCCCAAACATTTCCGGTACCTCCGTTAAAATCGTAGTTCCTCCGGAAGCTACCAAAAGGTCTGAAAATGCACCCACGGCAGGATTTGCCGTAATTCCGGACAAACCATCGGAACCGCCGCATTTCATCCCAACGATCAAACGGGAAACAGGGAGACTGACACGCTGAAAACCTTCCACATAAACAGCCAGTTCTTCCAGAATCTCCATGGCCTTTTCCATTTCATTTTCACATTCCTGTGCCACCAGAAAACGTACTCGTTCTTCTTCGTAAGGACCAATATATTTTTTCAATTCTTCTATATTACTATTTTCACATCCCAATCCTAATACCAGTACACCGCCGGCATTCGGGTGATTCACCAGATCTGCCAATATCGTTCTGGTATATTCCTGATCTTCTCCCATCTGGGAACATCCATACGGGTGCGTAAATGCCGCCACACCTTCTATCGTGCCTCTGACCAATTTCTGTGCCTGCCGTTCCAGTGCTTCTGCTAAATTATTCACACATCCTACCGTAGGAATGATCCAGATCTCATTACGGATCCCTACCTTGCCGTTTTCACGCAGATATCCCTGAAAATACCGTTCCTGTCCTGCAGGAAGCGTGATCTGTTTCTTTTCATAGGTATAATCCAACACCTCGCCCAAACCGGTAGAAATATTATGGGTATGCACCCATCTGCCAGACGCAATGTCTTCTTTCGCAATTCCTATAGGATTTCCATACTTCAAAATCGGTTCTCCTTTTTTTATAAATCGGAGAGAAAACTTATGGCCCTGAGGAATATCCTCCTGCAATGTGACGTCCTGTCCCTGAATCTTATAATGCGTCCCTTTATCCAGCGGTTTTAATGCCACTGCAACCATGTCCTGATGATGTATTTTTATATAATCCTGCATACCTTATCTCATCTCTTCATCTTTCTAATAAAGTACAAAACAGCTGCTCCAACAATAATAAACGGCAATAATCTCAGGAAAAGAGCTCCCAGCACAAATATCACCAAAGCTATAAAAATGGCAAAAACCCACCCTGGGATATTCATACTATGTGTCGTATGCGTGCTCGTCTCCCGCTTAGAATATTCATATGCAGAACTGGATTCTGCATACGTGCCCCCGCTTTCTTTACCGTCATTGGTATCTATAATGGTCTTCGCCAGCATATTGGGATCTCCCAGCATACCCAAAACTTCCTCTTCTGTTTTCCCGGCAGCCACCTCCTGGTCGATATACTGACGATAGTAGCGAATATTATCCTCTACCACAGAAGCATCCACCTCTCCCGTTAAGCGATTCCGCAATGCTTCTAAAAACTCACGTTTATTCATAATCCCGTCCTTTCTAAGAATCCTGTACTGCCCACTCATTTAGTAAAATATCTCACAATACCCCAACGTCTTCTTCCCTATTTTCCATCATTGACCGTTATATGTCAATATCCATACCGGACAAATCCATTCACTGCAGACAGTTTCCATAATTCTGCAGGCAACTCAAAAACGTCCACCGGACGTTTTCTTCGCATGCTTGGCAACAAAAAAAGCACCCTATTCTTAGGATGCTTTTACGTGCGTTAGAGGATTCGAACCCCCGACCTTTTGGTCCGTAGCCAAACGCTCTATCCAGCTGAGCTAAACGCACATCCGTCGTACTTTCGTAACAACATCAATTATATTAATATATTATTGCATATTTGTCAATACCTTTTTTTAATTATATCATTTTTTCCAATATACTATGCAGTGCATAAGCCACACCATTCTCATCACATGTCCTGGTAACATAATCTGCCGCTTCTTTACAGCGCTCACTGGCATCGGCAACAGCTACGCCGTAACCGGCATAAGCTATCATTTCCCAGTCATTATCTGCATTTCCAAACGCCGCTGCTTCTTCCGATTTGAACCCCAATAACCGAAGAATATATTCCAGACCAGATTTCTTTCCGGCTCTCTCATCTGCAATTTCAAGGAGTTTAGGAACCGATGTGGTGATATAGATTCCGTTCACACAAGCTTCCAATTTTTCCCAAACAGGTGTCATCGTATCTTCTGTTTTATGAATTAACGCCAGGCTATCCAATTCATTTTTATGCTGAAGGATAAAGGTTTCCATATCCTCTACCGGTATACGAGTACTCTGGATATAGGGTACCGCATAAGAGCTGGCCCCATATGCCATAGGATTTCTGACATAGGGAGCATATGTATAGGCTTTTCCATCCATAAATACTTCATATATAATATCATCCTCTGCAGTGACTTCCATAATCTTTTCTATTGCTGCAGAAGAGAGTTTATACCGGTGAATACATTCTCCTGTAGGAATGTGATATACCGCCGCTCCATTGGAAGTAATCGCATACCGTATTCCCGGTATCTGCATGATACAGGAAGGAAGTGCCTCAAAAACTCTTCCGCTGGCAATGACAATTTCTATTCCGGCGTCAATGGCTTCCCGAATGGCAGATTCATTTTCTTTTGACAAAATCTTATCGTGCCCTAATATGGTTCCATCAATATCTAACGCTATACATCGTATGCTCATTTTTCATCTGCTCCCGTCATTTCTATGCCCATCCGGGCAAAAACTGCTAAAGTCCGTCTCTCACGTTTTTATCGTATAAAAACTGCTCCAGCTTTTCTATATTTTCTGTAGAATATTCAATCTCTTTGGAATAGTTTTTTATATGCTCCATCTGTCTGTCCTCTGTAAACGATCCATCCAGCCAGGATAACACATCCATCCACTGAAGAAAACAACAACTAAGCACTGCAAATGCAACTTTAGAAAACACATCCCCATCCCAGACTGCCTGCAGCACATAACGATAAATCAAATATACCATAAAATGTTCATAAACATAAAGGCGCTCATGACACACTTTCTCAAATGAAGACATTTCCTCTAAAACCTGTTCTCCTCTTTGTTCCATGGCCTTCAGCATTTTCAGCCAATCAGGATCCAGAATTTCCAGCCCTTGATAGCAATGTAAAACTTCCTTATAAAAACATCTCCTATCACTCGACGAAACCATATCGGACTGATCAGAAGGCAAAAGTACCTGCCAATGAGCGGCATCTGCATAATATGCTCTAAAGCTTTCCCAATCCATAGGAATCTGTTCATCTAACGCATACTGGGCCTGTTCAGCCAATGTTAATAAAACCCACAACCGTTCCTTCAGATCATAGCCTCTGTTTTGCAAAATGGAAAACATTACCTCCCGAAGAGGATATAAAATATTCCACAATTCCTCATCCGAATACTCTGTTGCCGCTTCATTTGTCTCAATTAGCTCAAAGCGCAGCGGATCACTGTCTGCTAACATGCATCGAACAGCCTCTTCACAGCACAATCCCAATCCGGCTTCCCGATAATCACCAAAACAATTATAAAACCGTGGATGTTCCATACATATATTACAAAGACTCTCCTCGCCTAATTCTATGATAAGATCACACAAATTCTCCGCATTTAGAAATGGGCAGCGTTCTCCCTCCTGCAATATAAAATGAGGATATTCTTCCACAGATATGTATTGCCGCAGACGCTGCCCAATAAAACCTTCCTGACGCAGATATCGTTCATAGGAATCGGCGTCAATGTCAATTTCCCATCCAATACAGCAATTATCATGGCAGGCAGACCCTATGCATTGAAAATCACGATAATAAGCAGGCTGTCTCTGAAACATGTTATTCCCTCTCACTACTAAAAAATCTACTCTATGCACAGCAAAAAAGGGTCTGCAATAGCAAACCCTTTTTTCATGCCGGCGACCGGAATCGAACCGGTACGGGAGTATAAGTCCCGCAGGATTTTAAGTCCTGTGCGTCTGCCAGTTCCGCCACGCCGGCTTACATGATATCATTACATAATGAATGGGACCTACAGGGCTCGAACCTGTGACCCTCTGCTTGTAAGGCAGATGCTCTCCCAGCTGAGCTAAGATCCCACGATGAAAATAATAATAAAAAACGACCCAGAAGGGACTCGAACCCTCGACCTCCGCCGTGACAGGGCGGCGCTCTAACCAACTGAGCCACTAGGCCAAATATTAACTTTTGTTTGAACCTCTAATGGACCTTCGGGGACTCGAACCCAGGACCGACCGGTTATGAGCCGGTTGCTCTAACCAACTGAGCTAAAGGTCCAAAAAGCCGATGATCGGACTCGAACCGATAACCTGCTGATTACAAATCAGCTGCTCTGCCAATTGAGCCACATCGGCGTATTCAATGCCAGCTGATTTGTAATCAGCTGCTCTGCCTCTTATTGACTCCGTCAATAAGCTTGAATTGGAGCCACATCGGTGTATTCAATGCCTCTTGTTAACTCCGGCAATAAGCCTGTATCCAAATTTAGCTGATACTAGATATCAGCTAAATAAAAATGACTCCTACGGGAATCGAACCCGTGTTACCGCCGTGAAAGGGCGATGTCTTAACCGCTTGACCAAGGAGCCTTTTTCTGTTAAAAAAACTCCCCGAGTTGGGCTCGAACC
>JBMNRU010000034.1:0-14372 GCA_050944855.1 Lachnospiraceae bacterium
AATACTAACCGATGGAACGCCGTGTGCGGTGAAAGTCGCATGCACGGTGTGGAGTGGGGGAAAAGCCCGAGATGATATCAGAGGCTTACCTATCACTATAGAACAGTGATTTTATCCTGATGCTGAATCAAGCAGCCGGTGACAGACAGATTCTGGCAAAGCAGCTGAATATTTCTCCGTACCAGTTATCCTATGTAACGAATTCTGGGGAAGGCGAAGGGCTTCTGTTCTATGGAAATATCATCATTCCATTCAAGGATAAGTTTGATAAGAGCCTGAAACTGTATTCACTGATGACAACAAAACCGGAGGAAGTCGAGGAACGGAAGAAACTGGAGGCGGAAACCAAATGAGGAAATGGATCTCACGGATTCTGTTTGTAGTTTCTATTATTCTCTTATCCATCAGCCTTTATTTTCTGATGGGGATGTACCTGGAAGATAGAAAAAGTGAAGCAGGATTCGACAATATCCGACAAATCTATGAGAAGCAGGAAGAGGCAGATCAAGAAGATGATATGGATGATTCTGAAAAGGTCGATCCTGGTCTTCTGGCTTTGCATGAAAAGAATCCGGACTGTATTGGCTGGATCAAAATTGAAGGGACAGCAATTGATTATCCAGTCATGTATCATCCGGAAGAAAAGAATTATTATCTCAGGAGAAATTTTGAGAAGGAATATGACGTAAGTGGTACTCCATTCCTTTCTGAACTGTGTGATCCGGAGAATGCAGATAATCTGATCATCTATGCCCATCATATGAATTCGGGGAAAATGTTTGCAGCTTTAGATCAATATAAGTCAGAAGAATTTTTCCAGGAACACCCGATAATCCAATACAGCACACTGCAAGGGGAAGAAGAATATCAGATCATAGCGGCGTTTGCCACACCGGTTTATACCGGACATGATTTTGAATACTACTCTTTCACCAAGGCAGAAGGAGCTGCGGATTATATGAGTTTTGTCGAGGAGTGTAAGAAACGGTCATATTACGACACTGGTTATGCAGCACAATATGGAGACAAGCTGATCACACTGTCTACCTGTGAGTATTCTCATAAAAACGGGCGGATGGTTGTGGTTGGATGCAAAATCAATACAAATGAATTGAATTAGCGGTGAGTGTATAATAAAATGGAACTAGAAATGGAGGAATACCTAATGGCTAGAACAATTCAAATATGTGTTGATGATGAGTTAAATAGAGTAAGGAATAATCCGTATGTTGCCATGACGGAAGAAATGTTGTTGGATAAACTTGAAAAATCAAGAGAATCAGCATCACAGGAAAACTATAAAACTGCGGATTCTGTTATAGCTGACATTAAGGAAAAGTATGGAATATAAAAAAGTAAAATTATAAAAGAAGGTCATTTACCGTTTAGACGATAGATGGCCTTTTTTTGTGTCTATTTTGATGGAAGGAGGAACAATGGCAGGGAAAGAATATACAGCGAAGGACAAAGTCTTTTCAAAAATGACAAGAGAAGGTCTGACGGAAGAAACGATCCAGGAAGGCTCTGTGAAAAAGGTCAGCCAGAAAAGCCGGGATGAACCAGATGCAGGAAGAAAGGTTTCGGATTCCGAAAAGAATGTATCTGAAGAAAAGCTGTCCAGGAATTCCGGCAGAACAGAAAACCGGCGCATGAGAAAATATGCCCAGGAGTTAAGAACTTCTGCGGATTCTCTCTCTGAGGAAAAAGCGACAAGAACTTTTTCAAAAGCAAACAGTGGGAAACTCATTGAAAAGAAGGACAGCCGGTATCAGGGAAAGCTTCGGTCTCAGGAAAAGGTTCCGGAAGTGACCGGGCTGTCAGACCAAAAAGAAAAGATTAAGAAGAAGCAGACTCGGAAGAAACTGACAGAGGAACAGGCGAAATCCGGGCGTCTTTCTTTTGGAGATGAAGGGCCTGGAATGATCCGCGGAGCCGGAACCGGAATCGGAAGAAAAGCTGTGGCTGGTACTGCAATGTATGCAGGGAATCAGATGAATGAAGATGACAATGCGGCTGTGGATGTTTCTGGAGCTGCGGTTGCAGCAGCTGATGAGGCAGCCCACAGTCTCCGCAGGGCGCAGCTTAGAAGCCAGAGAAGTGATGTAAAGGCCCACAGAAAAGGACTGAATATGGAGACTCCGGAAGCCTCTAAGCTGAAATTTGATACAGCGAAAGAGACTGCAGAAAGATCAGCCGGGGAAGCAAAGAAAAATGCAGAAAAGAAACGGATGCTCAACCGTTTCTTCCAGAGAAAAAAATATAAGGATGCCTACCGGGCAGCAAAAGCTGGTAAAACAGCCGGAAGTCTCGGAGGGGCAACAACGATTGCCGGTGTCGAGAACATGACGGTAAAAGCCAAGATTGCTTTAAAAGAAATCGTAAGGCGAAACCGTACCGTGTTTCTTGGTATCGGTATTTTTTCGCTCATTTTTATGCTGATTGCAGTCTCTCTGGGAAGCTGCAGTGCTTCGATCCAGGGTGGAGCTTCCGTGATCGGTATGACAACCTACCCCAGCACAGATGCAGATATCTATGCGGCAGAAAATGCTTATGCTGCCATGGAGGAGGCATTAAACCGGCAGATCAACAATATGGAGTCCACCTATCCGGAATACGATTCCTATCAGTACAATGTCAGCGAAATCGGGCATAATCCGTATCATCTGACTTCATATCTGACTGCAAAATATGGTGGATATACCTATGACGATGTAAAGGATGAATTACAGGATCTGTTTCAGGCTCAGTATCATCTGTCAACTCGTGGAAGGACGGAAACTGTCACAGAAACCAGAACAGTACGTGTGGGAGAATCCCTGGGAAATGTGGTAACCAGCGGATATTGTAACTGCTCTATCTGCTGTGGAAGATGGTCCGGTGGTCCGACAGCCAGCGGTGCATACCCGACAGCTAATCATACGATTGCGGTAGATGCAAACAATCCGATCGTACCTATGGGAACGAAAGTGATCATGAATGGTGTGGAATATACCGTTGAGGATACTGGGAATTTTGCCAGGTATGGGGTTGCTTTTGATGTGTATTATGACAGCCATTCCGCAGCCAGTGCCCACGGTCATCAGACATGGGAAGCATTTCTGGCAGATGATAATGGCAGCCGGGAAGTGGAAGTTACCACGACTTCCACACAGAGAGTTCTCTATGTTACCCTCACAAACACGAACTTTGATGCGGTGGCAAGAGCAAATCTGACGGACGAACAGGAAATCCTGTACGATGCACTGAATACCACACTGGGCAACCGGGATTATCTGTGGGATGTGAACCAGATCACAGGAGCCGGTGGCGGCATGAGTTATGAGATCCCGCCGGAAGCACTGTCAGATGAAAGGTTTGCAAGGATGATCCGGGAGGCTGAAAAGTATCTTGGATATCCTTATGTATGGGGCGGAGCTTCACCGAGTACTAGCTTTGATTGTTCCGGATTTGTATCCTGGGTAGTGAATCATTGCGGAAATGGATGGAGTTACGGACGTTTGACAGCGGATGGACTTCGGGGTGTCTGCACTTATGTTCCACCGTCGCAGGCAAAACCGGGTGACCTGATCTTTTTCCAGGGAACCTATAACACCAGTGGTGCCAGTCATGTGGGAATCTATGTTGGCAATGGAATGATGATCCACTGCGGAGATCCAATCCAGTATGCCAATATCAATACATCCTATTGGCAGCAGCATTTCATGTGTTTTGGAAGACTGCCATAAAGAAACGAAAAGAAAGAAGGTGAAGATTTGAATCGGAAGATCAAAAAGTATCTGGATGAGATTGAAAAGACCGAGAAAAAGATTGCTGATCTGGAAATGTACTTGAAAGGTGTGCGGTCAGCTCTGAAGGAGGAAGAAAATAATGAGATGATCAAAAGTACCCGTGGAATGAAGTTAAAGGGACAGGATCTATTTGACCTGTTAAACGGAATCCAGGATGGAACGATATCATTTGTTGCGAGCAGGGAGTCAGACGCGGAATCTGGCTCCTTTGCTGTTCAGGGAGAAGAAAGAGAAAGTGAGGAAAATGAATATGGTGAAATGGAAGAAACTGAATAAAAAACTGGTAGTGCTTATGACCGCAGTCATGATGATCTTTGGCAGTCAGGCAACTGCTTACGCATATGTGGATCAGGGGACAGAGGCTGCACAGGAAGAAACGACAACAGAAACAGCAGAACCGGTCGTTGAAGATGACCATACAGAGGAAAACGGGGATCCCTTTTCTGTTCCGGGAAATGGAGAGGTAAGGGATGACATCACTGATGATTCCAGCAAAGAATTTCTGACAATCCAGACCAAAAACAATAATACGTTTTATATCGTGATTGACCGGGCGGCAACTACAAACAATGTGTATATGCTGTCTCAGATTGATGAAAACGATCTGAAAGAATTTCTGGATAAGGATCAGCAGCAGTCATTAGAAACTGCCCCTTCGGTTGTGCTGGAGGATGAGCATACAGACGATACCGAAAGTGATGTGTCTGTAGAAGAAACCCAGACAGATAAACCGGATAAAGCTGCAACGAATTCCGGATTGTTTATTATCCTTCTTCTGGCTGTAGCAGGAGTGGCAGGTTACTACTACTTCAAGATCTATAAACCGAAGCAGGAAGATGAAGATTCAGAAAATGAAGGTCTGGAAATGGATGATGGACTGGAGACCATCAACGAGGATGAAGAATCCGAAGATCCGGCAGAAATTGACGATTCACAGGAATAAATGCAAAAAGATGGGAGCTGATGTTGTATAAGGGCGACTCAGCTCCCATATAAGTGAAAGGAGTTGTAAGAATATGTATTTAGTGATTACAGAAAAACCAAGTGTAGCCAGATCTATTGCTGATGTGATCGGTGCTGAGAAACGTGAGGAAGGATATCTGGAAGGTAAAGACTGCATTGTCAGCTGGTGTCTGGGACATCTGGCCGAGTACGTTGCTCCGGATGCCTATGATGAGAAATTCAGCAGATGGAATTATGAGGATCTTCCAATTATCCCCCAGGAATGGAAACTGGAAGTATCCAGGGACAAGAAGGATCAGTTCTATGTATTAAGGAAACTGCTGAACCGCCCGGATATCAACTATGTGGTAAATGCCTGTGACGCAGGAAGGGAAGGCGAGTTGATCTTCAAGAGAGTCTATGATCTTTCCCAGACCAGAAAGCCGGTAAAAAGACTGTGGATCAGTTCCATGGAGGATGAAGCAATCCGGGAAGGATTTGCCCATATGAAGGCTGGGTCAGAGTATGAAAATCTGGCAGATGCAGCAGTATGCAGGGCGCAGGCAGACTGGCTGGTAGGAATGAATGCCACAAGAGCTTTCACCAGTAAATATTATAAGAAACTGACGGTGGGACGTGTTCAGACACCGACACTGGCCATGCTGGTAGAAAGGGATCGTTCCATTTCTTCCTTCCAAAAGGAAAAGTATTTTAACGTGAATCTGGATCTGGATGGCCTGCCGGTGGAAAAACAGAAAATCTTCGATGAAAAAGAGGCTGAAAATCTGAAATCCATGTGCCGGGGAAGTGATGCTGTGGTGGAAGAAATTCATTCCACAGATAAGACAGTAAAGCCTCCGAAGCTCTATGATCTGACTACCCTGCAGAGGGAAGCCAACCGGCATTATGGGATGACTGCACAGCAGACTTTAAATGCGGCACAGTCTTTGTATGAGCAGAAATTGATTACTTATCCGAGGACGGACAGTCAGTATCTGACAGAGGATATGGAAGTAACCGCCAGAAATGTGATCCATAAGATCCATGAAAAGTATCAGCTGACAGGACCATTTGACCAGCCGGAAAAACCAAATATCCGAGTTGTCTTGAACAACAAAAAAGTGTCCGATCACCATGCCATTATCCCAACGGTGGAAATAACAGATTGTGAGCTGTCACAGCTAAAGGAATGGGAGCAGAAAGTCCTGTTTTTGATCTGTGTTCGTATGGTGGAAGCCACCGAAAAAGAGCATATCTATACGGAAACAGATATTACTGTGAAATGCCAGAACGAACTGTTTACTGCAAAAAGGAAAACGGTAAAGCAGATGGGATGGAAAATTTATGAAGAATGTTTCCGGAACAAAGAAGGACTGGCTATGGAAAATCCGGATGACGTGGAAAAGGACAGATTACCGGATCTTACCCCTGGTCAGATATTCTACAACGTGGCTGCTGATAAATCAGAGCACTTTACTTCTCTCCCGAAACAGTACAGCGAAGATACCCTGCTTGCTGCTATGGAGACAGCCGGTAATAAAGAATTCGATGAGGATACAGAAAAGAAAGGTCTGGGAACTCCGGCAACCAGAGCGGGAATCATTGAAAAACTGGTTCATTCCCAGTATGCGGTCCGTAAAGGAAAGCAGATTGTCCCTACCGAAGATGGCAAGGTGCTGATTGAAATTCTGCCGGATTTTTTGAAATCAGCCACCATGACTGCAGAATGGGAAAATCAGCTTCTGGATATGGAGAAAGGGAAGATCACTCCGGATACCTTTATGACAGGGATCAAAAATATGATCACCATGATGCTGAATGGATGTGACACAATTCCGGAGGAGGAAACCAGACGATTCCAGACAAGGGAAAGCATCGGAACCTGTCCGGTATGCGGAAGTCTGGTGTATGAAGGGAAAAAGAACTTCTACTGCAGTAACAGGGAATGTCGCTTTGCTCTTTGGAAAGAAACAAAATATCTGGAGCGGATGCAGAAAACCATCGATAAACGTATGGCGGCAGAGCTTTTAAAAAGCGGAAAAGTCCAGGTAAAGGATCTGTATTCTGCCAAGAAAAATATGTATTTTGAAGCAGATCTGATCATGGATGCCAGTGAAGACCGTGTGAATTTTTCTCTGGAGTTTCCGAGTAAAAAGCCTTCTGGAAAAGGCAAGAAGAAATAGAAAAATGAAATAGGAAAGGATGAAGAATATGGAATTTGAAAAATTTGTAGAAAATGTAAAAGAAACAATCAAAGATTTTCTTCCGATGGAGTATGAAAAGGCCATTGTTGATGTCTATCCCCATGAAAAGCTGAATGAAAGTTATCTGGGAATGACAGTAAGAAACGAGAACCAGAATATTTCACCGACTCTCAATCTGAATATGTTTTATGAACAGTTACAGGCGGGGCGTTTTGATCTGGATCAGATTATGGAACAGATGTCAGAGGTGGTACAGATGACACCGATGTCTGTCCATATGGGGCTTCTCACGGATTATGATTTTGCAAAACATAATCTGTTTATCAGAGTATCTGATGCAGATCGAAACCGGGAAATGTTGTCTAACGTTCCTCATACAAGAGTGGAAAATCTGGCAATTACTTATCATGTGTTAATTGAGTCCGGAGCAGGGGGAATAGCATCTTCAATTGTGAACAATGATATGATGAACCTTTTTGGTGTTTCAAAAGAACAGCTTCATATTGATGCTCTGAACAGCAGTCCCAGACTATTTCCTGCCCATATAGATTCATTGAATACAATGATGGAGAATATGGCAAGACGTGATATGAGGGCTGCCGGTGTGCCGGAACAGGAAATTGAAATGATGATTAATGATATGTCTCAGGATATGACAGTCCCGCTTACTATTGTTACGAATGAACAGATGATGAATGGTGCTGCAGTTCTCTTCTATCCAGGATATATGGATCTGATTGGAGAGCAGGTAAAAGGAGATTATTATATATTACCTTCTTCAACCCATGAAATGCTGGTTCTTCCCGATGATGGAATGATGACTTCACATGATTTAAAAGAGATGGTAGTCACTGTAAATAACACAGAGGTACAACCGGCAGAAAAGCTGGCAGATGAAGTGTATCACTACGATACCAGAGAAAGGATCTTCGAGAAGGCAGCAGCTTTTGAGGAACGTCAGAAAGCAAAGGGAAAGGAACAGACAATGCCCGATAAAAAAGAGTCGAATATGTCACAGCCGGTACATAAGCCGAAGCATAAAGCAAATGATATGTCACTTTAAAAATATGTGTATAAGAAAGCCCCGCTGGAACGAAAACCGGCGGGGTTTTGGAAAGGAGTTCAAATGAACAGAGAAAATAATATTGAAGCAGTTCAGTCGGCTACTATCCCACTCCCTGTCGCGGGAAAGGATATGAATAGTATCCTGAAATCTTTGGAAACAGGTGTGGAGAATATCTTTACCGGTGATAAATATGCCCAGTATCTGCAAACAATGTCCAAATTTCATCGATATTCGTTTAACAATACCCTTTTGATTGCCATGCAGAGACCGGATGCAACCCTGGTTACAGGATACCGGAACTGGCAGACGATGGGTCGCCAGGTGAAAAAGGGAGAAAAAGGAATCACGATTCTTGCCCCGGCACCAATAAAAAGAAAACGGGAACAGGAAATTCTGGATCAGAACAATAAGCCTCTTCTGGATGGGAATGGAAAACCAAAGACAGAGGAAGTTGAAGTAGTCATCCCTCGTTTTAAACCGACGACAGTTTTCGACATCAGCCAGACAGATGGAGAGCCCATTGAAACACTGGCTCCTGAGGAATTAACGGAGGCGGTTGCTGATTATGAGTTGTTTATGAAAGCAATCACAGAGATTTCTCCTGTTCCGATCCGATTCGATGAGATTGAAGGCGAAGCAAAGGGATATTATCATTCGGTCGATAAAGAGATCGTAATTCAAAAGGGGATGAGCGACAGCCAGACCATTAAAACAGCAATCCATGAAACCGGACATGCAAGACTCCATGATAAGGATCTGATGGCAGAACAGGGAATTGAAAAGGACCGGCTGACAAAAGAAGTAGAAGCGGAATCTGTTGCCTATTGTGTCTGCTCTGCTTTTGGTGTAGATACCTCTGAATACAGTTTCCCGTATATTGCCGGATGGAGCAGCGGGCATGATATGAAAGAATTAAAAACATCAATGGACACGATCAGAAAGACTGCAGGAGAAATGATCGATGAATTATCTGAGAAACTGCAGGAACTGTTCACAGAGAAAAAGCAGCTACTGGAATCAGAACAGAAAGAAAAACTGATACCGGCAGTGGAAGCTGCGGGATATCATTTTGATGAGCTTGAAAGTTCCGATGAAAATCTTCGCTTTCTGCCGGATGGAACCCATGAAATTGCCGGTGCGTGGATTGCAGATTCCTGGAATGATGTACAAGAATGGCTGGAGGGTGTCGTCCTGGAAGATCCGGATACAGCAGAACGGGTGGAACGTGTACTGCATCCGGAACGATTTGAAAAAACTTCGGAAGAATTGATGTTTGATGGAGAAGAGCGTTTTGCCATTTATCAGATTAACCATGGATCAAAAGCAATGGAATATCAGTTTATGGGAATGGATTTTGTAAAATCCCAGGGAATGGAAGTGACCGCCGGTGATTATAAGTGTGTGTACTCTGGGATTCTTGAGCCATCGGATAACTTAGACACTCTCTACAGTGTATTTAACCAGAATCATCCGGCTGATTTTAGAGGACATTCCATGTCAGTCAGTGATGTAGTTATTACAAATAGAAATGGTGACCTCCGGGCTTTCTATGTTGACAGCTTTGGTTTCACTGAACTGCCGGATTTTGTAAAACAGAGACAGGAAATGATTGGAATAGAAAATACTACTCTTCCACTGCATCCGGATGAGGATAAATCTCGCATCAGTTTCTATGTGGCAGAATGTTCCGAATTTCCGGTCCTTGGAGAATTTCATCAGGATCTGACTCTGGAACAGGCCTTTGATATTTTTGATCAGATACCGGGCAGCCGGATGAATGGAATAAAAAGCATTGGTTTTAATCTGGAAGATGACAGCGACTACGCTGGAATGTTTGATCTGTATGTGGGAAAGACGTTACAAAAAGAAATCATCAACTCTATTCCCGGATACCGGGATAATAGGCTGGTACAGAAAGCATTGTCAGATGCAGAGAAGATCATCGAGAAAAGGCAGAAAGAAAGAGAAAAAACAGAAAGTAAAATGCCGGAAGAAAGACAGAAATCGGAAAGACAGAAAACAAAATCACAGCACAGAAGGGAGGCGATGAGTTTATGAAACCAGTAAAATTTGAAGAAAATGAATTAATGGTAATGGCGATCTTTGCCGAAAAAACCAGACAGGATACCGTAGGGGCATTAAAGGAAACACTGGATGTTCTGGAAGAAACAAAAGAGGATGTATCCGATGAAGAAATGATTGAAATCGTATCTTCGCTGATCGAGAAACTGCAGCAGATTGAAGACAAGTATTATTATACACTGGATCTGGATTCATATCTCTTGGCATCGGAGGATGATGAGTATGAAGATTAATCAATTTGCCCTTTATCGTGTCAATAAGATGACTGCCGGGCGGAAGCTATGGCATCTATCTTATAATGAGGTACGGGAAAAGAATCTTGCTGTTTGTGTGGAATTTTACCGGCATATGATGGTCGGTGAAATGAAGCCGGATGAGACCGCTAATGACATCTGGAAACGGATCCGGAATAAAACAGAAGTCAGTGATGTGTTGGTGCTTAACCATGAAGGAGAAATCTCCTGCTTTTATCTGAGTGATGATCATCCCAGAAGAATCAGCGGATTCATCAGCATGGGTACAACAGGAAGCGTTCTGTCTGTGGATACCAAAGATTATAAGATTGATGGCTATTCCGGAAACTGGAGGGTAACAGACTACATCATTATTGACGGAAAACAGTTTTATCTTCTGGAACATCAGGAATTCCGGGAACAGGCTGCGAGGATTATTCTCGACAGTTACGGAAAATATGTTGCAGAAACCGGAATCAGAGGTTTTGATGAAATTGCCAAGCAGAAGATACGTGAATATATTCATCCTGAGAATAAGTATCCGGAAAGGATGAAACAGCTGCAGATAAAGATGGAACATTATCAGAAATTCTTCCAGAACGGGATGTATGAACGAAGCCATGAATCTGGGACAGAAGCCAATTATGATATGGTGGATGGTCAGGTCAATAACCAGAAAAAGGCTGCCGAAAAAGTGCAGAAACCAGTAGCGAATCGTCCTAAGAAAAGGACTTCTGTGATCAGGAAGCTTCATGAAAAACAGATTGCTATTGCTAAAAGGTCCGGGAAGCCGGTGCCAAGGTATCTGGAACAGCAGATGGTACAGGAACGAAGCAGGAAATAGTAAGAAGATATGAAGTATACACTGTCTTTATCCGAATAAATGAAAGGTCTGGGGAGATTAGTTCTCTCTGGATCTTTTTTTATACTCCAAAATAACGGTTATCTTGGTTGTCAGGATTTTTGTACAGCTATTTGTTGTAAACTGATAACATCAAATAAAACTGAAACAAAATTGAAGAAAGTGAGGTACTCGATGATGAAAGGATATTACACAGATAACGGTTATATGGGTTACATCAATGGAAGCTACAGATTATTTGCAGATGAATCTGATTACAGAGAGTGCCTGGAAGATTAAGTCGCCGCCTAAGCGACCACACGAAAAAACAAAAGTTATAAGATAATACCAGGAGCAGAAGGAGGAAGTATGATGTTTGGGTTTGATAAGATGTTTGATTTCAATGGTGATGGAAAACTGGACAACTGGGAACGAGCAGCACAGTTTCAGTTTATGGAAGAGATGTTAAGCGAAGATAGTCGCTCTTCTGATTACGACGATTGTGATGTTTTCGGCGATGCAGGCCTTGATTATGATGAACTGGAAATGATGGATCCGGATGAAAGAAGAGGAGCTCTTGAAGATGCAGGACTGGATCCGGATGAATACGATTTTTAAAGGGGGAAAATACGATGGCAAAGATTTATTTTACATTGACAGGAACCAAATATTATTACGGTAAAGATTTTCTAAAGCCAGGAATAATTTTACAGCTAAAGAAAGAACCTGACAACAAATATGATAAAGAAGCAATCGTTGTCAGGATGGAAGGCCTTGGTGATATTGGTCATGTAGCAAATAGTACTCATACTGTAATCGGTGAAAGCATGAGTGCCGGAAGAATTTATGACAAGATCGGTGACACGGCAAAGGCAAAGGTTGTGATGGTAACAGAGTATGGAACTATTTGCAAGATCTGTAAGAAGAGTCTGATAGATCATAAGAACAAGAAAGTTGAGGAAGATGTTAATGAATAAAGCTATTCAGATAGGAAAATGAGAGATACATTATGCAATACAGATACATTCCGAATTGATATAGTGGCTGAGATTGTTTGTATGATCTCAGCTAATGTTGTATTTGGATACAAAGAACATATATTCTAATGCGATATATAAATAAAAGAAGTTTATAAACTCTAAGTTTGTTGCCTCTAAGTTTGTTGAGTTTGTTCCGTTTTACAATTTTTAAATTTTCAAGGTACTTAAATATTGCGAAAACAATAATTTATATTGCAATCACAATATTTTTGTGGTAAAATACAAGATTTTTTGTTCCCTTAAAGCGATAATTTTGATATAATTTACATTAATATGATTTTCAGGTTGTTAGTACTTATTGTAAGGAGATATCAAAAAATGGCTGTATGTTATAAAAAATTATGGAAGTTGTTAATAGATAAAGATTTAAAGAAAAAAGATCTCTGTGCAATGGCAGGAATCAGTTCGGCTTCTGTAACAAAAATGGGGAAAGGTGGAACTGTGAATACAGTTGTCATTGAAAAAATATGTACAGCATTAAATTGTGATGTTGGCGACATTATGGAAATCATAAACGATACTAAGGATATAAAGGGGAATTCCAGACATGCCACTGACATATATTGATATCTTTGCGGGTGCCGGAGGATTATCGGAAGGATTTGTCAGAAATGGCCATATTCCGGTTGCTCATGTTGAAATGAAGAAAGAGGCTTGCCTCACTTTGAAAACACGAAATTGTTATTACTATCTCAAAAATAATGATAGATTGGAAGACTATAACAGATAGTTGAGAAATGAAATAACAAGAGAAGAATTATATGGAATGGTGCCACATGAGATTCTTGATACTGTTATTCAGGAAACGATGAATGAGAATGGAATGCCAGCTTTATTTGATACAATTGATGCTTTGATGGACGTTCAGAATGTTGAAAATATCGATGTATTGGTTGGAGGACCACCGTGTCAGGCATATTCTTTAGTTGGTCGTGCGCGTAGCGAAAACAACATGGAAGGTGATGCACGAAATTTTCTGTACCAGTTATATGCAGATGTATTGGAACGTTATCATCCGAGAATGTTTGTCTTTGAAAATGTCCTTGGTCTAAAGAGTGCCAATAACGGTGGATACCTTGCAGATATGACTGAGAGATTCCGTCAAGCTGGTTATGATTTGGATATGCGAGTTCTTACTGCAAGTAATTATGGAGTCCTTCAGAATAGAAAACGAGTTATTTTGATTGGGAAACAGCATGAGGAAGGTGTTCAGTTTGAGTATCCTGTTATTCCGGAAGTAGGAGATGTATTTAATGAGTATGTGGTGGACGATCTTTTGGCAGATCTTCCTGCATTACAGCCTGGCCAAGTAAATAACCACTATGCTCATGATAGGACAGATTATCTGCGTGAATCAGGAATCCGATCAGAAGAAGATATCCTGACATGGCATGAAGCAAGGCCTACCAGAGAACAAGACAGAGAAATTTATAGACACGTAATTAATGCCTGGTATCAAAATGATGAGAGGCGAAGACTGAGGTATACAGATCTTCCGGAAGATTTATGTACGCATAAGAACCGAACTGCTTTTCTGGATAGATTTAAAGTGGTTGCTGGAAACATTCATACTTCACAAACAATGGTTGCGCATATTTCAAAGGATGGCCATTATTTTATTCATCCTAATTTAGAACAGGCCCGTTCGTTGTCTGTCAGAGAAGCAGCCAGAATACAGTCATTTCCAGATAACTATTACTTTGAAGGTGGAAGAACTGCAGCTCTTCTTCAGATTGGAAATGCCGTTCCGCCACTTATGGCTAGCGCAATTGCAACTGCAGTGGCAGATACATTAGAGGGAGAAAACCATGGCTAATAAAACAATGGAACAGTTTTATACGGATTTTCTTGAAGAAATACAAATGTCAGTAGATGCTGATTTGAGCGGTTGGAATATTGAAGATTTCTTTACTTCAATAATGCTTGAATATCTCGAAGAGGCAGGGGAAGCTGACGATTATATTATGTGTCCGTTCAGGGGATATGGTCTACAATTAAATGCGTATTCATTAACTGAGGATTATGAAAACCTAACAATATACGTAAGTATGATGTTGTATAAATAAAGTTGACACCTTATTCTCAAAGAATTCATGTATAATAAAGAGAATAAGGAGGAACTCTCAATGTCACGTACCCAACGTAAATACGACCACGAATATAAGGTCCAGGCTGT
>JBMNRU010000035.1:0-13297 GCA_050944855.1 Lachnospiraceae bacterium
CCATTGTGTGGACTGTGGCTGGGCAGAAGTATCATTATACCTGTTGCTTTCATTGCCTTGTCGGAAGCAATCCGACATTTACAAGCCAATAGTTCTCGCTCTGACCATCAGAATGAACAGACAAAATAAAATAGGTGACCCTGTGTTTCTGATTGCAGTCGTCCTGGCGTATTGCTGATGTGGCTGATGCTCTCGCACCGGCAACAGGAATGTGTTTGATGAATGTCTATGCGGTTTTCAAGGTACAAACGGTTAATTTGTTGTTTTAACCTTGATTAAATTGTACCGAAAATACACTGATAATCCGATTGACTGGCTGTGCGCAACTGTTGCACAATCTGTGCACAATTACATTTCACGTTCCAACTCAGTCAAAAAAGAAATAACCAACTGTAACCCTAGTTTCCTATTACCATCCTGTGGTGTTCTTCCCAAAATCAAATAGTCCAATGTAACTCCAGACAGCTCTGCAATTTCAATAAGTAAATCAATAGAGGGGCTTCTGTCACCAATCTCAATTTTGGATAGAGCACTCCTACTGATGTTGATTTTTTGAGAATATTGTTCCTGGTTATATCCCAGCAATTCTCTAAGTTTCGCAATTCGTTTTCCGACTTCTTTGGGATCAAAATACATTCTTTATTCCTCCGTGTTCTTGAAATTTGAAAATCGAAATTTCAAGGAAAAAGGAGAATCACGAATACGATTTGTAAACCGACCTTTCATTTGCCCGTCCTCCATGCAGGCATGAAAAAAGAGCCAGAGGATTTCTCTGACTCTCATTCATGCCGTTGTCTGGAAGAAGGCATAAAAAAAGCCCCATACCTTTCGGCACGAGGCAAAATTATTGATTCAATTAGATGCTGCGATCTCCCAGCATACTAATCTTAACACCTACAAGGTCGGACTTTCAGTAGGAAAAGTGTCGGGATTTTGTCGGACTTTTATCGGACTTTCTAAATTTCATAACCCATTGTTTCATCTTCTCTCGCAGTTGCCAGGAACTCCTTCAGCATGGGAATTGCATTGCCCCACAGAGATAAACCAAAAAGCATGACAGCTTCTTTTTTGCGGTCGTAATAGGTGCTGCGCTCCATATCCATTATTTCAAGCATCTCAGCTTCTTTATACTTAAATCTGCTCAAATAGCACTTGGAGAGTATCTCACAATATAAATCTCCCCGACAAGGGTATTCCCGAATTCGTCCCATAGCATTATCCACCAGTTCAATGATCCATTTTGTTTCAAACAGGCTCCGGATTTTTTCTTCAAAACGTTCTCTTGCTTCATCAGGAGCAAAAGTCTCCAGATAAATCAGTGCTCCATCCAAACTGGTACCACAGGTACAAATCAAATCATCATAGACTTCTTCTGCCCTTCCTATTGTAGACCAGCAGACATCCCGATAAATAGAAAGAATCAGTCTGGAACGGTCGTACAAAACTTTTTCATCCACTTGCTGCATCCTGCACATCATACGGATGCTATGTAAAGCCTGAGTGTTATTCCTGCTCATAAAAAACTCCTTTCGGTTCTATTTCATATACAAATTCCTTTCTAAGTCCACTTTCAGCCAAAGAGAAAGAAAATGCCGAAGCATGGACAGAATAACCAGTACATATCATGTTCAAACTGTAAGATACAATATAAAAACCAGAAGTTACAGTCGGAACTTATTGACTTATTGAAACTTCCGATATATAATAAAATCGAAGTTAAACTTCTGCTTTCCAAGTTCTATTATATCTATTTTCAGAAGTTTGTCAATGAATAATCGGAAGTTACGAATAAATAATTTCATAGAAAGGAAGGAAAGGACATGACATTTGGCGAAAAAGTAAAGGAGGCTCGGTTGGCAATGAATCTTTCTCAGACAGAACTTGCCCAGTTAACCGGGATCTCTGAACGTTCTCTCTACACCTATGAGCAGTTGGGAACACTCCCTCGAAAAAGCAATATCAGAAAATTGGCGGAAGCCTTGCATATATCTGTTTCTTATCTTTTGGACGATGAGGAAACCGACAAACAAAGCCGTATAGATGAAGATATGTTCCTTGCTGAAGCACGAAAGCAGTTTGGTGCCAAAGGTGCAAAGGAAGCTCAGGAAGTATTGGGACGAGTAAGTTCTTTATTTGCCGGTGGAGATCTGGATGAAGATGCTAAAGATGTATTCTTCCAGGCATTGATGGCAGTCTATATGGATTCAAAAAAGAATGCCAAAGAAAAATTCACTCCTAAAAAATACAGAAAACATAAGCAAGCGGAATAGCAGCCATTAAGTCAGACCTCACTCGCAGATAACTGTTTTCTGTGTCCGATTGGGAGGTGAAGCAAGTGAGAACGGCAGCACGCATTATTGAAACAGTTGAAAAACTGATAAAAAAATATGACACCAGAGATCCTTATGAGCTTTGCAAATGTCTGGGAATCAAAATTCATTTTTATGATATGGAGAAAAAATTAAAAGGATTTTTCTTCTACCAGTCCAGACAAAAGAATATTGTCATTGACAGTAATGTGAATGATATATTGGAACGTATCTTAGTTGCTCACGAATTAGGACACGCTGTGCTTCATGCTCAGATTGCCATGATGAAAGGATTTCAGGAAATGGAAGTATTGGATGGTAGCTCATTGGAAGAAGATGAGGCAAACTTCTTTGCCGCAGAGTTGCTCTTAGAAGATAGCGAAGTATTAGAGCTTTTGTCCGAATATTCTTTCTTTGAAACCGCAAAACAGCTTTACGTTCCCGCAGCACTGCTGGACTATAAGTTCAGCCTTCTGCACGAAAAAGGTGAGCTGGTAAATCCCATGTACATCCGGAAGTCAGATTTTCTGAAAGATGATCTTGGAGATTATGACGATACTAACCATTTTGAATACGAATAACAGGGGGTGCTTCAACCATGTTAGATAACTCTAAAATAACAAATACAGATGAGCTGGAATTTGCTGTATTCTGTATCGAAAACATTGCCATCAGGCTGGGAAAAAATGCCGAAGAAGTTTATCAGGCGTTGACTGAAAAAAGCGATATTTTGAGTAGCTATATCGTACCAGAGTATGAGATGCTTCATACCCAAAGTAAGGACTATATCGTAGATGATATTATCAGCTTAATGGAAGAAGGGGGTATCCAATTATGATTTTATATCATGGCTCCTATCTGGAGATTCAAACTCCGGATTTATTACATTCCAGAGAAAATGTTGATTTCGGACGTGGCTTTTACACAACACCACTTTACGACCAGGCAGTAAAATGGTGTGAAAAATTCAAGCGTCGTGGCAAAAACGGAATTGTTTCTCGTTACAGTTTTGATGAAAAGGCTTATCAGGAACTCAAGATTTTAAGATTTGAAAGCTATTCTGAAGAATGGCTCGACTTCATTTTGAAATGCAGAACCGGAAATGATACAACAGATTATGATATAGTGATTGGCGGTGTCGCCAACGATAAGGTGTTTAATACCGTTGAACTTTACTTCGATAATCTGATCGACAAAGGAGAAGCTATTCGCCGCCTGCGCTATGAAAAGCCCAACTTACAAATATGTTTCCGAACACAAAAAGCTCTTGATGAATATCTATACTTTGAGGGGAGTGAACAGCTTTGACCGCCAATCCTATTTTATTACAAAAAAAATATGCCCGAATTATCGAGCAATTTTCGAAAAAAGAAAATCTATCCTTGGATGATGCCCTGAGATTCTTCTATCGCTCAACCATTTATCGTCTAATAAGTGAAGGTGTATCTGATCTGCACTGTATGAGCGATGAGTATTTGACAGAGGAACTGATTTCCGAGTATAAAGAGAAAAATCAAGATAGTTTCTAACGCAAAAAGCAGACCTGTATCGTATACACAGATCTGCTTTTTATTGATACATTTATCTATGATACAATAAGATTATGTAACCAGAGATTTATATACCATATTTTTCTTCACGCATTTTAAATGCATCTGTCCCACCTTCCAGTATGCCTATTACTTTGGCTTTAACACCTTGATCATCAATCGAACCAAGTCCATCAGTAGCTACACGACCACTTCCGTTTTCTTCTTCCATTGTAATTATTTGTTCTGCATCACCAAAAACCGGAATATTCGCATTATGTGTAGCCAAAATATATTGTCGCTTAATTTTATTACTTCTTAATGTTCTTACTAAATTATCCGCTATAAAAGAATTGTCAAGGTTATCTTCCGGTTGATCAATAATCAAAGGATCTTTATTATCAAGAAGCAAAAGATTTAATATTGCTGTACATTGTTGTCCTTTTGATAAATCTTTTAATTTTTTAAACTTGCCTCCAACATTAAGCTCAATTTCCACTATATCTTCAAGTTGCATTTCCTCAATAATCCTTAGATTTTCTTCTGTCAATGAATCAACGATTTTTTCGGCAACTCCTTGTGTTAGTTTGTAAATTTCTTTTATTTTTTCACATCCTTCTCGACAATCATTTGCAAAAGTAAATACATCAAAATCTTCATGTTCAGCAATTCCATTGATGCTTTTATCTCCAACACCGGTTATAAGCGAGGTTAAATACGCAAGTAATCTCTTTTTATTCTGCCTATATTTAACACCGATTTGCACTACACCACATAGTTTGTTTTTATTAATCTTTTTAATGCTCCTTTTTAAATATTGATCTCGTTCATCACAAATTGTTTTATAATTTTCAATTAGTGTGGCTCTGTTCTCGTGTGCTTCTAAAAGTTTTGTTTTAAGATCCTTTTGACTTTCGGCAAGTGGCTTACATTCTTCAGCCTTTTTTATTAAATTGCTATATTCTTCGACAATATCTTGACTGGACATGTCTTGAACACCATCCATAGTTTTTAAAGACAGTTTAAGTTGCTCGTCGTATTCTGCCTTGCTATCTTCCCACTTTTTCTTATGTTCGTCGAATGATTGCTTCAAATTTTTAAGCAAATTGTCATATTGTTCATTCAAACCTTGTATCTTATCATTAAATATTTCTATTTCCTTTGCGATTGCTACTAATTCTGGATTTTTATATTCCCCAGCCATTATCTCGGGAAAATGAGTCACTTTAAGTGGTAATGACTTTTGAAGTGCATTGAATTGACCTTCTTCAGAAGACAACCTTTTAAAAAGTGCTAGTTTATCATCTAAACCGGCTTCTGTGTAATATTTTAGTTTAGCTTCAATCGCTGGTAATTCTTCTAAAGAATGGTCTGTTGCTTTAAACTGTTGTTCAATATCCGAAATCACAGAGCTATTTTCTATAAGTGCATCATGAGCACTCTGTATCTTTTCTAATAATTCTGTTGGAACTGAAAATAACCGGCTTGCAACATTTCGAATTTTTAATTCGTCTCGAGCTATCTCCATAATTTCATTTTGTCCATAAATCTCAATAGATGGGAGAATATCGCTTATTGTGAGCGGTGAAACAGTTCCATCTGCTGTGGTAACAACAGTTTTTTGTTTATATCTACGCTTTATAATAAATTTTTGACCATGCTGTGCATTTGAAGTTACTGTAATTTCTGCAACACTTCCGCTTCCCAAATTTTGAGTAATCATACTATCAAAATCTTTAGCGGCATCTTTTCCTATCGGTTCTTGTCCTAGTGCATATCTGATTACTCCAATCAAAGTTGATTTTCCGGTTCCCCTGCCACCAATGATAGTTGAAAGATTTTCTGATAATTCAAGCGACAATTCATCTAAATATCCACCTGATATTTTTACTTTATCAATACTACTCTGATAATTATTTTCTCTTTCAGAATTTAACCGAATTCTCGATTCCGGATCTCTAAAAGCCATACAAAAACTTTTAAAATCTAGCGTTGACATTTTAATCAATACAGATGCTGTTTCCTGGTCTAAGTCCTCGGGTGTTTCCACATCTTTTGCATTGATATACGCTAATATGTGTTCCCTCTTATAACTCAAATCAGTATTATTTATAATATTAGAATATGATGGATCAACTTCTTCTCTTGAAGCAGGAATTTGTGCAGCAATCATTCGTTTATCTTTCCATATATGTTGCATTTTCCCGATTTTTAGGATTCCATTATCTCCCGTAACATGTGCCGCATACCAAAAACCTCCGTTTTCTTCAATCTTACTTGCAATATCCAAACATGTTTTTTCACTTGCTTCTGTTCCAATTTCAATATGCGATAAACCTAAACTCCCTATAATTCTATTAAGCTTTGAGTTATCGTATTCAGGTGGAAAGAGACAAACCATGTGTATTTTCTCCGCACTTGATATTTCAAATCCAGGAAAAACAACTATTCCAGCTTCCTGAAGAAGCAATTTTAATGAAATAGACGAATCGACAGAACCATGATCCGCAAGTCCAACCACAGAAATATTATTACTTTGACAATGTTCTAAAATTTTACGATTATATTCTTGTTCGTCTTGTGGATGATTTCCTCTGTATTTAGCATAGCTATACGAGTTCACTTGTAATGCACATTTATAATATTTCGCTTTTTCGCCCATTTTTACCTCCAATGATTTAACGTTTCATACCAAATCGGCTTAAATTAAAGACTATACATTTCAAGCAACTGACTTACCAACTTATCAGTTCGCTCAATAATGTCTTGAACCGTCCATGAATCCTTTTCAGCCAGCTCCTTATTGATTTCCAGTCCGTTTCGGTATCCAACCTTCAGCTTTTGAGCATTAAGCCTATCTCGCTTTTCAATAAATGAGAGATTACTCAATGTGCTATTGTATCCAGTAACAGTCAAGTTTCCGATTTTGTGAACATACTGTTCAAGGTATTCATTCGCCAGGTTGCGATCGCCACCTGCAATCATATCAACCCATTTTGCAGGGATATTTTTCCCTTCTGGGAAGATATGCTCTATCGTCCATTTGAAAACTTTTTTACCGCCATAATCATTCTGCTCCCAGAGATCTGTCCAGGTTTCTGTGGTCATAGCCTTCTGAGCGATAGCGCAAAGTACGAAACGTGCAACACCAACATTTTCTTCGTAAATATCACCTTTTAATTTTTCCTCAAAAACATCATCAGATGCAGACCAACGAACAAGTTCTTCATAAATATGCTGATAAATTGCATTTCCAGTGATACCTTTTTCCTCCACATCAGAAATAATCTGCATGAAAATCTTGTTCAGGTCTCTGGTGTTAGGTGTATCGGTAGTATTTCTACGAACAAAGAAACGGGTCAGCAGCTTAATGGTATCTTGGAGATCACTGTCCTGAATCTGAAGTTCTGTCTGCTTTTTGAAAAGATACATCAGCAACAGATAAGACGGAGCGCCCTGAATTCGGCTCAACTCAGTCAAGCTATTAGTATATTTTGTCTTATCATCGTTGCTCAAAATAAGCTGAGAATATATCTCTCCGCAGGCAAGAATATCGCTCATAAAGCCGGTCAAATCTCTGTTTATCAACTCCTCGAAAATTGACAACAGATTAGAGCGTGTAGCAATGTAACCCAGCGGGTCTTTCTTACGCTGTCCATCAGTACGGAACGGTTCATTCAGTTCATTCTTAAAGGCGTTGTAATACTGACGGAAAAATCGCTCCTGAGTGGAGTAATCATCCGTAAGGTATCCCAACAGAGTTTGCCAGTCATCAAAACAGTCGTCGCAAGTCAAACCGGAACGTTCTGCTCTTGCCAGAATGAGGTTCTTCATCAGGTCGATTGCCGTAAGTGGAGTACCTCTATTATTCAGAGACTCAAACAGTGTATAGGCTTCCGCATGGCTGCCTACTTCAATTTTGACAAGAACAGCCTTGGAAACTTTACGCTTTATTTCAAGCAAAGTCGCTACTGCATCGCCGGATTCCTCAATATCCTGATCCAGTCGATGCAGAAAATACTTATAACACTTAGCAATTTTTCGATTTCCCCAATTCTTTTCCTTTTTGGCATTCTTGAGCAAACCGTTTTCAAACATAACAACATTGAAATCTGCCTGGTTGTTGTTCTGAATTTGAGGACACAGAATCAGCCCATTAGACGCACCCTTACAAATAATAGATTTTCTGAGCGTAGGAAGTTCGTCCTCGTCGTCCTCGTCCAACTCGTCTTTATGTTGCTTCAATCGGTTATAGATAGCAGTAAGCAAAAGACACAGAGTAGTCAAACGCTGCTGCCCATCAACAACCTCCAATTCCTTTATCTGAAACGCATCTGAAGAATTATCAATACAAATGATAGAACCAATAAAATATCCATAATCGTTTTCGCAAATATCATCATAGAGATCTTTCCATTGATACTGTCCCCATGTGTATTCACGTTGGTACTTCGGAATCGAGTAGCAAAAACCTGCGTCTTTCTTGAATACATCATCTATCTGATAGCCATGAACAGACTTAATCATTTCTCAATCCTCCTCATCAAATAAAATGCGGCATCAAATTATATGTAAATATCTTAACTTATTCGACACCTAAAGCCTTGAACACAGCATCCTCCGCACTCTGATAAGGAATCAGCTGAAATGCACTCATTAAATCTGGAGGGACTGTCGCAAAATCCACGAAAGATGTACTCGGTATCAGCACTCGTTTTGCACCGCTGTCCAGACATACCTGCAACGTACTTGCAAGTTCATCCACTTTTATCATTGTGCCGCTGATGCTGATTTCCCCAAGCACCACCAAAGAACTCTGCACCGGTTTTCCCAATGCAACAGAACACAAAGCAATCAATGTAGGCAATGCCAGTTTCCCGGTCATGCCGATGCCCTGCAAATCCTGATAATTGATAATATAGTCCTTCATTGTAGTGCTGATACTGCCGCTGATCCGGTTGGCATTTGCTTTCAGGAAATTAAATGCCGTATTGGTAGACTCTTTCGCATCACGGTCAGTTCCAATACCGGTTTTTTCAAACTTTCCATTTCCAGGAAGCATCTGAGACTCCAAACGGAACACGCCAATCATACCGCTCTTGCCTTGAGATGCAGTATAGACCTGACCAGGGTTGCACATTCCTTCTGGAATTAACTTTCCACCGCCTTGCTCCGGTACAGACACATAATGCTCAGACATATCTTCCATGTCTATGTAAGAGAAGTTCACATCATAGAACTCCATACCACCCAGTTTTTTTAGCTGTTCTTTTACCCGGCGACGCATTTCCAGCGCCAGTTGAAGAACTTCTTCCAGCTGTTCTTTGGTAAACTCTCCATCCGGATAAACCAGCTTCAGATAACCGTCAACCATTCTTCTGACTGCAATGGTATCTCTCTGATTCAGGTTTTTTCCAAGCCGGAAGTACCGGTCAATGGCATCACCATATTGTTCCTTCCGCAGCTCACGGATAAACTCAGCGAGATAATCGCTGATGAACCCATAGTCGTTCGTAAAATGCTCCGGTCTGAACTTCGGAATTTCCCATCCCGGCAGGTAACAGTGCATACGGTCTAAAAATGCCGTATCCGTCCCCATTTCAGGCGGGAACGGGTCAAACAGGCTGGAAGTTTTCAGAAGGACATCTACGCTCTGGTTGATGTTGCCGACAAATACCATAGATGCAGAAGCCGCTTTTTCCTCTTTGCCACGGGCAAAAGAACCGGATGCCATATAGTCTTTCATAATCTGGATTCCGTCTTTGTCCTTAAAACGAATTCCAGCTACCTCATCAAAGGCAACACAATCCCACAAACCAACCAGACCTACCGTTTTTCTTCCCATGTTGTAGAAAAGGTTCGCAACCGTCGTCTGACCGCCGGAAACCAAAATACTGTTTGGAGAAATCTCCTTGTACAGATGAGATTTACCGGTACTGCGGGGACCGAGTTCACAAAGGTTGAAGTTGTTCTCCACCAATGGAACCATGCGGGTCAGAAGCAGCCATTTTTCACGATAGGAAAGCGCATCCGGTTCCATGCCAATAGAACGGAGCAGGATGTCAATCCATTCTTCTTTGGAAAAAGCCTTTCGTCCTTGTTTCAGGTCTGCAATATCAATATGCGGCATCTGAATCGGTGTCAGCTTGCGGATCTGAATCGGATAACCGTTCTGCTTTTCTTCCTCCACATATTCATAATCCAGCTGCACAATGCACCAGATACCGCCGCACAGCAGGCGGTCATATTTTTCCGGATACTCATCTTCGATGGGCACATTGGTCAGCCCCAAATTCGAGAAGGAAGCGAAGAAGCAATTCCTCTTGATGTCCAGATGGACGGTAATCATATCAATGACGGTATGACTGCCTTTTTGACGCAGTTTCGAGAGGATTTTCTGTGCTTCATCTGGTCGCACAAAGTTATCAGCAAGAATCCTTTTTACTGTCTGCACACCGGATTCAATCACTTCTTCGTCATCGGAACTACAATACTGTCCCAGCAGAAATTCCAGAACATATACCGGGACATTAGCTCCTTCCTTGATTTTCTTGGTTAAGTCCTTGCGGACAATTTTTCCATCAAAATGCTGACGGAGTTTCTCTTTTATTTCATCACGAGTGCTTTCACACTCAGTCAACTGTTCCATCCTTGGTTCCTCCTGCGATGCTTAACTGAAAAAATCGAACTCGTCCACCGCAAAGGCAATGTCAATCTGAAATTCCTCACGCTGCGGAAGCTGGAGTCCTTGTTCGTCTGCAATCACCAGATAGTAGGTTCCGGTATTGCTGTACTTCAGCGGTTTCAGATTGAAGGTACACCGGAATGTACGCTCTGTGCCGTTGTCAGTAGTTTTATCGGCGATAATCTTCTGTACATCACTGATCTGCTTACCATTAGAATCTGTAAAATAAATCTGATAGGTTGCAGCTTCTCGGTTCGCACCCACTGCATCCTTCTGATAGAAGTTCAGACTGAAAATCATATTGCTGATTTTTCGGCTTGCAGACAGCAGGCTCACAGTAACAGGTTTCGTATCGTACTTTTGCTTGTTGCGTCTGTACTCCATTGAGTCGTTCCTCAAATGGTGATAGTCGATGACGGGAACAACCATTTCCTGCAAACTGATACCACCGTGGACAAAGTTCAAACCACCGCCATTCATCTTGATGCGGACGTTCTCTCTCGGTGCAAAACCTTCAAATTCGGTTTCTCCGTCCAGAAATTTTACTGGCATCAGATAATCCGGCAAAGCACCTTTCTGCATAATGGCGTATCGTCTGCCATATTCCACATCCATGCTATTAAAGCTGGTTTTGTCCGCCTTGTTATCCTCAGTTAGAGGACTGTATGTGTACAGGAACCCATGGTCAGCAGTAATCAGAATATTCGTGCCGCCAAACTCATTCACGATGATACGCACCATGTTTTTTAGTTCAGAAACTGCTTTCTCACAAGCCGTGAAAACAGCGGTATCAGAGGTATGACTTGCTTCATCAATGGTATCGTGGTAGATGTACACAACATCCATACCTTTCACCAAGGCGCTTCTCTCGGCACGTTTCATGCCGATGATGTTCTTGTACTGCAACGCCACACTTGCAGGATTAGCCGCTTTCAGCACCTTGTCACGGTTGGTACTGGCGGTGGACTGCCCATCTGCCAGTACGGTCAGAACATCGTTCTTGACCTCGACGGACAGCTTCGTGTGCGGGAGCAATGCTGCCATACCAAACTTAGTAATAGACGGGAAAATGCTCTGCATATTCTCCAGCTTCACCTGGCTCTGATTCTCTCGCTCAAGTTCTTCCGCAAGGGTAGCCGCCACCTCATAGCGCATGGCATCCGAGATAATGACAAATATTCTGGAATCTGCATTTTTGATACGGGAACGATAAAAGTCCTCCTGCCGGGGAATTTCCAGCACCTTTCCGTACTGTGCCAACTCATCAGCGCACACATCCGACCAGTTCTTTCCCAGTTCACCAAGGAACCAATGAGAGTACAGTCCCTCTACCTTATCCACAACGTGCTTGAACAGGTCGTCCAGCAGCATATTGGAGGTTTCCAGACTTTTCTGGAAGCAGAGCTGGAACTGTCGGTAATAGCGATCCATCTTGTAGTAATCATTGGTGTAGTTCTTCCAGACCTCACGAGCCTGTGCAGTGTGAAAACCGGCAGAGTGTTCTTTGAAGAACTCCTGCATATTCGCCACCTGCAAGATGCCCTCATAGAAGTTGACAAATTCCTCATACCAGACACAGGTACGGCGTTTTTCCACTATTTTCGTAATGACGTCCGCATCAATGATTTGATTGCTGATTTCCGTCATCAGCTTTGTCAGAATGATTTCGTTGATACACGGGAAGCACTCGGTATCCACCAAATCTTCCAGTGTCAGCTGACTGAACCGCTTCGGCAAGTACGCTTCTTCCTCTACATAACGGGCGATTTCATAAAGCTGATGATTATCCTCACTCCGCAGCCAGTCCGATACAAAGTCATAGCAATATGCCTGATGGGGAAGGGACAGGAATCTTTCTAAGCCAGCCAGATGTTCTGGGAACATGGTGCGGGTAGATGCAGTCAGCAGCAAATGAATTGCCAGCTGACCAATGTCTCCTTCTTCCTCGCAGTAGCCGGTTCCCTGGCGCACCATCGCCCAGAAAGCATCCTGCGCCCCGTAATTTACAAAATCCTGATAGACCAGGTTGTTCTGCTTATCCAGACCAGCACGAAACACACACTGCATGATCTGATTCGGCTGGGGGGCTTTGATACCACAGATTGCCGCCATAACAGCCATGTGCAACTGCGCCGGTTTCTCCGGAGTTTTACTCTGAGCTGCTATCTTTGCCCGGCGCTCCTTGGCATTAAAGAATTTCCGATAGTGCTTGACCTCTTTCCGCATCGAAAAATTCGACACCAAGCCCATCTCATCCATCCACATAGAAATCAGATCAGCACGGAACTCCTCACTGTACAACTTCACATCAATAAGCCAGTCATCATCCGGCTTATCAAAGGAAAGTGGGTTATAGACAAGATAGTTACTGGTCAGGTCATCGCTCCCCAGCAGCTTTTTCACCATAAAGGTGTTGCTGCCGTTCAAAGCAACCAGTTTGGCATTATCCAGCTGAATTTCATCCAGCTTATCCTCGAACTCCCTGTCCTCATCATGCCAGAAAATGATGCGGCGGTGATAATATTCCGGTAAAGGTGCAGCAAACCTGCGGTTTAGGTCTTGTATTACTTTTTCTATATCCACGCTGCAACCTCCTTACTTAATTTTCGCCAGTACATCCTGGAATTTTGCATAGTTGACCTTGACGCCATCATCCAGGTCAATGGCAATCATCTGGTCTGCCAGATGATGAATCTTTTCTTCGTAGCTTCTCAGCTCGGTATCCTGATCTTTCAGTTTCGTCAAGGCTTTGTTCAGCTTCACACGCTCGCTGG
>JBMNRU010000036.1:0-12337 GCA_050944855.1 Lachnospiraceae bacterium
GGAAGTGCAGTAATGTATGGAGCTGACTGTTACTAATAGGTCGAGGGCTTGACCGAGAGGAAAGGTCGAAGAAGAAGGTTGCATTCAGATGTGAGACGTATATGTAGTTTTGAAGGTACAGACCTTCAGGAAAGATAATTTTAATCTTTCTATATGAAATACGGCCTAGTGGCTCAGTTGGTTAGAGCGCCGCCCTGTCACGGCGGAGGTCGAGGGTTCGAGTCCCTTCTGGGTCGTTATTTTTTACTAACATATTTGACAATGGGATCTTAGCTCAGCTGGGAGAGCATCTGCCTTACAAGCAGAGGGTCACAGGTTCGAGCCCTGTAGGTCCCATTTTATCATGGATGGGTTCCCGAGTGGCCAAAGGGGGCAGACTGTAAATCTGTTAGCAACGCTTTCGGTGGTTCGAATCCACCTCCATCCACTTTAGAATTTAGAATATGTCGATGTGGCTCCAATTCAAACTTATTGACGGAGTCAACAGAGGCATTGAATACGCCGATGTGGCTCCAATTCAGGCTTATTGACGGAGTCAACAGGAGACATTGAACACGCCGATGTGGCTCCAATTCAAACTTATTGACGGAGTCAATAAGAGGCAGAGCGGCTGATTACAAATCAGCTGGAAGTAAATATGCCGATGTGGCTCAATTGGCAGAGCAGCTGATTTGTAATCAGCAGGTTATCGGTTCGAGTCCGATCATCGGCTTTTCATGAATCATTCATGATAGTTTTATATCGCGGGGTGGAGCAGTCTGGAAGCTCGTCGGGCTCATAACCCGAAGGTCATAGGTTCAAATCCTATCCCCGCTACTCAGAAGTGTTTTGCTTCTGTATGCCCAGATAGCTCAGTTGGTAGAGCAGAGGACTGAAAATCCTCGTGTCGCTGGTTCGATTCCGGCTCTGGGCATTAGCACTTATTATTATGGAGCATTAGCTCAGTCGGTAGAGCACTTGACTTTTAATCAAGTTGTCCGGGGTTCGAATCCCCGATGCTTCATTTGAGAAGAATGGCGTAAATCCAGTATCTACAGGGTTTGCGCTATTTTTGCGTTTATTTATTGTTGACTCAAGTAATGCCATTTAGTGCCTTTTAAATGTGTCATTTTAGGGTCAATGTGTCATTTTTGAGTCAGAAATTCAGGGCATTTCATTTCAGACTCTTCTCTTTTGTGTTATAATCAGGATATCATTATGAATTGGATGGATATAGAGCATGAGAAAAAATTTGAAGGAAACCGTATATCAGGGTATTTATGATAATGTTACGAACGGCAAGTATAAGCAAAATGATATTTTGACAGAAAGCATGCTGATTGAAGAATTCGGTGTCAGTAAGTCACCGGTTCGAGAAGCTTTGATTGAATTATGTAAAGATGGAATATTAAAAAATATTCCGAGGATGGGTTATCAGGTAATTCCCGTTACTTTGCAGGAGATTATTGATATATTAGAATTACGTGCAGATATAGAAACCAGAGGTTTAAAAAAAGCTTTTCCGCTTATTACGGAGGATAATTTAGAACAGCTGACTGCCCTGATACAAAAGCAGGCAGAGAAGGACGATCAGATTGTTTCCAATAACTGGTCAAAGAATTATGAATTTCATATGGCTTTGTATTCTTTTAATGGAAATAATTATGCGTATAAAATTCTTTCGCAGTTGATTCGTCAAAGTGCACGGTATATTTCTCAATATTTTCTTTCTGCCTGGGGAAGGGAAAGAGAATCGAAAGGAAGATATCATATGGCAATTGTGGAGGCATTGAAAAAGGGAAATATACAGGAAGCCTGTGATATTTTAGAAAAAGATATTTTGGTGGTTAAGGAAGAAATTCTCGTATTGCATAGTATGAAATAAATATAAGAGTGCTTGACATTTTATGATATTTCAGTTAATATTATTTGTAATAATATTAGAAAGAATGTTAAGAGGAGGAAAGCTTTATGACTAAGAGAGAACGAGTAGTAAATGCAATTCTGGGAAAGGAAGTAGATGGAATTCCTTCTAGTTTTTCCCTCCATTTTCCGGAAGCGCAGGCAGTTGGAGATGCTGCCGTAGAAGCACATCTGAAGTTTTTTGAAGAAACAGATACTGATATTATTAAAATTATGAATGAGAATTTGCTTCCGGCTCCGGCAGAAGGCTATATTCGTACACCGGAAGAATATTATAATCAGGTTCCGGAAATTACAGAAAAAACAACCTTTATTACAGATCAGATTGAGATGACAAAGAAGATTTTGGATCGTGCAGATAAAGATGCTTTTTCTCTGGGAACGTTGCATGGAGTATGTGCAACAGGAATTCATCCTCTTATGAATATGGGAGAAGGCTTTACAGTAGAAGAAGCCAGACAGATTCAGCTGGACTTTTTACGATGGGATGAAAAGAAGATGCTGGATGCCATGGAGAGAATTACAGAGGGTATGTGCATTCTGGCAAAGGCATATGTAGATGCCGGTGTAGATGCCGTATATTATGCAGCTCTTGGTGCAGAGAGAAAATGGTTTACAGACGAAGAATTTGATAAATGGATCAAACCGTTTGATCTTCGTATTATGAAGGCAATTAAAGATGCCGGTGGATACTGCTTCCTTCATATGTGTAAATATGGCCTTAATATGGGACGTTATGACAAAGATTATGCAGCATTGTCTGATGTAGTAAACTGGGGTGTTTATGAAGCTCCTATGTCTTTGGAAGAAGGAAGAAATCAGTTTGCAGGTATTACTGTTTGCGGAGGATTAAAGAATCGGACCGGTGTATTGGTTGACGGTGATGAAGCAGCTGTAAGGGCAGAAGTAAGAGATGTGATCCAGGGATTCGGAAGAAAAGGATTTATTCTGGGAGCAGACTGTACTATGAATACAGAGCAGGATTTAAGTCTTGTAAGAGCTGCTGTAGAAGAAGCAAGAAATCATTAATAAATATGTTTAGACAAGTGTATAAAAATGGTGCTGGAGATTATTTTCAGCACCATTTTTGTTTTTAACGTTAAAAGAATTTTGCGATATATCCCTGTACAAAGATAAAAAGTACAATAAGCGGCAGAATATAGCTGACGTAGATTCTGCTCCAAGTCGGAAAACGGATACCTTCTCCGGTGTTAGCTTCCTGCGTGAAGTTTTTCCATCCCCATCCATATCGGCTGGTACAAAACAGTAGATAGATGAGACTTCCCAGAGGAAGAAGATTATTGCTGACTATAAAATCTTCCAGATCCAGTATGTTGCTTCCCTCACCGAAAGGTGCAAATCCACTCCATAAATTGAATCCCAGTACACAGGGCAGGGACAGCAGGATCATGACAAAGATATTAATGATTACGGCTTTTTTGCGGCTGCATCCTGTCAGATCAATGGCAAAGGAAATAATATTTTCAAATACGGCAATGACGGTTGAGGCTGCTGCAAACAGCATGAAAAGGAAAAACAGCGTACCCCATAAACGGCCCATATGCATGGCATTGAATACATTAGGCAGTGTGATAAAGATCAGGCTTGGCCCTTCTCCCGGATCCACTCCGTAAGCAAAGCACGCCGGGAAGATAATGAGACCCGCGATAAATGCTACACAGGTGTCCAATGTAGTGACATAAACGGCCTCTCCTGTCAAAGTTTGCTTTTTATCAATATAGCTTCCAAAGATAGCAATAGCGCCAATACCAAGACTGAGCGTAAAGAATGCCTGTCCCATGGCGGCGAAAATGGATTCAAAAAGTCCGTATTTTAACAGGTTTTTGAAGTCCGGGTATAAATAAAAGCGAAGACCTTCTCCGGCATTGGGAAGGGTAGCGGAATTTATGGCCAGAATGATCATCAATGTAAGAAGACAGATCATCATAGGCTTTGTGATTTTTTCCACACCATTTTGCAGACCCATCATACAAATGCCAAAACAGACAACAACGATCACTATCATAAAACCGGCCATGAGCCAGGGGCGTCCCAGCATATTGGAAAATTCAGCGGCCACTTCTTCTGTATTCATGCCCTCAAAAGTGCCGGCCCCCATTTTAAAGAAATATTGAAGCATCCATCCTGCGATGGTGGTGTAAAACATCATCAGCAGATAATTGCCCGCTATGGCGCCATACTTATACCAGTGCCATTTTGTACCCTTTGGTTCCAGTTTATCAAAAGAAAGAGCAGCACTTACTTTACTGGCCCGGCCTACAGAAAATTCCATGGCCATAATGGGAAGGCCCAAGATCAGCAGAAATAAAAGGTAAACCAATACAAATGCCGCTCCGCCGTATTTCCCTACGATGTAGGGGAATCGCCAAACGTTTCCTAAACCTATGGCACATCCTGCAGAGATGAGAATGAATCCAAGGCGGGAAGAAAATTTTTCTCGTTTCATTTTTATATCCTCCTAATCAAACAGACTTAGTATAAGTGAAAAAGCGGAAAATAGCAATACCCTCATGAGAATCCACTCTGTACAAAATACCAAAAAAATATTATTATATAGGTAAGAATTTATGAATTAGTAAAGAGAGGATTATAAATGGAGCAGGGAAATTGTAAATGTGCTTGTAAAGGATCAAATTTGGATAAATTAATTCAGCCGGTAATTTTATTGATTCTTCGTGAAGGAAATGACATGGGGTACGGTATCATTAAAAAGATGGAACAATATGCCATGTTTCAGAATGGGACGCCTGACGCGACGGGTGTCTACAGGCAGCTGCGCCTGATGGAAGAAAAGGGAAATATCGCTATTGTAGAACAGGAAGAAGCGCCCCAGGGGGTAAAAAAGCTGTACTGTATTACAGAGGCAGGCAGGGAGTGCCTGGAGAACTGGAAATCTACCCTGCAGGCATACGAAAGCGCAGTACACGAGATTTGGGGAAAAATATAAAAATAGAGCGTATCCGGTAAAATTTTATAAATTGTACCTTTTCTTGGTGGGAATTGTAACTTATAATAGGGGTAAGATGGATAAAACCGTCACCCTGTAAGAACAATTTTGATCAGGAGAAATGAAAACCATGGGGTCGTGCGGGGGTACGATTCCTTTTTCATTTTATATAGGAAATTCTTTGGATTTTTTATATAAGAGAGTTCTATGGTTGCTTATAGAAGGAGGTAGTATATGAAGTATAAGATTGTATTTCAACCGTCAGGTACGGTGACAGAAGTGGAAGAAGGAACAAATTTATTAGTTGCAGCACAGGATGCAGGTGTGGATATTCAGGCTTACTGCGGCGGCGGCAAGGTTTGCGGAAAATGCCGTATAAAGGTAGTAAGCGGACAGTTTGATAAACATAAAATTAAATCTGCAGAAGATCATCTGACTGCGCTTACGCAGGAAGAAGCTGCACAGTTTAAAAAAGATGAAGTAGAAGCAGGCTATCGTCTGGCTTGTGCTGCTTGTGTGAAGGGTGATCTGGTTATCGAAGTGCCTCGGGAAAGCCAGAAACAGTCTCAGATTGTTCTGGAAAAAGGAAAGAATCGTACCGTTGCATTAAAACCGGCTGTTAAAAGATATTATCTTGAACTGGAAAAAGCGGATTTAAAGGATAACAGAGACGATTATACCCGTGTCTGTGATACTCTTATGGCTCAAAATCCGGAGATCACACAAAGACCGGAAATAGATTTTGAAACCCTTCGTAAACTGCCGACTGCTATTCGTAAGGGAGATTGGAAGATCACCATCTATGTGTGGAATGGCAAGAAGATCACCGGTGTGTTCCCGGGAGAGAAAAAGAATACATACGGCGTAGCTGTAGATATCGGAACGACTACGGTAGCAGCGTATTTATGTGATCTGCAGAGCGGTGAAGTTTTGCAGTCTGCATCCATGATGAATCCGCAGGTTCGTTTTGGTGATGATGTAATTTCCCGTGTGTCTTATTGTATGACCAATGAAAATGGTCTGGATGACTTAAACGGTATTATTATAAAAGGATTAAATGAGCTGGTAGAAGAACTGGCGGAAAAAGAGCAGATTCACAGAGATGATGTGGCAGAGATGGTACTGGTATTTAATACGGTTATGCATCACATTGCTCTTAAAATTCCACCGGATGCTATCGGTATGGCGCCGTTTATTTCCGGCATCGCTGATTCAGTAGATGTAATGGCAAGAGATCTGGGAATCCGGATCATGAGCGGAGCCAATGTACACTGTCTGCCGTCAGAGGCCGGATATGTGGGTGCGGATAATGTGGCGGTTCTGATTGCAGAAGAGCCTTATAATCAGGACAAAATCAAGATGATCATCGACATCGGAACAAATAGTGAAATTGCCCTGGGCAATAAAGATAAATTATATTCTACTTCCTGTGCAACAGGGCCTGCCCTGGAAGGTGCACAGATTAGATGCGGTATGCGTGCGGCTAAGGGAGCGATTGAAGGTGTTGAGATCAATCAGGTGACTTTAGAGCCTACACTTCGTATTATCGGTCAGAAAGAAGGAGAACATCTGGCACCTATTGGTATCTGTGGATCCGGTATTCTGGATGTGGTAGCACAGATGGCCATCACGGGTATCATTGAGGCAGACGGAAAGTTTACAAATGTTATGGATTCACCGCGTCTTAGAGTGGGCGAGGATGGATTAAAAGAATACGTTCTTTATGAAAAGCAAAAGGACGGAGAGCGTGATATTGTGGTAACTGCTAAGGATATTCGTGCGGTACAGCTGGCAAAAGCAGCTCTTTATGCAGGTGCGAAAACTCTGATGCAGCGCTGCGGAATTGATAAGATGGACGAGGTTATTCTGGCAGGTGCATTCGGCAGTTATATTGATAAAGTAAATGCCTTAAAGCTGGGATTGTTCCCGGATTGTTTATACGACAAGATTACCGTATCCGGAAATGCTGCCGGTGTAGGTGCCCGTCTTGCATTATTTAATGTGGAAAAGAGAGAAGAAGCGCGTAAAATTGCCCGTCAGGTACAGTTTGTAGAGACAGCGGGAGATCCGGTATATGCAGGTTTGTTTGCAGATGCGATTCTGATCCCTCACGGAAAAGATCCTTTTATTATTAATAAACCATCTACGTATCCGTGCGGTCACCGTCACAATGGAGAAAATCAGCCGGTTTATCAATATAAATATGACAGCATTGAAGAAATGCTGGAAAAAGAAGAAAACTTCCCAAGCCGTGAATTGCTGGAAGAGGTACTTAAGATGGGTGACCGTCAGGACAGACCGGAAGATATGATCGATGTTTCCGGACCATTTTCCATTTTGGCTTATTTGATCTCTCCTACAAAATTGTATCGTTATGCCCGCAAGAACAGCGAACTGCTGGAAGATGCCCTGCTTAAGATTGAAAAACTGCTGGCAGAGTATGTGAAGGAGCAGTTAGATCAGGGAATTCAGATCATTTCTTTTTCAGATCCTATGGGAGTGATGGAGCTGGTAGGTGAGAAATTCTATCAGAATTACAGCGGCAAATATAATTATCTGCTTCTGAAAGATCTGGAAAACAGCCTGAAAAAAGGAATTCTTCATATCTGTGGAAAGACCTCTTATGGAATGGAGAAAGCAGGATATTTGATTCCGCGTCCAAAACGTGTAAGCAAAGACAAGACATATCATGACATTATGCTGGATTTTGCAAAGGAGAGAAAGATTCGGTTTATGGGACACGGATGTGCGAATAATGAATTCCCGCCGACTCCTCTGGTGATGCAGTTAGACCTGGTAAAAGGGGAAAAATAATGAATTCACTGGAAAGGGTAATGACGACATTGGAGCATCGGGAAGCAGACTGCGTTCCAGTATATCCTTTTATTAACAGTATATCGAGAAATTATCTGGGGATCGATTACGGAGAATGGTCTTTGGATGCAAAACAGTGTGCAAATTCTATTATTAAGGCGACTGAGGATCTGGATCTGGATATTGTCAGTACGCAGATGGATTATTTTATAGAAGCGGCAGACTGGGGAATGGTTATGAAGTATCCCATCGATCAGAGTGCCTACCCGGAATCGAAAAAAGTAATCCAGAACATGAAGGATTATGATAAGATTAAAATATTAGATCCCAGGAAAACTCCCCGTATGTCTCAATATATTCAGCTTGCCCGCTATCTGAGCCGCTCAAAAGGGAAAGAAAAGTTCGTTATGGGCTATGTCAACAGTCCCCTGGGAATTTTGAGCATGCTGCGCGGACAGGAACAAACCTTTCGGGATATATTAAAACAGCCATTGACCGTTCATAAAGCCCTGTATAATATTACAAAAACCATTACGTCACTGGCACAGGAGCTGGTACAGGCAGGCTGCCATGGCATTATGTTTGATACGGCATATGCTTCGGATCTGATTATGGATTCTTTTATGTGGGATGAATATGAGGGTCAGTATCTGGAGCGAACCATTAATGCCACAAGGGAGACCGGAGCAAAGATTATGATACACAATGAACGGGAAAGAGGACATTTTGAGCTTCAGGTAAAGCGCATGAAGCCGGATGTATTGTCCTTTTTTACCCTTCCATCCGATTGTAATACCATGACAGAAATGAAGCAGAAGTATGGTTCCCGGGTAACCTTAATGGGACATCTGGATCCGGATTTTTTTCAGGCGTATTCTACAGAAGAATTACGGGAAGAATGCAGAGAACAGATAAGAGCTTACAAAGAGGGCGGAGGTTTTATCCTGGCAACAGGTATTGAATACCCCATGAATCTGGAGGATACTTATGCTCGCGTTATTGTAGAAGAATGTAGGAAATATGGTGTTTACAAGGAGGAGTAGACATGAAGAATGTATTGCTGGAGTTAGATAAAGAACCGAGAAGAGAACGGGCCAGACAGTCATTTTCTGTTATGTGCGGTTATCATAAGAAAAAAGTGTCTCCGAAAAAGATGGAAGCCAGCTATCAGACGCTGAATGAGATCGATGATGATATTAACGGAAAAATATTAATTTCCAGTTATGATGGCTCCTGTGTGGACGGAGGATATATGGTGCTGGACGGTATTCCGTTTTACTGTAAAGCACTGGAGAGAATTCCAAAAGAAGAATTAGTAAGAGTTTATATTTACCTGATTACCGTGGGCAATCTTACAGACGAGGGAACGGATCTGGTAAAACGGATTTATTATGATATGTGGCAGACTGCTTACGTGGATACGGCCAGAGATTATGTAAAGGAGTATCTGGAAGAGCTTCCGGAAAATGAAGGCTTGGTGGTTTCTGAATCCTTTGGACCGGGTTTTTATGGTATGGGAAGTGATGAAGTAAGAAAATTCTTTCAGGTGCTGGATTCCGATAAAATTGGCATTTATCAAAACGAACTGGGTTTTATGGTTCCGTTTAAGAGTTATGCAGGATTTTCGGTTGTGACAACCAGAAAAGAAAATCTTCCTACCAAAGACTGTGCAAGCTGTTGTGTACAGGGAGGAATTACCTGTATATACTGTCGTACGGGAAGACCCCAGTAGCAGGAGAAGAGGAAGGTAAAATGATTCATCTGGATAAAGAGAAACGGTTGCCATTATATGAGCAGTTGTATGAGCAGCTGCAGCAGGCAATTATACAGGGTGAATTAAAACGGGGAGAAGCTTTGCGTCCTATCCGTGTCTTGGCGGAAGAGCTCCAGGTAGGAAAAAATACGGTAAATCGCGCGTACCAGCAGCTGTTGTCCGAGGGCTATATTCATTCTGTAGTAGGGTCCGGCTATTATGTGGAAGATATTTCGGATCTGATCTATAAGAAAACGGACGCATATGGACCGCGGATAGAGGAAGAACAGGATAATTATTCCATCCGTTATAATTTTAATTATGAAAATATTGATGGGACCTCTTTTCCGTGGACGAAATGGCGGCAGTATGTGCAAAATGCTCTTTTGGAAGAATCCTATCAAACGGAAATTACCTATGAGGAAAATAAAGGAAATCTGGAACTTAGAAAAAGCCTGTGCGCCTATCTGAACAGCAGCCGGGGAATTCGTTGTGTGCCGGAACAGATCGTGATCAGTCCGGGTACCCAGTACGCAGTGGATATGATTGCAGAAATTTTGCCGCCGGCACATTATCGGGTGGGATTCGAGGAGCCTGGCTATGATGATATGCGGAATATTTTTCTGAGCAAAGGTCATGATATCATTCCACTGCCGATGAATGACAGCGGTGTGGATCTTCATATTATGGAACAGACAAATTGCAATCTGATGTATTTGCTTCCTTCTCACCAGTTTCCCACGGGAGTCACTACGTCTCTGACCCGGCGGCTTCAGCTTCTGGAATGGGCGAAAAACAGACAGATCTATATCATTGAAAATGATTATGATAATGAGTTTACTTATGGAAAAAGCAGACTTCCTTCATTGAAATATCTGGATGAAGGGGATAATGTTATTTATCTGAGTACGCTTTCTAAAGTATTGTCTCCTTCCATTCGATGCGCATATTTTGTATTGCCGGAAAAGCTGATGGAAAGATACGATACCAGATATCAGTATTATTATTCCAGCCTTCCGACTTTCAGTCAGAGGGCGTTGGCCAGTTTTATCGGAGACGGCCATCTGGAAAAGCACGTAAGGAAGATGTCTCTGGCAAATAAAAAGAAACATCAGATATTTATAGCAACCATGTATCAGCTTTTGCGGGAACAGATTGAAATCTATGATGCTACGGCAGGTTCCCATGTGTTTATGAGGATCAAGGGCTGCTGCGATCAGAAGTTACTGCTGAATCAGATGCAGAAGCGGGGAATTAAGATATATGGTACAAAAGAATTCTGGTATCAGAAAGACAAGATTAAAGAGGATACCTTTTTAGTAGGTTATAACTCTATTCCCGAGCAGGAAGTTGAGAGAGCCTGTACGGCATTTGCAGCAGCATTGATGGATATACGGAAGGATGAGAGAATATTCCCATTCTAAATTGACAGAAAATTCCTCACATGCTATAGTTATAGTACCTGACATCGAAATATTTTTTGAGATGAAAGATACAGATAAATACAAAAAACCAGATGAAAGACAAAAGGATGATTGGACTGTATCTTTTATTAGATACAGTCTTTTTTTCTTATTGTAAAGGAATGATATGATTTACATAATACAGATAAAGGAGGATGCTTCTATGGAAACGAGAGTAGCGGTTATTGGCATTATTGTAGAGGATTTAGAGTCTACAAGTCAGCTGAATGAAATTTTAGGTGCATATGGCAATTATATTATTGGACGTATGGGCGTTCCCTATCGTCATCGTGGTATTCATATTATCAGCCTGGCAGTAGATGCACCTCAGAATGTGATCAGTGCGCTGACCGGTAAGCTGGGGCGTCTGGACGGTGTGACCGTTAAGACAGCATATTCTAATTATACCTACAAAGAGGACGAGGCATGAAGTGGAGAAAGCGTATCCATGAACGGCTGAAACCATATTATATTTTTCTGATTTTGTTTGTTTTATGGTATGCAGCCTCCTGTCTGGAGATATGGAATACTTATTTACTGCCGCCGCCCTGGAAAGTTGCAGATACCTTTTGCACTATGCTGAAAAGAGGCGAGATTTTTAGTTCTATTGCAGTAAGTTTAAAACGTGTGCTTACAGGTGCCGGTATCGCATTTTTGCTGGCATTTTTACTGGGAATTCTGGCAGCATACTGGCCGGGCCGGTCGGAATATTTGAGACATATTAATAATTTCATGAGAAATGTACCGCCGCTTTCTTTGATCTCTCTGTTGATTTTGTGGTTCGGAATTGGGGAAATATCGAAGCTGATCGTTATTATACTGGCTTCATTTTTTCCTATGTATTTGAATATCAGCAAGGGGTTTCAGGAGTGTGACCGGAAACTGATGGAAGTGGGGCAGTCCCTGGGATTTAGCGGATTTAAGATTTTCTGGAAGATCTGTCTGCCCTATGCCAGAGAAGATATTCTGGTAGGGCTGCGCACCGGTCTGGGCTATAGCTGGCGGGCGCTGATTGGGGCAGAGATGTTTGCAGCAGCCAGCGGTTTGGGATATATGATTGTTTATGCGCAGCAGATGTCCCGTTCGGATAAGGTACTGATCGGCATTTTTCTTATTGGTATCATTGGATGTATCAGTGATAAGCTGTTTTCTGTACTGATTAAAAAAGTCTGTGTGGGAGGTGTGAAGAATGACTGATCCAATAGAAATTCGCGGCCTTTGCAAGACTTTTATGGTGGACGGGCAGCCCCATGAGGTATTAAAGGATTTGAATCTGACGGTGCCGTCTCAGGAAATTACTGTTTTGCTGGGACAAAGCGGCTGTGGAAAGACTACGCTGCTGCGTTTGATCAGTGGCTTGGACCGTGATTATTCCGGATCTATTATCACACCGGCGGATTCAAAAACGGCCATCGTATTTCAGGAAGCCAGACTGAT
>JBMNRU010000037.1:0-11069 GCA_050944855.1 Lachnospiraceae bacterium
TCATTCTTCTATATTTAGGGACTATGATAATATGATATTTACATCTATATGATGTATGTGATAAACTGTTTGTGTCTTTCATTAGACAACCTCCTTTGTATTTTGATATTTAGCTGCCAGGCCAAATATCATTATACCATTGGAGGCTTTTTTCACAACGCTAAAGCTAAAACCTCACCACGCGCATAGCACGTGGAATTCACTTCGTTATTCAGGATATGCATTCTGTATAATACATAAACCATATTATACAAAGCAAACAAAATCATATTTATTTGTCTAATTGAAAGTTTCATTCTACTGTCCTCACTCTTCTTATCTTCTATATCGCTTTATTCTTCCTACAACTTTCTTGATATTTCTTTTCAGACCCTTGGGAAGCATTCCAGAAACTGTATATTTAAGGATATCCTTCTTATAGTTTTTATAGAAATAGCGGTCAACCGCTTCATAACCTTCTTTTTGGTACAATTCCAAAATCTGCTCACGTTTCGGGCTATACTTGCTGGGCGAATGTAGCTGGTCATTATGCCGTGCAACTTTCTCAAAGTCTGAGGTCATCAAGACGAACTGGACTTCACACTGTTCCAGTGCTACTTTTCCTCGACTGGTATTGACTAAAATGCAGGAAATGCCTTTCCCGTTAGAAAGTCCTTGCTTTTCATCATAAGACGGGTATTCTTCGTGAAATCCCCAAAAATCACCCAAGGTCAGATCTCCAACGCGCTTCTCTGAAGCAAAGGGGCAGGAATAGCAATTTTTGCGGTATGTGAATGATTTCAAAAAGAAATTAACGTAGGAAAGTAAATTTCCGATGATTATTTTTTCTTGTCGTTCACCATTTTTATTTTTATAGACACTCCGAGTAATCATACCCTGACCTTTGCTCTTGTCTCGGAAATAAAACTCGGTGATTGTTCCGCCCAGTTTTTTTTCATAATTCTCTATAAAACTCTGGAAAAATTGTTTGCTTGGAACTCCATGACAAATAATATCCACTGTGAGCAGATTTTCATAATCTTTTTTCAGATACTGCTTTAATCCTGCGATTTGACAGGGTGTTCCAGAAAAAAGAACATTCTTTCCGGCCAGCAAATCTTTTTTTGCTTGTGCATAGGTATTTCCAATCGCACTTTGCACATATTTCGATCCTTGCAGTTCAGGTAACCTTTCCAGCGTATCGATTCGTAGATGCCTTGGCTCTAATTTTCTATTTTCCAATGGAAGTGCAGCACCATATACTACGCTTCCTTTTTTCAGTACATTCTCTGCAAGGACAGCAAACGCTCCACCCGACGCAGACTTTCTCAGCAAGTTGTCATTGTTTGATGCAGCTGCATAGACTGCTTCAGACTTCTGCATCAGAGGTTGTATTTGATAACCGCAGGCCTTTTTGCAGGCACCACATCCAATACACAAATTTTGATCGATTTCCGGATAAACAAAACCGACCTCGTCTTCCACCATTCGAATCGCATTCTTGGGACAAACATTCACGCACGCCCCGCAACCACAGCAATCTTTTTTATCGTCAAATAAAACGATCGAATTCATGTTTTATCTCCTGTAAGGAAGTCATTTGCTTCCTGAATCTTCTGTTCAATATAGTTTCGAGTTTCCGTGTAATCCATTGGCATATCCAACAGTGGGATAAATTCATCTTCACATCCCACCTTCAAAAGTCGAGAGGCAATCTTCATATCGGATAAGAGCGAGCGAATCTTGTTGATTCGGTTTTTCTCTGTTGGATAGCACAAAACCGATTTGTTGTACTTAATAGAAAAGACTGTCCCATGAAATGTTCCAGTAATAACTTTTTCTGCATTCCGAAACAAATTAACCCACTCATATGGGGACAGGTCAATAAATCCTTCATCATAGAACGGCTTGTAATCGCCCGCACCAATGATCTTCAAAGCGTTTTTCTTTGCATATTCCTGTAGCTGTTTCACCATTGGTTCTGTTAATTTACAGTCATAGAACAGAATATAACGATATGGCTTCAGCTTGATATTTTCTCTTTCAATATCTGTATCAAAATTATAGAGAAAGGTCGGATCAAGCATTTTCTCAGCTTTTCTTCCACAGGCCCTCTCAATAAATTTTAAGGATTCCACATCACGACCAGATATCTGATCAAGATGTTTCAACCCCGAAAGAACCTCCTCTGGTATGGTGGTTTCTTCGGTTACTGCACCAACACTCGGTGCATAAGCAATTGTCCGTTGCTTTTCAAGCCCCGTGCCAAATTTTATAGGATGATATCCTGATCCGCATAGATTCCAAATCTCATCACTACCCAGAACGATAAGATCCAATTTCAAATCGATTATCTCCGTGGCAGTCTTTACTAGACGAGTTCGTGGAATACTGCGTTCATATTTTGTGAATGTTCTTAACTGCCGTATTTTTTCCGCATAGGTAGCAAGCGTATCAATTCCCGAACGAAAGTGAAGAATATGGATGATATTTCTTCTCCAGTGCTTTTGATTTACATAATTGATGACCGTCACTTCTGCTTCGGGATACAGTCTTTGAAGCGTTTCATACATTCCCTTCATCTGAAGGAATGCGCCATAATTTTTTACATAATGATGTGTTAAAATTCCGATTTTCATTGTTTTGCCATTCCTATCACATCCTTCAAATATTGTTTACTGCTTTGACGTTTCTCATTGATCACTCGATAAACAGCATCATAATTGATTTCATTTTTCATGCTCCCCAGATTGAACTCAAACTTTGAATCCATTTTTCGATCTTGGATTCCAAGTTCCTCCAAGAGTGCCGTAACCTTTTTGACCCGACTTTCATTCGTCAAATAGACCTTAAACTGCCGACGGTTCAAAATGGAAAAAACTGCCCCATGAAAAGTTCCAGTAAAAACAAATTCTGCATTGCGGAACATTTCCACCCACTCAAACGGCATAAGGTTCACTGTAATTCCTGAATACCTTTTATCGCATTCCCCCGCACCATAAACTGCCAGGCCATGCCCTTCTGCGTAAGAAAAAATCTGATTCAATATACTATGCGGCAGATTTTCACAATAATAAAAAAGGATATATGGCTTTTTCTTCACCACAAGCTCAGCGCGAGGAAATTCCGCCAAAAATGTCGGGTCAAGCACTCTCTCCGGAGTAGTCCCTGTTATATTGCGAACTAACTGCTCTGTCAAATCATCTCGTGCCGATATTTTCTTAAACTTCTTTATTCCGCGAATCACATACTCCGGAACATATTCATCCGCTGCTGTCTTTCCCACACTCGGTGCATAGGCAATTAAATTTTTACAAGTGAGTCCTTCGCCAAATTTAAGCGCAGCGTTTCCTTTTGTATCCTTATAATTCCAGACCTCATCACTGCCAACAATAATGCAATCAAATTCCAATGCATTGATCTGTTTTGCATTAAAACACAACTTGGAAAGAACCATTTTCTGATTTCTGGCTTTTGCGAATGTTCGTGGAAGCTTGATTTTCTCCGTCCAATCCTTAAGAGACTCTCTGTTTTTATAAAATCTGAACCACCCACCTGCATTGATAATAAAGTGTTTTAAATTGACATAATCTATGATCTGTACTTCGTCATTTGGAAACAATTCTGCAATTGTTTCCCGTAATGCCCATGCCTGTAGGAATGCTCCGTAATTATTGATGTACTGATGTGTTAAAATTCCTATTTTCATTTTATTTCTCCAGCCAGCTGCAAATATCGCTCTTGTAATTTCTTTGCCTCGATTTCAATATTGTAGTAATGTTCTGTTATCAATTCTGTGTTGTCATTGCGTTTATTCTGCTGTACGGCATTACATATTTCGGTTGCCCAAATCGGAATTTCTTCTGTAAGCGAGATAAATTTTGCACGATCCGACAAACCAATCTCGCGTGTTACAGCAGAAGAAAAAATGCATGGCAAGCCTGCCGCCTGAGCTTCGACTCCAACAACGGGGAGCCCCTCCCATATTGATGGCAATACAAAGCAGTCAAATGCCTGATACCACTCGTTCGCATTGCCTACATTTCCGACAAATGTCACTCGATCTCTTATTCCAATATTATTCGCTTTTTCTTTCATGGCATTCATCAACTCACCGTCGCCCAGCAGCACAAGATGCGCTAATGGATCTCTTTTTGAAACCTCAGCAAAAACGTCCAGTAAGAATGTGTGATTCTTCTGAGACATAAAGCGTCCGACATGACCAACGATATGTTTGTTTTCGAAATGATTGTCATGTCGGATTCTATTTCTTATCGTTGGGTCGAAAACGAACTGATTCACCTCGATCGCATTTGGAATCAATTCATAATCGTTTCTTTCTACAACTTTTTCTCCGAAATAGCATCTAGCCGCTTCGATTCCGCAAGAAAAGTGTTGATTCATATTGGACGGGAGCAAAGCTTTGCAAACAAGTTTGATTGGTAGTTTCCAGTCTTTCGTAATGTTCGCGCCATGTGCGTGAAAAATACGCACCGGGATACGATTGACTTTTGCAGCATGAAGTGCATATACTCCAAGTGCTCCGTTGTGCGCTTCTACAATTTTGTATTCTGGATTTTCTTCAAAAATCTTCTTCATGCATTTCAAATAAGAAGGATACTTCGCCGGATTCAAACCAGGTGTGTGATAGATTTTACCACCCATTTCCTTTATTTCAGCATCATATGCACCGGGCTTTTTCTTATTGCATAAAAAGTCAAATTGTATTTTTGTTTTGTCAATATGGCGATAATAATTCATCAGCATTGTTTCGATACCAGCACGATCCATATTGCTGACAGAATGAAGGATTCTTATCATTTTTCTTCTCCTATATATTCTTTTGCTTGCAATACAGATTTCCGTATTGCCACTATTTCCAGTTATTGTTTCTCACCCTGCGTTCGTATGATAAACTCATAGACACTTCCGAATTTTAATCATCAACGAGGTGCTATATCATAATGCAGGGTTTGATACTAAAAAGTTCTGATGATAACATCATTTGCTCTATACAAAGACAGATAGTGATACTGAAAGAAGGTATTACAGCTTTGCAAGGTCGTTGTTTTTAGCGTATTATCGCCGTTTTATCATACTTTTCAGTATGTACATCTCACTACCTGCTTTCAATCAGAGGAGATTGTTTATCATCTAAATTTTCATTCGATTTGTTTCTTTTTATTCATTATTTCCATTGATTTGCTAATAATCTTCTGTATCACAACGGCAAACACCGTTGCGCCAGCAATTACCAAAACACTTGTAGCTACATACTACAACCAACCGTTACCTAGTATCTGATTAGATTTCATTTTCTCAACAATACGGAAAATCACCATGTGGGACAGATAAATCAATACACTAGCCAAGAAGAAACACGCACTGTACAGGATATTTGTTCTTCCAACCTCAAAGTAGTTTGCGCAGACGAAGTTGTATACATATCCAGTTATTTCATAATTGCCGTTTGTGCAAATATGAATCATTGCGGTTCCAAATGTCACAATCATTAGCAATCCATCCATCGCTCCGTAGTGTCTCTTTTCCATATTTATTTCCTTTGGCTTATATATTTTGAAATCATATTAGCTTTGATACAACTTTAAAGTCCGTTCCACCACATCATCCCAGTTGTACTTGCTGCAAATAAAGTTAGCCGCCTCATCCTTCAGCTTTTTTACTGTTTCAGGATTATCACAAGCATATTGCAGTTTTTCTTTCAAATCAGTCACATCTGCTTTTCTGAACACGAGGGCCTTGTCCTCTACGACTTCTGCGCACTCCGCAATATCTGAGGTAAGGCAGCAGTTGCCATAACTCATGGCTTCTAAAAGGCTCAGAGGCATCCCTTCCAGGTCAGAAGGTAACGTGTATATATACGCATTGCTATAGAGTTCTTCCAGAAGCTGACCTTGCACAAAACCGGTAAAAACAATCCGATTTTCGCCTTGCGCAAGTTTCTTCAGTTCCTGAGAAAAGGCTTCTGTGTCAGAACTGCCGCCGGCGATTACCAGTTTTTTTGCTGTCTTTACCTCTTTAAACGCCTCAATCAAATATGTAATTCCTTTCTCAGGGACTAGTCGCGCCAAGAAAAGGATATATTCATTTTTATCAAGTTTGTATTTTTCTTTGATAATCTGTGGTCTACGGGGAATTGGTCTGCTGACCCCATTGGGAATGAAAACAGTCTTTCTTTCGTAAGTGTCCATAAAATACTTTTGAACGCCTTCTGATAAGACAATAATCTCATCAGCGTATTTGACCGCAACCTTCTCGCCAAACTTTATGTACCTGCTGGCAAATCCACCCCACTTGGCACGTTGCCAATCAATACCGTGAATTGTTGCAATACACCGTTTGCCAAACATTTTTGGAAGCCAAAGCATAGCACAGGGACCTTCCGCGTGGAAATGAACCACATCATATTTTCCAAATACGGCGCAGATTGCTCCAAAGAAGGAAGATGTCATCGCGGCAAGGCCCTTCTGATTGATAGTGAATACAGATTTCAGTTTTACATCTTTGTATTCCTTAATAGAACCATTGTCGTATTCTTTTCCGTTAATATGATGACCTGACCGATTGTAGCAGGTAACAAAATGACCCGCTTTTACCATTCTGGTAGAGAGTTCCTCCACTACAATCTCAATACCGCCTTCCCGTGATGGAATGCGCTTATGCCCAAGCATTGCAATATTTAGTTTATCTTTCATTTTTTGCGCACTCCCTTATCCGTGGTTCTCTCAAAACTTGAATGTATCCTTCAGTCCTAGCCACTTCTGATCTTTATTGCTTAGATTGAGCGTCATTCCGTCTACGCTATATCCTTCAGCACTTGCTGTGCCTTGATACGTCCCTTCAATCTTTGGCCACTTGATGCCAATCTCTGGGTCGTTCCAAGCCAATCCTCCCTCATCGTTGGCATGATAGAAGTCATCGCACTTATAGCAGAACTCTGCGGTATCACTCAACACAAGAAAGCCATGTGCAAAGCCTTTCGGAATTAGAAATTGTTTCTTATTCTCCTCCGTCAGTTCAATGCCGTACCACTTGCCGTATGTCTCACTGCCAGAACGCAGGTCAACAGCCACATCGAACACGGAACCTTTAATCACTCGAACCAGTTTGGTCTGCGGGAAGTTCTTCTGAAAGTGAAGTCCACGAAGTACGCCCTTAGTGCTCATAGATTGATTGTCCTGAACAAACTGGATATGGATTCCGTTCTCTTCCATATCTCGCTGACTGTAGGTCTCCATGAAATAACCACGAGCATCTCCATGAACAGCGGGTGTGATCACACACAAACTCTCAATTCCGCCCACATTCTTATCAATACTTATCTGTCCCATTGTCTTAATCTCCAAATCTCTGTCATTTACAGTTGTGCTTCCTTCAGATACCGGCTTACTGCATCCTGCCATGTAGGCAGCGGCTGGAAGCCATTCTCCACCAATTTGCTCTTGTCTAGTCTGCTATTGAATGGACGGGCTGCTTTGCTCAGACCATACTCCGCAGTAGTCACAGGCATAACATTTGTTTTCAGACCATACTGCTTGTAGAACTCACAGCAGAAGTCGTACCAGCTGATGTAACCACCCTCGTTGGTAACATGGTAATAACCATACTTTTCTGTCTCACACATATCCACTAGCAGGCGCGCCAAGTCGAAGCAATAGGTAGGCGTGCCGATCTGGTCATTGACCACTCGGACCTCGTCATGGGTCTTGCCTACATTGATCATGGTCCTAATGAAATTCATACCGTTCAAACCAAATACCCATGCAGTACGGACGATGAAGTATTTATTCAATATCCGGCTAACAGCTAGTTCCCCTTCCAACTTAGTCTGTCCATATACATTCAACGGCTTATATTCTTTGCAGTCCGGTTTCCAAGGCTCTGTGCCTTGGCCATCGAACACATAGTCCGTGGACAGATAAAGCATCTTGCAGTCAATAGCTTTACAGGCATCGGCAATGTTCTGTGTACCGCCAACATTGACAGTTCGTACCATCTCCACCTTGTTATCGTCTTCAGCCATATCCACAGCTGTCCATGCAGCACAGTGGATGACGGCATCCGGCTGAATCTCTGAAATGATCTTCAGCACATCTTTTTTGTTGGTAATATCCAGACCAACATAGGGCATGGTGGTCACAGCAGAGCCATCCGCAATACCCGCATAAGATTCCGCAATGTCGGAACCAACACTTTCATGACCTCTTTTATATAATTCATTCATCACGTCATGGCCAAGCTGACCATTGACGCCAGTTACAAAAAATTTCACTTTTCCCTCAACCTCAACCCTTTAGATTTCTGTTTTTACCTTATACATAGCTTCATAGTATTTCTGATAACTGCCGTTAGTTACATTGTTCATCCATTTCTCATGCTCCAGATACCAGTCGATGGTCAGGACAATGCCCTTTTCAAAAGGAGTCTCCGGATACCAACCCAGGTCATTCTTGATCTTAGTCGGATCGATACCATAGCGGCGATCATGGCCTAGACGATCCTCCACATGCTTGATGAGTTCCTCAGAAATACCATTATCCTTCAGTCGATCACGAAGTTGCTCGATGATGGTCTTCACGATGAAGATGTTGGGACGCTCGTTGTGGCCGCCCACGTTGTAAACCTCGCCGTTCTTACCACCATTTGCCACCATGTCGATGGCTTTGCAGTGATCCCCCACATACAACCAGTCACGGATCTGCATACCGTCACCGTACACTGGGAGCTGCTTGTGATGCTTAACATTATTAATCATCAGTGGAATTAGCTTCTCTGGGAACTGATAAGGACCATAATTGTTGGAGCAACGGGTGATATTGATGGGCATACCATAGGTATCATGGAACGCCTGCACAAAGTGGTCAGCACTGGCCTTGGAAGAAGAGTACGGGCTGTGAGGATTGATGGGTGTGGTCTCCATGAAGTACCCCTCCGCGCCAAGCGCACCGTAAACCTCATCGGTAGAAACCTGCAGGTACTTCTTGCCCTCTTTCCATGTCTTAGTGGCAGCATCATACCAGGATTCTTTTGCTCTCTGGAGCAGGTTGACCGTGCCCATCACATTGGTCTGAACAAAGATTTCAGGATTTGCAATGGAGCGATCTACATGGCTCTCAGCGGCAAAATTGATGACATAGTCAAAGTCGTATTGCTCAAACAGAGATGCTACCAGATTCTTGTCGCAAATATCGCCCTGCACAAAGATGTGGCGCGGGTCACTCTCTACACCCCTCAGATTTTCTAGATTTCCTGCGTAGGTCAGCTTGTCCAAGTTGACCAGCAGTATATCCCTATACTTCTTCAGCATATAGTAAACAAAGTTAGAACCGATGAATCCGGCGCAACCGGTGATCAGATATTTCTTCATATACTTTCTTCCCCCCCTATCTATTAATCTATGTGTATATTAGTGCAGTACATCGAGATACTTGCCATCCAGAACATCCTTCAAATACTGGCCATACTGGTTTTTCTTGAGGACTTCATAAACTTCAAGCACATCCTCGCAGCTGATCCAGCCATTCAGATATGCGATCTCTTCCAAGCAGGCGATCTTGCGATGCTGATGCTGTTCAATGGTTTTCACAAAGTTCGTCGCATCGACAAGACTCTCATGGGTACCGGTATCCAGCCAAGTAAAGCCCTGACCCAGCAGTTCCACGTTTAGTGTGCCATCTTCCAGATAGATGCGGTTCAGGTCGGTAATCTCCAACTCACCGCGGGCAGAAGGCTTGAGGTTCTTCGCATATTTCACGACCCGATTGTCGTAGAAGTAAAGGCCTGTGACACAGTAATTGCTCTTTGGATGCACAGGTTTTTCCTCAATGGAGATGGCTTTTCTATCCTTATCAAACTCCACAATACCGAAACGCTCTGGGTCATCTACATAGTAGCCAAACACAGTAGCACCTTTGCCAGACTCTGCGTTCTCCACGGCGGCTTTCAGGCGCTTTTTCAAACCGTGTCCTGCAAAGATGTTATCACCCAGCACCATAGCTACAGTTTCATCCCCGATAAAGTCAGCACCGATGATAAATGCCTGTGCCAATCCATCAGGGGAAGGCTGAACAGCGTAGGTGAGATTGACACCAAACTGATGACCATCACCCAGTAAGTCTTGGAAGCGAGGCGTATCCTGCGGTGTGGAAATAATCAAAATATCCCGGATTCCTGCGTTCATAAGGACAGACATCGGGTAGTAAATCATGGGTTTATCGTAAATCGGCAAGAGCTGCTTGCTCGTAACCTTTGTCAACGGATACAGACGAGTACCTGAGCCGCCAGCCAGAATTATTCCTTTCATATCTTTTCTCCTTTTCTTTAGTCCCTGCAGAACAGGTCCCTTGTGTATACTTTATCTTTCACATCATCCAAGCGTTTGTCGTACATGTTTGTGATAATGGCGTTGCTTAGTTCTTTGAACTTTTCCAAATCGTTAACTACGACTGATCCAAAGAACTTCTCGCCATTTTCTAACGTCGGCTTATAAATGATTATTGTTGAACCCTTCGCTTTCACTCACTTCATGACGCCCTGGATGCTGTTCTGTCGGAAGTTGCCACTGTTGTTTCTTATAGTCGGTCGAAAAACACCAATGGTCATGTTCTTCTCATCCTTGTTTTTATCAAAACAATTTCATTTATTATCTAGGTCGTTCTCTGTTGATGATTTGTTCATTTATTACATTCATCTCCAATATTCGCCCTCATCTATTTGTAAAACCTATACATATTTCACTCATTCCATCCTGTGCTACAAGATTAACGACTACAGTAGGCATATATTTTTCGAACAACTCCATAATCAACTCCGTATCCACAATATTGCTCTTGATAAAGGTAAATGTAAGATACTAAGCCAACTCATTCAAACGAAACTCTTTCAGAGCAACATCATAGTAAGCATTCATATTATCAATGCCAATAACCCTGGCTGAAGGGGCATCCTGATAAATTCTCTTCACGAGATTTGAACCGATAAATCCAGCCACTCCTGTGACTAAAATTGTTTTATTCTTTAAGCTTACTATGATGTTGCTCTGAAAGAGTTTCGTTTGAATGAGTTGGCTT
>JBMNRU010000038.1:0-9657 GCA_050944855.1 Lachnospiraceae bacterium
ATGGATATTTTTGTGTATTAACTATAATCGATTTTTTTATTTTGTGCTTTATGTGTATTCTCACATATTTGAGTGAATCACTTAGCAGAAAACAAAAGCGTGGTTTTTTATTGGCCTTTGTTCTGATTGCTGGGATTTCGATACTGGAAGTTATTACCCTTGTAGTGGACGGATTGCCGCCTGCTTACCGCTGGTTGAATGTTGCATCCAATTATATGGGGTTTGGTCTGTCTCCGGCCGTGTGCATCTGTCTTGTGTATGTACTGGACAGGAAAATAGTCTTTCGTCGTAAGATCAGGACTGCGATACTTTTTGAAATCGGATATTTGATTTTCTTATTTGTTACTATCCCATACGGAATTGTATTCTCTGTGAGCGCAGACAATATTTATTCGCGTGGTACACATTTTTATATATATATCATCATGTATTTTGGGGCAATTTTGTATCTTTCGGTATCTACGATTATCAATGCCAGAGAATTTCAGAATCGCAGCAAATTGTTAATCTATCCGCTTTTTCTTTTTGTGATGGCAGAAACGATTATTCAGGTTGTTCTTCCGAAACTCCATGTTACCTGGTTATGTATTACACTGCTTTCTGTATTGTATTTTATTTATTGTAATGAAATGTGGAATCAGATGGATGCACTCACCGGGCTATTGAACCAGAATAGCTATCTTAGGAAGACGGGTGAGATGGGGTGTAAAGAAAGCGTGCTCGTAGTGTTTGATGTGGATGATTTCAAACAGATTAATGACAGTTATGGACATGTGCAAGGGGATCTTTGCTTGGCTGAGATTGCAGAATGTATTAAAAAAGCTTACGCAAATTTTGGATATTGTTATCGTATAGGCGGTGATGAGTTTTGTGTACTTCTGAAAAACGCTGATAAGGAAGATTGGTGCAAACAGGAATTTTTACATCGGCTGGAAGAAAAGCGAAGAAAGATTACATTTTTACCAACGGTTTCTTATGGATCAGCTTCATTCTCAAGTGGGGACATTGTTGCTGTTAAAGATAAAGCCGATCGGGATATGTATCAATATAAATACGAGCGGAAAAATCGCAATGGTATGGTGTAAGAACGTGTACCATTGCGATTTTTTTACCCTGACAACAGTGTAACCATTGAAATTACATCTATTTTTGATTTATTATTGTCAAAGAGAGGTGTTTATAATGCAGATTTCAAGCAGATTTACAATGGCAATCCATATGTTTGCCTGTATAGATACATTTTCGGATCAGAAGATGACTAGTGATTTTATGGCAGCAAGCATTGGAACTAATCCGGTGATTGTTCGTAAAATATTGCAACAATTAAAGGCTGCCGGTCTTATTGAAGTTGCAAGAGGGACAGGCGGTGTGACAATTCTTCGGATGCGTGATTATATCATTACAATTTCCGGAGTCTTTTTTTGTTTGTCATAATCAATGTAAAACTTTTAAAGGAAGTTGTAATTAAAAAAGTTACAAAAAAGCTGATATGGTGCAATCCTATAATTGTTGGTGAATAGTAAAATACGCTTGCTATTTATGGTCTCCTATATTATAATTTATTATGTATGACGAATTCTATTTGTACTATTAGTTAGACACAAAATCTGGAGTGGAAAGATGTGGCAGATTGTTCTGGGGAGTTTTGGATTTCTCCTGTATTTTATATATGATATCAATAGCATTCGAAAGAAGAATGTTATTTTTCAAAAATTTTTTGCAGTGGGTACGGTTTTTGTGGTTGTATCGCTGCTCATGGAACTTTTGCTTTTGTGGGGGCAGTGTCAGCACAGAATTGGAAGGATGATCGGCTTTGGAACAGGAGCCGTAGGCTTCTTTGCACTGCTTATATACACCTTGTTTTTTGCCCTTCCCTTTGAAGAAACGTACTGTGAAGATAATAAATTGCGTGCTGCATATACAGAAGGTATGTATGGTGTGTGTCGTCATCCTGGAGTTTTGTGGTTTGCAGGTGCATATCTTTGTATGTGGGGAATGTTTGGCGGATGGAAACAGGGGATCTATTTTTTGCTTATGATTTTCTGGAATTATCTGTATATCATTTTTCAGGATCTGTGGACTTTTCCACAGACATTTTTTAATTATAAGGAATATCAGAAAAATACACCTTTTTTAATACCGAATAGAGATAGTATACGGGTATGTTTATGTAGTATCAGAAAACAGTGATTGATCTGGGGTAGCAATCTATGAATTTGGAAGAGAAATTAAAAAAACAACAGTATAAAGAAATCTGGCAGCAGTACTGTGGATTCTTGGATCTGTCGATGGATGGATATATGAAGATTCAGCGGCGGTTGATGGAGGAACAGATCCGGTTGTGGAGCAACTGTGGTTTGGGACAATCCATTTTAAAAGGAAAATATCCGAAAAATCTGGATGAATTCCGAAAAATGGTACCGTTGACAACCTATGAAGATTATGCGGATGTTTTGCTTACGAAGCAACCGGATATGCTTCCGGGAAATCCTGTTATATGGATACAGACAACCTGGGAGGGTGGAAAGCATCCGATCAAGGTGGCACCGTATACCAGAAGTATGCTGGATACGTATCGAAATAATGTCACAGCATGTCTGATTTTATCGACGAGTAAAGAGAAGGGCTCTTTTGATGTGGCAGCTACAGATAAGTTTCTGTATGCGCTTGCACCGTTGCCTTTTGCTACAGGGCTTTTTCCACTGGCACTGGGGGAGGAAATCAATATTGAATTCTTGCCAGCGGTAAAAGATGCTGTAAATATGAGCTTCAGCGAAAGAAACAAGTTGGGTTTTAAGATGGCAATGAAGAAAGATCTCGGATTTTTCTTTGGGCTGGGCAGTGTAGCTTATGCAGTTAGTTTAAGTCTTTCTTCCATGACGAGTGGTGGTGGCGGCATCAAGCTGTCAGAGCTTATGAAATGTAAAGCGCATATGATTCTTCGTCTGCTGCAGGCAAAGCATCGCTGTAAAAAAGAGAACCGACCGTTGCTTCCAAAAGATCTGTTTCATTTGAAAGGCTTTATGGTGGCGGGGACAGATAACCTGTGTTATAAAGACGATCTTGAAGCGCTCTGGGGGATTCGGCCGATGGAATTATTTGCCGGTACGGAACCTTCTATCATTGGTACGGAGACCTGGACAAGAAAAGGAATGTATTTCTTCCCGGATACGGCATTTTACGAATTTATTACCGAGAAGGATATGATGAAAAATCATGAGGATCCCTCTTACATTCCGCCGACGTATCTGATGGATGAAGTACGCCCCGGAGAAAAATATGAGCTTGTATTTACCATTCTGAAAGGTGGAGCGTTTGCCCGTTACCGTTGTGGCGATATGTACCGTTGTGTCGGACTGGAGAATCGGGATGATGAGACAAGGATTCCGCGCTTTGAGTATGTAGACCGGGTACCGTGGATCATTGATATTGCCGGATTTACGAGGATTTCGGAAAATGGAATCCGAAGTGTGATCGGCCTTTCGAAGCTTCCAATCACAAATTGGGTTGCAACAAAGGAATACAATGAGCATAATCGTCCATATCTGCATATGTATGTGGAGCTGGAAAGGGACGCAATGCTTAATACGGCTATGAGTGCAACTATTTTAAAGGATTTACTGAGTACATATTTTAAATATATCGACCAGGATTACCGTGATCTTAAAAAGATTTTGGGAATGGATCCTTTACAGGTAACGATCTTTACATGTGGAACTTTTGCGGCCTATGAGAAAAAGACCGGAAAGAAAATACATCAGATGAGTCCTTCGCATTATGATCTGAAGGAACTTCTGGATGTACAGGAGTGTTTGAATAAAGTGAGATAAGTAGAGAAGCAAAGAATGGGATAAGGGGAATTTATGGGAACCTATGGATATATATCGATCATAGCCATGTTGTGCTATGGCTTTATGCTGTTAATGTTTTTGGCGGCAAAGAGAAATAAAATAATAAACAGTTTTCTGGTGGTGCTTTTAGGTCTGCTTTTCTGGACCGGCGGCTCTGCTTTTATGCGTGCACAGTTCTGGCCAGGTTGTGAATTCTGGTTTCAGGTTTCCCTGCTTGGCATCTTATTGCTGCCATATGCATATTGCCGTTTTATACTCGCTTTTGGAGGGCAAAAGAACGGTGCTCCTGGGAAAATATACCTAGCGGTTATGCTGCTTTGCTTTTGGTTGAATGTGCAGTATGGAATCTTCCTCGAATCCCCGAATGTGGTGGATAAAAATGGAATTTCAACATTTGTGTATGAAATCAAACCGGCGATTGTAGTGTTTTTTATTCCGGCAGGAATATTTCTGCTATATCTTTTTAGGGTTCTTGTGCGGATCTGCAATGAAAATCCCAATATAAAGGTGCAGTATGAACCGGTGATGTTGGGTGTTCTCACTTTGTTCCTTGGGAATGCGTTTCTTGGAATTCCGCTTTTTAGTGGTTTCCCAATCGATATTTTAAGTGGTGTAGTAAATGTATTTTTACTGTTTTATGCACTGATTCGCAGACGGCTGTTCAGACTGCAGATGTTGGCATCTACCAGTTTGTGCTATGGTGTGGGATTTTTGTTTTCCATTCTTGTTTTTTTAAATATTGTTCCATCCTTGCAAAAGATTTTTCACATACAGCTGGATAAGAACATGACGGTATACACACTTATTTTTTCTATCGTTTTTCTGGTGATTTATACATTCTTTACATTTTTATGGAGATTTTTGATACGCAGTGTGTTTATCAGAGAGGAAAATCATCAGGCAGAGAAGATCAGAGAATTCAATTCAGCGATTTCAAAAACGCTGGATCTGCAGGAGATTCTGGACAGAACGATTCGTGTAATGAAAGAGTTGATGGATGTCGGAAATATCTATATTTGTATGCAGAATGTGCCTGGAGAGCCGTATCGCGGAGTGGCGAGTGATCAGCCGTTAAGTGATCTGGCGTTTGCTCTGGAAGAAGAAAATCCGATGATTCAGTGGTTGAAGGAACATGAGGAACCGATCGTTTACAAGGATTTTCGTTATTCTGTGGAATATAAGTCCATGTGGGAAGAGGAGAAACATCAGCTGGATAAACATCATACACGCTACTGCGTTGGATTAAAAGATGGCGATAATCTGGTAGGGGTTGTTCTGATCACAGATTCTTCTGCAAAAAAGAGAGTGGTGTATGATGAAGTAGAATTGATCTCCAATATCACTTCCGTGGCATCCATTGCGATTAAAAATGCGAGACTGTATGAGAACGCCTGCCTGGAAGCCAGAACAGATGAGATGACCGGTTTGTTGAACAGGAAATACTTCTATGAAGTGCTCAATGAAGAGTTTGAGAAAAACAAAGAGGCATCACTGGCATTGGCGATCATCAACGTAGATGATTTTAAGTTATATAATCAGCTGTATGGTGTAAAAGAAGGAGATCTTTGCCTGCAGCGTATTGCGGGAATCATCAAAAGCAGTGTAGGAGACAGCGGCTATACGGCCCGCTATGGCGGAAAAGAATTTGCTGTTTTATTGCCGAGATATGACCTTTTCTCTGCCAGAAATCTGGTGGAATCTATTTCGAAACAGATTTTTGTTATGAATAATCGCAGAACAGATATGAAACTGAAGGCAATCACAGTCAGTGCAGGAATCAGTGCTGCACCATATGCTGCAAAAAATGTTAAAGAGCTGATGGAAAATGTGGATCTTGCGGTGTATCATGTGAAACATAGTGGAAAAAATGGCATACAGGTCTTTGATACGATGTTCCGTAACAATAAAAATGAAAACACAACGAACCGCGAACATATTTATCGGGAGTATGAGTCAACGATTTATGCGTTGACGGCAGCTATTGATGCGAAGGATCATTATACTTTTAGCCATTCCACGAATGTGGCTTATTATGCAACAGCATTGGCAACAACACTTGGAATGAACGAGGATATGGTTGAGATCATCCGTCAGGCAGCACTCTTGCATGATGTAGGTAAAATCGGTATTCCGGAATATATATTAAATAAAGCAGAACGTCTGACAGATGAAGAATACGAGACGATCAAAGGGCATGTGGAAGCATCGATCGATATCATTCGTCACCTGCCATCGTTGGATTATGTTATTCCTGCTGTTATCGGTCATCATGAACGCTATGACGGTAAAGGATATCCGCGAAGAATTGCGGGGGAAGATATTCCGTTGACTGCACGTATCCTGTGCGTGGCAGATTCCTTTGATGCCATGACATCCAAGCGTTGTTATAAGAAGGCGTTTCCGTTAGACGTAGCGAGAGAGAAGCTTCTTCAGGATGCAGGCAAACAATTTGATCCAAATCTGGTTGTAAAATTTGTGGAATGTCTGGATAACGGTACGATTTCGCTGGTAAAGGCAGAAACTGATGAAAATATGCCATACTAAAGTTAACGATAGAAGAACAGAAAGGCAAAACGTCCGAACGAGGTAACAAAAGTGCATATAGATAAAAATAAAAACAAAGGTTTTACTTTGGTGGAGCTTGTAATCGTCGTTGCCATTCTTGCAATACTGGTTGGAATTTTGGCGCCTGCTTATTCTAAATATGTCGAAAGAAGTGCAGAGTCAACAGATTTAGAAAATGTACGAACAGCATATGGTGAAGTGATGATTGCTGCAGAGATAGAAGAAGAAAAAGATGTTCTCAAAGTTGTTCCTCTGAAACAAAAAAAGCAGGATGGCAGTCATCAAATACAGTGTCAATTGCCGGAATCTCTCATTCCAATGGCGATCCGGATACCGATCATTGGAAAGGTGATCCTGTTGCCGGTGGGGTATGTGAAGTATCCTACGATCCTGAGAAAGGCATATTATTTGACTGGAAAGGTAAAAATGAAGACAGCAGTAAGAAGTACTTTTTTGATATCACCGAGGATTTGCAAAAACCGTTAAATGAGAGCGGGGTACTGGATTATTTGATCAGCAAGAAAAATAAATATTTTGAAATAGATTCAAAATGTCAAAATTCAAGCATGCTGCCAAAGGTACAGGAGAAACTTCAGGCCAACAGTCTTTTGCAAATATGTGGCTATTTCAGGCCACCTGACACAGGCTGACAATAAGAAGATTATAGCGAATGGTCAGAAATATGATTCTTTGCAGAAGGCGTATGATGCCTATGAAAAAGAACTTACAGATGGAGAATATCAGCAATATAAAAACACTTTGCAGTAGCTGGAATGAAGATATCATTCATGATAATGAAAAATACACATTAAAGCAGATAACAAAACGCAGAAGAAAAAGATAATATCAGAAGAAAAAGTGTTTGTAATATTCTCTCTAAGCCCCGGTGGCTGCCGAAAAAGCAGCTGCCGGGGCTCTTTTGTCACTGACAGCATAAGGAAATAGGTGTATAATATGATGAGAAAAAGGCCTTGGACCATCATCATTACAAAGCTGCTTTTTCAATCGCCTATAATAGTATCATCAGTTAAAAAATGCAGCAATCCAAAGGATTGGAAAGGAGCTTATGATGATAGAAGATGCGTATCATCGGATTGATTATGAGCTGAATGGCATTGATTATCTGCTCACGAACTGCCGCTATCTGGACTACAAAATTTGTTACATGAATTTCCAGATGCCCTGCTGGTGAACAGAGAAGATGATATCGGTCTGGAGGGGCTCAGAAAGTCGAAGCTCTCCTACAATCCGATTTATCTGGAAGAAAAATACGAAATCCGACAAAAATAAGGCAGTTTCGAGATGACTTAGTCAGCGGTAAATAAATATAGAATTTTAAGGCACTTAAAAAGTTGAGAGAAGAATAACTTTTTAAGTGCCTTATTTTATGTTGAACAAAATTGCTGGTATTTTTATAGCCCACCTATTGACGTATACTCTAATCAATGAAAGACGGAAACAAAGATATTCATAGAAATGGAGGAACTGGCAATGAAGGGATTTAATACAAGCGATGGATACATGGGATTAGTTGGAGGCAAATATATCTTGTTTGCCAGCGAAGACGATTACTATGAATACATGAATGATTAGGAAATCATTTTAGAGAAAATCATGTCTGTTTTTGTCACAGAATTTGAGAAATACCGATGGTTAAGTCTGCGGAGTGCAGGTGTATTTTTAGTTAGAAGTTTATTATACTTAGGTTAATAAGTGATCATCAGAGGGCGTAATGATTATGGGAATTTTAGCTTGGATTGGCTGCATTGATCGTCGGATTGATTATATTTGCTGCGATATGCAATCAATAGAGATGAAAAGCGGAAGTTAATTCGTTGAAATGAAGCGTGTTTTAGAGAGAAGAAAGGTGGAACGGATAATGAAAAATGATACTAGAAAGACGGTTAGAGGTTTGCTGATTGCCGGTGTTGTTGTAATGGCAGTTAGTATTATGTGGCCTTCATTGGCAAAGAAATATGGTGCTTCGAAACAGACGGCATCCAATGTATTACAGAGTGAGACTTCATCATCCTATTCATCATCATCTGCGTCGACATCAACATCAGCATCTAAATCGACGGCAGCATCGACATCAACAGCATCAGCGACGTATTCGCATTCAGCCGGCGGAGGCGGCGGTTCTACAGGTTCTTTTGTAAACGGCGCTTCAGGCACGAGTTCAGGTTCTTATTCAAGCTCCGGTTCTTCATCGGGAAGCTCAAGTTATAAGAGGAATTCAGGTTACACGAGCAGTTATGACCGTCAGAAGAAGTATGACCCGTATGATGCTTATGATTATGATGATGCAGATGATTTTGCAGATGACTGGGCGGAAGAATTCGGTGACGGTGATTATGATGATGGATACGATGATGCCTATGATTACTGGGAGGACGAGATGGATGATTAAACATTTGGAGCATATCGGTCAGATGATATAAGAAATTAATTCGATAAAAAGGGGAGAGAAAGAATGTTTTACTTAGTGATTGATTTAGAAATGTGCAGAGTACCAAGAGATTATCGGAACAAAGCTTATCATTATGCCTATGAGACGATTCAGATTGGCGCAGTTCTTTTGAATGAAGAATTCAAGCAGGTTGGGACAATTCGAGAATATGTTCATCCGGAACACGGGGTGATTGATCCATTTATCGAAAAACTGACAGGAATCAAAAACAGTCAGGTCAAGAAAGCACCGTGTATTGGGGAGGCATTAGTACATATGATCGACTGGATTGGGGACAGAGAATACAAAGTCTATGCCTGGAGCGAATCCGACAGAAATCAGCTTTTACATGAAATCACAGCAAAGCAGATTACGGATGAGAGCGTCGATGCTTTTATGATGGAGGATAGATGGGTGGATTATCAAATGGTTTTCAGTCAGAGATTTCAGCTGACTCGGCGTATTAGTCTGGAAGAAGCATTGGGACGAGCAGACATTGATCCGAAAGGTAAGTTTCATGATGGAATGGATGATGCAGTGAATACAGGTCTTTTGGTCGAGAAGCTGGAAATGAATCCGGACTATCAGCTGATTAGTTACGAAATGCCGGAGAAACCGTCGGAACATCTTGGCAGCACACTTGGGGAGTTGTTTGCAGGGCTGAATTTAACAAAAGTTAGCAAGAATTCTCCTTCCTCTACAGGTGGGAGATGAATTGCAGAAAAAAGAAAATAGAACGCTTGTTCTGTGGTGCGAAGTGTGGTATACTATAATCAGTCGAAAGGATAGAAA
>JBMNRU010000039.1:0-9362 GCA_050944855.1 Lachnospiraceae bacterium
AGAAGCAAGGCTCTTACGGAAGTATTGAAATGAGATCCGAAAGTTATAAAAGTCCAAAAAAATGTCCGCACCCCCGAATGGCGATTTTAATCCGACTCTACTTGGTTAAATTAACCCGACGTTAACAGCACTGGCTTCTGCTCCTTTGGGAGAAGCGCTGAACAGCCAGTTCTTCCGGCCTATGGTGAAGTTTCGGATGGCCCGTTCACAGATATTGTTCGTCATGGCAGCTTCTCCATATTCCAGATAGGCACTTAACTGCTTCCTGTGGAGAAGCACATATTGGATGGCCTTCCCCAGCGGTGACTTCAGGCTCGGCTGTTCGTCCATTTTCGTTTCCAGCCACGCAAAGTAAGCCTCCAGCTTGTCTTTTTCAAGCCGCAGACGTTCTTCTTTCCGTTTTTCCGGATCCAGTTCCGCCAGTTTCTTGTCTTCGGCAAAGATTTCACCCAGTTTCTGGATGGCCTGGCCGCAGGTGGTCTGGGCAATCTCCTCCTTGGGCATGTCAGCGGGAATCGCATTGACGAAATTCCGGCGGGCGTGCACCCAGCACAGAGCATGGACTTTGCAGGGTACCTTTTCATATCCTGCATACCCATCGGTCTGCAGGATTCCCTGATATCCCTCCAGGAATTTCCGGGCGAATTCACCGCTTCTGCCCTGGCAGTACTGGTAGATCCGTATCTTTTTCAGTTGTTCATATTCCCCGTTGGTATACACCCAGATGAAGGACTTGGTGGTGTTTTTCCGGTTCTGCTCATTCAGCACCTGGACCGGAGTTTCGTCCGCATGGATCACCGCCTGCTTCAGAAGCTCTGCCTTCATGACACTGACCAGGGGGGCCAGCCAGTCTTGGGAAGACCGGATGATCCAGTTGGCCGTGGTTGCCCGGGAAAGGGGCAGGCCGATATTCTTCCATTCCTGTTCCTGCCGGTGGAGCGGCACGGCCATCTGGTATTTCTGGACGATGACATGAGCTACGGCAGAGGCGGTGGCCATGGAATTTTGCAGGACACTGTGAGGCACCTGAGGCTTCTCTACCACGAAGTGCTCTTGTTTCCGGCATTCCAGGCACTGGAAAGATTCCCGGTAGATGTCGATGATCTTGACCTGGGCAGGGATGAACTGCACTTCCGTGCGGATCTTCTCTTTGCCCATGGAGACCAGAGAACTGCCACAGCGCTTGCAGATCCGTTCATCTTCCGGGAGCGTATACAGTTTTTCTTCATGAGGGAACTTTTCCAGCAGCTCAGCCCAATCCCGCTTCTGTTTCTTGCGCCGTTTGTGGGCCGGGACTTCGATTTCAGGTTCCGGCGCCGATGGCTTGGCTTCCACTTCGGCTTCATTGAAGAGATTGAGCTGGTCCGGACAGATCTTTTCCGCCTTTTCCGTGCGGGAGCCAAAGACCGTGTGCCGCAGCGCATGCAGCTGTTGTTTGAGTCTCTGGTTCTCCTCGGACAGACGTTCCACCTTCTGTTCCAGTTCCTTGATCTGTTCTTCGGTTCTCACTGCTTCGGCCACGTTTCCGGTCTCCTTCATTTGATGATGTCTCCATTATACCGGAGGAAAGGACCGAAATCTAGAAAATCCACAGACTTACTATTCCCACTTTTTTCAGATGGTCAGAGACGGATGGACTGTCTGCACAGCTTTTGGCTGATGGATGGAGAGCCCCTCTGTAAGCCAGCGGAGCTGCTGTTGGGAGAGTTCCACCAAATCTTCCGGAGCGTTCGGCCACTGATACCGGCCATTTTCCAGTCTCTTGTACAGCAGCAGGAATCCAGTCTCATCCCACAACAGAGCCTTGATACGGTCTTTCCTTCTGCCACAGAACAGAAAGAGGGCAGGCTGATGGGGATCCAGATGGAAACGGGCGGCCACCAGAGCGGCCAGTCCGTCGATAGATTTCCGCATATCCGTATATCCACAGGCCAGGTAGATGTGGTCGGCAGTGATGTTGCGGATTAACACAAGAACACCTCTTTCAGGACCTGCAGCATGCGCTGCAGATCTGGCACAGCCGTTCCCTCAGGAATTTCAAGAGACGCAGAGCCTACATGGACGACCATATTCCCACAAGAATGATGTTCATCCTGCGCCAGAGAGACAGCCGCAAATTGGGTGGTGCAGGCAGGAGCCTGTGGTTTGGCCGACAAAGCTTCCTTTCTCAGTTCCTTGAGCCAATAGTACATAGCATGATGGCTCATCTGACGGGACCGGCAGAACGCCTTGATGCAAAGACCGCTTTCCTGCTGCTCCTTTAGAATCTGGCTCCAGTATTCCAGAGCCTGCTGATGTTTTATGCGTTGAATTTCTCCCAAAACAAAACCACCTCCAGAGATGAGTAACACGAATGCCTCGAAAAAAACGACACGTTGAGCACCGTAGAGAAATTCGTTTTTTTCGTGTGATGTTTTTAATATCCGTATTATCTCAAACTGAAGGTGGTGATTCCATACACTGTATTTTTAAGCGCTTACTTTTCAGTTGTTCATATTTCCCCATCGTTTAATGATGTCTTCATCATACCGGAGAAAAAAACTGAAATCCAGAAAATCCACAGACTTACTATTCCCACTTTTTTCAGATGGTCAGAGACGGATGGACTGTCTGCACAGCTTTTGGCTGATGGATGGAGAGCCCCTCTGTGAGCCAGCGGAGCTGCTGTTGGGAGAGTTCCACCAAATCTTCCGGAGCGTTCGGCCACTGATACCGGCCATTTTCAAGTCTCTTGTACAGCAGCAGGAATCCAGTCTCATCCCACAACAGAGCCTTGATACGGTCTTTCCTTCTGCCACAGAACAGAAAGAGGGCAGGCTGATGGGGATCCAGATGGAAGCGGGCAGCCACCAGAGCGGCCAGGCCGTCTATGGATTTCCGCATATCCGTGTATCCACAGGCCAGGTAGATATGGTCGGCGGTAATGTTGCGGATTAACACAGGAACACCTCTTTCAGGACCTGCAGCATGCGCTGCAGATCTGGCGCAGCGGTTCCTTCAGGGATTTCCAGAGAAACAGCGCCAACATGGACAACCATATTCCCGCAGGAATGATGTTCATCCTTCGCCAGAGACACAGCTGCAAATTGGGTGGCGCAGGCAGGAGCCTGTACTTCGACTGACAAAGCTTCCTTTCTCAGTTCCTTGAGCCAATAGTACATGGTATGATGGCTCATCTGACGGGAACGGCAGAACGCCTTGATGCAAAGACCGCTTTCCTGCTGTTCCTTTAGAATCTGGCTCCAGTATTTTAGAGCCTGCTGATGTTTGATGCGTTGAATTTCTCCCAAAACGAAACCACCTCCAGAGATGAGTAACACGAATGGCTCGAAAAAAACGACAGGCTGCGCGCCGTAGAGAAATTCGTTTTTTTCGTGCGACGTTTTTCTAACATTCGTATTATCTCAAACTGAAGGTGGTGATTCCATACACCGTATTTTTAAGCGCTTACATTCAAGAAGTACTTTTACGGTATTATTCAAGATTATCATTTTTCCTTTCTGTAATTTAGGGTTAACTTTTTATTTGGAACTCATCGTACAAAAATGAGATTTTTCTCTTTTTCAGTTCTTTCCAACGATTCTCCTTCAATTCGCTTTCATCCAGAACTTCATAGGCAAACACCCAGTTTTTCTCTCTATCGGATTGATCCATAGCTCTTACCTGATCAAGCAGTTGGTCCGCATAGCTGCAGATATTCTCTCTCCTAAAATACAAATATGCCATAAGTTTTAGTACACAATCGTTGCTATCAATAATTTTATCAAAAGTAATCGTTGAATTTAATGGAAATCCATATTTCAAAGCATAATAAAAGGCATAAGTCTTAGCTTCTGCCGACCCAACACCTGCTTCCGTAGCATAAATCTGGTTTGCAAAGTTTTGTATCTGGCTTACTTCAACTGAAAAGAACTCAAATAGAAAATTTTCCATCAGTGGAATTAGATAGACATAAATACAAGAAAGGTATTCCATCGTACCAATGATATAATTTCGTGCATTCCATGAAACTCTTACATTATTTCGATGTATTGTATTTACCAATACTTTCAGTCCATAATTAATAATTGCTGCGTCATCTGGATTATCATTAAAACAATGGATAATATGCGACAAATAATTTTCTACTGTTTTATAATCCAAATACGAGCGGTTCAACAAGAGTTCTTTATAAAGACCAATTGTCTTTGTCCAAAATGACTTCTCATATTGGGGAAGTCCTATGATTTTGGTTTTCTTATAATTTAATTGTAAATCATAATTTCTTAAAATCCGATCTAAACGAGACAGAAAAATTTTCCCCTCACTATAAGTTTGCACATAGCAGTGGTAGTCATCAATGTATCTAACAAATTTCCAATTCTGTTTTTCTTCTCTTAATTCTGCATCTATTTTAGTCAGCAGGATCTCAGAAACCACATTGGAAGCGTGTGGTCCAATTAAAACACCATGTGTTTCACCATTCGTTGTATCACGACAAGCTTTATCCAACTTATCAGGCCAAGAATTTTTCAGTGTCTTATTTACCATCATTTCCTTGGTTTCTTTTTTTCCATAAACGGCCCAAGGTAATGCATGCGTATAAATACTTGGAAAACAAGTAGATATATCCGTTTCAACCACATATCTTGCGCCAATGCGCAATTCATTTTCAGGGCTGGAGTCTAGCTGCCAGTTTTTATAGTTCATCTCAAACAGCATTTCCGTCCCTGTTATTTTTCGAATATGAGTCTGACTCACTTTATATGGATCATTTATTGTATTTTCCTGAAATATCTTTTGAATTTCCGGCCAATTCGAAGCCAAGCATTGACATAACCTCTCATAGGCAAAAGGAGAAGGAATACCTAGCAACCTGGGTAAACCATTATTTCGAATAGACGTATATGGAATCCAGTCAGATTTTCCACTCCATTTCTGTCTCGCTCCTTTAGAACATGATTTACAATACTCATAGAATGATTCCGAAGTGAATATGGGCGGAAGTTTCTCTGTAAACATTCCTTCTTTCAATAATCCTTTGTAAAGTTCATCCGGTGTTATTTCGTCCATATAGTCAGAATAACGTTTCATGAAATTTCTCCTATTTATTATATATTTCAAAATTTGTCATTTCATTCTGCTATATCATATTTTACTATATAAATAACTTGAAGTAAATAAATTGCAGTAAGAAATCAACACTTTAAAAATTCCAAGAAGAAATACATCTCCCTGCAAGATGCATTTCTTTACTAGATTCAGAACTTATTTCAACCCACGTACCCCTGTATTTATCAAGGCACGACAACAAAGCGCAGGGATTAAAGATCAACAAGAAATCATTTCTTGCTTTCCTTACTTTACACGCATGCTGATTTTTTGTCAAATAGGAGCGTGGATGTTAAGGAATATATGGTCCTAAATAATTTTCAATTACAATCTGACACATTCTCTGTATGAAATTCCAGATTCCTTACACGTATCATCTTGATATTAGTACACTGAAAATCTTTTTCGTTAAAAAGCGCATAATTGACACCATGATGATCCCTGTTAAGTGTGCTGGAGAAACAAATACCATCGTAGCCAAGACTCTTGACAAAATCGGCAATATATTGCGAAGGAAGATAATCCAATACGCTGTCATTTCTTCTCATTGGCTTGGCTATATCCAGACTGATTTCATGCAAAATCTTAACGTTGACAGCATACCAATCCAAACCAATACCATCTGCAAAGGGACTCAGTTGATCCAACTGTCTCAGGTCAATCAAGTTGACTTTACGAGTAGGAGTAAAAGTTGCCACCGTTACATCATCAAAATCTCTTGCTCTGATTTCATGAAGCGTTGTTTCCATCGTATCAGCAAGGTATAAACAAGGAATCCCTTTGGAATTGACTCTTCCCTCGGATGCCTTATCTGGAGGAGGTGCTCCCATCTCACTTTCTGCATACATTTTACCATTACTAATTCTGGAACGATACAATTCAGTTCCCGGGCTGATTTCTAAATGTAGCGTCTCGCTATTTAACAATGTTTGTAAAACTTCCAGATTTAAATGTTTATGGAATCTTTGTTCATGCTTTAACGCTTGAGAAAAATCAATCCAACTTTCTTCTCTGGTAAGACAGTTGTCCCGTAAAAATTGAGAATCGCCAAGCACGCCCAAACCTACAGTATTTTGAAATATTGAATCACTTTCTGTATATTCATTCTTGCAAATTGCTAAAATAACCCGACGAATCTGCTCTGTTTCTAGAGCCGGAGAAAATATTCTCCAATCTTCACGCAGCCTGTTTTCTATTTTATCAAACCTCTGCCGATTATTATTTTCCACCTCATCACCAGGCACATACAGACTGATAATCGAGACCATATTTGCTTCCAGGTCATTGCTCTGACTTGTCTCCGTATCATATATCAGAACATTATCCATATCCTGCACATCACAATGCCCAATCTGATTTTCTGATTCTATGATAGATCGAAGTTGTACGTCTTGAAAACAATCAATTCCTATACGCATTTTATTCAGCTCCATTTAAATAGTGATCCATTAGTTCCAGATGATGCATTATAGAATATTTTTTTACAGTTCCCAAGCCAGGGTATCTGCGATTTTTATTTGTTTCTAATAACAGTTCCAGCCCATGAGTACAAAATTGCTTGTTTTGCGTATACCAGTTGGCCAATTTTTCTATGGCTTCCCCATATTTTCCTGCCGGGTCTTGTATATCCTCGTTGGAATCAGAAACAAAATGATGGATTCTTAAATTTAGATTTTTATCGAAATAAACTACATGGATTGCAACTGCCAAAGGAGCAAATCCTGATTCGTTATATTTCGCACCAATCACAGAGTAGTCAGAAAATCCGGTATATCCCTCTGATTCAATTCCTATATGATCATCCGAGAAAAACTCATCCTCTTTTTCCGCATAATCTTTATTTCGATCTTTCATCGGAAAATGATCCTCCAAGAGAATCTTGCCATTCTGAATTTTTCTCTTGAATTGTCTTTTATCAGGAATCAGTGTATATGCCGCTTCTTCACCTTCTCCAAATGCTTGAGTGTAAGATGCATAGCAGTCCATATCTTCATTGACAACCATTAAATTGTCGCGTGAAATTTGCTGCAACTTAGCGACAGCACTTTCGTTCATCAAAAAAGCCGTAATCTTCTTACTTTCTGAAATGCTTCCCTCGTATTGCTTCTGTAAATTCTGATCTTTTTTCATCTGGTCCCAAAAACTACCGTATTGGGGATTTTCTATTAATGCATAGGACTTATTCTTTTCCTTAAAAGCTTGCAAGGTTTTTATTAAAGTAGGTGAAAATCTGACCGGTTCAATAACTGGAACCACTCTTTCAGAAATCCATCCATTATTTACAAGGTCACGTAACGCCAGAAGTTCAAATTGTCTTCCTCTCAGATAGGGATAATATGTTAAACTCATTTTTAACCTCCGTATACTCTTGTCAAAAGCTGATTCAATTGGGGCAAACACCGTTCTCCGATTTTATCTGTGTAAACTAGAAAACGCAGAGAGTTCGGTACTTTATCAATAGAGTCTCTTTTTTCCATGCTGATTCGGCTTTTCAGTTCTCTGAGCATCTCCCTTTGTGCAGCTTGTACATCCATTTGAGAAAATAAGGTATAGCAAGTTTTATAGTACGTAAAAGAATCACAGTCAGGTAAAGATTTTCCTGAACGCAAAAGGATTGATTCGAACTCATCTTTGTGCAAGATTTTAAAAATAGTCTCTAAATCAAAGTAATCTCTGTTATCAATTGCCTTTCTTATAGAATGCAGTGCTCCCCTTTGTGTCAAAATCATGATTCCTGTCGATAATGGTACAATCTTTTCCACCTTTTCTACGTTTTTTTCATATGTTAGTACATTTACATGAGAAAAGGCTTTATAGTAATCATGGATTTGTGTTTCCAAACGATCCAGGTTATCCAGTTCCGTTTTTATTTCATAAACACTTCCGATACCGTTGATCATAACAAAATCAGCTTTGGAACGTGCAATTGGAAATTCAGAGAAAGCAACTGTAGTACGTGGATTATGATTTTTCAACAGTATTTTATTAAATAGAGAATTTTTATAATAGTATTCCGTCCGATATGAATGGGCAATATAAGAATAAATCTGATTAAAAAGTTGATCATAAGTCATACCATCAGGATTCTTGATATACTTATGAATTGCGGTTATAAACAAATGGTCGTGTTGATGCTCGAGAAGATGTTGCAGCATGGATTTAGAAAAAAATCGTTTCAAGATCAAATCTGATTTCATGCTTTCTCATCTCCTTTTACACATTTATTATAAAGCTAAAGCAAACATTCTTTTACTATTATATCGACTTTTCACTAGAAGAGCAAGGTTGAGATAAGGCGCCCGACCTGCGGGTTTATATGTTCAGGAGCATCTGCCCCGGCAGATGGTTTCCTCCGGCGTGAGACGTAAGACGTTGGGCGAGAGACCCATAAAGCCGTACATCTGGCGGGCCGCCGAGCCTGCGGCCCCTACGGTTGGTGTGGGAGGGACCCCCTACCCGTCAGGGGACACAAGCTGGACTACTCCTGGAATCTGCTCCTGCGGATTCCTTCCTTCGGCTAGAGACTAGAGACTAGTGACTGCTCTTCCCGCTCTTTTCTCTTCTCTTCCGTTCGGGCCCCATGACGGTTTTGGCCCAAAGGAAGAATTGCTGGGCGGTGTCCCAGAGAAAGTGGAAATCCAGGACCATGGTGACCAGTTCGCTGCGGGTGTTGGGTTGGTACATATCCATCATTTCTTCATCTTCTTCGTAGAATGCGTCCCTGCCTTTGACGGCATCCCGGAGGAAGGTCTGGAATCCTTTGTACTGCTCCTTGACTTTTTTCAAAATGGCCTTGGCTTCGTCCCATTTTCCCTGACGGAACTTCAGCAGGGCCATGGGCATGGTGAAGAGGCAGCTGTCTTCTTCGTCTTTGAAGGTCCGAATCAGCTTCCGGGCATTGAATTCGTCTTCGCTGTACACGTACAGGGCCATCAGGTAAAAACGGATTCCCAGGTTGTCGTTCTTGTTCAGTTTGAGCATTTCTTTTGCCGCGGCGATGGCCTGCTGGACCATTCCGCAGCCGGCAAGGAGTTCCAAATAAAAGTGCATGACCCGCATGTAAGGACGGGTTTCCAAGACCATGTAGAAATCTCCCATTGATTCTCTGTACAGTTTCCGCTGCTTCAGGTCTTCTTTGCCCAGCGCCAGCATTTTCTGGACTTCGGGAATGTATTCCCAGAACTGTTTCTTTTCCAGCAGCAGGAGCTGCATCAGCACATCCAGGTTCCTGGGATCCAGGGCTTTGGCTTTTTCCAGGCATTCCCGCCGGG
>JBMNRU010000040.1:0-8914 GCA_050944855.1 Lachnospiraceae bacterium
ATCCGATGGCATGGACAGCACACATGAACGCACTGATGGCAACAGCGGAAGAGAGCATCTTGACGGAATTGGTATACAGTTAGTCGAAGATACAAGAGAAGATGGATTGAGTAAAGCAGAGGAAGAGATCGCCTCTGCTTTATCTTTGCCCGAATATCCAACTGCAGATGAACAAAGGCGGAACATCGAGGAAAGGGCAGCTGCCCTTTATGCAGGAGAAATCCCGATTCCAGAGGAAGTTGTTGATGAGATCTTACGGACAGGAGGAAACCGGAAAGCCAGCCAGCTCCGGATCATCTATAATTTCATGAGCGAACAGACACCGGAGGAATATACGGAGTTTGTAAAGCGTGAATACCGTAAAGGTGGAAAAGGCTTTCAGATTGATGGAAAGGAATATTCAGTCTGGTTTGATGAAACCGGGATGCAGATCGCAGTGGGGCATACGGTTACAGACCATATCTTAGATAAGGCATTTTTATCATGGGAAGATGTCAGCGGACGTATCCATCAGCTTTTAGACCAGGGTGAATATGCACCACAGTCTGTATTGGATGCGGCAAGAAGTAATGCAGTAAAAGAACACGCCCAGGCTCTTGCCTATATGAAAGGGGATATGGCAGAAGGAGTAGCCGAGATTGTTTTTGACGAAGAGGACTTACCACATCTTCGCAGTATCTATCCGGAGATCACAGATTATCTGGAAGAAAAATTGGAAGATTCCCAGTGGCTTTCGGAACTAAATGAAAGACTGGATGCACTGGCAGAAGCCTATGAGGAAAATCATTCCATTATGCGTTTCCATCATTATAATCCTGTAAATATCTCAAAGCAGTTTCAGAAGTTTGCGGATGAGATCATCCCTTATCAGGCAAGGGATGGGTTTGCCTGGAAAGAACATCCGATGTTCATTACACAGGATGAGATTGATGCTTATCTTGCAGGAGGTGGAGCGTATTCACAGGGCAGGCTTAGGACGTATTCCTTTTATCTGCTGCATGAGGATGAAAGAGCGAGGACAGGTTTTATCAAGGAACAGTATGGGATTGGTGGAAGCAGTCATGCACTGTCTGGTGCCGATGATTCACATGCAAACTATGATGGAAAAGGATTGTTTCTTGCAAGAGGTGCTTATGGGAATCCATATACGTCAATTTTATTATCTTGGAATAAAGTTGCAAACAGAGTAGCTTATCTGATCAAGAATGACCAGTTCCTGCAGGCAGAAGATTATGCTCGTATGCCGGAATATGAACGGGAACAGATGGCGAACAAGGTACTCCGCTTTTATGACCGTCTTCCGGAAGAGATGGACAGACCATTTACGGAGGACTTCTTCTGGGAAAAACCAGGAAAAGAAATGGAGGCAGTATTAGAGAATCCAGAGCAGACAGAGGAACTGTTACAGAAGATGGATGCAGCATTGGCAGCTCTTCCATTGGATTTTGAAGCGTATGGGACAAACTATCAGCAGAAAACAAAACTTCTTTCAGAACTCCACCAGTATGTAGAAGGAACCTATACGATATTCCCGACACCAGAAGCAGAACCATTCTTTACAGAACCGTCAGGGCACCAGATGACCATGTTTGATTTCTTGGATACGAAGGCAGTGGCAGAACCGACCGTAGTCGATATGTCAGATGTGGAGGAAATAGAAGAGGAAGAGGTTACTGCCGAAGAATCTATTCTGGAAAGTCAGGAACAGGAAACAACGAAAGATTCTGAGGGACAGGAACAAAAAGAACCAGAAGAAGAGGTAACAGCTAAAACAGCAGAAGAATTGGCGGAGTCCTGGGATGAAGGTGTTTTTGCGTATCAGGGGTATCATTTTGAAGCAGTAGGGGTATTGCCGGAAGGAATAGAAGGAAAAGATCTGGTTGCACAGACCCGTTCCAATACAGAACTGCATTTATCAACCTACCATACAGAAGATTTCCCAAAGTATTCGTATGATGATTTTTATGCAGTCAGCAATGCACCGACTGCCGATGTATTCCGGTGTCTGGAAACCGGACGCAATTATATTCCCGGAGAAAATGAACTGTTTGGATATGAGGGAGAATTCCAGCCATATTTAAAACCGGAAGTAGAAAAGATTGTAACAGAACCGCATAATTTTCGGATTCAGGATAATGACCTTGGGGCAGGCGGTCCCAAGGCAAAGTATAAGGCAAATATGGAAGCCATCCATTTGTTACAGACTTTGGAGAAAGAAGAACGTCTGGCAACACCCGAAGAACAGGAAATCTTATCCCGTTATGTTGGCTGGGGCGGTATCCCACAGGCATTTGAGGAAAATAACAGCAGCTGGGCGAATGAGTATCTGGAGTTAAAGAATACCTTATCACCAGAAGAATACAGTGCAGCAAGGGCATCGACCTTAAATGCTTTTTATACGTCCCCAACCGTGATCCGAAGTATGTATGAAGCACTGGAAAATATGGGACTGAAACAGGGAAATATTCTGGAACCGTCCTGTGGTGTCGGTAACTTTATGGGAATGATCCCTGAGAGTATGAGCAAAGCCAATATGTATGGTGTGGAACTTGACCCGGTTACGGGCAGGATCGCAAAACAGCTTTACCAGAAAAATAAGATTGCCGTGCAGGGATTTGAGGAAACCAGTTATCCAGACAGCTTTTTCGACTGTGTGATAGGTAATGTTCCATTTGGAGCGTATCAGGTCAGTGACCGAAGATATGACCGGCATCATTTTATGATCCATGATTATTTTATTGCAAAATCCCTTGATCTGATCCGTCCGGGCGGCGTAGTTGCTGTGGTAACTTCCAGTGGAACGCTGGATAAGCAGAATCCGGCAGTGAGACAATATATCGCAAACCGGGCAGAACTGCTTGGAGCTATCCGATTACCGAATAATGCGTTTCAGAGAAATGCCAATACCAGTGTTGTTTCTGATATTTTGTTTTTCCAGAAAAGGGACAGGGCATCCCTTGAGGAACCGGAATGGTTAAATCTAAAGGAAACACCGGAAGGCTATTCGGTTAATGCTTATTTTGCAGAGCATCCGGAAATGGTGCTTGGTGATTTTACTACAGAAAGTACCCAGTACGGAAAGCAGGAAGTGACCGTAAAACCAAAAGAAGGCATTACCTTAGAAGAACAGTTAAAAGAAGCGATTAGGAATATCCATGGCACGATCAAGGAACTGGAACTTTCGGATACAGAGTTGGAGGAGGATGTTGTCTCTATCCCGGCAGACCCGGAGGTAAAGAATTTTAGTTTTACTGTGGTAGATGATGAAGTTTATTACCGGGAAAACTCTGTGATGAACCGCATGGAGCTTCCGGCAATGACAGCGGAACGTGTCAAAGGGATGGTGAAGATTCGTGATATTACGAATGAACTGATCCAGTGCCAGATGGAAGAGGGAAGCGATGAACAGATCACAAAGCTGCAGGGAAAACTCAATGAAGAATACGATACCTTTACAGCAAAATATGGTCTTCTCAGCAGCAATGCCAATAAGCGGGCATTTAGCCAGGACAGCAGCTATTGTCTTTTGACTTCTCTGGAATTTCTGGATGATAAGGGAGAACTGAAACGGAAAGCGGATATTTTCAGCAAGCGGACGATCCGCCGGGCAGAAACGGTGACTTCTGTGGATACTGCCAGTGAAGCCCTTGCGGTTTCCATTGGTGAGAGGGCAGGTGTTGACCTTTCCTATATGTCACAGCTTTCCGGAAAAACAGAAGAGGAGCTTACCGAAGAACTGGAAGGGGTAATCTTTAAGAACCCGATCGGTGAAAAATGGGAGCCATCAGACGAATATCTTTCTGGAAATGTGAGGGAAAAACTTCAGACCGCCAAACAGTTTGCAGAAGATCACCCGGAATATCAGGTGAATGTGCAGTATTTGGAGCAGGTACAGCCAAAAGATCTGGATGCGTCAGAGATTGAGGCAAGACTTGGGGCAACCTGGATTTCCGAGGATTACATTACACGGTTTATGGCAGAGACATTCCATACACCAAGATATTATATAGGGAGCAAGGTTAAAGTCCAGTATGCCGAAGTGACCGGACAGTGGAATGTTATGGGAAAGAATGTGGACAGCTACGGAAATGCTCTTGTTACTTCCACATACGGAACACAGAGAGCCAATGCCTACCGCCTTTTGGAAGATGCCTTAAACCTCCGGGATACCAAGATTTATGACACGGTACAGGATGCCGATGGAGAACACCGGGAATTAAACCGGAAGGAAACGATGCTGGCACAGCAGAAGCAGGAACTGATCAAAGAGGAATTTAAGGAGTGGATATTTAAAGACCTGCACCGACGGGAAGATCTCTGTAAGATCTATAATGAACGATTTAACAGCATCCGTCCACGGGAATATGATGGAAGCCATATTCAGTTTGTTGGCATGAATCCGGAGATCACCCTGATGCCGCATCAGAAAAACGCAGTGGCTCATGTGCTGTATGGAAATAATACGTTACTGGCTCATTGCGTAGGAGCTGGAAAGACGTTCCAGATGATCGCAGCCGGTATGGAATCAAAACGGCTGGGACTCTCACAGAAGAATCTTTATGTTGTGCCAAACCATCTGACCGAGCAGTGGGGCAGTGATTTCTTACGACTTTATCCTGGGGCAAATATCCTGGTGGCAACGAAGAAAGACTTTGAGCCGGCGAACCGAAAACGTTTCTGTTCCCGTATTGCGACAGGGGATTATGATGCCGTGATCATCGGACATACGCAGTTTGAGAAAATCCCTCTTTCAAAAGAACGGCAGATTGCCATGCTGGAAGATCAGATCGCAGATATTACGTTTTCCATTGAAGAAGCAGCACATCAGGCAGGGCAGAATTATACCATCAAGCAGTTGGAAAAAACAAAAAAGAGTCTGCAGACGAGGATGAAGAAACTTAATGACCAGACCAGAAAGGATGATGTAGTAACTTTTGAGCAGTTAGGCGTAGACCGGCTGTTTGTGGATGAAAGCCATTCATTCAAAAATCTTTTCCTATATACAAAGATGAGAAATGTAGCAGGTATTTCACAGACGGATGCACAAAAAAGTTCCGATATGTTTATGAAATGCCGGTACATGGATGAACTGACAGGCGGCAGGGGAATTACCTTTGCTACGGGTACTCCCGTATCGAACAGTATGACCGAGCTTTACACTATCATGCGTTATCTCCAGTATGACACACTCATGCGTATGGGCATGGGACACTTTGATTCTTGGGCTGCAACGTTCGGGGAGACAGTAACCGCAATCGAATTATCACCGGAAGGAACGGGCTATCGTGCGAAAACACGATTTGCCCGTTTTTTCAATCTTCCGGAGCTGATCTCTATTTTTAAGGAAGCTGCGGATATTCAGACTTCGGATATGCTGAATCTTCCCGTACCGGAAGCAGAGTTTATCAATGAAGTCTTGAAGCCAAGTGAAGAACAGCAGGAAATGGTAGCAGCATTTTCAGAACGTGCAGAATCAGTAAGAGCAGGAATGGTAAATCCGACAGAGGATAACATGCTCAAGATCACCAACGATGGAAGAAAGTGTGCGTTAGACCAAAGGCTTTTGAATGAACTCCTTCCGGATGCCGAAAAAAGCAAGGTCAATACCTGTGTGGAAAATGCTTTCCAGGTATGGGAGGAAGGAAAAGCAGACCGGACAACCCAGCTGATTTTCTGTGACTTGTCTACTCCAAAAGGAGACGGGACTTTCAACGTATATGATGATGTCCGGAACAAACTGACAGAAAAAGGAATCCCGAAAGAAGAGATTGCTTTTATCCATGAATACAACACGGAGGCAAAGAAAGCGGAACTGTTTGCAAAGGTACGGGCTGGACAGGTGAGAATCCTGATGGGTTCCACTCCAAAACTCGGTGCAGGTACCAACGTACAGGACAGACTGATTGCTCTCCATCACCTTGACTGTCCATGGAAGCCGTCTGATCTGGAACAGCAGGAAGGACGTATTTTAAGACAGGGAAACCAGAATGACAAAGTAAAGATATTCCGGTATGTGACGGAAAATACTTTTGATGCGTATATGTGGCAGATTTTGGAGAATAAGCAGAAGTTCATCAGCCAGATCATGACCAGTAAATCCCCGGTCAGGGCTTGTGAAGATGTGGATGATACGGCACTGTCCTATGCAGAGATCAAGGCACTTGCTACAGGCAATCCGTACATTAAGGAAAAAATGGATCTGGATGTGCAGGTGAGTAAGCTGAAACTTCTAAAGGCAAACCATACCAGTCAGATTTACCGTCTGGAATCCGATATTGCAAAGAATTTCCCGGTACAGATCAGTGCATTGAAAGAGCGGATTGCCGGGATGCAGGTGGATTCGCAGGTAGTAAAAAGCGTGGATTTACAGGATAATGACACGTTTGCCATGACGGTAGGGAATGTCCTTTATGAAGATAAGAAAGAAGCAGGCGAAGCGTTGATCGCCGCCTGTGCAGGTTTAAAAACCGTTAGCACCGGCGGAAAGGTCGGGGAATATCATGGGTTTACGTTATCTGCTTCCTACAATATGTTCTCCAATGCGTTTGAACTGACGGTCAAAGGGAAATGTTCTTATAAGCTGGAGATCGGAAAAGACCCGGTAGGAAATATGCAGCGTATCCATAACACCCTTTCTTCCATTGACAGGAAGCTGACGGAAAGTGAGCAGAAATTGGAAACCGTACAACAGCAGCTTGCTACTGCACAGGAAGAGGTAAAGAAACCATTCCCGAAAGAAGCAGAGCTGAATGAAAAGATGGAACGGTTATCCGAGTTAAATGTATTGCTGAACATGGATGAAAAGGGTAATGAGACGATTATGGCAGATGAGGATATTGGCAGAGAAGGAAGTAGCACAGATAGCAGGGATACTGTAGAAGAAAAAGAACTTCCGGAAACAGCAGACAGAATCCATAAGCCATCTATTCTGGAACGCTTAAAGCAGGAGAAGGCACAGCAGAATACAGCGGAACAGCCACCTGTACAGAAAGCTGCAAAGAAAAAACACGAACAGGAGTTATAAAAGATTTCCCGTCAGAGTTTTCTCTGGCGGGGACATAAAATGGAGGGTTTGTTTATGGCAAATAATATAGAAAAACAGTTAAAAGAAATATCGGAACGGCTGGAGCAGGGAGTAAAAGAGATCTTTACTTCGGAGAGATATACCGAATATCTGAATACCATGTCCAAGTTCCACAATTACAGTTTTAATAATACGCTGCTAATCACCATGCAGAAACCGGAAGCAACACTGGTGGCAGGGTATCAGGCATGGCAGAAGAAATTTAACCGTCATGTAAAACGTGGAGAGAAAGGAATCCAGATTATTGCACCGACACCAGTAAGAGAAAAACAGGAGATTGAAAAGATTGACCCGGATACACAGGAACCAATCATTGGTGAAGATGGACAACCAGAAACAGAGATTGTGGAAATGATTATCCCAAGATTTCGGGTAGCGACAGTATTTGATGTCAGCCAGACAGAAGGAGAACCGATCGCAGAACTGGAGGTGCCGGAGCTTACCGGAAGTGTACAGTTTTATGATACATTCATGCAGGCATTGCAGAGTGTTTCGCCTGTACCGATCCGCATGATGAATGTGGAAGGGGATGCAAAAGGTTATTATCACCAGACAGAAAAATATATTGCGATAAAGGAAGCTATGAGTAATGTCCAGACCATGAAAACAGGAGTCCATGAGGTGAGCCACGCATTGCTGCATGACCGGGAGGTAATGGATGCGGAAGGAGTCTTAAAAGACCAGACAACAAAAGAAGTAGAAGCAGAAAGTATTGCCTATATTGTCTGCAACCACTTTGGTCTGGATACTTCAGAATATTCGTTTACCTATATCGCCAGCTGGTGCGAGAGCAGGGATATGAAGGCATTGAAAGCATCAATGGATACCATACGAAAAACATCTTCAGAAGTCGTTGAGAATATCGAGGCACAGATGCACGAGTTGGAAATGGAAAGACCAATCCGGGATACCTTCCATAAGGAAGATTTGCTCCTGCATCTTTCGGGCAGCATGGGTTCCGGGTTTACTTATAATCTGATCGAAAATATGAGCAGGGAACAGTTAGAACAGAATGTGGAAGAATATGTCAGCCTTCTGGAAAGTGGTGAGATAGAGGAGAATGAGAAACCTCTGGAAAGTTTTCTGGAAGAAAAAGGTGCTACCGTCACACCACTGTATGACAGCAGTGGGCACGGAGAGAACTATCCGATTGATTTTTATGATGTGGAGTATGATGCTGACACAGGAGTTACTTCTTTTTCTGATCTTTCTCCGAAAGAGCAGGCAGAGATGATCGTGCAAAAAGCAGAGTTTCCAAGAAATATTTTTTCAGAAGAAGAAAAGGCATTTGTAAATGAATATGCGGAAACTTTCCCCGGACAGGTGGAAAGACTGAATGACCTGGTATGGGATATGAGGGAATCTTACGATGAAGCTGGTTCAAAGCTGGTGTATGAAGTGATTCAGGCAGCAAGGGCAAACTTCCCAGCCAAGGAACAAGAGATTGCAGAAGAAACAGCCATGCAGTATGCTCACCGTCTGATTGAAACGGCAGAAGCTGCCAATACGGGAAACTTCACAGATTCCCAGAGAAATCTTATTATGAATTTTGCATATAAGATGGATGACAAAGACGAAGTGCTTGGACTGGTGAACCGTATGATGACTGCAATCCGCAGACCGGGAAGTGAATATACGAGAAGCCTTATGAATGAAACACAGGCACAGATTGACAATTTCCCAGATGGCATGGTCGGTTTTACCGAAATGCACGAAGCAGGAATCCGCCTGGAACACATGTATCCTCTTGAAAAAAACAGGGCAGTAGAATTGTATCGTGAGGGTGCGGAAGTTTTTCTCTTACATGGAAATCCAGACAATCCAGAGCAG
>JBMNRU010000041.1:0-8344 GCA_050944855.1 Lachnospiraceae bacterium
GTACGCAGAAGCATATGGCAATCATGTGCCTGAAAAACGTGTTGCAGTGAAGTTACTGAACGAAATACATACTGAGCAGAAAATGAAAAAGGAGGTACTTAAAAATGGCAAATGACAGACATGGGAAACACAATAAACCGACGATTGCATTCCGGGTTACACCTTATGAACAGCAGGTCATCAATGAAAGGGTAAAGGCAAGTGGCATGAAAAAGCAGGATTATATTGTCCGCTCCTGTATCTATAACCATGTTTGTGTGGTGGGAAAACGGGAGAACCTGGAAATTCTCAGATCAGAGGCTCGTGAAATGTACACCGTCCTTGAAGAAGTGTCCAAAGACATAAAAAAGGACAGCCCTGACTTATCAGAGCAGGGGATGGAAAGCATGACGGAAAGATTTCTTGCGTTTTTAGATGCAATGCTGTGGATGTTGAAGGGATCAAAATATTTGTGGGAGGAAAAAGACAATGAAAGAAACAGTAAGTAATGACTGCAAGGTACTGGCTTTATGTTCCCAAAAAGGCGGTGTGGGTAAAACCACCAGTTGTGTAAATCTGGCAGTTGGACTGGCCAGAGAGGGAAAGCGTGTTTTAGTAGTTGATAATGATCCGCAGGGAAGCATGACGGCAAGCCTTGGCTATCACAATCCCGATGAGTTGAATGATACACTGGCTACAATTCTTATGAAAATTGTAAATGAGGAAACATTTGACGACTCTCTGGGGATTCTTCACCACGAAGAGGGGATTGATTTACTTCCGGCAAATATCGAACTTGCTGGTATGGAAGTGTCATTGGTGAATTTTATGAGCAGGGAACTGGTACTCCGGCAGTATATTGAACAGGTGAAAAATCTGTACGATTATGTACTAATCGACTGTATGCCATCCCTGGGAATGCTTACCATCAATGCACTTGCATGTGCGGATGCGGTACTTATTCCGGTTCAGGCAGCCTATCTTCCGGTAAAGGGATTGGAGGATCTGATCCGAACAATCGGTAAGGTACGAAGACAGCTGAACAGAGGGCTTTCCATTGAAGGAATATTGATCACCATGGTAGATAGACGAACCACCTATGCACGGGATATTACAGAATTAATTCACGATACCTATGGAAGCCAGATTCGGATTTTCACTCATAACATACCGTTTTCTGTCCGTGCTGCTGAAATCAGTGCAGAGGGGGTCAGTATTTTTCGTCATGATCCCAGAGGTAAAGTTGCAGAAGCATATCAGTATCTGACTCAGGAGGTGCTTTCAGATGAAGAGTAGAAGTGCATCGAAGATAAAATTGACTTCTTATGATGACCTTATTGGTGGAGCTGTATCAAAAAATGATATTCAGGAAATTCCAATCGGTCAGTTGCGGGATTTTGTGAATCATCCTTTTCAAGTTAACGATGATGACGAGATGAATGAACTGGTAGAAAGTATAAAAACACAGGGGGTATTAACTGCTCTGCTGGTGCGTCCGTCGAAAAAAGGAGGATATGAGATTGTATCCGGGCACAGAAGAAAACATGCAGCTGTTCTTGCAGGATTGACGCAGGTTCCGGTTATCATTCGGGAAATGAGTGATGATGATGCCGTTCGGGCAATGGTAGACAGCAATCTGCAAAGAGAACATATCCTTCCAAGTGAAAAGGCATTTGCATACAAGATGAAAATGCAGGCAATGAACCATCAGGGTGTCAGCGGAGGGATTTCAGCTGAAACCATCGGTAAAGCGGGAAAAGACAGTGCGAGGCAGGTGTACCGTTATGTCAGGCTGACTTATCTGCGTAAACCGATTTTGGATGCAGTGGACAAGGATCTTATGGGCATTCAGACAGGAGTGGAGCTTTCATATCTGGAGCCATCCGAACAGATCTGGCTGGAGGAGATTCATAATACTACAGGGAAATATCCAAGTCTTGAACAGGCGAAAAAAATAAAAATCAGAAGCGAAGAAAAGACATTAACGAAAGAAATCCTACGACTTTTGATAATGGGAGAAAAAAGAAGGGCAAGAACCTTTACTTTAAAGCAAAATGAGATCAACAAGTATTTTACTCCTGACTATGATGAGCAGAAGATGCGTACCGTAATTATTGAGCTGCTGGAGGAATGGAGTAATAAGAATAAATAGCGGAAAAAGAAGGGAGGGTGATTCATGAGTATTAGAGCAACATTTAGCTATTTTCAGGGAATGGAAGGCGATATGTATCAGTTCTATCGGATTCCCAAGTTGTTGTTTACAAGTGAATATTTCAAAAATCTCTCCTGTGAGGCAAAGGTACTGTATGGTCTTATGTTAGATCGGATGTCGCTTTCAATAAAAAATCGCTGGCTGGATGAGGAAGACAGAGTATATATCTTTTTTTCTGTGGAAGAAATTATGGAAATGCTGAATTGCGGAAGGAATAAAGCGGTTAACTGCCTGAAAGAACTGGATCAGGAAACAGGGATTGGTCTGATTGAGAAGAAAAGACTTGGGCTTGGTAAAGCAAATGTCATTTATGTGAAGAATTTCAGCCTCCGTGAATATCCAGACGAGCCTGCAGAAATGGAAATCGAAACAGATGATCCGGAATATGAGGAGCAGATACCTTGCAATTATGAAGAAAATATGCCTGAAAACGCTGTAAATACGCAGAAGTTTGAAAAACAAACTTCAAGAAGTTTAGAAAACAAACTTCAGGAAGTTTCAAAAACAAACTTCAAGAAGTTTGAAAAACAAACCTCAGGAAGTTTGAAAAATAAACTTCAAGAAGTTTCAAAAGCAAACTGTAATAATACTGAATATAACGATAATGAATCAAGTAAGACTGAATCATATCCTTCTATCCATCGTGACCGGAATGATGTGGATAAGATGGATGAGAGGTATGCATATCGTCAAATCATCTGTGACAATATTGAATACGACATTCTTTGTCAGAGCTATAAGCCAGAAAGTGTAGAAGAACTGGTGGAACTGATGCTGGATGCAATTTGTACTACTAAAAAATATCTGCAAATTAATGGGGAAGCTATGCCTGCCCAGGTGGTAAAGAACAGACTTTTGAAAGTGGGGTATGAGCATATACAGTATGTATTTTTCAGCTTAAGCAAGAATACCACCAAAGTAAAGAATATCCGTCAGTATATGTTAACAGTTTTATATAATGCTCCCGTTACGATTAACCAGTTTTATGATGCAGAGGTACGTCATGATATGTATGGAGGATAAAATTATTCTGCCATGAGACTGTGGCTAATTGCTTTGTGCCCAGTGGGCACGAAGCAAGATGTAGAGTAACCTTGTGCCCACTGGGCATGAAGTAAGACAAAAAACATGTGCCTGATGGCAAGAAAGGAAGGAATAAAAATGCTGCACTTTTTGATTAAATTACCTTTAAGAGTTTTGGCATTCCCGGTTTGGCTGGTGGTTTCTGTAATCAATACGCTTGGGATGTTTTTCGTGGGACTTGCATCCTGGATATTTTATTTGATTGCAGGTGTAGCTGTAATTGCAGCGTTAGGTTGCGTTGGGTTTCAGTTATATACATGGCAGGAAGTCAAAATGCATTTACTATGTGCGGCTGTATTTATCCTTATTCCCAACATTGGGATGTGGATAATAACTGGAACAAAGCTGCTCCAATGTGGATTACGTTCTTTCATATTTGAATAAGAAAACTATTCTTTGAAAAGAGGGCATTGGCTCTCTTTTTTCTTTGCACGAAAATGTGCCAAATCAAAAAAATCTTTGAAAATCATGTCCGAATTTGAAACCCCCAATCCAGTGTATATGGAAGGCAAAGAGAAATTCCTCCGATTTGAGAAAAATCCAAACATGAAAGAGGTTCATTGTTCTTCCGACTGCACCTTGAAAACTAAAGGAGCTGATACATCTTGATTAACAGGCTTACCGGTTCTATTTATGACCGGCTCGTGCAGGCGAAGACTCCGTATCGGATACAGGAAGAGCGAAGCTTATAATGAGACCACCAGAAAGGTGCAGGACCTCTGCCGAAACAGGGGACTGTGACTGCTTATTTTGCAGCCGGGTCATCTGAAATGATGACGATCAGATGTATATGTACAGACAAGCCAAAATGCGAATACTATATTTCCTATATTGCAGGAGAAATCCTGCGTGAGTGGGGAACGGTTCGACTCCGTTCCTCATTTTTTGGTGCATAGAATGCGCTAAGGTTAGGAGGAAAAGCTTATGAATTCAATTACATTAATTGGAAGACTTGCCAAAGCTCCGGAGATCCGGCAAATCACAACTCAAAAGGGAGAGACAGAAGTGGCAAGGTTTCCGTTGGTAGTAAGAAGAAACCGTACAAATAAAGCATTTGTCGTTATGATTACCGCATACGGAGGCAATGCAGGATTTGTACAGAAGTATCTGGAAAAGGGGACAAAGGTTACTATTTGCGGTGAATTGGTCATCTCTCAGGTGAAAAATGAGGAAAATGGAACCGTATCTTATTTCACAGAAATCATTATGGATACAATGGAATTTGCTGAATCCAAATCGAAGAAAGACTCTGGCAGTGAGGGATTTGAGCCTGCAAGAAGGGCAAGCATTCCTTTTGAAATACCGGAAGAAATGGAACAGGAAATGCCATTTCGCTAAAGAAAAGAAAGGGGGACTTATAACATGAGAAAATATTTTATGGAATTATTTGCAATGGGATTTGTTGACAGTGAAGGAAACCTGGTGGAGGAGAATGTCCTCCGGGATGCACAAAGAACTGCGGTACTGACAGCAAAGATTATGAAAGAGAAAATGGACAACACATGGGAAATGGAATCTCATTTAAACCGGATATTTTGTGCCTGGCTGATTTATTCAGATAAGAATTTTTCAAGATCCATTACGTATGTCATTGGAAGAGAGGCTGCCTGCGTCGAAGAGCACTTATGGATGGTGGGCGAAGCTTTGGATGATGATGAATTTTGCGATTATCTGTCCGAGTATCTTATGGCATTGATTGTCGAAGTGGCAAATGCGACAAGAGATCAGATCATTGAAAATTTTATGAGGTTTATGACTGGGGGAGCGGAAGATGGAGCAGGAGACATGTAAAGTAACAGAATTTCATAATACTGAGTTTGGCGCAATTCGGGTAATTGAAGATCAGGGAAGACTTTTATTCTGCGGTACAGATGTGGCTTTTGCTCTGGGTTATTCCAAACCAAGAAATGCAATAAATATGCATTGCAAGGGAGCCCTGAAAAAGGGCGCCCTTACGGCAGGTGGAGTACAAACGATGACATTTATTCCTGAAGGAGATGTATATCGACTGATTACAAAGAGCCATCTGCCTTCCGCACAGCGTTTTGAAAGTTGGGTATTTGATGAAATTTTACCAGCGATAAGAAAAACAGGTGGATATATGTCCAGTGATCTTTTGGAAAGTGTACGTAATAATCCGGAGATACTGTTGGAATTTGCGCAAAGGTTATTAGATGAGAATAATAGGAATAGAGAACTGCAGAGTCAGATTAATGACCTTCAACCGAAGGCAAATTATTTTGATCACTTTATGGTCAAAGGAGAATGCTCAAATATACGGACAACTGCAAAAGAGATAGGAGTACCCGAGAGGAAATTCGTAAAGTTTCTTTTAAAAGGCAGCTTTTTATATCGAAGTCCGTCAGGTACACTTCTTCCTTATGCGGTACCTAAGAATGAATCCCTGTTTATTGTCAGGGATTTTTTTAATAATGGACACTTGGGTTCTCAGACACTGATTACTCCGAAAGGAAAAGAATATTTCCGAGCTTTGTTTGAAGATCAGGAAGAGGAATAATTGGAAAGGTGGTGGTTGTCATGATTTCAATATGGGACAGCACGTAATACGCTGAAAGGAGGGAAATTCATGCAGGAAGAAGTAACACAGAAAACGGTGACTTTTTGTGTGCGTACCACAAAAATGACGGCAGATGTGCTGAAAAAAGTGATTGCCGCATACCTGCGGCATCAGAAACAGAAAAGTGCTGAGAAAAAAGCACAGAAAAATCAGCCGAAACAGGGGAAAATCACGGTGAAGGAGCTGGCAAAGCAGAATGCCGGGATGACGAATATTGAGATCACACCCAAGAATATCAAGTCTTTTGAACGGTATGCCAGGAAATACGGGATCAATTATGCCCTGAAAAAGGATAAGACCAAAGATCCTCCGGTTTATCTGGTGTTCTTTAAGGGACGTGACCAGGATGCGATCACCGCTGCTTTCCGTGAATTTTCCCAGAAAGAGATCCAGAAGGCGAACCGTCCTTCCATCCACAAACGTCTGGCAGCATACAGGAGTATCGTTGCAGGGAAGACGAAGGGCAAAGCCAGGAATAAGCATCAGGAGGTATCCCGGTGAGAAAACTCACGATAGGGGGTCTGACTAACAAGCTGAAAGCAAAAGCCAGAGTTACGCTGTCCGCTTTGGATATGAAAAAGCTTATTCTGACCAATGTTCCATATCTTTTCATCTTTTTGTTTGCAGACAGGGCATCCTGTTTGTATCGGGCAAGCCCCGGGGTAGATATGGGGAACAAACTTTTATATGCCATGGAGCACGCTGATCGGATCCTGACCGGGTTCCTGCCAAGTCTTTACTACGTGGATCTTCTGGTGGGGGCCGGGATTGCGGCAGTTGTGAAGATACTGGTCTGGCAGAAACAGGCAGATGCAAAAAAACTCCGAAAAGGAGTGGAGTATGGTTCAGCTAGGTGGGGAACAGCGGAAGACATCAAACCATTTATGGCAGATGATTTCTGGATGAATATTCCGCTGACGGCAACAGAATCCATTACCATGGAGAGCCGTCCGAAGAACCCAAAGTTTGCCAGAAATAAAAACATCTGCGTCATCGGCGGTTCCGGTAGTGGAAAAACAAGGTTTTTCGTAAAGGTCTCTATTATGATGATGAACTGTTCCATGGTCATCACAGACCCGAAGGGAACACTGATCGAAGAATGCGGGAAGATGTTAGCCATAGGACCGCCAAAGAGAGACAAGCATGGAAATGTTGTGAAAGATAAATCCGGGAAGGTGGTGCATGAGCCTTATGTGATTAAGGTCTTAAATACTATAAACTTTTCCAAATCGCTCCACTACAATCCGTTTGCCTACTTAAAATCTGAAAAGGATATCCTGAAACTGGTGACGGTTATCATTGCCAACACCAAGGGGGAAGGGGAAAAGGCAACCGAAGATTTCTGGGTCAAAGCAGAAAAACTGCTGTATACGGCACTGATTGCTCTGATCTGGTATGAAGGAGACGAGGATGAGAAGAATATGAACACCCTGATCGACCTTCTGAATGAAAGTGAGACCAGGGAGGATGACGAGAATTACAAAAATCCAGTGGATATGCTGTTTGAGGATCTGGAAAAAAGGAATCCGGAACACTTTGCGGTACGCCAGTATAAGAAATACAAGCTGGCGGCAGGTAAGACAGCAAAATCTATCCTGATCAGCTGCGGTGCCAGACTGGCTCCGTTTGATATTGCCGAGCTTCGGGAGATCATGAGCTATGATGAGATGGAACTGGATAAGGTGGGAGACCGGAAGACGGCGCTGTTTTTGATTATGTCAGATACAGATACCACCTTTAACTTTGTGATCGCCATGCTGCAGTCCCAGCTTTTCAATCTGCTTTGTGATAAGGCAGATGATCAATATGGCGGCAGGCTGCCGGTCCATGTACGGGTTATCTGCGATGAGTTTGCCAACATCGGGCAGATTCCTCAGTTTGATAAGCTGATTGCCACTATCCGAAGCAGGGAAATCTCTGCTTCTATTATTTTGCAGTCACAGAGCCAGCTGAAGGCAATGTACAAGGATAGTGCGGATACAATTCTGGGGAATTGTGATACGATGCTGTTCCTTGGGGGCAAGGAAAAGACCACCCTGAAAGAGATGAGTGAGCTTCTGGGAAAGGAGACGATTGACCTTTACAACACCTCGGAAACACGCAGCAACCAGAAGTCATTCGGACTGAATTACCAGAAAACCGGGAAACAGCTGATGACGGAGGATGAGATCGCAGTCATGGACGGCGGGAAATGCATCCTGCAGATCCGTGGTGTCCGTCCGTTCTATTCGGACAAATACGATATAACCAAACACCCCAATTACCGGCTCCTTGCGGATTACAGCGAGAAGAACCGGTTTAAGGTGGAAAAGGAACTGGATCCGAAGTACTCACCGAAACCTGATGATGAGGTGGAAGTGATGGAAATGGATCTTTCAGAAGACGGGAATGAGCAGGAAAATAATGAGGAAAGGAATAACTAACAGGGTGCGCCGGTATTGTTACCGGCGTTTTTCATTCCCGGTTACACCCGGCAAAGTTAGTTTTGGTGA
>JBMNRU010000042.1:0-8032 GCA_050944855.1 Lachnospiraceae bacterium
ACTGCCGATGAAATCAAGAAACTGTTTTTTGCTGCCAGATATGAGGAAACTACCCCTGTAGACATGACACAGCCTCCTTTTGATACTCCAACAACAATAATGCTGGTATGCCAGATCACAAGCGAAGGGCAGGTTTTTAAGCAGGTGCTTCCCCCACATGACACAAACCAGATTGTAATGGTGGAAATGCTTTTCAGCAAAGGTATAACAAGCGCAACTCTGGAAATTGATGTAGTAGACGGGGAACATTTGGAAGGTGATGTAACAGATAGCAAGGTTGTGTTTACAGAGCAAGGATACCTTGGAATGTTCTTACCTTTACGAAACGACCAAGGGTATGAGTTTATTTCCCATCACTCGACCGCTCCATTCTCCCTGTCTGTGTCGGATGACCGGGGCAACGTTGTGATAGGTGCTGACAATATCAAGGTGGAAACCCCCTTGTTTGTTGAGCATAACGCTGATAGCGGAGAAACCTTTATCAAGATGGACACCGTTGCGGGGGGAGATGGTATCCAGGTAACCGATGGCATCCTGGGTACTGACTTCAAGGCCACTAAGTTGCAGTCGATTGATAAGTCTATCCGTATCGCGCAGTTCTCAAGCGGCGTGGCTGATTTTTCCGTTGAAATCCCAAACTTAAAAGAGGGTGTGTTTGCAAAGCTGGGTATGCCTGAGGATGTAAACACCAACTTTCACGATCAACGCCCCTGGTTCTCCGACCGCTGGGCTTACATGGGAATGTATATCGGGGACGACATGAAAGACAAGGCTTACACCGTGCAGGAGGGCGACCAGCTTGACCCGAACGTTACCGGCGGTACGCCTATGCGGTTGGGAATGTATTTTGTTCCCCAGTCTGGATATTCAATCGCTACACAGGACGGATACGTTGAATTAAAAGTTGTTGATGTGATGACCAATGACTATCTGATTGATGAAAACACCGGTGAACCTAATATTTCTTATATTGAACAGGAAATTTTTGTAAGCCAGTCAAAACTTCCCGCAAGACTTTGCGAGGAATGGAGCTTGCCGGATAATTATTGATTATAGCCGCTCTCAGAAATGGGGGCGGCTTTTTTGTTTTTTAAACAGTATATTGCCTAAAAAAATATTTTATGAATTAGCAAATTACCTATTGACATTTAGCGAAAAAGATAATATAATAACAGCACAGACAGAGAAAAACCGAAAAGAAACGAGGTGATATTTTGATTGTTGACAACATCCGAAACCTCTGTAAAAAAAGAGGGATCACCCTTTGGGCACTCGAAAAAGCAACTGGAATCGGTAATGGCGTAATCGCCAGATGGGAAAACAGTTCTCCCAGAGTAGAAAACTTGAAACTGGTTGCTGATTATTTCGGGGTATCTATCGATGACTTGTTAAAGGAGGGAAAAACAAATGAATGAACTGAAAATATTTGATAATCAGGAATTCGGAAGAATTCGTACCGTAGAGATTGACGGTACACCGTGGCTGGTGGGAAAGGATGTAGCACAGGCGCTTGGGTATACAGATACATTCGGCGCATTGAAAAAGCACGTTGACGATGAAGATAAGCAAAACTGCCAAAATGACAGTTTTGAATCTCCCAGAGGAATGACCATCATCAATGAATCCGGCCTTTACTCTCTGGTACTATCCAGCAAACTTCCCACAGCAAAGAAGTTTCGGCGGTGGGTAACAAATGAGGTTTTGCCCAGTGTAAGAAAGCACGGAGCCTACATGACAGGGGACACGCTGGAAAAGATGATTTCCAGTCCTGAATTTGGAATCCGGCTGCTGGAAGAACTGGACAAGGAACGAAAGCAGCGGCAGGCGTTGGAGGAACAGGCACAGAAAGACTTACCGAAAGTAATCTTTGCAGATGCGGTATCTGTTTCAGATGACGGGATTTTGATTGGTGCTTTGGCAAAAATCATCAAGCAGAACGGCGTGGAGATTGGGCAGAAGCGTTTATTTGAATGGTTGCGTAAGAACGGCTACCTGATGAAAAGTGGCATTGACCGGAATCTCCCAACGCAGAAAGCAATGGAAATGAAGCTGTTCAAGATCAAGGAAAGAACAATCAATAACCCTGACGGCTCAGTGAGAATCACAAAAACTGTTCTGGTAACAGGAAAAGGGCAGTAGCATTTTATTAATAAATTTTTAGGAGTGAAAACAGATGACTGATTTGCTTACTATTTGGGCGGCGTTACTATTTGCGTTTCTTGTTGGCTGCTGGGTTGGCTTACGGTGCTACGAAAAAGACCAGAAGAAGCGCCGGCAGTTAAGCCGTGAACGACTTGCAGCAAGACGGCGCAGGATGGGACTGGACTAATTTTTATAAAAGGAGGAAAGCCGAATGGTTACAACTGGATTAGGTGCAGGAAGTTACCCGGAACCTAAAGAATACAGCCGGGAAGCTGAAATCTGTGAAAGATGTGGCGAAGAGTACGGCCTGAAAAATGTTGACGGGGCAATCCTGTGTAGAGATTGCAGAGCGGAATTATATCTGGACGAATACAAAGATAGACGGTATGATTTCATTCTATCTGATGATTCCAGCAAGATTGATTTTGTGGAAGGCTGGCTTGAATGTTTATCTGATGCGGAAAAAGCAGAGGTTTTAATGGATGCTTTCAAGTCTCATTTTTCTATCCCGCTGCCAGAGAAACAGGCAGAGCTTGACAGACTTTTGCAATCTTATGTGGAAGAATGCAAGTCTGATTTTACAGACTGGATGGACACACAAACAGCAGCAAGAGAGGTAACACCATGACAGAAGGTGCAAAAGGTTTTGTTGTTGGGAAAGCTGAAATTACTGTGAATTTTCCAATCGACTGGAACGGACGGAGCCACATTAAATGCGTGATGTGTCCTTTCTTATCCAGTAATAACAGAATGTGCCAGCTTAATAAATCCCCGGTACATTTCCCGGAAAGGGATATAGGACCCTATTGCCCGTTAAAGATAGAAGGAGTGAACGACATTGAGTAAAGTGATTTGCATTGCTGGGGAATCCGGCAGCGGAAAAACAACTTCACTACGTACCCTTCCACCGGATCAAACCTATTATATCGACTGCGACAAAAAAGGTTTGAGCTGGAAAGGATGGCGGCAGCAGTACAACAAAGAAAACAAAAACTACAAGGCCACGGACGATGCAAAAACGATTCAAGCTATTCTTTCTGGAATTGATACAAAATGCCCCAATATTCATTATGTGGTAATCGATACTATCAACGGGATCATGGTGGGCGACGAGATGCGGCGTATCAAAGAAAAAGGCTACGACAAATGGGTTGATTTGGCAAGCTGTGTTTGGGACTTGGTAGATTCCGCATATTCCTATAGAGACGATTTAACCATCATCTTTACTGCACACACGCAGACAGAAAGAGACGATTCAGGATACCAATTCACCAGGATCAAAACCAATGGTAAGAAGCTGGAAAAAATGGTATTGGAAAGCAAGTTCACAACTGTTTTGATGGCGAAGGTTCAAAGCGGCAGATATGTTTTTGAAACCAGAGCCAATAACAGCACTTGCAAAACGCCTATGGGCGCATTTGAAACGGACACAATCGATAACGACATTATGATCGTTATTGATGCGTTAAAAGATTTTTAATAAAGGAGACTTCAAAAATGAAAGCAATTAACAACTGGGAAAACGTAAAGGCATCTTCTGATTTCACAACACTTCCTGCGGGCGGCTATGTTTGCCGGATTCAGGGCGCAAAGATCAGCGAGTTCAACGGCTCTAACGGAACATTTGAACGGCTGGAAGTTGCCGTGGATATCGAGGAAGGCGAACACAAGGGATATTATCGCCAGGACTTTGAGAGCCAGCAGACAGAGGACAAAAAGTGGCGTGGTGTTTTCCGGCTGTATGTTCCCAGCGGAGACGGAAGCGATAAAGATAATTGGAGCGCTGCAAAGCTGAAGCGGTTTGTAAACAACGTTGAGGACAGCAATCCCGGTTACCATTGGGACTGGGACGAAAAGAAGCTGAAAGGAAAGCTGGTGGGTCTTACTTTCCGCAAAGAGGAATGGGAGTACAACGGAAAGACAGGCTGGAAAACAAATCCTTTCCAGGCTTATACCGTTGATGATATCCGGCAGAACAAGTTCAATCTTCCCAAAGACAAGCCTTTGAATGGAAACAAAACCACTGCTGCACCTTCTGTTCCGAAGTTTGAAGATATTGTAGACACCACGGTTGACGATGATCTCCCGTTTGGATTCTAAGTTTTAGGAGGTAAACATGAGTTTATCTAAATTGGAAAAAGAAACTATCATAAACTTCAATGAAGAAGAGGAAGCTGCCGAAATATACACCTATAACGTGAGACTTCAAAACAGACTTGAAAAGATATCTCTGGAACGCCCAGAAGATGTGAAACTCGTCTGTGTAGACGGGCGCGGTGAAAAAACTTATCGCTTACCCAAGAAATATGTCTCCGTGAGACCTACACGCAAAATATCAAAGGAAGATAGGGAGCGAATGGCACAAGCTGCAAGAGATAGGTTTTTTGGAAATGGTAAAAGCGAATGACACCTTTTGAAGTAAACGCAGCACTGGAAAAACTGGTGCTTCTGGTTGATACCAGAGAACAAGACACACTTTCTTTCCGGCGAAGAATGAAAGAGGTAGAGATGCCTTACACAAGACAAAAGCTGGATTTCGGGGATTACTCCGCAAAGTGTACTACTGACGATGGAAAGGAGCTGGATTTTTCCGGCTCCATAGCCATCGAAAGAAAAATGAATCTTGATGAATTGTGTTTGTGCTACACAAAAGAACGAAAGAGATTCACAAAAGAATTTGAACGGGCAAAAGAAGCAGGAGCTAAGTTGTATTTGCTTGTTGAAAACGGCACATGGGAAAAGGCGATAGAAGGAAAATACAGAAGCCAGATGAATTCCAAAGCGTTTCTAGCGAGTTTGATTGCGTGGCTTGCAAGATATAACTGCCAGGTTATTTTCTGTGAAGCCAGAACAAGCGCCCGGCTGATTCATGAAATTCTATATCGAGAGGTCAAGGAAAGATTGGAGGGGATGTAATGGCTGATAAACAACAAGAATCAGGCTTTGTGAAAATCAGCCGTAGCATTCTTGATTGGGAATGGTACGAAGATGTTGTTACCAGATGCGTATTTATCCACTGTATTTTGCGTGCAAATTGGAAGAACACAGAGTGGAAAGGGCAGAAAATCAAGCGTGGGCAGTTCATAACTTCCCTTGCAAATTTAGCCCGTGAAACCGGTTTCACAGTCCAACAAACCAGAACAGCACTGGATCACCTAAAGTTGACCGGAGAGATAACAAACCTCTCAACGCCGCAATGCCGCATTATTACTGTAAATAATTACGATAAATTCCAGCAGGTAACAAAGCAATCAACAAACCATCAACAAACCACCAACAAAGCAAGCAACAAACGACCAACAATAGATAAAGAATATAAGAAGAATACTACGTATTCTATAGAAGAAAAGAAAGAAGGCGGCACAGCCGCAATTCCCCCTTCGGGGGTTAAAGGGCAAGAAGAAAAGCCTTTTTATGGTGAGGGTTTGGACGAAAACGGATTCAGAACCTATAAGCGAAGGGAGGACTACTGGTGAGTTATGAGTTTCAGGAAAAGGACCTTTATGGACTGGCTCAGAAAATAGGTGCCGACACAAAGCAGAAAGGGGATGAATTGTTTTTCAGGTGGTGCCCTTATTGCCACGGAGACGGACATGATAAAGAAACCTTTTCTGTGAATCTTAGGACTGGTCTTTTCAAATGTTTCCGCAGCGGATGTGCAAAGCAGGGACATTTTGTACAGCTTGCAAGGGATTTCGGATATCCACTGGATATGGGAGACACGCCCAGGAAGTACAGAGAGCTTCCGCAGCGTCCTTTGAAAATCAAAGAAAGCGCTGTTGATTATCTGGCTACTAGAGGAATAAGCAGAATGATTGTGGAGAGATTCCACATATCCGCAAGAAAGGATAATGAAAAGATTCTGGTATTCCCCTTTTACGATGAAAATTCTGTATTGCGGTTTGTGAAATACCGGAAAACAGATTTTGATAAAGCCAGAGATAAAAACAAAGAATGGTGTGAAGCTGATACTATGCCGATTCTGTTTGGTATGGATCAGTGCGAAGGGTTTGACTATCTGGTTATTACAGAGGGGCAAATTGATTCTTTAAGCGTGGCAGAAGCCGGGGTACTTAATGCGGTGAGCGTTCCCAATGGTGCAAAGGGTTTCACCTGGGTTGAGAATTGCTGGGACTGGATTTCAAAGTTTTCAGAGGTAATTGTTTTTGGAGACTGCGAAAAAGGCAAGATCACACTGGTTGAAGAATTAAGCCGCCGTTTGACCTGCAAACTTAGAGTGGTACGCAAAGAAGATTATCTGGGAGAAAAAGATGCAAACGCAATTTTGCAGAAGTATGGAGCGGAAGCAATCCGGCAGGCGGTAACAAACGCAGAGGTACTACCTGTAAACCATGTTAAGCGGCTGGCAGAAGTGGAAAACGTGGACTTGAATACTCTCCCGAAAATCACAACTGGGATTTCAAGTTTAGATCGTTTGATCGGCGGGTTGTTTTTTGGACAGGTAATTCTATTAACTGGCAAGCGTGGAGAAGGTAAAAGTACATTCATGGGAATGATAAACGCTGAAGCAATTAACCAGGGATACAAGACTTTTACTTATTCCGGGGAGCTTCCTGATTATCATTTCAAACGCTGGCTTGATTTACAGATTGCCGGACCGCATAACGTGGTTACAACCTACAATCAGTTTTCGGATCCAGAATACAGTTTATCGGATGAAGTAGTCCAGAAAATAAACAAGTGGTATTTCGACCAGGCCTTTCTTTACGATAACAATTCCATAGACGGGGACGAGTACGAAAGCCTTCTGGATACCGTAGAAAAATCTATTCAGCGGTATGGAATCAATCTGGTGTGCATTGATAACTTAATGACGGCAATTAATATTTCAAATGCTGAAAACCAGTATATCCAGCAAAGCCAATTTGTCCGCAGCTTAAAAAAGATTGCTGTTAAATACAACGTGGTAGTCGTTCTTGTGGCTCACCCCAGAAAGACACAGGGAAAAGTTTCTGACAACGATTCTGTTTCTGGTTCTTCTGATATTACAAACCGGGTTGACCTTGTAATGAGTTACGCAAAGAACCCGGACGATGAATCCCCCGGAGGAAAGATTTTTGTCATGAAAAACCGATTGAGTGGCAAGCTGGCATTGAAAGATAATGCTATACAGGTTGCTTATGATTCGGTATCAAAAAGAATCTATTCACCGTCAGCAGGTCCGAACGTGAAATACTTCTGGGAGATTCCTCAGAAAGAATACGGTCCTTTGGACGATTTGCCCTTTTAAGGCGGGTTTTTATGGATAGGGATAAGTTTATACTACTTTGCCAGAAAGCAAGCTTTAAACAGCATTTTTCGGGGGCTTGGTGGCAAACAAAATGGAATGATGATGAATTAGTTTCGTGGAATGGCAGCAAGTATGTACCAATCGACTATAGATTCGGATTTCAAAAAGGAACGCCGAGACATTTGGCAATCGTTCACGATTTGAAAGCTGACTGCGAGTATACTATTCTGCTGAGTGAAATCGAGGAGTGTCAATGAAAGATCATGAATCACTAAGACTTGGGACTAAGTTCCCGGTATTTCCTATCGATAGTGCAGCGCCTGAACTCGTTTACCTGATTGACGAGGACAGAAAAGGTATTGTTATTTCTGGCTTGAAAGGGAAAACAGGCCTTACTATCAAACAGGCTATAGCGGTTTGCTTGGAACTGCCGGGGATATTGGAGGTAATGGGTTATGAGTTGCCGAGAAACAGTCAGTGAAAGACTGAGAGAAGCCATAGAAGACCATGGCATAACTCAAAAAAGATTCAGTGAAATATCTGGATTGCCCCACCGGACAATACAAGAAATATTAAAAGGAGGAAACCCACGAGCCGAGACGATTGTTGATATCTGCAAGGCTTTGGGAGTGTCGGCGG
>JBMNRU010000043.1:0-7891 GCA_050944855.1 Lachnospiraceae bacterium
GTGCCGTCCTCATCAATAGTGAACTTGTAGGTGGCAGAACCCTCATCGCCGAGAGTTACCAAGGTTTCAGACACGGATACCACACCGGAATAACTGTCCGGCTCGGCATTGTGGTCGATAAGAATATGTGTTGCTTGATTTGGATCGGGCACTTACGATTGCCTACGGCACTAATGAAGCAATCCATAACAGACTCGCTTCCTTTTCTGATGAGGCAATTAAAGAAATCAAAAGCTATCCCGCAGTCTTCGCTGGAGAAAACTACCGTTACTGCCAGCCGGACGAGCCAAACCCCGGACCGCAGTATGCCCGTTATGGATTTATCACGGATGTAAAAGTGCAAGACAACGGCAAGGTGCGAGTGTATTTTCAACTTATGCCAATGTGTAGCATTCCGCAGGATTTACTGAATGCAATGATTCGGGAACTGGATATACATGGAAATTATAAAATTAATGAACTGGATAAAACACACTGGTCTATAAAGAATATTAACCTAATTGAAGAAATGAAGCTAAAGGGGATAAGTCTTTTTGCCCCGACACTATAATCACAAGAACAAATATGGAGGATATTGTGGAGAATACAGAAAACACAGTTGAAAAATGGGTCAATCTCGAAGATATCGCTGAACACCTTAGTGTCAGCAAGGATACCATCCGAGCTTGGATGAAGGAAGGCAAACTTCCTGTATACCGTGCCGGAAAACGATATAAATTTAAAATTTCAGAAGTAGATGAATGGGTACGTCAGGGACGTATTCAAGAATAACACCAACGAGGAGGATAGCCGATGAGTAAATATCCATCAGCAATTACGAAGGTGGTTCTCGATGAGGTTACCTTCCATAATCAAAGTTTTGAGCCTACTTACATTAATTTTTTGTTTGGTAACAACGGCTCTGGAAAATCCACAATAGCAAAAGTCATAAAGGAAAAATCTCCAAGCAAGTTAGTTTGGGAAGCCGGACGAACATCCGATGATTTTACTCTGCTCGTTTACAACGAAGAATTTATTAAAAGAAACATCGCCAGCTACGGCGGAATGCCCGGAGTGTTTACTATTGGTGAGGAAAACGAAGCCATTCAGCGGCAGATTGAAGATGCCACCGGACAGCTTGGAATTGCACAAACCGCATTTACACAGGCATCGACAAAACTCGGCGAACAGGAAGGTTTGATGAAGAAACTCTATGATACCTTCAAAACCATCTGCTGGGATAAGACCACGGATTTCCGTACTGCTGTTGCGGTCGCTTTGGATGGAAAGAAAACGAAAGATGGTTTTGCAAAAGCACTCCTGGCGGAAACCAATCCTACAAATTATGATGAAGCGTCTCTGATTGCCATGTGCGAAGCAGCCTTCAATTCAGATGCTACCACATACCCAGAGATGTTCTTCGGAGACTCGACCACCTTGGAAATTTCTCCGTTGCTTTCAAAGAAAATCGTAAGTAGTGGAGACAGTACCTTTGCTACATTCATGAAAGCAATAAACGCCACCAACTGGGTGCGTCAGGGTCATGAGGAACTCCATGCCTCTGCGGGCGACAAATGCCCTTACTGTCAAAGAGTATATGTTTTTCGTCTTCGCTGTTGCTTTCCCTCTCTGTTAGGAAGCGTATTGTAAGCATCAATAATGGCATCTACGATTTCTTCGGAATTGTCCGAAACATCCAAGAAATCACTATCTCCTGTTCCGATATCAAAAGTATCCAGCTTGGCATTACGCATTCCAGCGGATAGAATAATATTTTGTCCTGTGAATTGTTCATATAGATCAGGTCTTGAATCAAAGAACATAATATCGCTTCCACCACTATTTCCCGCTTGACCGCGTTTAGTTGGATAATCCAATTCTGATAGTTCCTTAAATTGTTCAGAACTCTGAAAATTCTCTTTAACAAATGTAATTGCATCAACCATCTCACTGTTAAGCATTCGCCATCCGTCTTCGGCTGCATCAGATAATTCCTGTGTAGAAATCTTCTTCACTACGATACCGGGCATCATAGGTGAAAAATCTTCTGTTGCATCATTTGACAATGTTTGTGCGAATCTGTGAATATCAATATTCGGAATTTTATCATAGCTGGAAACAACTTTAACGCATTCGGCTGGAGTTTTTGCCTTTCCTACAAGAACACAAGTATCCTTTGTTACATCATCAAATATTTCATCGCCCGGATATGTAAAAACCAAGTGAAGACCAAATTGATGCAATAATAACCGTCTTATAGCCTTGGCTTCAGGTCCACGACCCATTAAATGCGTTTTAGGGAACACGCAAGATATTGTTGTTCCTGGCTGAACAAGTTCAATGAGCAATTCGAGAAAGACTGCTTCTAAAGGCATTTGCCCAATATTAGTTTTTGCTTCATTTCCAGTCAACCGTCTAATACTTCTATACAAAGGTTGTTTTCTTGCAACACAATTTATTCCCGCAGAGAACGGCGGATTCATCACCACCACTTTGACATCATTAAAAAAGACAGGGTCAACATCCGCAATATTTCGATTATAAATCGCAGGTGAATTTCTCAAACTTATAGTACTTGCATAGTTCAAACCGATTCTCAACGACAGTAATTCCAGCAACTTGCTGTTTACATCATTTACAACGATTTGAGTCGGCACCAAATTGTATGTAGGGATTGCAGCGCTAATAAGATTTCCACTTCCCGCAGCGGGGTCACAAACAACATCTGTGGCATCTAATTCACCGCTGCTATACTTTGCTAACTCTGCTACAATTCTTGCTAATTCTAAATCAGTAGGAACCTCTCCATCATGTTCATGACCTGCAGACACAATAGAGTGAAGAATGCCAGCAACAGAGTCACCATTAACATTCTGATTGCCAAAATCATACAGATTTATCAATGTCCCGTTCTCGATATTTGCCGTACGCTCAAACGATTCATCAGAGTAGTTAAAGATATCTTTAAAGTTAACACGTGCGGCTTCATCGCAAATTCTCTCAACATCATTTCTGAATAGTCTTATATCTCTTAATTCGTTTCTATTGATAAAGGTAAAGGCGCCTCGAATATATTCATACAAAAGAACCGCTAAGTGAGTTTTCCAACGCTTAGGTTCCTCCTTGATTTGTTCCATATGAGTTGCAAATTCTTCAAGTGTCACCAAATACTCATATGAATTGTTCGTATAATCAGTTAAACGCTCACTAAAATACAGGGCAAGCTTTTCTACAAAGTCTTCCTCTTCATCCCTTTCAAAACTTCCGATGTGAGAAAGACCCGGTTTAAGCATCTGTTGAAAAACACGTGGTCTTCCGGCATCATACCTAAAAGAAAATGCATACTCAAGATTTGTAAGAATATAGAAAGGTTTTTCGGATTGTCCTGCGTTCATTTGAACATACGACATTGCTTGGAATTGATACCTTGCACTATGCACATCTGCAGGAGTTCTTTTCACTTCTACGACACAAAGATATTTTCCTGTCGCAATATTCTGCACAACATAGTCCATTTCAAGGGCTCCCGTATATTGATGGTGCAGAACCCTATACTGATTTTCTTTACCTATTAACCTTAATGCATAATTTAAAGCACGTTCACATATAGGATGGAATCGATTCACTTCCGAATCCGAATATGAAATCCACATAGATTAGTCCTCCTTTATAAATTTTTTCAACTCACGAGCAATTATGCCCGCAAGCATCGGGGGTACTGCGTTTCCGACAATAAGATTTCGCCCCTGCTTACTGCTTGAAACAATTTTATAATCATCAGGGAAAGACTGCAATCTCAGTGCCTCTCGCACAGTTATCAACCTGTTTTCCTTATAATGAATATTGCATCCAACATTCGGACGATTAAAATAAGTATTTATTGTATACGATGGCTTGTCAGGTGCAAGTCTGCCATAACAAGTTGTGTGTCCGCCATCTCGTTGGAGTCTTCTTATCCTGCTTGAATTAACATCAGCAGGTATATCCATATAGTTTCCACCAGGTTTTACATGGCTTACTATATATTCATCCAACTCACTCATCTGTGGTATGAAATGCTCTGTAATAGCCACATTTCTTCTCACGAACTTCTGAAATTCGCTTTGTGCCGGCATACTGTAATTTACAACACCATTTTCGTCACTTATAGCTTCTGGCAAATCACCAAGAGCCTCTTCCACACTCACATAGCGTTTTAAGCCGACTCCATCCTCGCTGTGCGTAGGTTTAGGAAATTCGAATTTTGCATTCTTTAAGCCTACAATAATTACCCTTTTTCTTCGTTGAGGAATGCCATAGTCTGCGGCATTCATAACTTGCTGCTCAATCGTATAGCCAATCTTCCTAAAGGCAATTTTTAGAAGTTCTATTATTTTTTCGCCCTGCGAATTTTTTGCAGATAACAATCCCGTTACATTTTCAAACACAAAAGCTTTGGGTTGCACCTGCTCTATGATATGAATGTATTTCCAGACAAGTTGTCCGCGCTCATCTTCTACATTTCTATTTCCTGCCAAGGAAAACGACTGACAAGGAGGACCTCCGATGACCACATCCGCGTGAGGAATCTTGCTAATATCAATTTGGTTAATATCGGCACACATAATGTGGTCACCAATATTAGCTTTATAAGTTTCAGTGGCGTTTTTGTTATTATCAATCGCCCAGATGATATTATATCCCTCAGCGATAAATCCTAAATCTAATCCACCACCACCTGAAAACAAACTAACCACATTTATGCTCACTTCATTTAACCTCCAATCGGTTCGATTTTATTTCAACATATCTTTCCGTTATTTCTTTGCAGCTAACTCTACTATATTTAGAAATCAGTTTTGTGATTTCACCTATAACAGCGGAATCTGCACTGTCAAGCAATTTATGGCTCAATTTAACCATCTCTTTTTTGTCAGAATCTGAAATCTTTTCATAATCAGGAAAGCACAATCCCTCGATGTCATACCTCTGCAATTTTAGCAATCCTGCTCCGTATTTTTTACCGCTCAATTCCAACTGATAATATGTGTAAAAATTATTCAGTAAGGCGAACAGTATCCACTTATCGACTTTAGGCTTAATAACATAAAAATTGTCTCTCGCAAGTACACCAGTTTCATTCATAACAAATTTCATATCATTACGAACAAAATAGCTAAACAAAATGCCTTCTCCACATATTTCACGTATTTCATACCACTTATCGCTGCTGTTCACTTTCATATACAGTGTCTTTGGTTTTTGTTCTTGTATTATTTTATTTTTCCAAAAATCCAGGTAACTTGATATTTCATCAGAAACAGCATCCTCCACCGGACAGAACAAACGGTCTAAACGGGCGTTAAGTGTAGTATACCCATCAATGCTTTTTGGCGAGGATATTATAGGCTTAAAGCAGCCGTCATCTTCGCATAGAAGATCTGGATTAATATACATTTCATTGCAACCTGTTGTTAAGCCTCTTTTGATTGTAGCAAGTTTTGAAAACGGATAAGAGAATTCCTCAAATGCCTTATTTTCTCTTAAAGAAACACTTTGCAGCGTTCCATCCTTTGATTCCAAATATTCTTCACTGGTATCAATATCTGTTTTTCCCTTAACTAATTTCAGAATAACAACCTCAACCAAAGCTTCTCTTTCAAATACATCTCCCTGAATATGTATCTGTTTTTCTACGCCGCATTTGGAAAACATGGTTTTCTGAAACTCGATTCCACTTTTTGCATTCATCCAACTACTCGGAAAAATAACAATCAGCTGGCCTTCATTCTTCAATAAGTCAATGGCCTTCATAATAAAATACATATACATATTTGCCGTACTTGGCAAACCAGAAAAAATGGAATTAGAACGCAATGTCTCCTTTGTTATTCCATATGATTCTAACTCATCGATTTTTTCCTGTCGTATATAAGGTGGATTCATGATAATGCCATCATATGCATTGGAATCGCTGTATTTAAGAAAATCACCGTTAATAAGTCTATATTGCTGGTATTTCGCTTTGGTATTTTCAAATAGAGTAGTATCCATTTCACAAGCAGTAACATTATTGTATTCATATTCTAAAAGTGCATCCAAAAAGGAACCTGCACCATAGCACGGATCCATAATGGCTGCTTGTTTAGGCAAATCAAATAACGAAACCATATAACGGGCAACATTACCCTTTGTAAATACTTGACCCAAATCAGCCATATCGTTGTTCCTCCTATCAGATAGCACTTTTTCCACTCTTAACCCAGGCATCTAATTCAGATAATTTAAATTTCCACTTTTTGCCTATTTTATGTGCAGGAATTCCGGTGTCCTTTTTTATCCAATCTCTTACAGTAATAGGTTTAATACCCAAATATTCTGCAGCCTCTTCAATGCCTATCCATTTATCGTTCATCATTTCATTCACTATTTTCACCTCATCAAATGTTAACGGATACATAATACCATTTTTATTATATCACGAAGGCACTCGGTTTTCAATGGTTTATGTGATGTTTCTTGCTGTTTGATGATGTTTCTTAAAATTAAATTATAAACAAAACCCGAGAGCCAGAAGAATACCTCCAACCCTCGGGGATGTTACGCTTTCAAGCTTTTCAGTATTCAGTTGCTTACAAATATTTTTTGAATGCCTTCTTCATCTTGATTGCCATATCCATCATCCAATCAAATTGCTCAGACCAAGTGTCCTTGTTATCAAAATCAACCGTTTTATACACCAGGATACGGCTTGCCTTTTTCTCCGGTAGTTCATTCCATTCAAGCTCCACACCCATCTCTTGTTCAATGGCTGCTTTGTTGGAATGGAATTTATGATACAGTTCTTTGTCGTCAGAAATATACCATTCCACAAGTACGTGATTGTACTTTCTTATCTGCGACATACTGATGTGACAAGCCGAGGAACCTACGCTGAATGTCATCCAATGGTCTGTACTTGCCTTCCTCTTATTGAACTGCTTTGCAAATGCATGATTTTGGAATGCATAGTCGTTGAAAGCAACCCAATAGTCATACCTCGCTTGAAGCGTAGGGGAATTACTGGTGTTACCCTTGATTTCCTTTGTCCAGTCATTCGGCTTTTCCACCACTTCAAACTTAACGGCAATATCAGAACTGCCGATTTGATACAGTTTAATTTCTACCAGGAAGAAAGCAATATTCTCATCGTGTGGTTATTCAGCCACTCAATTGCAGAGCGATGTTCTTCTCTTGCTCTCTTAACAACCCAAATTACAATATCGGCAGATTTGCCGGATGCATATGTAATCAATTTACCAAGGTGGTCATGGTTTGTATCTTCAAGCTGATTCTCAATGATGATTTTTCTGTCCGTTCCAGTTTCGGTTGCATAGATGTCCACATTGAAATCTCCAACGCTGGACTCGGTTTCATCAACGGTAATCTCCAAACCAACGGCATCCGCCAGCAACGCAAGATTATCCTCTTCTGCAAGCCAAGGAGTGAAGTCTATTGCCTCATGTGGCCATACCTTTCTCAAGTCTTTTATTTCTTTCAATTTTCCTAAATTAATCAACTCTATTCCTCCTTGCCGTGCAATTAACCATTCTATCAACTTAACAATAGGCAAAATCATCTTGTCCACTCGACTTTACCCATTTTCAACCTGTCAACTCAACCTATCATTTTCACCATAAGCCGGGTGTTGAATCTTCCGCTTGGCAGCCGTCAAGCCAAGATGCCCAACTCTCGGAAATGCCTTGTTTTCAAGCCTTTTTCGGTATTTACTTCTGTACTTTTGACATCAACACGACGCACTCAACATGGGAATGGCGGGGAAACAGGTCAAGTCCTTATTGGAACGGTCAATCAGATAGATCAGGACAGACAGCGCACGGCTTTTCAGAACGCTTTCATAGGCTTGTTTCTTTAACTCGGCTTGTTTTGTCAT
>JBMNRU010000044.1:0-7240 GCA_050944855.1 Lachnospiraceae bacterium
GCACAGCAGGGCTAGAAAAGAGTATCCTGCCAGCCTGAATGGATAAAAAAATGAGGAAAATCAAGAAAAACTAAGAACAGGATAGAATTCTTTCGTTTTAGGTGTCTATGCTGACGGGGACGGCTCAAGCCTGGATTATGCACTGACATACCTCTTCGACTGGGATTACCGCATTAACGTTCCGAAATTAAAGAAAGAAGTACACAGACTGATGGATCTGAAATGCCTTTGCGATCTGGTATCCAGAGCCAGGATTCTGACAAAATACTATGCACCGAACGGTGTGGTACTGGAAGAACTGATCTACCGAAGATATTGCAGTAATATTGTCCGTACTGATGTTGAAGTATGGCAGGAGATGGGATTCAGCCGATCAGTCTATTATGAAAAGAAAAAAACAGCACTGCAATATATGGGATTCTTTTTCTTCGAGATCGTGATCCCGCAGGCAGTTGATAATCAGAAAAGAGTATCTGAGCTAGGCTGGACTTAATAAATATGGGAGGAATTGTTATGATGCAGACAGTGGATCGGATGAAAGAAATAGCAGTAATGAGTGTAGAGGAATATCTTGGAGAGAAATATCCAGGAATTGAAGTGGAATTTGAGTCGGAGGTGGATGAAAATTCAGTAACGACAGAGTATCTTATGATATCTGATCATCATGTTATGGGATTTAGAATTCCAGTAAAGACATTATTTGATAAGTACCGGAATGGTGAAGATATTGAAAAGTATCTGAAAGAGAAATTGGGAGGGTTCCTGAAGGAATATGAAATAGTAAAGGAAGCCTATGCATTCTTTGATCATGTAAAGGAAGATTTTTCAATAGCAAAGGAATACCTCGTCCCATACGTATTCGATGCAGAGATCAGGGCAACGCTTCTTGAGAATCATCCGTATCGACGTATTGGAGATATTGCACTGGAATGTCATCTGTTGTATGAGAGAGACGGTCTTGGAATGCAGATGTCTATTAATCACGATACGATTCAAAAATGGGGAATTACAGAAGATGAACTGGTGGAACTTTTATTTGCCAGACATCAGGAGAATGGATATTTGGCAGGTGCAAATGAAATGGAAGAGGATAGAAATAGATTGCCAGAGCAGTTAATGATGGGGAAGTGTCCATGTCAGGTTGCGGGTTATGACCATATCGAAGGTATTGTCTGGAAAGTCCGGATTTTCAGCATCCATGCAGTAGAATTTTGCGGAGGAATGCTGCTTTGCGGCAAGCTCTCTGGCATGGAGAACCATGTGCTCTGTCAGGTCTATCCCAACCGCTTCATGTCCCTGGGCTGACAGCATGAGTGCAAACATTCCGGTTCCACAGCCCACATCCAGAATTTTAAGCGGATTTCCTGTCTGAGGCATATTCTGTGTAATTTCTGCGAGCCAGGCCTGCCCAGTTTCTGAAGCCTGTTCTTTTTCACGAAGTTCGCCGAATTCATGACTGCGTTTTGTCCAGTAATTCACAATTCTGTTTTTGATCTCCCCGGAGTCCGGGCGAAGCGTCTCTTTAAATTCCATAACGTTTACTTATATGCCTGCACACAGAATAATGGTGTGGCCGCATTATTGATCCTTTCCATAAAACTGTAAACCTGATCGCCCATGTCTTCCTCGATCAGAATTGAAGAAAAACCAAGCTTAGTCAGGATTTCTCTATCCCATCCCGGACGATGGATGTTTGATAATGGCATGTTCCGTGCAAGTGTCTCCATTGTGTCAATATCTGTAGGTATGCTTTCAGCAATATATAAGAACCGATGGATCGATTATCTGGTAAGAGGAATCACATTTCTTGGTTGTGCCATGCCGAATTTCTGGGTTGGACTTTTACTAATGCTGGCATTCTGTGTTTATATGAATATATTTCCGGTAATCAGTTCTGCGGGAGACTTTAAGAGCCTGTTTCTACCGGCTTTGACGCTGGCTATTGCGATGTCTTCCAAATACACCAGGCAGGTCAGGACGGCTGTTCTGGATGAACTGAATCAGGATTATGTGATTGGCGCCCAGGCACGGGGGGTAAAAAAATCACGGATCATCTGGCAGAATGTGTTTCCTAATTCCCTGCTTCCTCTGATCACGATGTTTGGTCTTTCCATAGGGTCTCTTCTTGGAGGAACCAGTGTGGTAGAAGTTATTTTTTCGTACCCGGGATTGGGAAATCTTGCGGTTTCGGCTATTACATCCAGTGATTATAATCTGATTCAGGGCTATGTTCTGTGGCTGGCACTGATTTATATGGTTATCAATCTGATTGTTGATGCGTCCTATATTTATATTGATCCACGTATGCGGTTAAAGGAGTAGAATCATGAAAAAGAAGAGTAAATTTTTACAGAACAGAACTTTTGTAGTGTTCTCTATTCTTGCGTTGTGTATCATTTTAACAGCTGTTTTTGCACCGATTGTAACCGGAGGTGTTGATCCGTTGAAAGGTTCTCTGGTGGATGCATTACTGCCGCCGTGTAAAGAACACATTTTTGGAACTGACAAAATGGGCCGAGACATTTTCACAAGAGTGATCTATGGAGCACGTGCCTCTTTGACGGCAACCTTTGGCGTTGTTGCACTCATTTTCTTAGTGGGAACGGTTATGGGTGTGATTTCAGGATATTTTGGCGGAGTGATCGATGCAGTAATCATGAGGATCGCAGATATGATGCTTGCTTTCCCGGGGCTTGTTCTTGCGCTTGCCGTTGCCGGTATCATGGGTGCCAGCATAAAAAATGCCATCATTGCTATTGTAGTAGTAAGCTGGACAAAATATGCACGTCTGGCACGGAGTCTGGTTCTGAAAATACGAGATCGTGATTATGTGTCAGCAGCGATTGTTACTGGTTCAAAAACACCCTATATGCTGCTTAGCTATATGCTTCCCAATGCCCTTCCGACTCTGATCATTACTGCTGCCACAGATATTGGTTCTATGATGCTGGAATTAGCGGCGATGTCATTTCTGGGTTTCGGGGCAAAGCCACCGGCTCCGGAATGGGGATATATGCTCAATGAAGGAAGAGCATGTATGCAGTCAGCTCCATGGCTGATGATTTTCCCCGGTTTAGCCATATTTGTTGTTGTAGTTGTATTTAATATGCTGGGAGATTCTGTTCGGGATATCCTGGATCCAAAGAGTGAATAGGAGGTATGGACATGTTGAAACTGAAGGATGTGACGATTTCCTATAAAAATGTACCGACTGTTCAGAACTTCAGCCTGGATATGAAACAGGGACAGATCATTTCTCTGGTAGGTGAATCGGGCAGTGGAAAAACTACAGTGATCCGGGCGATTTTAGGTCTTCTTCCAGGCGGCGGAAAAGTGACCGGCGGAAGCATTACATTTGAAGGTGCGGATCTTTTGTCTTATACACCGGAGCAGTGGAGAAAGCTTCGCGGCTCTGACATTTCCATGATTTTTCAGGACAGTGGGGCAATGATGAATCCAACCCGTAAAATTGGAAGTGTGTTTACGGAATACATACTTACCCATGAAAAGATTTCTCGAAAAGAGGCATGGAAAAAGGGAATCGCAATGCTGGAGCGTATGAGACTTCCGTCAGGGGATAATATCATGAATTCTTATCCATTTCAGTTATCCGGAGGCATGAGACAACGTGTTGGTATCGCAATGGGTATGACATATCAACCGAAACTGCTGCTGGCAGATGAACCAACATCTGCTTTAGATGTGACCACTCAGGCACAGATCGTACGTCAGATGATGCAGCTGCGGGATGACTATCACACAGGTATTATTGTGGTAACCCATAATCTGGGTGTGGCGGCTTATATGTCAGATTATATTATTGTTATGAAGAATGGAAAAATGGAAGATCAGGGAACGAGAGAGTATATTCTGAAAGGATCACAAAATGAATATACCAGAAAGCTTCTGGATGCAGTTCCTTCTCTTGGAGGTGAACGATATGTCTGAAAAACGGGAAGTAATATTGGAAGCAAAACATATAACCAGAAGATTTTCTGCATCCAATGGTCGTACGTTGCTGGCTAACAATAACATGAATCTCAAAATGTACAAAGGTGAAACACTTGGTCTGGTAGGGGAATCCGGCTGTGGAAAAAGTACGTTTATGAGATTTTTGGTTTCTCTTGATACGCCTACAGAGGGAGAAATTTTATACCGTGGTAAAGATATCACGAAATTAAAAGGAGAGGAACTGAGACGAAATCGCCAGAACATCCAGATGGTGTTCCAGGATCCGACTCTGTCCTTTAATCCTAAAATGCGGATCCGGGATATTGTATGTGAGCCTTTAATGAATTTTAATAAAATAAAGAGATCCGAAAAGGATGCTGTCTGCAGGAAACTTCTTGAAATGGTGGAGTTACCGGGAGAATTCGCAGACCGCTATCCTCATAACATGAGTGGGGGACAACGTCAGCGTGTTGCCATTGCAAGAGCTCTGGCATTAGAACCTGAAATCGTTGTTTTGGACGAAGCAACCTCAGCTCTTGATGTCTCTGTTCAGAAAACAGTCATTGAGCTTATCACGAAGCTCCAGAGAGAAAAGAATATTACCTTTGGATTCATCTGTCATGATATCGCACTGGTGCAGTCTGTGGCACACCAGATAGCTGTGATGTATCTGGGAAATATCGTGGAAATCATTCCGGGAAATGAGCTTGTAACAAAAGCTATACATCCATATTCAAAAGCACTGATGGGCTCTGTTTTTGATATCAATATGGACTTTTCAAAGCCGATTGAGAGTATTGAAAGTGAGGCTCCGAGTCCTTTGGATCTGTCTCCGGGATGTCCTTTTCAGGGAAGATGTGAGCAATGTATGGATATTTGTAAAAAAGAAAATCCGCAATTGATGGAACTGGAACCCGACCATAGTGTTGCCTGCCATTTGTTTCATGGGGATGATTTATGAAGAAAAACAGTTTGATTCATGGAAATATTGGAAAAGCACTTCTGCTGTTTGTTCTTCCGTTGATTGCAGGAAGTTTGATCCAGCAGATGTATACAACGATTGATGCCATTATTGTGGGACAGTTTACAGGGAAAATTGGACTGGCGGCAATTGATTCCGTGCATACTCTTTTTAAGTTCCCCATTAATTTTATGAATGGGCTTGCTGCCGGTGCCACCATTATGATTTCCGGTTATTTTGGTGCAAAGGATAAAGAAGGCATGTATTGTGCTATAAGAACGGCACTGCTTGTAGCTGCTATTCTGGGAATTATTTGTTCCGTTGGTGGCGTGATCTTATCGCCTTGGCTGCTTCAGGTTATGTCAGTTCCGGCTGATATCCGTAAGGAGACACTGGTTTACTGCACCATTTATTTTGCAGGACTGTGGGCAATGATTCTTTACAACATGATGGCTGGTATTTTAAGGTCATTTGGAGATTCCAAAAAACCTTTATATGTGTTAATTCTCTGCAGTCTTGTAAATATTGCTGCTGATGTTCTTCTGGTAGGAGTTTTTCATACCGGAGTTGGAGGTGCGGCTGCAGCGACCGTGCTGTCTCAAATCGTAAGCGTGGTCGCAACCTGGATTGTTCTGAGAAAGTCTGATTTCCTAGAAGAAAAGATCCGCATAATGAGAATAAAGGTTTGTAAAGAACATATGGGAATCATGATCAAAAAAGGTTTTCCATTAGCACTTCAGTCAATGCTGTTTCCGGTTGCCAATTCCATTGTTCAGGCAAGTGTCAATACAATGGGGACCAACAGCATTGCTGCCTGGGGAATCTGTGACAAACTGGATTTGCTGATCTGGCTGATCGCAGATGCCATGGCACCTGCGCTTACTACCTACACAGCACAGAACATTGGAGCAGGCAGGTATGAAAGAGTAAAAAAAGGAGCCTTGATAGGTACCGGGTTATCGGTAGCATCAGTTAGCCTGATAAGCATTGCCCTGTACTTTGGAACTGGTGTGATCGGGCCGTGGTTTATTGACGCAAAAGATGTACCGATACTGATTCCTCTGGTTATGAAATATATGAAGATGATGGCACCATTCTTTATCTTTTATGCTGTTGCAGAAGCACTTTCGGGAGCCTGCTGTGGTCTTGGGGAGACACTGACACCGATGATCACCACACTCCTTACCATCTGCCTGTTCCGAGTCGTCTGTATTTTTGCTGTTTTACCGAAATACGGTACGATGGAGTGTATTGTCTGGATCTATATTGCCTCCTGGATATTGGCAGGAATGGCATTTTATGTTCTATATTTTAGAAAAGCTGTCAAGATTCAGAGAAACAGTCATAATCTATAAATGTCCGGTTATTCCGGGTGAAAATATCTGATTTAAGCTGATATAGATTCTCTACCAGTTTTGATGTGATAATTTCCCCGGTTTTTCCGCTGGCATACACCTCTCCGTCCTTTAATACATAGATACGGTCACAGTATCGTGCGGCTATAGAAAGATCATGGAGGGCAGTCAGAACCGTTTTCCCGGACTGCTTCAGTAAATTCAGTGTTTTGATCTGGCTGCCGATGTCCAGATGGTTAGTAGGTTCATCCAGAATAATCATTTCAGTTTCCTGGGCCAGTGCCCGGGCAATCAGGATCCTCTGTTTTTCTCCTCCGGACAGACTCAAAAAACTTCTGTCAATAAGGGAATCCAGGCCAACCTGCTGCAGGGATCGCTGTATGATTTCGGCATCCTGGCGGTTGGCGGTTTCCAGGAGGCCTTTCCTTGGGTATCGTCCCATCTGTACAACTTCCCGTACGGTGAAATCAAAATTTGCCTCATTTTCCTGGGCAACTACGGCGATGTACTGTGCCATTTTTCGGCTGCTCATCTGGAGAAGATTTTTTCCTTCCAGGTAGATTTGCCCATCTGTGGGTATCAGCAGCTTGTAAATGTTTTTCAGCAGCGTGGATTTTCCGCTCCCGTTAGGTCCCAGGATTCCCACAAATTCTCCCTTTTGCACTTCCAGTGAGACATGTTGTAAAATTATTTTTTGTTTTATATGATAACTTAGATTTTCTACCCGTAACATATATTTCTCCATAAGATTATTTCCCGAATGAGTATTTTCTGGTCTTCAGCATCCACAGGAAGAACGGCGCACCCAGCAAGGAAGTGATAATGCCTATGGGGATTTCTCCGGGTGCATCCCACATACGTGCACCCACATCTACCCAGATCATAAAAATGGCTCCCAGCAGTGCGGAAATGGGAATGACTTTTCGGTGATCTGCTCCTACCATGGAACGAACGATATGGGGAACCACCAATC
>JBMNRU010000045.1:0-7005 GCA_050944855.1 Lachnospiraceae bacterium
TTTTCTCGCTGGCATCCGCTAAAAGCCGGTAATTCTTATGCTTTGTAATATCGTATTTGTCAGAAAAGAACGGTCTTGCTCCTCGGATCTGCAGGATACATTTTCCACCGTCCATAACAGCCAGTTCATCCTCTGTCATCAGCTGTTTTCCCAGCTTCTGATAATTCAGACCGTAAGACTTCTGGTTGCTTCTGGTTTCTGATGTATTGTACAGATCGATGGTCTCTTTTCCAAGGATCTCGCTCATTTCTTTTAATGTTGTCTTCTCCTTACCGCCCAGAAACAGGGTGGTATCACAATTGCCGACTACGGTATCCGCGGCATCTTTGTATATGGTTTTCAGCTGCGACTGTGCCTGCAAAATAATAGAAGCAGAGATTTCCCTGCTTCGTATGGTTGCAATCAGCTTATCAAATTGTGGTATCTGACCGATGTTGGCGAACTCATCACAGATCACGCGGACGTGAACCGGAAGTCTTCCGTGATAAACATCATCTGCCCTGTCACAAAGCAGATTGAAAAGCTGTGACTGCAGCATGGCAATCACAAAGTTAAATGTTGTATCGGTATCCGACATGATCAGAAATAATGCTGTCTTCCTGTCTCCGATCAGATCCAGTTCCATCTCATCATAGGACATGATCTCACGAAGTTCTGCAATGTCAAAAGATGCAAGTCTCGCACCACAGCTGACAAGGATACTTTTCGCTGTCTTGCCCGCAGCCATCTTATATTTTTTGTACTGCCTTACCGCAAAGTGCTCCGGCTCTTCCTCCTCCAACTCTTCAAACAATAAATCCACCGGATTCTTATAATCCTCATCCTCTTCCTTGACCTCTGATTCATTTAACAGATCCAGAAGTGTGGAAAAGTTCTTTTCATCTTCATTTCCCTCATACCAGATGAATGCAATCAGGGCTGTGTACAGCAGCTTTTCTGCTTTGTACCAGAAATCCTGGTTTTCTTTTTCGCCTTCACCCTTTGTATTTGCCATGATAACTGTAACCAGTTTCAGGATGTCCTTCTCTGACCTGAGATAGGCAAACGGGTTATAATGCATGCTTTTTGAGAAGTTGATGGTATTTAAAACCTTGATATCATACGGTTCATGTATCACTTTGCCGTTTTTATCCTTCACGATCCGGCCGTTTTCATCTCTCTTCGGCGGACCCTTTTCCAGCATAGAACCAACTTCTTCGATCAAAGTTCCTTTTGGATCCGTGAGGACATATGAACAGTTCATCTGCATCACTGATGGTTTCACAAAGAACCTCGTCTTACCGGAACCGGAACCACCTATGACCAGTATATTCTTATTTCTCGCATACTTGGGGTTCTTCGGTCTGCTCTCCATTGTAAGACTTTCCGTTGCTGTCAGCGGAATATTCATCCAAGGATCATCCGCCTGATATGGGCGGATATCTTCCGGCGTTCCCCATCTTGCTGAACCATATTCTACTCCTTTTCGAAGCTTTTTGCTATCCAGTTGTTTCTGCCAGATCAGTAATTTTGCCATGACCGCACATCCGATACCCACCATAATATCCTTTGAATTCGGGCTCGGCACAAGCCCCAGTACCTTATCGGAATGCTCCATCACATACAGGATTTTCTCTCCTGCAGTATTTCCAGGGCTCAGCCGGTAGAGCAGTGATGCCCGGTCAGACAGAAGAAACACAAACAGATAAGGCAGATTTAGCATCAGGAACTTCTTCATGTTCCTGACTTCAAATCTGCCTGTCAGTTTTCTTATCGACTGCCGAATTAGGGCTAATCCCGGCAGTGCAGATGATTTCTTCTTTTTCTTTGACAAAGATCATCTCACCTGCTGTCTGTTTTTATCTCTAGCCTTCTTCTGGTTTTTCGCTGCTGCCCTGTACAGTGCCAGTTTCTTACGGATGCCAACCCTGTTCTTATTCTTTTTTCTAAGCTGTTCCCCGGTAAAATCTCTAAATGCTGCATCTATGGCAGCCCTGTCCCTTCCTTTAAAAAATACCAGATATACCGGTGGATCCTTATCCTACTGTGTTAGGAAGTCATGTTTTCGCATGGATTGAATTTTTTACCTTCACTTTCGCTTTTTGCAATATCTTCAAAAAAAGTATCTTCATCCGTCAGGAATAATTCATAGATTGTGCGGATCATAATTTCTCCCGTCGGCATTTCTTCGATCAGATCTTCCACCGGTCTTCCTTTGAAGAAACACTCTTTCATAATAAGATATGTCAGACTGCATGCCTGCTGACTACACTCACGGATTGTCTCACGTATTGCTTCATGATACCCCTGCAAGTCTTCTGCAGATATATTTCTTATAATTTCCTCATGGCCTTTTTTTGAATCGGATTCTTCACTCATTAAAAGATCCAGCTCGGCCCTGGCAGCTTTTTGAGCATCATCATCCAAGTGAAGATATTCCCAGATTATTTTGACAGTATTGCTATCCTCACCGTATTCAATCGGCGGTAACTGCAGATATTTTTTCTTTTCCATTTTCAAAATCCCCCTACGATTTTTTCAGATACTGCCTTTACAGCAAAACCCAGAAGTACCTCTACAAATACTCCGCAGGTCAAAGCTGCAATCAATACTGCTTCCACAACGGCTACCAGCACATATCTCATGTAATCCTGACGGAACCAGATCACGGTTCCGATCAAAATAATACCACACAAGACACCGATCACCCATTTGAACAGGGAATACACATTCACCACAAGTTTCATTGCTCCCTGACACATGAGCAGTACCAATAACACCGGAACTAACGCTGCTCTGATTATGACATTTCCGAATAAACTCATCATCTTCATATTTCACCTTTCCCCTCGTTACATTTATCGTGCAAACATCGGCATATCATGATTGACTTCGGCGCAGTAATAACCATCCATCGTAGACGGCGCATTAAACAACGCTGCAAGTAAGTATTTCTTGATATTCTTTACCTTTGTTGTGTTCCCATGCAGACACTGGATCACGTAATCTATGTGAGAATAATTTAGTTTCAGGAATTTGCTTTTCACCAGTTCTGCCGGATAATGTTCACTGGCAATAAGGATTTCTTTTCGTTTGCTCATGACTGTTTCCAGAATGAGATTGTAAATACCTTCAACAAGTTCCTGATCATGATTATGTGTGATCAGCAATGAGTCGTACTCAATATTCTTTCGAATGATTTCTCCATATGCCTGCAATGTCTGATCTGGCATCTCATCGCATCTTATCGCATCCTGACCTGAATACGATAAGATATGATTCGATTTATTCTCATTCATATAGTTCTGGTTTATATTAGTCTTATTCTTTAGATGTGCCCTAACGAGAACCTCTTGACGTGTCGATTTCGGGACTATAGTAGTACCCGTTTTGGGACCTCTTGAAGTGTCTTTCTGGGAACCACCAGAAGTTCCCTTTTCAGCACCTCTTGCTTCATATATGTTAGTGGCTTTTCCTGTAGTTCCCATTTCGATACCTTTAGTTACTTCCTGCGACATAAAGCTTTTTACATATATAATGCTGGGAAGACCAAATCCCCGTTTTTTCTTTTCCACCAGTCCAAATGCTTCCAACTCTGTAAGATACTCCATGGCTTTTTTTCTGGAAAACCCCAGATCCGACTGTATATCTGAAATCGGATAAATAATAAACACACGATTATCTTCATCGAACCAGCTGTTTTTCCTTGATAATGTCATTCGGTCCAGAAGTATCGAATAGAGTATTTTTGCCTGCAGGGACAAATCTGAAAATTTATTCTCGGTAATCATAACTCTTGGAATACGAATGAAATTGAACTGCTCGGCCTGAGCACCATAGTAATAATCGAAGTTCATGTCACACCTCCCCGTTTTTCCATTTGTCCAGAAGCTGGAACAGGACATTCTTAATATCATCAGAACCATAACTTGCAGGGAAATACTCTCTGAGTTTCTTTTCTGATAAGGTGAGCTTGCCGCCAGAAGTCTTTCCGGTCTGATGGTTATTCATAATCATTATCAGCTTTGGCTGTGTCATAACTCCTTTTTCACATTCCTCGCGAAGAGCTGAGATCTGTTTCGGTTTTACCGTACCATTCTCTTTGATATACTCATAAATCCACTTCTGGATTTCCTTATCTATGTAGGAAATATCTACTGCAACTGTAAACTGAATTCGCTTTGTATCTACATATTCTAATATTTCAGGAATCAATTCTGTCAAGCGAATATATCTTCTAATCTGTGCACGACTATCACCGACTTCGTCAGCCATCGCAACATCGGCTTTATAATGTGTCTCATTTTGAGACACATTTTCTGATGACTTCCGTCCAACACTTCGCCTCATCGCATCCATCTTCATTTTGTAAGCGAATGCTTTTTCACTTGGCAGTAATTCTTCTCTCTGAATATTCGCATCCACCATAGCCAGGACTGCGGTATCATCATCCATTTCTCTTACAATTGCAGGAATCATGCTAAGTCCCGCAAGTCCGGCGGCATGTAACCTGCGGTGACCGGAAATCATCTCATATCCTCTGGTCTTTTTGGATGGTCGGATTAATACTGGTGTAAGAACTCCATTCACTTTAATACTTTCAACCAGTTCTGCCATCTTATCATCATCAATTACCTTGAACGGATGATTTTCAAAACTGTGGATATCACGGATGCTTACATCAACTGCAGATTCTTCATTACTTACTCCAAGCAGTGCTTCATAATTCGTTAATTTTATTTTCTGACCAACTCTTTCTTTCATTTCGCAAGTACCTCCTGTGTCAGTGCTTCATATGCTTTTGCAACTTTGCTGTTTGGACAGTGCGCATAAATACTGATTCCTTCTGCGCTGATTTCAGATGCTTTCACCGACATTGGAATATAAGTTTCAAATATTCCAAGTGTGTCTGCATATGTTTCTTTGACTGCAGCAAAGATATCCTTTGTATAATTGGATCGCATATCAACCATGGAAAGAAGAATTCCTTCTACTTTTAATGACTTATTGAGTCTGCGCTGTACCATCGTAATCGTATGTAACAGCATCTGCAGACCTTTTACCGGAAGAAACTGTGCCTGAACCGGAATTAAAACAGATGTTGCAGCCACCAGAGCATTGATCGTCATCATTCCCAAACTGGGTGAACAATCTATAATAATGTAGTCATAGTCTTCTTTGATCATATCCAGGTATTCCTGCATCAGATGTTCTCTGCTGATAATGTTGATCATTGCTACTTCCAGCCCGGACAATTCAATATTTGCAGGTATTAAATCTACCCCTTCTTCGTGATGAAGAATTCCGGCTCTCGGATCAAATTCCTCTTCATCAATGATATGTCCCAGAATGGTTGCAAGTGTGATTTCCAGTTCGTCCGGTTCCTTATAACCAAGGCTTGCTGTGCAGCTTCCCTGCGGATCAGCATCTACAACAGCTACTCTTTTTCCATTTCTTGCAAGTCCAACTGCCAGATTTACTGCAGTCGTTGACTTGGACTGGCCTCCTTTTTGGTTTGCGATTGCTATAATTTTACACATGATTCTTCCTCCCTTAATTTTCCCAGTACTGTCCACAATAGATCTTTAATAAAGCAACGATTTCTTTTTTCATCTGCGCCGGTGTATAGCTTCTTGGAAAGAAACGGTATAACTGCTCATTTTTGAACATGACTCTGTTGGTTTCTCCCTTTTTAATTTCGCCTAGAATCTCCTGCATCCTTTCCTTCGTACAGTTGCCACTCTTACTCAGTTCTTTTATCCTCTGTGCCTGCGATATGGATGGCGATGACTGTGTGGCATCCATTGCATTTAACAGTTCTTTCTGTTCATCTTCGCTTAAAAAAGAGAGATCTACCGCAGGATTAAAAGCCAGCATTCCTTCATCCAGTAATTTCAGCAATTCCGGAATCAGATATGTTATCCGGATATAGCGCTGTACCTGCTTTTGACTGTCACCTGCCTCAGCTCCAATTACCTGCAGTGGTGATTTTCCTTTTGGATAAACATAGCCGATTTGTCCTGATTTCGGTCTGCCGACACTTCTTCTCAGAACATCATATTTCATTCTGTAGGCAAATGCTTTCTCACTGGGACTGATCTGTTCTCTCTGAACATTGGAATCTACCATTTCCAGAATGGCCTCATCATCACTCAGAACCCTGATCAGTACCGGAACCTTGGTAAATCCAAGCTGTCTGGCAGCTTCACATCTACGGTGACCGGATACGATCTCGTAATATCCTTCCAGTTTTGGTCTGACTATGATTGGATTCAAAATGCCAAAACGTCCAATGCTTTCACGAAGTGCTTCCATCTGCTGATCATTTTTCACTTTAAACGGATGATTCTTAAATCCTTTCAGTCTCTCGGTGCTGATTTCAATTACTTTTTCTTCAAGATCCTTTTCTTTTTGCTTGCATTGCATATCCTCACTCCATTTCCTTTCCGCATCCTCGCGGAGCGTTTATCTCAGTCGCCTATTCTACTGAGATAAAAAGAACCCGCCTGGACAGATGCTTATTCATCTGACCAAACAGGTTCTTCGTCCTCTTAGCTGCAGCTAAGAAATATAGTAACATTCTGCTAATTCTGCTAAGCAGTTATCCACCTCTTTCCCCGGAAAAACCCGGGAAAACGTGGACAAATACGGGAAATCTCTGCCATATCACACAACGAAAAACTTTTATTAGCAGAAACCATATTTTCACCGCTTAGCTGAAACCGATTTTACTTAGCTGACAGCTAATTGATTTTTCATTTCTCTTAGCTGAGATTGTTATTCTTCTCATCCTCAGGATCTTCCCAAAATAAAAGAAGCGGATCCCGATCTGCTTAGCTAGCTAATCGTTTTTCCGCTTCAATCTAGCGTTCCCTGCGGGAATCGAACCCACAACTACAGCTTAGGAGCACCACGCTACGGTGTCAAACACAGTTAAGCGAAGTGCTCCTAAGTCAAGTAAAATCAAGGCTTTTTTCGGTTCCGAATCCCGTCCGAGACAATCCTTGTTATTCTTTGTTATTAGCT
>JBMNRU010000046.1:0-6974 GCA_050944855.1 Lachnospiraceae bacterium
CGTTCTTTGTAGAAAAGTTCAGAGAAGAGATTCCCCGTTATATGGTAAAGCATCAGGTGCGGCCGGGCATTACCGGCTGGGCGCAGATCCATGGATACCGGGGTGATACTTCCATTCGTAAAAGAATTGAATATGATCTCTACTATATAGAAAATTGGACTTTGGGGCTGGATTTTAAAATTCTGATCCTTACATTTTTCAAAGGTTTCATTAACAAGAATGCATACTGATAAAGGGGACAGTTATGGCAAAGAGAAGAAGTAAAAAAGCATCCAGAGCTTATAAGAGACGCAGAACAAGAAGAATTGTATTTGGCATTGAAATTTTAGTACTGCTTTTACTTGTAGGAGCATTGTTTGTGTACGCACAGATCAACGGTAAACTGGATCTGCTGCATAAGACGGACATTGATGTGACAGATGTGGGAATCTCAGAAGAAGTGATGCAGGATGAAAATCTTACCGGATACACCAACCTGGCGTTATTTGGTGTGGATTCCCGTGATGGAAGTCTGGATAAGTCCCGAAGTGATACCATGATTATTGCCAGCATTAATAATGACACGAAAGAGGTGCGTTTGGTTTCCCTGTATCGTGACACCTGGCTGGATATCGGGGATGACAAATTTACAAAGTGTAATGCGGCCTATAATAATGGGGGTCCGCAGAAGGCACTGAAGATGATCAATTCTAATCTGGATATGAATATCGAAGATTATGTGACGGTGGATTTTGCCGCGCTTATTAAGACGATTGATCTGTTAGGCGGTTTGGATGATATTACCATTACGGAAGAGGAATGTGTGCATCTGAACAATTATATGGTAGAACTGAAAAAAGTAACGGGTACCGATTATGATGAACTTCCGGGAGAAGGTACGTATCACATGACAGGTATACAGGCTACTGCCTATGCCCGGATCCGATATACTGCGGGTGACGATTTTAAGAGAACAGAGCGTCAGCGTCTGATTATCAACAAGATCGTGGAAAAGGCAAAGACAAGCAGTCTGAGTACCCTTACCAGTATTATGGACGAAATCTTCCCGATGGTATCTACCAGTCTGACGAAGAGTGAGATCTTGAATATGGGAATGTCCATGCTTTCTTATGAGATGGGAGAACAGTCTGGTTTCCCATTCGATTATGCGATTGGAGAGACGGTGAAGGAGCGCGTGGGCGCTGACTGTGTAGTACCGGTAACTCTGCAGACTAACGTAGAAGCGCTGCATGAGTTCCTGTTTGAAAACGAAGCATATTCTCCATCCAAGACAGTAATAGAGCGAAGCCAATATCTGGAAAATAAGTCGGGATATCATGCAGAGGAAAAAGAAGAGTCATCGGAAGAATAAATGAATGAGAGGGTGCTGCAAATGTGAAACCGCCTGCGGCGGGATCATGCTTGTGCCCCTCTATTTTTGATTTAAAAAAGAAAGGAATTCATATTTTGATGGGAGAGGTAACCTTGATTATTCCGGTTTACCGTCCGGATGAAAAGTTTCAAAAGCTGCTGCAGTCACTAAAGAGTCAGACCGTACAGCCGGATGAGATTATCTTTATGAATACAGAAGAACGATACTGGAAGCCTGAATGGATCACAGGACTGGAACAGGCAAAAGTAGTACATTTGACGAGAGAAGAATTTGATCATGGAAAAACCAGGGATCAGGCGGCCAGGATGAGCAAAGGCGGGATTTTGATTTTTATGACACAGGACGCGGTGCCGGCGGATGCATTCCTTTTTGAAAAATTACTGGAGGCCTTCAGGGAGGATGCGGTAAAGGCGGCGTATGCAAGACAGCTGCCGGATAAAGACTGCAGAGTTGTGGAACAATATACCCGTTCTTTCAATTATCCCAAAGAAAGCCGGATAAAAGGCAAAGAAGATCTGCCAGAGCTGGGTATTAAAACCTTTTTCTGTTCAAATGTATGTGCGGCATATGAGAAAAAGATGTATTTGGAATTAGGCGGTTTTCCGAAGAATACTATTTTTAATGAAGATATGATTTTTGCCGGAGGCCTGATACAGGCGGGGTTTCGGATCGCCTATGCGGCGGAGGCCAAGGTGGTACATTCTCACAATTATAACAATATACAGCAGTTTAGGCGTAACTTTGATCTGGCGGTATCTCAGGCAGAGCATCCGGAGGTGTTCGCCCGGGTTTCCTCCGAACAGGAAGGGATTCGTCTGGTAAAAAAGACGGCCGGGTATCTGTGTTCGATTCATAAACCCTGGCTGATCCCGGGTCTGGTCATGCAAAGCGGCTGTAAATATCTGGGATACAGACTGGGAAAGGCTTATAAAAAACTGCCGCGGGCCGTTATTCTCAGATGTACGATGAACAAGGCTTACTGGACAAGAGAATAGGAATCTGTTATGATAAAATATCAATAAAAAAATATGGTGCACAACTTAGGTGAAAATGACAGGAGGATCCGTATATGTGTGGAATCGTTGGATACATCGGAAATGAGCAGGCAGCGCCCGTTTTGCTGGACGGACTGGCAAAATTGGAGTACAGGGGATATGATTCTGCCGGTATGGCGGTTTATGATGGCGAGAAGATTAAGATGATAAAGTCTATTGGCAGATTGAAGGTATTGGATGAACTGACCCATGGAGGCAAGAAACTGCCGGGAACCGCGGGAATCGGACACACCAGATGGGCAACCCATGGAAGTCCCTCTGATACGAATGCACATCCGCATTTTAATGGAGACTGCACGATCGCAGTTGTGCATAATGGCATTATTGAGAATTATTTAAAATTAAAGAAGAAGCTGGAGATAAAGGGATATGAATTCCGTTCCGAGACAGATACGGAAGTCGTTGCACATTTGCTGGACTATTACTATAAAGGCGATCCTTTAGAAGCAATTGCAAAGATTATGCACCGGGTAGAAGGATCTTATGCACTGGGAATTTTGTTTGCGGATCATCCGGGTGAAATCTATGCGGCAAGAAAAGACAGTCCTTTGATCATCGGACAGAGCAAAGAGGGGAATTTTATCGCATCTGATGTACCGGCAGTGCTGAAATATACAAGAGATGTATATTTTATTCAGAATGAAGAAATGGTATGTCTGACAAAAGATGACGTAGTATTTTATAATATTGATGAAGAAGTGCTGGAGAAGGAACCAACTACCATAGAGTGGGATATCAGCGCGGCGGAAAAAGGCGGATATGAATATTTCATGCTGAAAGAGATATATGAACAGCCAAAGGCCGTGGAAGATACCCTGCGCCCCCGTCTGGTAAATGATCAGATCGTGATAGAGGAGCTGGACATGACGGATGAGGAGATCAAGAAGGTAAACCGTATTTTCATGGTAGCCTGCGGATCTGCTTATCATACAGCTGTGACAGCAAAATATGTGTTTGAAGGGATGGCCCGTATTCCGGTAGAGGTGGATCTTGCCTCAGAATTCAGGTACCGTAATCCCATTATGAACGAGAATACACTGGTGGTTATTGTCAGTCAGTCCGGAGAAACGGCGGATTCTTTGGCGGCACTGCGTGAGGCCCATGCCAAAGGTGCCAAAGTTCTGGGCATAGTAAATGTAGTGGGAAGTTCGATTGCCAGAGAAGCAGACAGTGTGATGTACACCTGGGCGGGACCGGAGATCGCGGTTGCCACTACGAAGGCCTACAGTACACAGTTGATCGCCCATTATCTTCTTGCTATGAAGTTTGCTCTGGTCAGGGGCGAGATTACGCAGACGGAATCTTCCCAGATGATAGAAGATCTGAAGCGTTTGCCGTATCAGATCGAGATGCTGCTGGCAAATAAAGAAAAGATCCAGAAATTTGCCAACCGCTATCTGGCAGCTGAGCATGTATTCTTTATCGGAAGAGGGATTGATTACGCCATTTCGCTGGAAGGATCTTTGAAGTTAAAGGAAATTTCTTACATTCATTCCGAAGCATATGCTGCCGGCGAATTAAAGCATGGAACGATTTCTCTGATTGAAGAGGGAACACTGGTGGCAGCGGTGCTGACGCAGAAAGAGCTTTATAAAAAAACCATCAGTAATATACAGGAAGTAAAAACCCGGGGCGCTTTTGTACTGGCGGTGACCAATGTGGGGAATCGAGAGATAGAAAAAGCTGCCGATTATGTGATTTATATTCCTGAAACCAATAAGTATTTTACGAACTCGCTGGCGGTAATTCCGCTGCAGTTATTTGCATATTATGTATCTCTGGGAAGAGGTCTGGATGTGGATAAGCCAAGAAATCTGGCAAAGTCCGTAACCGTGGAATAAGAGAAAAGGCGGAAACCTCTTTCGCGTCTTATCACAGTTTGGACACAATTGTCTGTTACATTGTTTTGAGATAAGACAGAAGATACAGAAGGGAGATTTATACCGTGAATGAAGAATGGAATGAAGTACCTGAAAATCCTGATACGCAGGAGCCGGAAGAGGTAGTTCAGGAAGAAAATCAGGCAGAGCAGCTAGAAGAGAATGTAATAGAAAATCAGGCAGAACAGCCGGAAAGAGAGAGACGTTATGATTCTTATCAGTTTTCCTCTCCGATTCCTCCGGAGCGGCCGCAAAAACCGCCGAGAGAGAGAAAGCCTATGGGCAGCTTTGGAAAGAAAATGGCGGCTTGTGTGGCTTTGGCGGTAGTATTTGGCCTGGTAGCCGGTCTGGTTTTTCAGGCAGTCAATGCGGTAGGAAATAAACTGCGGGGCACACAGGATAAGGCGCCGGTACAAATCGAGACGACTCAGCCGGTGACGGAACCGTCCCAGCCGGATGAGGATGCAGTGTCTGCCAGCGGCAATACGGTGAAAGATGTGGCAAGAAGTGCCATGCCGTCCATTGTTGCCATCACGAATGTCAGCGTACAGGAGATTCCCAATTATTTTGGCTTTGGCAGCCAGCGGTATGAGGGTGAGAGCAGCGGATCGGGTATCATCGTAGGCCAGAATGAAACAGAATTGCTGATCGCAACAAACAATCATGTAGTCAGTAATGCGACTACCCTGACGGTATTATTTGCAGGACAGGAGATCGAAGAACTCAAAGAAGACGGGACACTGGATACTTCCAATGCCGTGAATGCCCAGATTAAGGGAACGGATGAGGAAAATGATCTGGCAGTTATCGCGGTGAGGCTGGAAGATATTCCGGCAGAAGTGGTCGATCAGATTAAGGTGTGCCAGATCGGCAGTTCCGAAGATCTGGAAGTGGGAGATCAGGTGGTTGCCATTGGCAATGCCCTGGGATATGGTCAGTCCGTGACAGCCGGTTATGTGAGTGCCTTAGATAGAAAAGTAACCATGGACAATATTACCAGTGACGGCCTGATTCAGACCGACGCGGCGATCAATCCCGGAAACAGCGGCGGCGCTCTGTTAAACATGCAGGGAGAACTCATTGGCATCAATGCGGCCAAGTATGCTTCCAGCAGTGTAGAAGGTATGGGATATGCCATTCCCGTATCCACAGCAGAACCGATTTTAAATGAGTTGATGAATCGGGAAACCAGATATAAAGTAGATGAGGATCAGACCTCTTATATTGGCATCAGCTGTAAAAGTGTGACGGAAGAATTGTCCTATTTATATGATATGCCTGTGGGTGTGCTGATCTCTGAATTGGAAGAGGATGGACCGGCATATCAGGCGGGAATGCAGAAACGGGATATTATTACGAAAATGGATGGACAGGAAGTAAAAACTGCGGATGAGCTGATCGCATTGCTGGAATATTATTCTGCAGGCGAGGTGGTAGATTTTGAAGTGTATCGTACCGACGACAGCGGAGAATTTACCCCGCAGACGATTTCGGTTACTCTTGGCAATAAAAAAGATATGAAGATAAGCAGCGATACCGGGGAAACACAGCAGAATCTTCCCTGGAACGAATAAAATAAAGATATAAAGGAGAAAACAGATGAAGGTATTGGTAACAGGTGTGGGCGGTCAGCTTGGACATGATGTGATGAATGAGCTGAGCAAAAGACATTATGAAGGCGTTGGTTCCGATATTGCGCCTGCCTATAATGGTGTGGCAGATGGAACACCGGTGACTTCTATGCTGTATGTGCAGATGGACATCACGGATCAGGATTCGGTTGAGAAAATTCTGACGGATGTGAATCCGGATGTTGTGGTGCATTGTGCAGCCTGGACAGCAGTGGATCTGGCAGAAGATGACGATAAGGTGGAAAAGGTTCGCCTGGTAAACGCAGTGGGTACAGAAAATATTGCGCTGGTGTGTAAAAAGCTGGACTGCAAGATGGTATATCTTTCTACCGACTATGTATTTGACGGTCAGGGAACGAAACCCTGGGAACCGGACTGTAAGGATTATAAGCCGTTAAATGTATATGGCCAGACAAAGCTGGAGGGTGAGCTGGCGGTTGCCAATAACCTGGAAAAGTATTTTATCGTCCGCATTGCCTGGGTATTCGGCGTGAATGGCAAAAACTTTATCAAAACCATGCTGAATATAGGGAAGACCCATGACAAGCTTACGGTAGTAGCCGATCAGATCGGCACGCCGACGTATACTTATGATCTGGCTAAGCTTCTGGTAGATATGATCGAGACAGAAAAGTACGGTTATTATCATGTGACGAATGAGGGCGGTTATATCAGCTGGTATGAGTTTGCCTGTGAGATTTTCCGTCAGGCAGCAGAACTGGGACATACAGAATATGATGCGGAGCATTTGACAGTAAAAGCGGTAACAACAGAGGAGTATGGACTCTCCAAAGCAAAGCGTCCGTTTAACTCCCGTCTGGATAAGAGTAAACTGAAAGAAAATGGATTTGAACCGCTGCCGACATGGCAGGATGCACTGCAGCGTTATCTGAAGCTTATTGAGTTTTAAGCAATTGCATAGGATATATAAGAACCATAAAGACTTTTATCGCGGCGAGAGCGGCAATAGAGGTCTTTTCTTCTACTGAAAGTACGCAGAGCGCGCACACCCGAAGGGCATGGATTGCGGTATGCC
>JBMNRU010000047.1:0-6741 GCA_050944855.1 Lachnospiraceae bacterium
ATCATACGCTGGTATATTATGACCATAGAACCGACGGTAGTAAGCGTGGCTGCTATTTTAATATCAATACCACGAAAACGCCGGCTGGCAAACGCCAAGTCCCGATGTTGGATTTCGTCAAAGAAGCGTTCCTTATGGAAAAAGAAAGACAGGAGCTTCTTGATATTCATTGTGAAGCTGTTGTAGACGGATATACTGATTTTATCTTTCTTAACCGTTTTGGGCAACCGCAACATCAGGCAACCCTTAACAAAGCAATCCGTCGTATTATCCGTGACTGCAATGATGAACAGTTTCTGAAAGATGAAAATGCAAAGGTTTTGCTTCCGCATTTTAGCTGCCATGATTGAGTTATAATAAGGACAAGTTAGAAAACCCTAGGAAATACAGGGGGTTGCACTAATTTAGTCCTTATTTTTAATTCCCTGAAAAGGGGATAAATGAGGCAGCGCTGTCATTCCAGAATACGAATTATTGTAAGTCCAGAACACTGGATATGGATTTGCATACCACGAAAGCGGTGATAACTGAATATACTTATTTTTAGGACTGAATTAGCTCGCACGGACATTAGTTCCGTCTGTCTGGTTCAGTCCTCTTTTTTATTTGAGATCAAAGAAAGGTGATAAAGAATATGGCAAAAATTATATCAGTAGTAAACCAGAAAGGCGGAACTGGAAAATCCGCATGTGCAGCAAATCTTGGTGTAGGGTTGGCTCTTATGAATAAGAAGGTGTTAGTCGTGGATGCTGATCCGCAGTCAGATGTGTCTGCTGGATTTGGATTCCGTGACTGCGATAATAGTAATGAAACATTAACAACGCTGATGGAAATGGTGTTGAGTGATGAAGATATTCCGGAGAACTGCTTTATCCAGCATACAGAGGAAGGTATTGATATTATATGTTCCAATATTGGATTGGCAGGAACAGAAGTACAGCTTGTGAATGCAATGAGCCGTGAGTTTGTCCTGAAACAGATATTAAACAGGGTAAAAGACCGGTACGATGCAATTTTGATAGATTGTATGCCATCCTTGGGTATGATCACCATCAATGCCCTGGCAGCGTCGGATGAAGTGTTGATTCCGGTAGAAGCATCCTATCTTCCAATCAAGGGATTGCAGCAGCTCTTGAAGACAATCGGAAAAGTCAGAAGACAGATTAACCCGAAACTGCAGATTGCCGGTATCCTTTTCAGTATGGTGGATGTCCATACAAATGATGCCAGAAACAACATGGAATTGCTTCATAATGCCTATGGAAATCAGATTCATGTGTTTGACAATTATATTCCATTTTCTGTCAGGATGAAAGAAGCGGTCAGAGAGGGACAGAGTATTTTTAAATACGAACCAAAAGGTAAAGTTGCGAAAGCATATATGAGTTTTACGGAGGAGGTTCTTGAACATGGCAGGTAAAAAGAAATCAACGCCAATCCCGTTACAGTCATTAGATGCCCTGTTCGGAACGACAAGTGAGGAACAGGCAGGCATCCAACAGATTGCTCTGGATAATCTGCATCCTTTCTCAAATCATCCTTTTAAGGTTCTGGATGATGACAAAATGGCTGAGTTGTCTGAGAGTGTAAAGACGCATGGAGTTTTGGTGCCTGGTATTGTAAGAATAAAGGATACTGGTGGTTATGAAATTATAGCAGGTCACCGCCGCAAGAGGGCGTGTGAGATAGCAGGCTTGAAAACCATGCCAGTTATTATTAAGGACCTGACAGATGATGAATCGACTGTGATTATGGTTGACTCAAACATCCAGCGTGAAGAACTGTTAATAAGTGAAAAGGCATTTGCCTATAAGATGAAATATGATGCATTGAAACGTCAGGGCAAACGAAGTGATTTAACTTCTTGCCAAGTTGGCAAGAAGTTGGCGGCAGAGGATATCAGCCAAAATTCAGAGGATAGTACACGGCAGATTCTCAGGTATATCCATCTGACGGAATTACATCCGGTTCTTCTGGATATGGCTGATCATAAACAGCTCCCGTTTAATACTGCTGTTGAATTATCATATTTAAAAAAAGAGGAGCAGGATATATTGCTGCAGTATATGGGTAACCATGAAATGGTTCCATCCATGAAGCAGGCACAGGAAATGAAGAAGTGTTCTAAGGAACATTTACTGACATATCCGGAAATTGATAATATTTGTTGCCAGGGTAAAACAGAGAAATTACAGGTGAAGCTGCCGGAAAAGAAGCTCCGGATGTTTTTCCCGGAGAGTTATACAAAAGAGCAGATAGAAGATGTGATTTTTAAATTGTTAGAGGAATGGGCAGACAATAAGGAGCGTGTTCAAAATGACAATCGTGGATGTGATTAAGAAGGCATTGTTACCACTGGCAGCTATGGCATTCTGGCTCTGGATGGTAAAAACGATTATGGGAGTGACCGGGAATACAGATTTATTTATGTTCCTGTTCCTTGCAGGGCTTCCGTTTGGAATACATAAAATGTGTATCATTTTAATCCCCAGAGGCTATGATGTTGGGGGTACTGTTGGAATGATCGCATTGAGTGTTATTGTGGGTGGTTTATTGGGAAGCCTTATGATCCCATATTATATTGTGAGGGCAGTCTATGTGACCATCCGGTATATAGTAAAAAGATAATGAATAGTAGATTTGAGGCAGGCTTGCGAAAAACAAATTCGTAAGCCTGCTTTTTTTTGTGCGATAAAGCTGAAAAGTACAAAGCCAAACTTGTTTGGATTCATATTTGACAGCTAACGGTCATTGAGCAGCAAAGCTGCGAAATGTGCGATAAAGCAGGCAATTCAGGGGGAATCCCCTTTTGCATAAAGAAAAAGACGGAGGAAAACGAACATGAGAGAGCGAATCAAGAACAAACAGATTACGAAAGAAATCAGAGGGCAGCTTCCGGTTATTACACCGGTTATGTTCCGGGAAAGGGGCTGTTCTTATTGCCCTTATTATGCAGGAAGTTATGAAAAATTTCCAAGATGCATGATGGCATCCTGTGCCTGGGATGATGAAGAAGAACATTTCCATCCGGTTCTTCGCCAGATGCTTCCGGAATTTAAAAGGAAGATGGAGAAAGCAGAAGAGAAATATCTGGAATTAAAAACTGCCTATGAACTGCTTATGAGTATGTTTGAGGCTGAAATGGCACAGGAGGAACTGGAAAAGGATGAATGTTACGACTGTTGTTATGCCAAGTGTGGTCCATGTATCGGGCTGTGCTACAAAACACTGAAAGGATAGGAGGATGCGAGGTAATGAATACAGCAATTATTTCCGGAAGACTGGTTCGTGATCCGGGCTATAACGAGACACAGAATGAGAAAGGTCTTCATAAGATTGCCAAGTTTGTACTGGCAGTCAGAAGGAATTACTCAGACGATGTCAGTTTCATTCCGGTGAAAGCCTTTGCAAAAAAAGCGGAGTTTGTCCGTGATTATCTGGTGCAGGGGACAAAGGTGATGGTAGAGGGTGAAATCGTAACCGGCAGTTACGATAATAAAGAGACCGGCAAAAAGGTATATACGACAGAACTTTTTGCAGACCGTATCGAGTTTGCCGGTGCAAAAGTACAGGAGAAAATGCCGGAGCCGATGGAAGGGGATGGTTTTCTGAACATCCCGGAATCTATGGAAGAAGAAATGCCGTTTCGATAGGAGGATAAGCCAATGGTAATGTTAAATAAAGAGTACATGATCAACCACATGAGAAATGAAAATGGTTCCATCAATATCAAAAATGTAGTATTGGCGGCTGCCTGTGAAGCAACCGAGCTGTTCCAGTGCCTGATTGTAATGGACAGCAACTTTACAGATTGGAGCCGTTTTGTTGACCGTCTGGAGAAGAACGTGGAAAGACAGGACTATGAAAAAGTCCATGAACTCTGCCAGACCATGTATGCCATGAGGCATCTGTCAGAAGAACTGGAAGGGTTGTATCTGGTAAGGGATGATGCAGAGCTTTGTTCCCTGTATTATCAGATTTTTGTGGGAATGCTGGATTTGACTGTTTTCTCAACAGAGGCAATGGTCGATCTGAATGGAGGGAAGCATGATGAGTAATCAGGATTATATGCCGGTAGAGTGCCTGCTGGTGCCAAAGGCACTGTTTAAGGATGCGAGATATTGCTCTTTATCCATTACGGCAAAAGTATTATACAGCCTTATGCTTGACCGGCTGAGATATGCAGCACAAAACAAATGGATTGACCAGAAAGGGAAACTGTATGTGATTTATCCCAAAAGTGAAATGATCAGGGATCTGAATAGCACCAGGTACCGGGTAGATTACGCTGTTTCGGAACTGGAAAGTATGGGAAACATGGTTCGGGTTGTTAAAGACAATGGCAGACCGAACCGTTTCTATATAAATGATATTTCAAAGATGAATGAGGAGGAAAAGACTATGATGACAATCAATGATTTAATGACAATGGTAGGCCCGGAGGAGGCAGAAGAAATCATGGACAAGATGGTGACAGCTGCCAGGGAAATTGTGGATGACCTTATGAAAAAAGGCTACATCGAGATTATCAGGGAAGGCTGTCCGGAGGGAGGGTCTCTCGAGGATGGTGTACCGCCAATTGATCTGGGAGAGGACGAGTTTAATCCGGAAGATTTAAGTCCGATGGAATTCAGATGCTACTGTGATGAGAACGGTAACCTGGATGATGAGGCAATCGAAGATGATGCCAGTGAATTTGGTATGGACCTGGCTTTCGGTGTCATTGAATTACTGGAAAATGATCCGGATAGAATTGAGGCAATCCGCCAGTATTTCAACCATGTTTACAAGATGGAATCCATGAAGAGATTTATGGCTGTCGTAGAGACAACGGCTGTGATCTGCGGAAATTCCCCGGAATGGATCGAAGATATGCACGCCTGCAACAAAGGTGCCAGACGTATCTACCTGAAAGAACTGGTAAGCGTGTTCAATATGTACCTGAATATGTTCAAGAACAAAGAGATGGAATAATGAGGATGAAAAAATGGATTATGAATACTTCCGGGTAGAAGAATCCGAGCAGTTTTCATTTTTCCGTATTCCCAAGGCACTGTTTACAGAAAAGGAATTTGAAGGTCTGTCCACGGATGCAAAGCTTCTGTATGGTATCCTGCTGGACAGGATCAACCTTTCAAAGAAAAATGGCTGGGTGGATGCTGACGGTTATGTGTATATCATCTACACGGTAGCTGAACTTCAGGAAGTGCTGCACATGTCACACACAACGGTCACAAAGCTTCTTAGGGAGCTTGACAGTGTACATGGCATCGGTCTGATCGAACGCTATCGACAGGGCTGCAACCGTCCATCGGTGATATATGTGAAGAACTTTGTAAAACGCATCCGGGCAAAACCGGCAGTTTATTATCCTTCTGGAACGCAAGAAATTTGCTGTCCGGAACGCAAGAATCTGGCAGTCCGGAATGCAAAAAACTTGCTGTCCGGAACGCAAAAAAATGGAAGTCCGGAGTGCAAGAAATTTGCCACAAATAATACTGATATAAATAAGACTGATAAGAATGATACTGACAGGAGTAAGAGCCGCTCTTCGGAAAAGGAAAGCACCTGTCTGTACGGACGGTTTGGAAATGTCCGGCTTTCCGTGGAAGAAAACCGGGAGCTGCGGAAACTGTATCCGTATGACTTCCAGAGGATGATTGACCAGCTTTCTGCTTATATGAAATCCACTGGAAAAACCTATCAGGATCATTTCGCAACGATTCTTCTCTGGGCAGGAAGGGAAGAACTGAAAACCGGTTCTGGAAGATATGACTTTGAGGAAGGAGAGAGTCTATGACAGATAGCAGGAATGTGGCTGATTTTCTTGGGGAAGACGGATGCCTCCGGTGTGGTGTATGCGGGAAACGGAAACAGCTGAGGATCAATTTTATGGGAAGGGACCGTGTAGTGGGCTGCCTGTGTGACTGCGAGGCTCAGGCAAGAAAAGAAAAAGAAGAGCAGCTCCGTAGGGAAGAAGCCCAGAGGGAGCTTTACCAGAGAAAATCGGTAGGACTTAGAGACCGGAGGTTCTGGGAATGGCGATTTGAAAATGATAATGGGTCAAATGATAAGATGCTCATTGCCAGGCAGTATGCAAAAAACTGGGAGAAGATGAAAAAAGAAAATGTAGGGCTTCTCCTGATGGGTCCGGTGGGGACTGGGAAGAGCTTCTTTGCCGGGTGTATTGCCAATGCCCTTCTGGAACAGGGGGAGCGGGTGATGATGACGAACTTCTCACGTATCCTGAATGAAATGACAAACTATCAGGCAGATAAAAACCAGATTGTGCAGAATCTGGTGGATTACCCGCTTCTGATTATTGATGACCTGGGGATAGAACGTAATTCAGAGTTTGCCCTGGAGCAGATCTATAACGTGATTGACAGCAGGTACTGTAAAATGAAGCCTCTCATCATCACAACAAATCTCGGGTTGAATGATATGAAAGATGAATCGCTGGATGTAGCCCATAAGCGGATTTACAGCAGAATATTGGAGATGTGTGTGCCTGTCTATTGTGGCGGGGCAGACAAAAGAAGGGAAGAAGGAACGGAAAAGCTCGGTCGGATGCAGAGTCTGATCAGTGGCTGATCGGTTCTTTTTTGATGAAAGGGGTGATACCAATGGTCTTAGGTTGGGACAGCACGTAATACGCTGAAAGGAGGGAAATTCATGCAGGAAGAAGTAACACAGAAAACGGTGACTTTTTGTGTGCGTACCACAAAAATGACGGCAGAT
>JBMNRU010000048.1:0-6394 GCA_050944855.1 Lachnospiraceae bacterium
CCGCCGACACTCCCAAAGCCTTGCAGATATCAACAATCGTCTCGGCTCGTGGGTTTCCTCCTTTTAATATTTCTTGTATTGTCCGGTGGGGCAATCCAGATATTTCACTGAATCTTTTTTGAGTTATACCATGGTCTTCTATAGTTTCTCTCAGTCTTGTGCTGACTGTCTCTCTAACATCCATCTTTTCACTGTCTCCTGTATCCAGTATGGTTGCAAACAGTTGGCTATATACCACGTTCTATTGGCTTTTAGTTGATCGATGGTTATTTTCCCTGCCCTCCACTTTTGGATTGATTTACGCATGTTTAAAACGTATCTACGTTCGTTTTCAGGAAGGTTTTCAATATCACCGCCATACTTCGCCAAATCATCCAATCGTTTCAACACTGACATGCACCTTGCTTTCTGTTCCCCACATCTTCTGGCAGCTGATAGCCACAACCTGTGAATCGTCATGGTAAGCAAGTTTGTTTAAAGCATCCAGAATGATTTTCGCCACATTGTCAATGTCCGGCTTCTTCTCTGCAAACTTTCCCATCATTTCAGTTTTCTTTTTCATGCTCCAATTTTTGGGAGTTTCAAAGAATACCAAAATTTCCACAGACAAAGCGCCCGTCATCTTCCTGCCTTTTGCGCTTTTCTTCCATGCAATTCTGACTTTTTCTTCATAGTCTATTGTCTGCTGCGGGGTATACACATGCCCGGTTTTTGTCATGCGGGGACGGCCTTTTCCTTTTGGTGTCCCGTATACAGTAAAGTTAATCACAATATCACTCCATCCACTTTAAAACTTCCGGCAACTCCTGGCATACTGCCTTTGCCTGTTCAATGGTTAGTCCGGTTTTTCCCATTGCCCCGGCAATAACAACGCCTTTCATTTCCCCATCAACGATGTAAAATAGCCCTTTGGCTTTGCTTTCAATCCCTTGTACGGGGAATTTATTTTCTAAGGTGTACATTTCAGGATCCGTCAAAACCTTCCCTCCACTTCTGTATACCGGTGGTACTGCGGTTGCCATTTCATGTCAAAAATACCGGTTGCGCCGTGTCGGTTTTTTGCCACAATCAGCAACGAATTAACACTGTCATTCCCTACCAGATTTTTTCCTTTCATATCTTCCTCAGGCTTAACAAAAATAACATAGTCGCAATCCTGCTCAATATCTCCGCTTTCTCTCAAATCTGACAAAGTGGGATTTGCTCCTGCTCTGGTTTCGATTTGCCGGTTCATTTGCACCAACTCAATTATGGCAATCTTTTTTTCCAAAGCCAGCCTTTTAATGGCGTTTGATACTTCGCCCAGCGCCTGGTTTTTATTTTCCATTTTCGGCCTTTTCATAAGTCCTAAATGGTCAATAATCACAACGTCAGGCTTCCATAGATCAACAAAGTGTCTCACACGTTGTACAGTGATTTGCGTTTCTTGCACAAATCCAAATTGCCCGTTATGCTCACATATAGAAAGAATCGTGTCAACAGATTTGATTTCATCATCCGACAGGGTTTTATCTCGAATCCTTGTTCCGTCAATTTTTAACATATTGGAAGCCACTCTTTGCATCAGCTGCAGAGTAGGCATTTCCATGGTTAGATACAGCACCTTTGCCCCACGCTTTGCCATCCTCAAGGAAAGATTTACTGCAAAATCTGTTTTCCCCCATCCGGGCCGGGCAGCCAAAGCACAAACAGAAGACCTCAAAATCCCGCCCATTGCTTTGTCAAGTTGATCATACCCTGTGAAAATGCTTTCTTTTTTCGTGTGATCCGTTATCCATTTTCGGAAATCGTTCACAGCTTCTGCAAAGCTTTGGATATCTTCGTTTCCCCTAAGCTTCAGCATTTCGGCTTGTGTTTCTGCAAGGCTTCTCACCTTTTCTATGGCATCTGGCAGCGAACCAGGATTTGCTCCAATGCTCATACAAGTTTTTGTAATTACGCTCAGCTGGTAATCATCCTGTACGATTTTTACATACTCCCGGTAATTTGAGAGACTCGGCACATAGTTTGCCAGCTTAAAAATGGTGTCTTTGTGTTCTGGCAGTTCATGGCTTAAAGATACGCCGTCTATGACTTTACCTTCCCAGTACATATCCAAGGCTTTTTCAAAAATCGTCCTGGTTGTATCATGGGAAAACATATCAGCATATAAAGCATCACAAGCAACCTGCGCACATTTTACATCCAGCATCATTCCACCAAGCACAGACATTTCTGCTTCAACGCTCATGGAATCAAGTCCCTCCAATCGTCAAAATCTTCCGGCAGTATTACGGGATCGTCTACAATCTCAGCCTTAACCGTTGAATCCCTGAAATCATCCAGCTTAAAAACACCCTGCCAGCAATTCTCTGTTGACCGATCAAGGACACCTACCATATACCTTTCTTTATCCCTGACATTCGCAGATAAATCTTGCAGCTTTTTTTGTATTCCTGCTCTTGCTCTATCTGTCAAAGGTTTCTTGATTTTCTTCCTCATTTCCTCAAAAGCTTTGCAGGCTTCCAGAAGTTCTTCGTTTCCGTTAGAAAATTCCTTCCATGTCCTATATTTATTATTTTCTTTTTTTATTACTTTTTCTTTATTATTATTACTCTGCCATTTTGCAGGATCTAGTTCCGCCATTTCGGCGGATCTAGTTCCGCCCATATCGCTATAACTTGTTCCGCCATGATTCATATTGTTTTGAATATTAAAAACCTTGAATAGTTTTTCTTCATTGATTTTTATGTATCTTTTAGCAGGAACGCCTTTTCTTTCACATGTTAATATCCCCGCTTCTTGCAAAACACTTATAGCAGCTCTTTGTTTTTTTTCTGAAAGAGTTGTATTTTCTTTTACGTTTTCAATAGTGGAAAAGAACCAGCCATCTTTTAGAAGTCTCCCTGCCTGTTCATAATAGCAATACTCAGCAGCAAACTCTCCCAAAATAACAGCACAATCAATTCCATACAAAGAAGCAATCGTTTTATTGGCTAATATGTATCCGGTGTTTGAAAGTAAAGAAATAATGCTCAATCAAACCGCCCCTTTCTTTTAAAACTTTACTCACCCCGTTTTAATCTTTCAAGTTCTTCTTCCGGGATTCTCCATTCTGACATGATCTTTACAGCTTTAATCTTTTTATCAATCACCCACTGTCTTACGGCTCTTTCTGTAAAGCCTAAAATTTTTGCAACTTCCTTAATTCTGTACATTTTTCCCACGGTTTTTTCCTCCTTTTAATTATATGAATATTATATCACGGGTTTACATATATTACAATGCGGATTATTTTATTTAAAATGGTAAGTCATCGTCGGTAAGCTCTTGAAAATCTGATTCAGGTAAATCATATTCTGGTTGATCTTCCTGCTGATCTTCCGGCTGTTTGCTCTGGCTGTTTTTGCTTCCGCAGAAAGAAACATTGTCCACTACAACCTCTACAGACTGCCGCTTGTTTCCATTCTTATCTTCCCAAGGTCTAACCTGAATGCGGCCATCAATAGCGATCATCTGGCCTTTTGAAAAGTATTTGCAGATAAACTCTGCTGCACCTCTCCACGCAACAATGGTGATAAAATCTGCTCCATCATCACGATTTCTGCGATCAACCGCAATATTAAAAGATGTAACCGGAATGTCACTTGCTGTATGCTTAAGTTCCGGGTCCGCTGTCAGTCTACCCATTAAAACAACTCTGTTAATCATGTTTAAACCTCCAAATAATTTTTATAGAATTCACGCCGGAAATCTTCTATTGTCCAGCCGTTTTCTTTCATGGCTTTCCGCTGCCCGTATTCATGCAGCTTTTGCATGGTGTCTTTATTATGGTGTGCTCCCTCGGGAGGTTCGTTATGGCAGCTATGGCAAAGATCTACTGTTAAGCCATATTTTTCTGACTTTTTCCTAAGCGCTCCACCAAAGATATGATGCCTTTCCAGGTTCCCATATCTTCCACACAAAAAGCAATAACCTGTTATTTTGCATCACCCCATTCCCTTTGAATCTGGCTATCTACAATTCGGATTTGCAGCTTATAGCTTTGAATGGCTTCTCCTGCCGCTTTAAAGGATACTTCTTTCAAGTCTCTATCTAACCTTAGCCGGGAGACTTTGGGGTCTCCACGGGCTAAATCTGGCACAATAGTGACGGGATAACCGTCTGCTCTTAAGTTCAAAACCTTTTCAGCTAAAGCAACCCTGTAATCGTGTTCAGCTTGGGAGTATTCTTTTCCCCTTCTTGAATAAGCAGACACAGCGCCGTCAAGCAGCTTTGTTAAATCTGCCATTTTTTTCATCAGATCATAGCCTGTCATTTGCTATCACCGGATTTCTTTTTGTAGCAGGCTAAACACATGCCGCCACAGCCGTCTATAACCTGCTTTCCTGTTTTCACTGTGCCGTCAGATTTCTTTACAGGCTTTTGAATCTTCCCGCAAACCGGACAAACTGCATCATCGTTTTTGTCCTGCTCAGGTTTGGTATACTTGGTGGTGTCCTTGTCCCAGTAAACATCAGCACCAATGCCCAGCGCTTTCGCAGCAACAGAAATAGCATCCGTTAAAGCCTGCTTATAGCATTCATCGGAAGTATAAAGGCCCTTGCTTTCCTTTGCTACAAACGAGCTTCCACCTGTACCGGGAATAGGTTCGCTCCATTCCCCGTTATATTTGTATTGCAATGTGATATTACAAAATGCAGCAATGTTTCCATCAGATCCAGGCTCCATCCACTGAGAGCAAATCGTATACTTCCAGCCGATACCGCAAGGACCAAACTGCTCTGTCAAAGTCTTTATTCTCCACATAGGGTTAATGTCTGTCATACCCTTCAATCTTCCTGCGGAAATGGCTTTCTTTGCTTTATCAGGAACGCTTCTGACTTTGTTGTAGATTTCTAAATTTTCCATGGTAACCTCACTTAATCGTTATTGTTTCGCCCTGCTCCATCTTTACGCCGGGAAGTTCTTCCCCTCGTTTAATGGCATCCTTAACCGCCGTCTTATCGATTTCAGGAGCTTTCTGCCGGATGAATTCTTCATGGTCAAGAGTAGCCCATGAAAGAAAATCGATTTCATTTTCAAATACAACCTTAGCAGCTGTTTTCTTGATTGAAACGACATTTTTTGAAGTCTCAATCTTCTTGATACCAGCATCAGACAGATTGGAGAAAAGATACTCTTTATACCAATCAATCTGATTTTGTTTCGCTTTCGCTCTTGCCGTCAGCTTTTCAGCTTCTTCTTTCAATGCGGCAACATCAGCAGAAAGATTTTTAATCAGGCTTGCAATGTTGTCCGCTTTTTCTTCGATTTCTCCTTCGATACCTTCCAGCGTATCTTTCACGGCCTGTTCGTCAAGATCATCAGCCATGCTTTCGAGCTGGGCATACATCCCGGTAAGTTCGTACAGTTTCAAAATCAACACTCCTTCGCAAATTCATTATCAAGGTAATCTGTAAAATCAGACTTGCATTCTTCCACATAAGATTGCAAAAGTCTGTCAAGCTCTGCCTGTTTCTCTGGCAGCGGGAGAGAAAAATGAGACTTGAAAGCATCCATCAAAACCTCTGCTTTTTCCGCATCAGATAAACATTCGAGCCAGCCTTCCACAAAATCAATCTTGCTGGAATCATCTGACAGAATGAAATCAAATCGCCTGTCTTTGTATTCATCAAGATATAATGCTGCTCTGCAATCTCTACACAGGATTGCCCCATCAACATTTTTTAGGCCGTACTCATCGCCGCATCTTTCACAGATTTCAGCTTCCCGATTGTACTCTTTCGACTCCGGGTAACTTCCTGCGCCTAATCCAGTCGTAACCATTCGACTTTCCTCCTTTTCTAAAAATTAGTCCATCCCCATCCTGCGCCGTCTTGCCATAAGTCTTTCTTTGCTTAACTGCCGGCGCTTCTTCTGGTCTTTTTCGTAGCACCGTAAGCCAACCCAGCAGCCAACAAGAAACGCAAACAGTAACGCCGCCCAAATAGTAAGCAAATCAGCCATTTGTTTTTTCCTCTCTTTCCAACAAATAATCAGTGGTAACACCAAACAGGTCAGCCAGCGCTTTAATATGTACCACGCTCGGCTCTGTTTTTCCCAGCTCCCAGTTGCGTATGGTTCCTGCTGATATATCCAGTTTTCTTGCAACATATTCTCTGGAAATCTTATCACGGACACGCAAGGATTTTAGTCTCATCGTATCACCTCCTTCGTTTTCCCTGTGACACTATACTACCACCTTCCTTTCCTTTTATCAATATTTTTTATATATTTTTTTGACGATTCAAAACACAAAAAAGCCGCCCCCATTTCTGAGAGCGGCTATAATCAATAATTATCCGGCAAGCTCCATTCCTCGCAAAGTCTTGCGGGAAGTTTTGACTGGCTTACAAAAATTTCCTGTTCAATA
>JBMNRU010000049.1:0-5956 GCA_050944855.1 Lachnospiraceae bacterium
ATATTCTCTTACTTTTTCAATAGACATATGATTTCCTCCAGATTATAAGCCGTGCCACATTAACAAATTATTCATAATAGCCGCTTCAAATATTGTTATTTTTCATTATTGACGCTATCATCATAATTCTATTTCTTTTCTTTATCAATATATTTTTAATATAAATCATTAAAAACAATATCCGTAACACAAGTCTACACTTTCATCTGAAAAAAATTTCAATCGTCTATTACTGTAAAAACTTCTTTCCTGCCTTTTTAATCGGATGTCTTATGACAGTCTTTAACTTCTCCGGAGCGACAAGCCTTGCATCTGACAAATAAATCTCATGGTGCATTCTCGTCTCAGAAAAGTCATTTTCGTAACCTTGTTCCCGGATAAACTGATCCATAACTGCAATCGTCGCAGGCTCATCATTATATGCTCCTATGTGCATACACTGCACACACAATCCTTCACAGATGCTCAGAAATTCCACCTTTGAATAGTCCTGTTTTTTCTTGCTTTGAGCCTCATCTATCGCCCAACGAAAGTCATCCTCTGTCACAAAGTCCGGCAGCCTGATTACGGATATCCAGCAAAAGTCCTCTTTCCGGCTGTAATCCACACCTATCACACCTTGCTGCCACCAGAATCCTTCCAGCGGCGGCACTACATAATCAAAATATCCATCAATTTTATGATCTCCTCTTTTACTCATCTTGATGGTAAAGGCGATTCCGTACAGCAGACCTATTGCCTCTTTGTATGCACCATCCTCCTCGTTGGGATCGCCTTTCCCCCTTACTGCAATAAATTTCATTTCCGGCACATTTACCAGTTCCGGTTTCTTCTTTGGCGCATAAAATTCTTTATACTCTTTCTTATAATCAAATGCCATAAGGACTCACTTCTTTCAAACGCTCGATCCGATCCTGAATGCTGGTTTCAAATTCGGAATCCGTCATAGCCGGATCTCTTGTCATCTTCCAAATATCACAAGGTACATCAGCACAGCCTCCGCAGTTTGTGTACCTGTGTTTGTTGGCGCAGCAGCAATAAATCGGACAGGCTTTTCCCTTCGGTGCATGAAAAACTTTTCCTTCCATTTCATTGCATCCTTTGCAGACACTGCCATGAAGCGTGCATTTTGTACAATCAGTACCACATACAGATAAGCCTAAAAGTTCACGCTGTTTCTTTTTAGGTAAACCTCCCAGCACAAGAAAGTAGGATTTATCCAGCAGATCTTTCAGCAATTCATCGGGTACACTGCCGTCAGGTTTTATAGAATTCCAATGTTGCTTGTTACAATAATATCCCGGAACGATATCCTCATACTGCTGACGCAGGAAGTCTCCTTCAGATGGCTCCAGCTTTAATGTAATATAATATGGTTCATCATTTTCTCCCAAACAAACTGCAGCGAACATCTTTCCGCCAATTTGATACCGAATCCAATTCCAATCTTTTTGTAAATCTTTCGTCACACCTGCCTTTCCAAGCAGATATTCATCCAGCCACACATACCTCATATCGTTTCCTCCATTTTCATCACTAATTCCCCGCATCGTACGCTTTTATGATATTTTTTGCAATACGAATCAGTTCTTCCTGTATCCATGCGGGTTCCAATACTTTCACCTTATCCCCAAAAGTGAGAAGCCAACTGAGCAGATTTTCTTTTTCCGTATAATCTGCTGTAAAAAGTAAAGTTCCATCTTCATTTTCTTTAAAACAATGGATGCCAAATTCTTCTACCAGTCTCCACTGCGAATCTCTGGTAAACAGTGCTTTGACCTTGATTCCACCAGGAAATATTTTTTCATCAGACAAATTCGGCATTGGTACTTCTCTTGGTATAAAAGTGGTATATTCTTTTAACAATGCATCCATCCGGTTCAGTTTAAATAATCGAAAATCCTTTTTCTCTGTACACCATCCCCACACATACCAGGACGACCATTTAAATACCAGATAATATGGTTCAATTCTTCTTTTACTGTTTCCTTTTGGTGCATAATATTGAAAGGTCAGCAGATTTCTTTCTTCTACAGCATTTTGAATCAACTCTATCTTAGGTGCCAAAGTATCCTTATACCACGATGACAAATCAATTAAAATGGAATCCCTGCCACTCACAAAATCAGACGAACCGGCCTTTATTTTTTCCATTAGCTGTCCATAATAATGACTTCCACTCACACTATCCAAACTGCGCAGCCCTGCCAAAATCATCTGCATGTCTTTTGATGTCAGCAGTGTCCTATTCATCTTATAGCCATCCATAATACTGATGCCGCCGCCAAATCCCTGTGTTGTTGTAATCGGTATTCCTGCCTTGCACAAATCTTCTATATCTCTGTTAATGGTTCTCCGCGACACTTCAAATTTATCCGCAAGCTCTGGGGCTGTAATTTTTTCTTCCTGCAGCAATACTGAAAGTATTCCGATAAGCCTATCAATTTTCATAGTAAACCTCTCATATTTACATCATATCAAACTAAACACGACAACTCTATGTCATGTTCATTTTATCATTTTCATGCAAATAAAAAAAGAGCCTTTCTGCTCTGTCCAACTTATCTATATATTCAGATTCACAAACCCCTTTGACTTCTGATCTTCATCTGTTTTTATAAAGTGGTTTATCACTTTCCACCCATCTCCCTGTATCTAAATCTTTGACTCTCCACATCAGATCATCATCTTTGGGTCTGGGAAGTCCCAAATTAATCAGACACTCTTCTACTAATTTCTGTTTTCTTTCCTGTTACACAAAAACAAAAGGTATCTGTACTGTTTCCCCTTGAAATGCAGAATATTATACTTCCTCATCTGCATGTTTTGCAATAACAAATGCGATATTCTCAAACATCTCCAGAGAAAACATGTCCAGATTGGAACTTTCCTCACTGTTGTCTCCAATGAATTTTTCCAATGCTTTCAGGTCCTTATAAATGTTCCTCCGAAACTTCATACGGTAAATTCTTGGAATGGCAGCAGATGCTTTAAAAGACACCTGCTTACCGTCAATCTCAATTTGTTTCATCAAACTCATAGATTGTCATTTATGGTGATTACGATGAAATGTTCAGAAAAATTCCTTGGAACAACCGTGGTTGCAACTCCATCGTCTGGCACTGCATTAGTAGGCTTGAACCTGCAGATTTTGAATGCCATGCCAAAACCTGCAACGAACTTGCTTTGTGAAACATTACAGCACCCATTCATGCAGTATTTCTCCCCAAAAATGATAGCCCATTAAGAAAAACAGTACCAACGTCATTAAAACATCGATGGCTGATTTAATAATGGTCTTTGGTTTCATTTTCCACTGCCTTGTTAATACAGGTAATAGCGTTTAAGCTGCGGGGATAGCCGATATACGGCAAGCACTGCGAAACAACACGAATCAAAAAGTCCTTGTCATTTCCCATATTCATATTTCCTTTTGCGTGAGCAATAAGCTGCGATTCACAGCCGCCCTGTGCCATAAGAAAACAAAAGGTAATGAGTTCACGCTTGGAAAGATCAAGGCCTTTTCTACTATAGTAGTCACCGAAGCAGTTTGCCGCCAGCCAACGGTTGATATGCCCTGTTTTCCAAGCCTCTTTCATATGTTCTCCAAAGATTTCTGCCTGTAATTCAATTCCCTTTTCAAGTCTGCTTTCAAGAGTAGTGGTTGCCTGCCCGGCAAGCGGAAGCTCTATTCCGTTCTCAGTCAAGATTTCATTGGTAGCATTCAGAAAAGGTAACATTCTGCCATAACCTAAATAATCGGTCGCTTGATAAACGATCTCCTTTACGACTATCGGAGTAATACCGTTTTCCAACGCTTGTGGGAGTATTCCTTTATATACCTCCACACCTCCGCAGCCGATCAGCGTTGCCAAAATCGCCATATAGCGGATAGAGAGTTCTAATTGCTGATTTTCTTCGTTTATAACTTCATCAAATGCAAAATGCTCAAAGCGTTCTGCAAATTCGGGGTCTGTTCTATACAAATCCATTTTTATTTCTCCTTTCAGATTTTTTGATTGCCTACCGACCACACATGCTTTTCCTTTGCAGCGATAGGGGTGTTTTGTGCCATTACGCCCACCAAATTATGAGAAACATAGGGTTCTTCCAAGAAAGCAATCTCATCAGCCGTCAAAGTAAGCCTCATAGCTTTTGCCGCACCCTCAATATGGCGGAGCTTCGTTGCACCTACAACGGGAGCAGTAACTTTTGTGAGCAGCCAAGCAAGTGAGATTTCCGTCATAGAAACGGCGTGCTTGTCGGCAAGCTGTGTTACACGATCAATGATGATACCGTCCTGCTCGGCGGTAGCGTCGTATTTCAGATGTGCATAGCTGTCTTGCTCCAAACGCTTTGAGGTTTCACCGGGGCGTTTCGCAAGCCGTCCTCCTGCAAGTGCGCTGTACGGCGTCATTGCGATATAATCCTCACGGCAAAGCCTTGCCATTTCCCGTTCTTCCTCTCGGAAGATCAGATTATAGTGTCCCTGCACCGATACAAATTTTTCAAAGCCTTCTTTTTCAGCAAGTAAATTTGCTTTTGCAAGCTGATAGGCAAAGCAGTTGGAAATACCGATATATCGAGCCTTTCCCGATTTGACGACGTTGTTCAATCCCTCCATAATATCGTACAGGGGAGTATTGTAATCCCACATATGGTAAATGTATAAATCAACATAATCCATACCGAGATTTTTAAGACTCTTATCAAGCATTCTTTCAATGTGCTGTTGTCCTGTGATTCCCGCTTCCATTTCCTCATTGGTACGGGGCAGAAACTTTGTTGCGATTACAATATCATCACGCTTTGCAAAATCCCGTATTGCCCTGCCGAGATACTGCTCGCTTGTGCCGCTTTGATAAGCAATCGCCGTATCAAAGAAGTTGACACCAAGTTCTAAGCCTTTTTTTATAATTTCACGAGAATGTTCTTCATCAATCGTCCAGCTATGTTGACCATTTCCTGCTTCGCCAAAACCCATACACCCCATACAAATGCGAGATATATTGAGTTCTGAATTTCCTAATTTTGTGTATTCCATAATAATCTCCATTCCGCCGTCTTTCAGTTGGCGGCACAAATAGTAATGAAAGATTTAAAACTTCTTCTTCGTGATGTAAAGAGTGGCATTCATATTGATAAGGCTGTTATAAACCCGCATAAGATCTTTTGCATGATTGCTCAAACAGCGAAGCCCTGAATCCCTTGTATCATAAAACTCGCCGCAGAGTATTTTTTCTTTTTCTGTCATAAGCTCATTTTCTTGCTTAAAGACCATTCACCCAAGCAATAAGCTCCTGATCTGACACCCGGTTCAGCATTTTACCTTTCTCCCAGTTTGCGGTCGGGCAGATTGTTTTCAGCACTTCTACTGTTTTACCCATTCCGCTGCCGCCACTTGTTGCAAAAGGAACAATAGTTTTTCCCGAAAAGTCATAGCTTTCCACAAAGGTGTTAATAATCGTTGGTGCAACATACCACCAAATCGGGAAACCGATAAACACGGTATCATAGTTTTCCATATGGGAAAGTGTTTCCGCAATTTCAGGACGGGAAGTTTGATCGTTCATTTCAACAGAACTACGACTTTTTTTGTTCGTCCAGTCAAGGTCGGCACGGGTATAGGGAACAGCAGGTTTAATTTCAAAGAGATCGGCATCTGCCGATTTTGCCAAACGCTCAGCAGCAGCTTTTGTAACTCCGCTTGCTGAAAAGTATGCAACTAACTTTTTATCCATTTTATTTGTCCTCCAATTTATTGTATGGCCGAAATCGGAAATATGCCCCGCATTACCCACAAAGGCTCTATCACAGCATTTGCCAGAATAGCCCCTGGCATCAATGATTCCGAGGATCATTCCCCAAAAATGTACACGCCTCAAAGCACGGTTCACCAGTGCTGCGGAAAACTCTATTCCTGATCATGGATGTGCTAATTAAAACCAAGCCGGAT
>JBMNRU010000050.1:0-5648 GCA_050944855.1 Lachnospiraceae bacterium
AGGAAGATTATTCTCTTCAATCAGTTTTTTCAGTTGTCCCCGGATTGCTCCGGTACCAATAGGATTTCCATTCTTACTACGATCTCTGGTTTTAGATAATTTCTTTCTCCTATAATTTGCCAATGCAATATTTTGTTCCATAGCCAGCTCTTCATAATCATTAGACGGATCTACTTTATAATGATCCTGTCCGTCTAAAAATTTCTGAAAGCTCTCTTTGGTAATCCTTTTTCCAAAAGTCTTGCCATTTCCGGCATAGTGATCGTAGCACCTTCCAGCTCCTTATCTTTTTTCCTATCTTTCCGTGTCCAATACTTTGACTGTCTCTCATACCATTCCTGAAAAGATTTTTTCGGAATTCTGATCCAATAATCAACAGTATCCGTAGATATTTATGTCTGTAATGGCTGTACAAAGAAAATCAACCACTGTACGATCGCACACAAATACAGCTACAACGCACGCTTTGCTGACAGGAAATACCGCGAAAAACTCCGGGACTCCAGATCCGGTATCAACATGACAAAAAGAGAATTACATCAGAAGGATAAAGTCATTTCTCCTCTGATCGAACAGGGGCAGTCTCCTTATCATATCCTGATCAATCATCCGGAATTAGATATGTCTGTCCGTACTATGTATTCCTATCTCAATCAAGGACTGTTTACTGCACGGGACATTGACTTAAAACGTAAGGTACGTTTTAAACCACGGAAATGCCACAAAACACAGATCACAAACCGGACTGTTTTTACCAACCGGTTATACCGTGATTTTTGTAATCTGAAGCTCTCATCCTATGTTGAAATGGATACGGTACATTCCTCCAGGGAATCTAAAAAAACTTTGTTGACCCTGTTTTTTACAAAAGAAAAACTGTTTCTTGCCTTTCTTATGAACCGGTGTACGGAAGGCGCTGTGCGCCTTGTTTTTGACCGCTTAGAAAAACGCATGGGAACCTATGAGTTCGCCTCTGTATTCGAGTATATCCTGACAGACCGTGGCTCAGAATTCGGAGACCCTGCCGCATTGGAAACTGGTGTACAGGGAATACAGCGTTCCAGCATTTATTATTGTGACCCAATGCAGAGCGGACAGAAAGGCGGATTGGAACAGGCGCACACTATGCTGCGAATGATCCTCCCGAAAGGAACCAGTTTTGAGTTTCTTACCCAATGGGATGTAAACACGATTGTAAACCACATCAATTCAACCCCAAGAGAAAGCCTCGGGGGAAGAACGCCGTACAGCATGGCACTGGAAACATTTGGTGAAGAGATTCTAAAAGCATTTCAGCTTAGGCCGATAGAACCTGACCAGGTCAATCTGACGCCTAAGCTGATCCGCTTTAACCACTAAGCAACTATCTCAAAAATCTGCTGTCGGACTGGAAGTAAACTTTTCACATTTTTTAAATGCGGCCGGTGGAATTCAGTCTAGCACACTGATTCCCAGTGGCCCGTTTGCCATGCCCAAAAACAAAGATTTTTTTGAGAAGTTGGCATAATTATAGCAGATATCAATGGTTTTTGCTTTATTAAAATGCGTAAAAACTGAAAAATTCAAACCCATGTGGAATTTAATCATGCACTGGAATTTAAAATTTCAAGTCAGCCACATTGCTATTTCACTTCATTTGTATTGACTACGATAGCCGATTTAAATACGAACATATCCAGTTGACGGTCCGGCACCTACTTTTGCGATATATCCACTTTTAACCAGTTCCGTCAGGGTCCTTTCTACAGTTACTTTGCCTATACCCGGACATAACTCCATGATTTCTTTTTTGGTAATTTTCCCCACCTTATTATCAATCACTGCCTTTATACGATCCGGCTTTGAAAGGCTTCTGTTTTTCAGGTGCTCTACACGCCCCTCAAACTCATTGTATGCTTTCAGAATAATTCCCAGATAATATTTTACAAATGACTCATATCTGTTTTCATTCTCGTGCCATCCATTAGAGCTCTCCTGTAATGCTTCATAATAAGTTTCTTTTGTCTTTTCAATAAGCATTTCAATACTGACATACTTTCCGACAATATAGCCAGCTTTATAAAACAAAAGAAGTGTTAACAGGCGGCTCATTCGTCCATTTCCATCATTAAATGGATGGATACACAGAAAGTCAAGAATAAACATAGGGATAAGGATCAACTTATCTATTCGATCTGCTTCCCATGCTTCCAGAAAATTTGTACAAAGTTCATTCATAGCTTCTGGAGTCTGAAATGCCGGAACCGGGATAAAACGTGCTTTTTGATGACCTTCTGCATCTGTTTCTGCAATTACATTATCCGAATTTTTATAATTTCCACCGGCGTTTCCTCCGGAATATGAGTATAAATCCCGATGCAATTGTAAAATAATATTTGGTCTCGGATTAATATACTCATAACTTTCATGGATCGTAGAAAGCACTTCCCGGTATCCGGATATTTCCTGTTCAGACCGGTTACATGGTTCAGCTTTCTGTCTTACTAATTCTTCCAAACGTTTGTCGGTAGTATAAATACCTTCAATCCTGTTAGAAGCCCCTGTACTCTGAATCAAAGCAACTTCCAGCAGAGTTTTCAATTCGTCTATATTGGCTTCAAGGAACAATTCCTGCTTACCTTTATGCTCATGAATGCTTCCCACCATCTGAACAATTTCAGGTTTTAGCAATTGCTCCGGAGTTTTTATATAATCAAAACTTCTCATCCAATTCTCCTTCATTTCAATATTATCTCCATCATTTTACCATCAAATGACGGAGATATCAATTAGCATGATGGAGATATAATTTTAACATTCCTTTTAACAAAACCAATTTTTCCACTATAATTACACTATTTTTTCACTATTTTTCACTTCATCGTCTTCGTAAGTGAAGATAGCAGTACCGCCATCTCTGGATTGGAAAGAACCTTTGCAAGCAGTTCTGCATCCACTCCTTCCGGAACCGCCCTGAACTGCCTTGATATCTCCACCATTCAGTTTCAGCTTATACGTAACACTGCTGTCTTCGGTGTTTTCAGAACACGGACCGTCTTATTCTTTTTACTCTTTTCCGGAAATACAAGCAGGTCATCTTTTGCATCCAGTTCCTTTAAGGCCGCCTTGCTCACGTGCTGAGATTCCTTATTAATGAAAAGATATTCCCGCAACATTGTACGGGCATGATCTATCTCACATTATTTGCCGCTTTTGTAAGCAAAGCGTGGAGTATTGCCTTTCAGATTCTTCAACGCTTTCTGGTGATCTGCGAGGATCGTACCAGCAGCCTGGGAACAAACTCTTCTTCAAAATTGACCTGAACTTTTAATTTTGACCGAAAGAAAAGAGACAGCATCAGACTGTCCCTTCATCTATCATTCTTATTCAGCTTTCAATTTCCCTCAAGAGTTCTTGCCAATGAAGTAAGCAACGCTGTCAATTCCGGATTACCAAGTACCTTAGCCAGAACTTCCGCATCAACACCTTCCGGTACCTGAAGTATTTTACCATTGCCAGTTTCATGGATCTTCGGATCCAGATTCTTTTTGGCATAAAATGCTTCCTCAAACAGGATTGCGTTCTGCTTTCTGTCGTCATCAATGATGTGTGAATAAACATCCGTCACCATACTAACCTGTGCATGGCCGGAGTCTCCCTGTACTGCCTTTACATCACCGCCATTCAATTTCAGCTTGTAGGTGACCGATGTGTGGTGAAGGCTGTGAAAAACAACCGGTGGAAGATTATGTTCTTTGATAAGTTTCTTCAAAGCTCCACGGATCAGAGTATCACCCAGTGGATAGCCGAACGTTCCTGCCATGACCAGATTGTAATCCGTATATTCAGAGCCAAGAATATCCTTTCTTTCTTCCTGCGCATTTTTCCATTCCACCATCATCTCTTCTACACTTCTCGGAAGAAATACTTTACGGACACTGCTTTCTGTCTTTGGTGTCTTCAATACCAATACAGTTGTATTCGTTTTGCTCTTTTCCGGAAAGATCAGAAGAATATCCTTTGCATCCAGTTCCCGAACTGCATCTTTCGTTACTCTCTGAAGTTCCTTGTTCACATAGATATGCGCCTGATTGGTTTCAATGGCTTCCTTACTTATATCGCAACAATCCCAGGTGAGGCCCAGAATCTCGCCCATGCGAAGCGAGCATGAAAAAGCTAAATTCAGTGCAATCCTTAATCTGTCATCATCACAAACTTCCAGCGCATGCATCAGTGTTTCAGCTGTCCAGATCTCTCTTTTCTCCGCTTTATGTTTGGGTACGGTTGCAAGTAAAGCCGGGTTCTTCTCCATAAGATCCCATTTTACTGCCTGCTGAAAACAATTGCGAAGTATCTTGTGAATATCACGGATTGTGCTCCTGCCAACAGTTCTCACATCGCCATTACTGTTTTCTTTTTTGACCTTATCTTTCTTTCCTCTTGAAATAGCTGGCATAACTAACAGCTCCTGATAAAACTGCTCTATGAATCTTGTGTTGATGTCCCTCAGTTTAGTATCTCCAATAAGCGGAATAATGTAGGTATTAATCTTTGTCACATTGCTTTCGTAGGTACTCAAAAGAAACTGCTTTTTTCAGAACATATCGCAACATTGTAACACCTGCCATTTCATTCCGTTCAGATACCCCAAAACATTATATTGCTTCCAACAAGAAGAGACATATTCCGCTTCCCGATTCAGAATATGTCTCAAAAATGGGAAACTTTTTTGTACACCTGAACAGCGCACATTATCTGATGTTGTCCGACACTTCATTTTGGGATTGGAGGTATGAAGTATTTGTCGTGCTTAAATCATATCTCATTTACGAACCGTCCACAAGCCACCCGGGGGGATATCCAGCCATTCAAATCTTGCATGTTTATCTATTCCTAAGATTTTGTGATGTCCAAAAAAGCTGGAGGAATTATGCTCCTGGTTACTGTTTCGACATCCCTGAATATCATAAAAATCATTGAATCTATGGATGAAATATGATACAGTAACATCAGTTGCATAAAAGTGAACCGGAATTACCTCAGATACCTTTATCTGCTGCGATTCCGGTGAGAGGGAATCAGGTGAAAGACCTGAGCGATGCGGTCACTGTAAACAGGGATTTCCTTTTTGATATGTCATTGCCGTATAGGCGAGAAGGCTGAAAAGGAGAAATGATCTGTGAGCCAGGAAACCTGCTTTTATGTGCGAACAGAAGCTTCCGTACAAAGCATCTATCGCAAATATGATCCTCCGGTAAATGTGGGGATTCTGTCTGCGGCTGCTTTTCTTTGGAAAGCAGTTTTTTGTTTGTCGGATTCTCAATCTTACTATTAAGGAGGAAATGCAAATGAAACGCAAAAACCTGAAACTGTTGACTGGATTACTGGCCGGACTGATGGTACTCTCTCCGGTATCTGCATTGGCTGAAGAGGCAACGGAGATTTCTACTGAAGCTTCCGCAGATTCCGGTTTTCCTTTTACCCTTGTAACCAGGGATGACCAGGAAGTTACCTTTGACCATGTGCCGGAACGTGTCCTGAGTACCAATCCCAATACGGGTGAGCAATTAATGGCACTGGGGCTTGGAGATAAAATTATCGGTACCTGCTATAACAATGCACAGATGCCTGAACCCTGGACGGAAGAATACGAATCAAAACCGGTAATC
>JBMNRU010000051.1:0-4534 GCA_050944855.1 Lachnospiraceae bacterium
TTATTTCAAATGAGGATCAAAAAACAAATACTAGTATGGAATTTTTAGATGAAGATATGTATATGCTGTATGATTCTAAGTATGGCTATGATAGCTTTGTAAAAGTAATTGATGGAATAATGACATACGATTATTATGTTACTAATGCAAGGGGGGATGTTATTTTTTCAAGAAATAAAATTATGAAAGATTCCGTGGATTCTATTGTCAGCAGTATAAATTCAATGGAAAACATAAAGAAATATTCTATAAATAAAGACTTCGAAGATGGATTTGATGTGTATGAAAAAATTGATGGAGAGACAAGGCTCTTAAGAATTGTTTATTCAGAAACAATTAATAATGATATTGTTACACTTGAAGCTTTTGTTACAGACTTACAGACAGGAGAAAGTATTCCGTACAGTAAGATTTTGGAAAGCTATTAATTTGAACAAAAGCGAGGAAACAGAAATGAAAAAAATAACCGCATGCTTATGTATTATTGCTGTTACGATGTTTTTTGGCTTTTTTCTGTTTTATCCATGGAGTGAGAAGGTTTATGAGGATGGAGGAACGACCATATACTCCAGCCTTACATATGAACTGATCATATGGAGAACCATCGGCGGGAAAGATGATATTGAGTTTTATCTATTCCCTGAAAACCTGAAAAACCATGTGGTGTAGGGACAGAAAGAAAAGAAAGTGCACCTGTAAGGGAGGGGGACATAGACTTGCGCATTTATCTTTATACATTCATTTTGACGTTTGTTTTTTCTTTTTTCCTGTTTTTTCCGTGGAATAAGAAAATTTACGAAGAGGAGAGGATGGTCACCTATTCCAGTCTTTCTTACAAGATCATAATATGGAAGGGGCGGGATGAGCGTAACAGGTTTGAATTTTATCCATTCCCGGAAAATCTGAAAAACAGCCTGGAGCTGCTGGCAGATCCATAGACAGCAGAAGGAACGCATTCTTATCTGATAAAATAGGGTTAATAAAGGAACAGCGATGGAAATGGATGGCTTTTAGTGGAGACTGGAGGCGGAAGATCAGACACACGGAAAGGAGAACGGTATGAGAGACAGGACAGAGAAGATGATCGGCGGAGTAAGCGTACTGCTGCTGTTATTTATGGTTACACGATGGAAACTTTTTGAATACGCTGCGCTGATCCTCTGGATCGTACATCTGGGCTCCTATTTACGCAGGGAACGGAAGGCCAATCTTGTGACCATCTGGTACGCAGTCCTCGGAGCGGCGCTTATTGGTCTGTTTATATGGGATATCCTATATTATAATAAAGTTCTTCAATGATCCATGAAGGGTGAAAGGCCTGAAGCAGGCTTTTCACCCTTACTTTTGTATAAATTCCGTTTGAGAAATGATTGTGAAGATTTCAAATTTGATAAACAGTATCTTGAAGGTAAGTATGGCGCAGATCCATATCTTAGAAGAAATTATAGATTTGGGAAAGGTTGACGCCTAAGAAAGCCGGAACAGAACCGTGGAGAAAAGCCTGCGCAGGAAAAACCAACGCAATTCATCGAGTATGAACACCTTTGCCAGTACGCCAAGGGGATTGACTGGAATATGCTGGACGAGATCGTGAACTTGCTGACAGAAACCGTATGCAGCGTCCGGAAGACCATCCGCATTGCCGGGGACGATTACCCCGCGGAGCTGGTGAAATCTAGGCTGATGAAACTTGACAGCACTCACATTGAGTTTGTCTTTGACCAATAAAGAACGGATGAAAGACATTACCGGCAGCATAGAACGAGGGATTGAAAAGTACAGCGTAAACAATACCATGCTAATCTATATGCAGAAGCCAAATGCTGCTTTGATGGCTGGCATCAACAGGTGGAGAGATCGGTTTGGACACAACGTAATGGAAGGCGGAAAAGGCATCAAAATTATTGCTCCCACGCCCTTCAAAAAGAAAATCGAAGAGGAAAAGCGTGACACCGATACGAACCTGCCGCAGCTCGCCTCCGACCTGTCGGGCAATGCACAGAATTATGAGGTCTTTATGGAGGCTCTGCGGCGTTCCGCACCCGTTCCCATTGAGATCATCCCCTATCCGTGACAGCTCAGACGGGTATTTCTCTTTGGATAAGCAGAAAATTGTTTTCCAATCGACGGGGGTGCTTTCAGTCAACCGTGGGAAAAATATTCCGCCAGTCATCGGCTTTTTCAGCGTTCACAAAAAAGGTAAAAACCATAATGTGTATATTCTCTTGATTATACGGATATATTATGATAAAATATGATTTATCATAGATTATCGTAAAATAGGAGGTGCATGATGGAATATATTACACGAGAACTGGAACGGAAGTTTCTAAAACTCAATGATTTTTTCAAGGTGATCCTTGTGACCGGTGCAAGACAGGTGGGAAAAACCACCATGCTGAAGCACTTAGCCGACAGCGGCAGAACCTATGTTACGATGGACAATGCGATGGCAAGAGAATTGGCGGAGAGCGACCCGGTTCTGTTCTTCCAGACCTATAAGCCGCCGATTCTCATTGATGAAGTACAGAAAGCCCCGGAGCTTTTTGAGCAGATCAAGGTGATTTGCGATGAAAGCGATGAAAAAGGCCTTATTTGGCTGACCGGTTCCCAACAGTACAAAATGATGGAGCGAGTGCGTGAAACACTTGCCGGAAGAATCGGGATACTGGAGCTGTATAGCCTTTCCGCAAGAGAAAAAGCCGGAATGGTCTTTGATACTGATTTGGATTTTTCACTTGCTACCCTGCAGGCAAGACAGCGTAAACTTCCCAAAAATGACGTGCTTCAAGTGTTCAATCACATTTGGGAGGGCGGTATGCCGCAGGTGCAGGGCGTGGATAACGAGCTGCGGCAGGAATATTTCAACTCGTATATTGACACTTATCTGATGCGGGACGTGGCTGAGGCAGGAGGTATTACAGATACTGTGCGGTTCCGCAGGTTCCTTGTGGGGTGTGCTTCCCTTGTATCGGAACAGGTCAATTACGCAACGCTGGCTGAATCTGCCGATATTGCACCGAGTACCGCAAAGGAATGGCTGAAAGTGCTGGTAGGACTTCACATCGTCTATCTGCTTGCACCGTATTCCAACAATGAATTGAAGCGGCTCAGCAAAACCCCGAAGCTGTATTTCTGCGATACCGGATTGTGTGCGTATCTCTCCATGTGGCTGACGCCGGATACGCTGCGGAATGGTGCTGCAAGCGGTCATTACTACGAGAACTATGTTGTGATGGAGCTTGTTAAGAACTATGCTTATGCAAAATCTAAAGTGAACCTCACCTATTTTCGGGACTCCAATGCCAAAGAGATCGATGTGTTTGTGGAAGAAAATAATGTCATTCATCCGTTGGAGATTAAAAAGAGCGCCTCACCTGACCGCCGTGAAGTCAAAAAATACAGCGTAATCGACAAGGCATCTTTGAACCGTGGAAATGGCGGAATTATTTGTATGTGCGAGGAGCCGATCCCGATTGATGCAGATAACTGCTTTATCCCCAGCAATCTCATCTAAGGAACGGCATGAACGCAGAAATCGATGAAAGGCAGCGATTCTGATAAATGGCAATATGAGCAGTATCACATGATTTTAATCGAAAATTTATACGAAATGGATCGCACTTTTCGCCATACAATACAAAAGACCGCAAAGCACTCGGACAAACGGATGCGTTGCGGTCTTTATTTTATGATATTCTTCTGTTCAGGCCTGATGTTCTTCAGAAAATCCGAGTGTGGGACCTATGGCCCGGCAGATCCTGCATTCATTTAAAGAAGGAAACATTCCTCCCCAGGAGCAGCGCGCCCCACTCGGCGCAGATAGCGTTTTTTAGTCTTTTATCCGATCGATTCATGAAATCCACGAATTTCCAAAAATGAAATAAAAAGCACAAAATACCGCAGAGATTCCCAGGAGAATGCCGTGCCACAGGCCGGACCGTTTCCATGCTTTCTCCTCCTCTGGGCTTAAGAACCCGGTTCCCCATTCGCCTTTAAACATACGCTGCCGCTTATGCTTTGAAACATACCAGCATAACCAGGCCGCATACCCGGCCGCTGCCAGCAAAAGGGTGATCAGGACAGCTCGGAGAAACGCTGTTATGGGACAGACCACAGCCAGAAGGCCGGTGAAAAGGAGAAGAAGGATCGGAATATCTGCCGCAACGTATGCAAATTTCCCAAACAGGTCGCGGTACAGGACCTTTGCCTGCTGTGCCTGTTTTAGATCCTTGTCATAGGCTTCCTGGGACAGTCCCGCGGCCAGACACTTGACGGACAGGTATCCAATGAACAGAATCCAGAACAGATCCACGATCCCATCAAAGGTCACGATTTTCAGAACGACAAACGCACAGCCAAGCAGAGATACAAGCAGGTTTTTCGGACTGACTAACTTCATGGAAGCACCTCCTCATATAATCAAGTGTTTTTTATTGAAAATTCAAGGTTTTTCAACCTTTATATCTCAGTGAATAAGCCAAAGCTATGAGCATTTCGATGTATCAAGTACCGAAATAGTGGTTAGAAGGTA
>JBMNRU010000052.1:0-4258 GCA_050944855.1 Lachnospiraceae bacterium
AGAAGTACCGAATACAGCATCTTGGACTGCAGTGTTAATGAAGAAAATGTTTCCTCTGTCAGCAGCATCCTTGGTATCCGTATGAAACTGAACTGGTCCGCCTGGGATCCATAGTAATAATCGAATTCCATATCACTCAATCTCCTTTCCCTGACTCCATTGTTCCAGAAGTTCCACAATGACACTTCTCATATCTTCCTCTGTATAATCAGACGGAAAATACTTTCTCAGTTTCTTCTCTGAAATCAGATTCTTTGTGTTTTGAGTTCTGCCTGGCTGGCTGTCATTCAAGATAGCAATCAACTTGCCTTCCGTCATGATGCCGGTCTCACACGCTTTTCTAAGTAATGCAATCTGCTTCGGTTTCACAAGGCCATTGTCCCTGATGTATTCAAACAACCACTTCTGGATTTCTTTATCCAAGTAAGAAATTTCAACTGCAGAGGTAAATGGAATTCTCTTCAGATCCACATATTCAAGGAGTTCTGGTATCAATTCAGTCAAACGAATATATCTTCTGACCTGTGCTCGACTATCACCAACTTGCTCGGCAATTGCTTCATCCGCTCTGAAATTTGTCTCATTATGAGACAAATTATTTTTTGGTCTGCCAGCCTGTCTCTTCACTGCATCTAATTTCATCTTAAATGCATATGCCTTTTCACTTGGCAGTAACTCCTCCCTCTGGATATTGGCATCCACCATTGCAATTACCGCTTCATCATCTGTCATCTCTCTGATAATAGAAGGAATTGCAGTAAGTCCTGCCAGCTGTGCAGCATGCAGTCTTCTGTGACCGGAAATCATTTCATATGTATCCATACCTGTTGGCCGGATCAGAACCGGTGATAATACGCCGTTTGCCTTTATACTTTCCACCAGTTCCTGCATCTTCTCATCATCAACAACTTTGAAGGGATGACCCTTAAAACCAGAAATCTTATAGATTTCGATATCCATAGCTGCTTCTTCATTTACTACACCAAGTAATTCTTCCACACTCTTGAAATTCAATCTCTCGCTCATCTTACTTGCCATCGTTCAACACCTCCTTCGTCAATTCTTTATAAGCTGTAGCGACTTTACATTTTACACAGTGCCCATAGATGCTGATTCCTTCCGCACTGGCTTCCGCAGCCTTTACCGATATCGGAATCACACTTTCAAAGATTGGAATATTGGTTCCATAGGTTTCTCTGACTTTCGCAGAAACATCCTTCGCATAATTGGTTCTGTAATCTACCATGGTAAGAAGGATTCCTTCAATAATCAGTCGTCTGTTCAATCGTCTTTTTACCATGGAGATAGTTTTGATCAGCTGCTGAAGACCCTTGACCGGCAGGTATGCAGCCTGGACCGGAATCAGTACGGAATCTGATGCAACCAAAGCATTGATTGTCATGGTTCCAAGAGATGGCATACAGTCGATAATAATGTAGTCATATCTTAATCTCTGGATTTCGATATACTCCCGCATAATCATCTCTCTGCTCATCACATTGGCCAGAGTCAGTTCCATAACTGACAATTCGATATTGTCTGGAAGCAGATCCACACCTTCCTCGTGGTGATAAATACCTTCTTCCGGATCGATATTCTTCTCATTAACGATATTCATGAGAATCGTTGCCAGTGTTGTCTTGATTTCATCCGGCTCCCCGATACCAAGGCTGGCACTTAAAGATCCCTGCGGATCCGCATCAATCAGGAGCACTTTCTTACCTTCCTTTGCCAATCCAATGCCTAGATTTACTGCTGTGGTAGTCTTGCCGACTCCACCTTTCTGGTTTGCAATAGAAATGACCTTACACATTTTTCTTTTCCTCCTTCTTTCTCCGGCGTTCTTTGCGTTTATAATCTTTCTCTAAAAGTGCGATAATCTCTTCCTTCATTTGCTCGGCACTGTAATACCGCGGGAAGTACTTATACATCTGAGAGTTCTTGAAGATAACTCTGCTCATATCTGACTTCTTAATTTCGCTCAGGATCTCGTTTATTTTCTGCTGACTCAGCATCTTTTCCTGGCTCAGGACCTTTATTCTCTTTGCCTGCGATACAGAAGGCGTTGCCTGTGCGTAATCCATACCGTTCAGCACCCATTTCTGCTCAACCTCAGATAAAAAGGAGAGTTCTACAGCTGGATTAAATGAAATCTTTCCTTTATCCAGCATATCCAGTAACTCCGGAACCAATAATGTCAAACGAATATACCTGAGTACCTGCCTTGGACTTTCGCCGGTTTCCTTTCCAATCAGCTGAATTGTCTTGGTTCCCTTGATGGATTCCAGCTGTCCTTCCTGCGTTCTTCTTCGTTTTCCCGTCTTTCTCTTCATTGCTTCATTCTTCATGTAATAAGCAAATGCTTTTTCACTAAACAGGATCTTGTCCCTATGAAGATTGGAATCCACCATAGAAATAATCGAATCATCTTCCTTCATGTATCGGATGATCACCGGTACCTGGGTATATCCAAGTTTCTCGGCACAATACTTTCTTCGATGTCCGGAAACGATCTGATATACTCCTTCTCTTGTCGGCATCACGATCAGCGGATTCAGAATTCCATACCGTTCGATGCTTTCCATGAGCTGTGCCATGGCCTCATCTTCTTTGACTTTGAATGGATGATTTTTAAATGGCCTTAATCTTTCCAGTCCGATCTCTACGACCTTCTCACTCTCAGGATGAAACAGTTGCTTTTCTTCTCCCGGATTGCTGCTCGCATTCTTTTTGCAATTCATTAGAATTCCCTCCTTTTTTGGCTATTTAAATGCAAAGAAAAATGCCCATTCACGAGACCATTTACAGATCTGTGAATGAGCATTGTCATTCGATAACTTATATAGAGTTGTCATTCAATGAATTTTTGCTAAGAAAGTACTGATTTTAACAATACTTAACGCTAACCATACTGGCGAAAACAGCATCGTCGCCATAATTTCTTAGAAGAATTCATTTTCATGTTTTGGAAATAGGTACTTTTTCGTTGGGAAAATTTCTTTGCCCGAGTCCCCATTTCGTTTGCAATTCCGAGGGTAAAACGGAGTGATTTTTTACCGTTACAAAGACAAATCGGAATGATTTCGCAATTTCTGCTAATCATTCCGATGCCCACCGTCGACAAGAGGATTTGAACCTCCGACCCTTCGCTTAGGAGAAGCCCCCGAGGGGCATTTTTGACTCCCTCCAAATCCCCGAAAATCCTTGATTTTACTGGCTTTTCCGGGGTTTCGTTGTTAATAAATTCTCGTTCAAAACCTGCTAATTTTTCGTAGTTTTTTGCCTTCCTTTTAGCAGGGTATTAGCAAATGCAAAGAAATATGGGAAACATCATTGAGTTAATCTGTAGCCCATAAATCACAGGAAACGCATTTCAAGTTCAAGCATTCTCTTCTGCGAACAAATAATTTGTGTTCAAATATTATAATGGTTTTTCGTCTTGATTTCAAGATGTTTTTAGGCATTACAAAAGGCAACCCTGACGGATTGCCTTTTTTGTACGATTAAATTGTTTTCGCTAAAGCCTTTAACAATGCTGCCGTTTCCGGATTTGATAACAGTTTTGCGAGCAAAGCAGCGTTTTCATCTGTACTGTTTTCAGCAGGCTTTTCTTCTTCAACTTCGCTTTCTTTTTGAACCGCTGCCATTGGGTCAAGAAGCTCAACCGAAGTTTCAAACTTGGGCATTGGAGCAGTTTTTCCTTCCTCCACATTTTTGAGACCTTTTGCATTGTAGAACTGTTCCTCAAACTTCTGTGCGTTGTATCGTCTGTCCTCGTCAATGATATGGCTGTAAACATCGGCAACCATATCCATTCGGGCGTGTCCTGAGTCACCCTGAACCGATTTCATATCGCCGCCGTTCCATTTCAGCTTGTAGGTTATACTTGCGTGACGGAAACTGTGAAACACCACATCAGGTAAGTCATTGTCCTGTATAAGCTTTTTCAAAGCACGGTTGATTACCTGACCTTCCATTGGTCTGCCGGACGAATGGCAGAATACCAAGTTATAATCCAAATACTCATCACCGAACAGCTCTTTCATTTCGTCAATCTGCTTTTTTCTCTCCAATAGCATTTGGGCTACGGTTGACGGCAAGAAGATTTTTCTCACGCTGGTTTTGGTTTTTGGTGTTTTCAAAACAAGTGAAGTTTGCGTATTTGACAGAGTTCTCGGAAAGACACGGATAATGTCCTTGTTATCAAGCACCTCCATTACATCTCTGTTTACTCGCTGAAGCTCCTTATCTACATAAA
>JBMNRU010000053.1:0-4258 GCA_050944855.1 Lachnospiraceae bacterium
GCATGATTCAAGGTGTATTGGATGGTATGCTTTTATATCCTGAGGAACTTCGTTATAAAGATAATGCTGATGAATTGTTTGAAGCATACTGGGAGGGCATTTGCACTTCCGTGCCGATTAATATGGACAAGTTGAAAATCACTAATGATTTTTCTAAGGAGTAGATGATATGATCACAAATCAATGGTATGCAATACTTCCATCAAAAAAAGTCAAGTCTAACCAAATTGTAGGCGTAAAACGGCTAAATCTGGATTTAGCCCTATTTAGGAACAGTAAAGGTGAACTGGGTTGTGTTGTGGACCAGTGCACGCATCGTGGCGCTGCGCTCAGTTTAGGAAAGGTTAAGGGTGACTGCGTGCAATGTCCGTTCCACGGTCTTGAATTTAATAAAACCGGCCAATGCAATTTTATTCCTGCAAATGGAAAAGCCTCTGCTGCCGACATCAGCCGATACAATGTCAGACATTATCCGGTCAGAGAACTTAACGGTATTATCTACCTATGGTATGGTGATGAAGAAAAAATCACCGAGGATCTGCCTTTCTTTGATAAAGAAATCAATTCCTCTTACGTGTTCAGCGAGGTTGAAGATCACTGGAATTCCCACTATTCAAGGTGCATTGAAAACCAATTGGATGTGGTGCATCTTCCTTTTGTCCATAACAATACAATTGGTAGAGGAAATAAAACTCTGGTTAATGGCCCAAAGGTAGTTTGGGAAAACGATATTTTAACGACCAGTGCCAATAACGAGCTGGATCATGGACAAAAACCCAGTTCTCCTGAAGAATGTGTCATCAAGGACACCCATTTATGCTTCCGGTTTCCTAACGTCTGGATGAACCACATTAGTGACAAGATTAAAGTCATAATTTATTTTGCTCCTGTTGATGATGAAAACACTGTCCTTTATATCCGGTTTTATTGCAGACTGACGAGTTTCAAGCCGCTGAACAGCTTGATTGCATACATAGGTAAGTTTGGAAATAAAACTGTTGAAAGACAGGATAAGAGGGTTGTTATCACACAAAAGCCCAAAGCATCTGCATTAAGGTCCGGTGAAAAGCTTGTGCCGGGCGACGGTCCAATCATTATGTACCGTAAAATCAGAGAAGAGTTAAAAAACAGCACTACAATATGAAGTTGTAACTCTTTTCTTTAATAAAAGGATAATGAGGAATCAATCAATGAATTATGATGTAATTGTCGTAGGTGGCGGGCTTTCCGGACTCACTGCAGCCAGCTTGCTGGCCAAACGCCACTTGAAAGTTGCTGTTATTGATAAAAGCTACCAACCGGGGGGTTCATGTGGAATATTCAAACGCGATCACGTGACATTTGACCAGGGTTCGGCTATGCTATATGGATTTGGAGAAGCTGGGTTCAACGCTCATCGCTTCGTCTTTAATTGTATTGAGGAACCCATTGATATGATTCGTCATGATCTTCTGTATTGCGTGAATTTCAAAGGCAGAAGAATCAAATTCTGGGCAGATGTCGATCGGTTTTCAGAAGAGCTTGCCGGTCTTTTCCCCAACGAAAAGATAAATATTAAGCGCTTTTATCACGACATGCTGAAAATGTACCAGAATGTGATGGTAGATGTGCCGACCTACAACACGGCTGATGAAACAGATCCTAAAGTTGCACTGAAGAGCATGCTCAAACACCCGATATCTTACATGAGATTTCTGGGGTATTTGAATAAAAGCGCTAAAAGCTTGTTGGAGAAGTATTTTTCCGATCCAGAGATATTTAAATTCTTTGATAAGCTGACATCGACCTACTGCTATGCAACACTGGACGAAGCTCCTGCAGTACTTGCTGCCGTTATGTTTGTGGATAACCATGTTGGCGGCAGCTATTATCCTGCAGGCTCCACCCTCTTCCTTCCTGGCAAACTTGAAAAGGTCATTGAAGAGAACGGCGGGGAAATGCTGCTAGAAAAAGAAGTACTCTCATTGATCTTTAAAGACGGCAAGCCCGCTGGAGTAAAGCTTGATGATGGTAGCGAGCTCTTCGCTCCGGATATCATTTATTCGGGAACCGTTTGGAATCTTTATGGAAAGTTGATTGAGCCTACATTTAGCACACAGCAGAAAAGAAAATGGGCGCAAAAACAGGCTCCTACATATCCGAGTGTGGTTTTGTATGCCGTGGTTGACCGGAATGTCATACCGGAAGATACGGCTCCAATAGAAATGCTGGTAGGCAATCCTGACAAACTCGACGAAAGCGAAGTGACTGCCTATATACTCAGTATTGACGATAAGACACTGTGCAAAGAGGATGAGCACACCGTTGTGGCTATCGGCCCCACATTTGAAGCCTGGGATACGCAGGATCTTAGAGAGTATAAAAACAAAAAACAAAGCGAACAGGCACGTTTGATTGGCGTACTTGAAAAAAGGTTCCCCGGATTTGAACAGGCTGTTAGGTATGCCGAAGTTGCCACGCCTAAAACCATAGAACGCTACACGCTGAAAAACGGCGGCGCAGTAGCCGGACCTAAACAGATGCTGGGGCAGCACATGCTACACCGCCTGCACACGCGGACGGAATGGGACAACCTATTTTGCTGTGGCGAATCTACTGTGATGGGAACTGGGACTCCCACTGTAACAACCTCTGGGCTTTCGGCAGCCAACGCCCTACTTAAAAAACTCAGGAAAGAACCGTATGTCTATCAGGAGAACATGAAGAACTTCGTCCGTATTGTAGAAAAGCCCTTTACGGCAGACCAGCTTTACTATGGGTATGACGAAGAGGCTCGCACGGTAATGCTGAAAGCTATGCGGTGCAGGCTGTGCGAGCACCCTACCTGCTCGACGCAAGTCGATATACGCGGCATCATGCGACGGGTAGCTGTCGGGAATTTTGAAGGTGCAAAAAAGTGCTGGCTGCAGAAACCGGCTGATCAAGATTCGTTGGAAAAGTACGAGGCGACTTGTATCTGCGCAATAGAAAACAAATCTGCTGTGGAAATACAGGCGGTCATTGATTATTTACAGGAGGTGAACGCGTGAACAAAGAATTCGACGCAATCGTGGTAGGCGGAGGCCTTGCCGGTCTTACAAGTGCAGCCTATTTGTGCCGATATGGATACCGCACGCTACTCTGTGAAAAATCTCATAAGACTGGCGGTCTGGTAAATACGTTCCATTATCAGGGGTATGCTTTTGACGCGGGCATCCGCGCCTTTGAGAATTCCGGTATTTTATTACCTATGTTAAAAAGCCTGGGTCTGGAAATGGATTTAACACAAAACTCGGTATCTATTGGTATCGAAAATCAATGGACAAGGCTCGATTCGAGGGATAGCCTAAAAAGTTACGCAAAAATGCTTACTGGTATCTTTCCGGGTAATGAATCGGATATCGATAAAATCGCACAAGAGATCCAAAAAGTGATGGATTATATGGATGTGCTCTATGGCATCGATAATCCGCTGTTTATTGAGGACATGAAGGACCGCGATTATCTGTTGAAAACGCTGCTGCCATGGTTGTTCAAATATCAAGTTAATATACGTAAAGCCAGCCGCTTGAGCAAGCCGGTGGCCGATTATCTGAAGCAGTTTACAAGCAGTCAATCGCTCATTGATATGATTGTACAGCATTTTTTCAAAGATACTCCCGCCTTCTTTGCGCTAAGCTATTTTGGGTTGTACCTGGATTACCTTTATCCCAAGGGCGGCACAGGTGTGCTCGCTAAAACCGTAACCGACTATATCCGAAATGCTGGCGGCGAGATATTGACGAATACAGCAGTGACGCGAGTGGATACTCATCAAAAGCAGCTGCACACAGCAGGCGGAGATACCTATCGTTACAAAAAGTTGATTTGGGCTGCAGACCAGAAATCACTATATTCAGCTGCTGGCGCAACGCATACACCGCAGACAGACAACCAGCGTGATCTGGCCGAAAAGGGGCAAGGCGGCGATTCCATACTCTCTCTATTTATAGGCATTAACTTAAACCATGATTACTTCGAAAGCCGTTGCGGAGCACATGCGTTCTATACACCATCGACGACAGGCCTGTCTTCACTGACAAATTGGAATGAGGCTGTAGCGACTGAAGATGGATTATATGAATGGATCGGACATTACTTGGAGCGCACAACCTACGAGATTTCTTGCCCAGCCTTGCGGGATGCTTCACTGGCACCAGAGGGAAAGACAGGCGTAATCGTTAGTACATTGATGGATTACCACCTTGTAAAGTATTTATCAGACACGGTCAGCTACGAG
>JBMNRU010000054.1:0-3954 GCA_050944855.1 Lachnospiraceae bacterium
CTCTCCCACGTAAACCCTCAGCCTATGAAGGTCATGGAAAAAGCCGGGTATGCAGAGAAAGTAGGACGTGAAAATTTCTTTGACAATATCGACGATGCCATCCGGCAGGCAGAAAAACTGGTAAAACAGTAATGGCTGGTTTCGTCAAAGGGAGCCGGTTCACGTTTTCATTTCCGTGAACCGGCTCCCTTCATATTCATTCAATGACATTTTCAAAATAGCATCATTTCTTTTTCAACCAGTACAAACGACGCAATCTGTCGAATTTTTACCTTTTTACGCAATTCTTCTACCGGCATATAACCATACAGTTCCTCATTTGTCAGCGCATAAGGAGAAAGAACACCAAGATAGCCCCATTCCTCACTCTCTGCCTGTTCATAATAGAGATGATAATCTGCGGTCACACAATACCCTGCAGGAGGTTCTGTGGAAATCTCATCTCCCACCGTTACCGCATAGAGCACCTTTTTTATGTCATAGTCCGCATCCATAACAACGGTACTCCTGGATATAGAATTGATTCCAAAACAAAATGCTGCTCCCACACAAATAATGGCTATCAGAATTGCAATCCAACATGCAGGCTGCTTGTCGTTCCTTTTGAATTTCATTTTTTTAATTTCCGGTTTTAATATCCTCCATCATACGGTTGAACTCTAATCTACCCTCAATAGATTTTCCGGCATCTTCATACTCACCGACAATCTCATGGTCATTGTACTCGGCAAATGCTTTCATTCTGGATTTTTGTGCATCCAGAGAGTATCCATCAATCTGCATGGCTGTCGATACTCTTGTATAGATATATACTTTTGTTTTTTCGCTTTTCATAAAACCGCTCCCAATAATGCATCAACATTATCAATTTTTATTCTTTATTATCATTTCAAAATTTTATATTCTTAGAATCAGTAATCCCATTACCCAGCCAAAAACACAACGGAGCCTGATCATTTAAATTAAAGCTATTTGAAATTTCTTCTGAAGCTGCATCTTTAGAAAATGACCCTCTACATTTTATTTTAGTCCAAAAATTGATTAACAGTGGTATTACCACAAATACAATAATTGTAGAAACAGTAAGTCCGCTCAATACTACAATTAATTTCTTGTTTTTCCTCATCAATAATACCTCTTTATCTCTTCATCTTGCTTTCCAGCATTTTAATCGAATCCAGATAATCCTGTTCCACTTCGCTAAGCGTTTTCGCCTTATACTTTTTATATTCTCCTGTCGCTTTATCAACTGCCTGCTTATGGCTGACGCTTCCATTTCCAATCAACAACTGCTCTCCACTCATAGTAAGAATACGATCCAGATGTTCTGCCCAGTCCTGCATGGTCATTGCCTGCTCTCGTTCCGCCTGTCGTTCTGCAAAATCAAGATATCCAGATACAAGTTGTCCCATGGCACGCAGTTCTTTTTCGTCCAGATAATTCTTTGCAACAACAGCTTCTTTCAAGGTTGGCTGTTTTCCTGCAAATGAGGTAAGTCCCATAAATTCTTTTTCTGCATCGGCTCTGTTATAGATCACTTCTGCGGCAGTCTGCCCATGAATCGCATAATGGATTTTGTTTTGGACTTTCTTAAAAAACTGGATAGAAATTTCCGCTTTAGGATCATAGTCGATACTTGTAGCATAAATTTCTAAAACCTGACGGTAAAATACCTTTTCTGATGCTCGAATATCACGAATACGTTCTAAAAGTTCCTTGAAGTAACCGCCACCACCAAGATTTTTCAGACGTTCATCGTCCATGGCAAAGCCTTTTCGCATATACTCTTTGAGAATATTCGTTGCCCAGATTCTAAACTGTGTACCTCGTTTCGATTTCACACGATAGCCGACAGAAATAATTACATCCAGATTATAGTAATCCACCTGATATATTTTCCCATCTGCGGCAGTGTAGGCAAATTTTGCCCATACTGATTCTTTCTGCAATTCGCCTTCTTTGAAAATATTTCTTATATGCTTACCGATAACGCTTCTGTCTCGCTGAAACAATTCTGCCATTTGGTCAATGGATAGCCAGACTGTATCCTCATCAAATGTTGTTTCAATTTTAGCTAATCCATCTTCTGTTGTATAAATGATAATATTGGATTTCTGATTCATTTCATCTTTGTTTTTCACATCTACACTCCATTTCTATCTGGACCACATCACATGGTATCTTCCCTATGTAAGCTCTATGTCAAAAGGCACTTTTAACATAGAGTTTGGACACTATTTACACGTTTTATATTAGTTATTTTTCGTCTTTTCAATAGTGTCAACGAGATCTTGAAAGTTGATTTTGGTGTGGTATAAAAAAAGTTGACAGCTTATTCTCAAGGATTTCATAATAAAACCAAGAGAATAAAGAGGTATTTAAAGCGGCACGTAAATATGACTATGAATACAAAGTACAGGCAGTAAAACTCGCCAAAGAAATCGGTGGCGCTAAGGCGGCTAAAGAACTAGGAATCCCTGAAGGAACCATGCATACATGGCTGAAAGTCGTAAGAACTGGTAAGTTGGATATTGGAGAAGGTTCTCATACCCCTGCCAGCGCAATGAGCCTGTCAGAAGAGATTACCATGCCGCGTAAACGGGTTAAGGAGCAGGATAAAGAAATCCGCCGCCTGAAGGAAGAAAACGAATTTTTGGAGGAAGCCAGTGCTTTTTTCGCCGCCAGCCGTCGGAAGTCAGCGAAAACCGAACGGAATTACAAAGGCAGACCGGGAGGCTATGAAATCGGATGATTTGCTGAAGCGGGATTTTCATTCAGATGCCCCATTGAAAAAATGTATGACAGATATCACGGAGATCCCGCCATCCAACGGGAAACTGTATGTATCTGCGATTTTCGACTGCTTTGATCTTAGTGACCTTGGTCTGGCAATGGAAACAACCATGAAAGCAGATCTGTGTATCCATACACTGGAAAGCGCCCTGACTGCTTATCCTGCACTGGAAGGCGCGATCATCCACAGTGACCGAGGAACCCAGTATACCAGTGAGGCCTACCGCCAGACCATCCGAAAGTACCACATCCATCAAAGCATGAACAGTGCCGGAGGACGCTGCCATGATAATGCCCGCTGCGAGAGCATGTGGGCCAGAATGAAGATGGAACTTCTCTACGGCCGTTATGACACAAAGCAGATGACGGTAGAGGAATTAAAAGTACTCATTTGGAGATATTTCCACAGTTACTGGAATAACCGGAGGATCTGCTCTGCCAATGGCGGGTTTCCTCCTATGATAAAACGTAGGAAGTATTATGAGGATTTGAAACTGGCAGCATAGTCAGTGATATCTTTGAGAAAAATGTGTCAACTAATATTGACAATATCACATCCATTTTCGCTCCTTAATATCCCACAAATCGCAGAAAATCAAGGTTTCTTTGAAAGCAGACAAACGGTTTCAATATTCCCGGTGGAAGGGAACATGTCAACACAGCAGATCTTTTCCACCCGGTATCCGTTCTCCTGCAGAGTAACCAGATCTCTTGCCAGGCTGGTGGGTTTACAGGAAACGTACACCATCCGGTTTACGCCAAAATCAATAATTTTCCCGATTGCCTTGGGGTGTATTCCGTCCCTGGGCGGGTCCAGTACGATCAGATCCGGCTTTTCCTCCAGCTCTCCCACCACCTTCAGAACGTCTCCGGCGATAAATTCACAGTTGGAAAGTCCGTTTCCAGCAGCATTCTCGCGGGCAGCCAAAACGGCCTCTTCCACAATCTCCACTCCCACAACCTTCTCTGCCACCGGAGCCAGAATCTGGGCAATGGTTCCCGTTCCGCTGTAAAGGTCAAACACAGTTTTGCCCCGGGTTTCTCCCACATACTCCCGTACTTTCTCATAGAGAACCTCTGCTCCCAGCGAATTGGTCTGAAAAAAGGAAAAGGGAGTGATGCGGAATCGAAGACCCAGAATCTCTTCATAAAAATAGCTGC
>JBMNRU010000055.1:0-3744 GCA_050944855.1 Lachnospiraceae bacterium
GGCTCTTCTTCCGCCTCTTCCTCTGCAGATTCCGGAGTGACAAACTCCCAGACAGTGCTGGTCACCAGAACAGGCAGCAAATATCATTCTCATAAATGCGGAAACGGCACTTATTATGAGGCAACTCTTGACGAGGCTCTGGCCAGAGGACTTACCCCCTGCGATAAATGCTATTGACCGGGACTGCTCCGGACTGGCCGGACAATCCTGGCGCCATAACCGCTGTAATCTAAAACCGGGGCGTTCTGAATCTGATTTTCAGAACGCCCCGAATCTTAAAACATTGATTTCTATTATTTTTTCTCACGCCGCTTTCCAGTCATGGATTCCACCGTCAGCTTTAACACACGAGTCTGAGCCACCACAGCGTCATTGTAATGAAAGCCGGCAGGAACCGGATAATGCTCCATCAGAATATCAAGAGCCTCTCTCTTTCCTTCCTCAGGCACATCCTCCAGGACACCGTACCCAATCACGCTTTCATAGCACATGGTGCAATTGCCCTTTTCCATATCCGTAAAAAGCATGTGACCGCAGTCCATCTCAAAACAGACCTTATTATTTTTTGAAAGCAGCTCATACTTCATACCCGTCTGCGCTCCGTGGAAATACAGCGTCACCTGCTGTCCCTCCACCGCCATGCCAAAATTGAGCGGAATCACATAGGGATATTCGCCCCCCTGCATGGCAATCCGGCAGACGTCACATTTTTTCATGACTTCAAGAATTTCATCAAAATCCCGAATCTCTCTGTCACTTCTTCTCATGCCTGCTCATCATCCTTTTTCTTTGGGCCGGATATCTTTCCCATGAGCATTACAAGGAGTGTCAGAATGCCGATTACTACGAAAATTCCGACCATTCCCTTTACCATAATTTCCAGTGCAATGATAAAATCACCCATCTTAATACGCACCTCCTACAGATAAGCAGCCACAAGGCTGATGACAAGACCTCCGGCGATAACGGAAGCAATCTGACCGGATACGTTTGCTCCGATGGCGTGCATCAGAATCACGTTTGACGGATCCTCTTCCATCGCCATCTTCTGAACTACACGGGCAGACATCGGGAACGCGGAAATTCCGGCAGCTCCAATCATCGGATTGATCTTCTTCTTGCGGAACAGGTTCAGGAACTTCGCAAGAAGCACTCCGCCGATACTGTCGAAAATGAAGGCAACCAGACCAAGCACCATGATCAGAAGCGTGTCAAAGTTTACGAAGGCTTCCGCGCGCATACTGAAGGAAATCGTGATTCCCAGAAGCAGGGTAATCAGATTTGCCAGCACATTCTGAGCTGTATCAGACAGATTTCCAAGCACACCGCACTCACGAAGCAGATTTCCGAACATCAGGAAGCCTACCAAGGCAACAGACTGCGGAGACACCAGACCTACCAGGAAGGTAACAAGGATCGGGAACGCAATCTTCATCTTCTGAGAAACCGTTCCCGGCGTATAGTCCATATGGATCCTGCGTTCCTTCTTTGTGGTCACCAGACGGATAGCAACAGGCTGCACAATCGGCACAAGCGCCATATACGAATACGCTGCCACCGCAATCGGCCCCACATAGTTGGAATGCAGGACCTGAGACACCAGAATCGAAGTCGGGCCATCTGCAGCTCCGATAATACCAATAGATGCAGCATCCTTCAGGTCAAAGCCCATCAGCACTGCCACACAGATCGCGAAGAAAATACCAAACTGCGCGCCTGCACCGAACAGGAACATAGACGGCATAGACAGAAGCGGGCCAAAGTCAATCATCGCTCCGATACCGATAAACAGCAGGATTGGCAGCGCCTCAGACGCATCAATACCCACGTTAAACAGCCATTCAATAATACCATTCACAACACCAATGCCTTCCATCTCCTGATTAATCACACCGGACAAAGGCAGATTTACCAGGATTGCTCCAAAGCCCATTGGAAGCAGAAGCGCAGGCTCATAGTCCTTTTTGATAGCAAGATAGATCAGCAGGATTCCCACCGCATACATCACAACCTGCTGCCAGGTGATGGACATAAGCCCCTCCCATAGAAATTCCATTTCCTTTCCTCCTTATCGTTTACACAAAGCGAGACTTCTGACAGCTTCGCCAAAAGTCTCTCTTTTTCTACCGAAAATGATAGCATATTTACTCTGCCCTGTCAATTCATTTACACTTGAGTTTCCGCAGTCTTAACCACAAGACTCTAAACCGGTTGTATTGAATATAAACAACTTTCAAAAAATGCTTAAAATATAAGGAATCCTCTCCCTTTTTGATGTAAAATTAGGCTACCAAACAAAAACCTTACTAAACAAAAAGAAGGAGGATTCCCTGTGGTTAATTTTACATCAAATACGTATCAAATGAAACGGGAAATTTTATCTTTTTCCAATAAAATTTCCAAAAAACTGCCGAAACCGGAAAGAAAGTTTACCGCCGACATGAATTATGGTATTCTCGCCTCTGGCAGCTGCCTGCTCACCGATATCGTTGACCAATTGCATGAACCTTCTAAAAAAATCAACATCGTTGACCGCCTTTCCAGGCATCTTTCAAAAGGTATTCCGAATGATGCTCTGAAAGCTTATCTGGCACAAGTGAAAAAATGGTGCCCTCATCAGCCGGTCATCCATATCGATGACAGCGATGTTGTGAAACCTGACGGTTACAAATTTGAATCCCTCGGATGGGTGCGCGATGGCTCAGAGTGCTCCGCAACAAAGAATGTTTATAAAAAGGGCTATCATGTAACGGAAGCTACTGTGCTTACAGCCAGCAATCATCCTGTCAGTATCTTTTCAGAGATCCATTCTTCAAAAGAGAAGGATTTTACTTCCATCAATGATGTAACTTTCTCTGCTATGGAACGTGCCGCTGCTTTATTCGAGAAAGCAACCTTTGTCATGGACCGAGGTTATGATGATAACAAGATGTTTCTGAAACTGGATTCCATGGGACAGGATTATATCATCCGTCTGACCGCAAAACGTAAGCTTCTATACCACAACAAATGGGTATTTGCTACGGAACTGCGTAACCGCAGGAAAGGCAAAGTAAAATTACCTCTGTTTTACAAAGGTAAAATGCATGATGCTTATCTTTCCCATGTAAACGTGCAGATCACCGCTTCACGAAAAGGCATTTCCCTCGTCCTTGTCTATGGGATTACGGAACATCCTATGATGCTTGCAACAAACAGGGAAATCAAATCCAAAGACGATGTGATAACGGTTGCAAAGCTTTACTTTTCCAGATGGAAAATCGAAGAATATTTCCGCTGCAAAAAGCAAATGTTCCAGTTTGAAAACTTTCGGGTACGGAAACTTGCAGCAATCAATGCGTTAAATTTTTATATTACCTTATGCATGGCGTTTCTGGCACATATGTCTATGAAACCAGAAAGAAACGCCCTTAAGGTTTCTATTCTACAGAAAGCTGAGCCTATAAAGAAAAAAGTACATTTCTGCTATTACCGGCTGGCAAAAGGCATCTCCGGCATACTGTCGTATGCAAAAGAAGGCGTCAGGCTGTGGTTCCGGACAAAGCGTCCGGCATACCGCCAACTCTGCCTTAAGCTGCCCGCTTAAATAGATAAAAGAATACGTCTCCCAAAGCCCGGTTCCGGCGGGGCTTATGAAAGTGCCTCTATTTTCGGTACTGCCATTCTAAATTTCTCAAAAATTCGGCAGATTGGTACTTTGGGAAGACATACTTATTTTTTTATTACAGTTTACGGAAACTCAAG
>JBMNRU010000056.1:0-3695 GCA_050944855.1 Lachnospiraceae bacterium
AAAATGATGTAAATAATACAGCTTCTGAAGCACCTGAAAAAAATGTAAAAACTGAGTCTGAAAAGATTGATTTCTCTAATGTGAAGATTGAGCCAATCTTTGAAGAAATGGTAGATTTCGATACATTCAGTAAGTCTGATTTCAGAGCAGTTAAGATTTTAGCTTGTGAAGCAGTACCGAAGTCAAAGAAGCTTCTGAAGTTTACATTAGATGACGGAGAACGCAAAGACCGTGTGATTTTAAGCGGTATTCACGACTATTACGAGCCGGAAGAACTGGTTGGTAAGACAGCAATTGCTATCGTGAACCTGCCACCAAGAAAGATGATGGGAATTGATTCCGAGGGTATGCTGATTTCAGCAGTACACGAGGAAGACGGTCACGAAGGGCTGAATCTTCTGATGGTTGATGACCACATTCCAGCAGGTGCAAAGCTCTATTAAGATGATGTAAAGATGTACCGTTTTACAAAATAAACGGGACGTACTTCATTTGATAAAAAACTGAAAAAACAGCGATTTACATCAAACTTACATCAATTGATGCATAAATCGGTGCAAGCAAGAAAAAATCGCATAATTAGTGCAGTGAGTGGGCAATTCCAATCGGGATTGCCCATTTTTAAAAATAAATGAAAATGATAATAAAGATTTTATGCAGGATAAAGATATGAATAAAAATGTAGGTGCAGATAAAGATAAATTTACGATTTCTTGTTATGGGATTGAGTTGCCATTTGAATGGTATTCTATGGAATATATTTTAAAAGAGTTAAGAAACAGCAAGTTATATTTTAAAAATGTTGTTAAGATGGAAAAAGCTACAAAAGAAAAAATAAAGAAATATTATAAAGAAAACGAAGAAAATCTAGGAGAAAACAATCGCTTTTTTACCTACATAAAGTTTTTTAATGTTAATGGTAAGAACTATGGTATTGTTGCTGGGAAAACTAATTACACTAATCCAGATTTACTATTTGATAGTAGAAAGGGAGAAAAAGATAACAGATATGCTAGAATATTTTTAAATAATTTAAGTGGTGCGGAATGGAGCGAAACGATAGTAATTGTTAATCATGAATCATCCGCTTCTGAATATGCAGACAATCAAGCAGCTTTATTTATAGAATGTTATTTGCAGCGTAAATTCAATTTATTAGATAGCTGATTATATATAAACTATCCAGTTGTTTGCTAGTCCTTTGAGAGAGGAGAAATCCTTTTCTCAAAGGGCTTTTCTATTTATACGGATATTCGCAAACTACAAGATAAAGCTAAAACTTCATATACTCTAAGCACAAGGAGGTTGAGGTTTGGCTATGAACAACAGTTTAGCAGAAGTACACCCGGAGCTTGTTCCTGAGTGGTCAGAGAAGAATTTACCGCTTACACCTGATGATATTACCTTCGGCTCAAATAAAAAAGTATGGTGGAAAGGTGCTTGCGGTCACGAATGGCAAACAAGCGTTAAGGCTCGTTCTAATGGAGAAAAATGCCCGATATGTTCCGGTGCGAGAGTGATTGCGGGTATTAACGATTTGGCAACATTAGAGCCGTTACTGGCAAAGCAGTGGTCGAAAAAGAATAAGATAAAACCGACAGAAGTTTCTATTGGTTCTCATAAGAAAGTAATATGGAGATGTGAGAAAGGACACGAGTGGGAAGCTGCCGTTAAGAGCAGGACAATAAATAAAACAGGTTGCCCGTATTGCTCTCATAATAAAGTGTTGGCAGGATTTAATGACCTTGCAACACTTCTTCCGGATATAGCTGCCGAGTGGTCGGATAGAAATTATCCGTTACTTCCAACTCAGGTTACGGTCTTTGCCAATCGTAAGGCTTGGTGGAAGTGTAAGGATTGCGGCAGAGAGTGGAACACCCTTATTTCTACCCATTCCGGTGGGAGCAAATGCCCGTATTGCAGTGGGTACATATTCCTGAAAGGGTTTAACGATTTGCAGACAACACACCCTGAAATTGCTTCTGAGTGGTCGGAGAAGAACTTACCATTGAAGCCTGATGAAGTAAATGCAAAGTCGAGGAAAAATGTCTGGTGGAGGTGTAGTAAATGCGGTAATGAGTGGAAGTCAGTTATCAATGCTCGTGTGAAAGGAACGGTATGCCCCGTTTGTGCAGAGAGAGAAGTCCTTGCCGGATATAATGATTTGGCGACAACAGATAATCAGCTTCTTAGCGAATGGGATTATGAACAGAATAAACTGAAGCCGACAGAGGTATCACGAACTTCAGCAAAGAGAGCGTGGTGGAAATGCAGGCACGGTCATTCGTGGAGTATGAAGATAAATGAAAGAACGATATTGAATAAAGGCTGTCGAATTTGTGAGCAGGAGTATTTGTCATTGTTTCCTGCTTTGGCGGTCAGCTATTATTCTAATAGGAAAGGCTTGAAAGCAGAACTTGGTTCTGACCGATTGCTTGGAGTTCCGCTTGAAACATACATAGCTTCAGAGAAGTTGGCTATTGAGTCAGGAAGTGCTGACGAGAATATAGAAATAATGAAAGCATATATGTGCAAGCAAAGAGGAATAAGGCTGATTAAACTGCCGATGAAAGGCACAGAACTGGATTATGCCAATAATTTAAAGAAAACTTTTCAGAGCGTACATATATTTATTTCTTCCGATACAGAGGAAGATGTGGAGATAATCAAAAATACATTTGAAAGATGGAGGGACAGCCAATGAGAGAGAAAACTTATCATCTATACTTAAATGAAGAAGAACGAAGCCGAGTGATACAATCGCTCATTGAACTGAAGAACAATTTAGCAGCTCAGGGACGATACACCGACGCAGTAGATGATGTCCTCTGCAAAGTGCTTGGAGCAAAGAAAAAGAAATTGAAAATTGAATATATTTAGAACGTGATTTGCCGTCTGTTTCCTAACCGGAGCAGGCGGCTTTTTTTATTTGAACAAATTTTTTGAAAATTTTTCGGAAAAGCGGCGATTTTGGGTGTGCATTTCATACCCCTTTGTCCAAATGAGTGAAGGGGTTCATTCCGGATAGCAAAAAACGGAAGCCTTTTCACTTGAAAATTGAATAAGTCATTCACTAAGACTTTATTTCTGATGATAGCCACTTTAGCAGGTACGCCGTGATTTCTGTATTTCAGAATAGCGAGAATTCCGGCTATGAGTATCAGGTTGCTCCTGATATGGCGAGGACAGTCAGAATGATAATGATACTTCTCTACGGAGCTGGCGGAGTACCCGGCAGAGGTTAGAACCCTATGATACAGATAAGCAGTCTGTTCCTTAGTGACTTCCCGTGAGCGTTTTGCTTGGCAAGGGGTGTTGAGAACAAATATTGCTATGACCGATTAGGAAATGAGTCGGTCAGGTACATAGCCATAATGCGGTGGCTATGAATTTTCTGAAAGGAGGGCAAAAAGAAGTGTCAAACTGTAAAACGATTTCCGTATGTAACCAGAAAGGCGGAGTCGGAAAGACCACCACAACAGTTAATCTCGGAGTCGGGCTTGCGATGCAGGGCAAGAAAGTATTGCTCATAGACGCAGACCCGCAGGGAGATTTAACGACTTGTCTCGGTTGGCAGGATACAGACGGCTTGGGTATCACGCTTGCAACGAAACTCACAGATGTAATCAATGAAACGATGACAGACCCTATGGTTGGTATCCTGCACCACGAAGAAGGTGTTGACCTTGTTCCGG
>JBMNRU010000057.1:0-3055 GCA_050944855.1 Lachnospiraceae bacterium
GTTTTTCGGAAGAGATCACCGTCATCATTTCCCAGGAATTGTTATATTCGCAGGGCATGATACAGATATAAACTGGACTGTTTCCTCCTTCCAGGAGAAAAATCTTGGTTTTCCCAGTCTCAACCGTCTGCTTGAAATCATCTGTCACCTGCGAGGAATTTCCTGCCTCCAGCAAAGAATGGTAGACGGAATCGTCTTCCAGAGAAATAAGTTCGGAAACAGGCCCCTTTATCACCCAGTTCCCATCGGTTCTGTTAAACAGGTAAGCCCGTCCATTTCCAGATTGAAATGCAAATAGTTCATCCGTATAATACTTCTGCATCTCTACTTCTACATAGACTGCCCCTATCTGCAGTTCTTCATCCAATACCGGCACTTCAAACATTGCCGTTTCGTATCCGTACTCATTGGAATATCCTTCTGATATCCACCTTTCTCCATTCGCCAATACGTGCTCCTGTACCGGAAGCATAGACGTCTCAAATGGATTGCCGTTTTCATCGATACCTATTCCATCTTTCCCCACAATGTACATATGGTTAAAGTCATTATAGTCGCAAAAAGAGGCCATTTTTCCTTCCATGCTCTGCCGGTCTTCACCTGCCAGCCCATCTGCGAAACGCTCAATCCTCCGTTCATCTTCCCTGACCCCATTATCTATCTGCCGTCGTATAATCTCTGTAGATCCGTACAGATAGTCATAAGAACTTTCTTCTAGATTTTCACTTATCTGTCCCGAAAGTACAAAAAACAAAATAAACACGAACGCAAGAACTGTGACCGCTCCCGCAAATAACAGCGCCCGTCTCCTCTTTCCCATTTATATCTCCTTCTCTTACTTCCATTGTAAGATCTCTTCATTCTGCATACGGTCATATTCCTGCGCAGCCCATTGGGCGCTCTTGCCATTTACGATCTCCCTGCACAGATCTCTGATATTAACCCAGGTATTGAATCCCAGAGTGAAATCCTGTACCGGAATCTGGCCTCCTGAGGTGGCAAGCTGTATAAAATCCTTTTTCTCTTCCCCTATGTAACTATAATCTATATTTTTATCTTCCACCGCACAGAGTGTCCCAAGTTCTTTCGCTACTTTTTGCAAATGATCCGGATCTGCGACATATTCCAGCGCTTCGCAAGCATACTCCAGATTCTCTGACTTCGGATTGATAGCAACTCTTCGATCCGGCGTCACAATCGTCACTGCCCCGTCTTCCAGAACCGGCACTCCTGTCATTACAATATCAAAATCCGCTTTTTCAGTCTTTGCGCCTAAATACCCGCATACACAGGCGCCTTTTCCTTCGGTAAAATCCTGTACAGAATCATCGGGGACTTTTTCTTGCGCTTCTTCTATATCAAAGATCCCTTCGTCCCGCATCCTTTCCACCAGTTCAAAGCCTTTTTTCATATAAGCGCTGACCGGAGTCGTCCCGTCCGCCAGTTTCGCGATCTGTTCTTCTTTATCTTCGGATGCATACAGCCCTGCAAAGCCAGCGGCCATCGCCGGAACTGTCATCGCATAGCCTTTATTCCCCAGGTAAGGTGTATAGCCCTGTTCTTTCAGCGTCCGGCACACGGAAAAGAACTCTTCTAGATTGGAAGGCGCTTCCAAACCACAACTATCCAGTATATCCTTATTCCAGTAAAATCCGTATCCCGTATAGATCAGCGGAATACCAAACACTTTCCCGTCATAACTGCATCCTCTGAGCGCATCTTCCGAAAGATTTTCGACTCCTTTTAAGTCGCTTAGATCCAGATATCTTCCTTCCTCTGTGAACCGGAATACATCCTCAGCAAAAATACTATACCAGTCGATCTCCTTCCCTTTATCCAGCCTTTCCAACAGATAATTGCGGTATGCCTCATCCCCGCCTGTTTTCGTATAATACTCGGCAGTCGTCTCCAGAATCTTAATCTGTGTTCCGTCCTCTACCTGGATCTGATCATTCCATACTTTGCTGTTCAAGATCTCAGTACCAAAAAATGTAAGAGTCACTGCTTTTACATCCTCATACTCTTTGACTTCTCCTTCTTTTGTTTCGCAGCCGCCTGCTAAAGCTGAAATTGCAAACAACAGAACCAATAAAAGACACCCTGAATTTATTTTCGCTTTTTTCCCCATTTTTTCTTATCCTTTTCCGTAATTTTACTATTATTTTATCAGACTGGCCTCCCTTAAACAATAATTTTCTAAAAACTTTTTTATTTTTACGATTATTGTTTAAATCTTCTTAAAATTCGCAAAAACTTTCTTCAATAAACGCTTCAAAGTATAAAAACTAAAACCCATGTATTCTTATCTTTCCTCGCCCACGCCCTTCGATCCTCATGAATGAAATCAATACGGACAAAATAATCACCGCCAGCATGACCGCCAATACCTTCACTGCCATCACGAGAGTCAGATTGTATTCTAGCATAACCGGCTCGTTCGAAGTCCTGTATATTTCCACCTCTCCGTTTACATTCCTGCTGGTTTCATATGGCTGATCGCTCTGGATAGAACTTACCGATTTTTCCAGGCCTTTCCCTACCGCGTCTGTAATCGGGCCCGCAGCCGCTCCCGCTAATATAAATGCGCATATTGATACCAGACTGCATTCCAGGACAATCTGTGCCAATATGGACCTCTTCTTTATGCCAATCAATGATAGAATGTGTATTTCTTTCTTCCTGCCTTGTATCCACATGCTTAAAATGAAAGAAAGAATTACAAGCGCGCCCACGGCCATGATAATCATTAATGCAGTTGACAGTTTGACCATCAATAGCAATGGCTTGGCAATCGCTTTATAATCTTTATCATAATACTCAAAATTATAATATTCCCAGTCTATCTTATCATCAATTCCGCGTATTTCATCTTCCACTTCTTTTAACATACCCGGATCATCTACATACAATGTAACATAGGTAACAACTGGATCTTCCAGCGGCACGATGGGGTCTTCATTATAGTACTCATTCCATTCCCCGGTCCACCAATTCGTAAATTCTTCCTCATCTGTAAAAATAAGATTTGATATGATATCAGATTCCGTTGTATACT
>JBMNRU010000058.1:0-3033 GCA_050944855.1 Lachnospiraceae bacterium
ATAACTCAAAAAAGATTCAGTGAAATATCTGGATTGCCCCACCGGACAATACAAGAAATATTAAAAGGAGGAAACCCACGAGCCGAGACGATTGTTGATATCTGCAAGGCTTTGGGAGTGTCGGCGGATTGGCTGCTGGGATTGGAGGAAAAACAATGAAAGCCAGAATACCCGCAAAACATAAAATCACAAATGCTCAAAAAGAATTTATCAAAGAGTTTATGGAAAGCAGAGAGGAAGAAACCACCAGAAGAATGTTGAAGCTGGTTTGCGCCGGCTTAAATCAGGAATTCGGATTCGGCAAAGAACGGCTGCAAAGATTCTTGAATCAGCTTGACTTGATGTCGCTGGATGAAATAGTCTGGTGGCACGTTGACAAGCTGGTGATAGATCAGATAGGTTTAAATTTTGAGAGGGAAAAAGATGGATAAACCATTGACTTCCCCTATCATGTATGCTAAAACAACAGTGTCGGTTAAGTGTGGCACCACTTACCGCATGGTGAACTAAATACTTAATCGACACAATACGTTGTGTGTTTGGAGGTGCCACTCCATTCACGCAGCGTTTTTTGTTTATAAAAAAAGGAGTGTGGAAGATGTTCGATGATGTGAAAAAAGCAATGCTGGGAGACAAAGAAGCAGCGGGATCAAAAGGAGGACTAACCATGAGAAAATCTCTCAAAAGACAAGCCTTGGAACATATTCTTGATTCCATGAAAGAAGTTGAAATCAACTTGAAGTGTAATCAAGATGTCGAAACAATCAAAGCAAAATCCGAAGCCATGAAAAATCTTGCCCTTGCTTACACACTGGTTAAACGTGGGGTAATTCTGCCGGATGCCTGGGAAGAACTGGAAAAGAGAGTGAGGGGTGAAAATGGAACATCGAATGAAAATGGATATAAATAATTGGGTGCGGCAAGTTGACGATGTTCTATCAAATAGCAAATCAAAAATAGTCCGTGAAAATAGATTTGGAATTTCTATTGGACTTGATCTTCTTTTATCTTACTTGCAAAAAATAGCAGAAAGAGCAATCGAGTTAAACGATGATGAATTGTTAAAGATTTTAGTTGATCTTAATGTATTAAAGCAGGAGGAATAAGCGTGGACAAATCTCTACCATTTGAAAATCTTCCTGAATATGTAAAAGAATATTTTATGTCACAAAAGAAACAGATGGAGAAAGAAAGGATTGATTCCAAAGTAGATAAAGTTCTGGAAGTGCTTGATGGCACTCCAATAGATGAGTGCTTAAAAGTATTGGGAGAAGTACGAAGAATATTAAGGAGGGAATAAGCGTGGAAAGGTTGACGTGGTTTGACAAACAAGGCGTTGCAAAGCGGGAAATAAATTGTAAAAAATGCCCATCGGCCGAGTGCAAAGGCGCAGTTGACTGCAAAAACACAGCAGTAAATCGCCTTGCCTCGATTGAGGACATCCTCGGCGACGACTACGACCTTGACCGCCTGCGGGAACTTATCGAAGCAGACAGAGCCGGGCGGTGTGTGGTGTTGCCGTGTAAAAAAGGAGATATCTTGTGGTCATTTCATAGCGATTATGAAGAAATTTACCCTGTGATTGTTTATAATGTGGCAAGTTTTAATTCCCAAGTGAGTATAAACACCGATAGATATGTTATTTCCAGTGATGATATCGGTAAAATCGTATTTCTGACCAGAGAAGAAGCTAAAGCAGCATTAAGGAGGATGCAGGATGGCTGAGTATATTGATCTAGAATCCGTATACAATGTTCTTGTAGATGAAAACCCTTTTGGATGGACAAATGATGATTTAGCGGAAGCTATAAGAAATGCTATTCCAGCTGATGCTGTGGAAGTGGTTAGGTGTAAGGATTGCAAACATTATTCATACTCTAAATTGTGTTTTTACCATGGAATCAGAATAAATGAATACGCTTTTTGCAGCTATGGAGAAAGGAAAGAAAAATGAAAGTTGAATTGATCGGATATCCCACAGAAACAGACTGGCTTGGAGTGAAGCGCCGGGCGTTGGTTACAATCGGAAAAAAGCCAATCAATCCACCTGATAGCAAGTGGAAACATGAAATTTTGGAAGCAAGACACAGCCCTATAAGATTTCTGCGGTACAGTTTTTATATGGAAATTCCATCATGGTTATCTGTGCATCTTGCCCGTCATGTCCACGCACAGCCTTACATTAAAAGCCAGCGCAACGACAGACAGAGCGACTATGACCGCAACGCTGCCCGGCAGGATGTAACAGTCTGCATGATTTTTGACGTAAACGGGGAGGAATTACAAACCATAGCCAACAAACGCCTTTGCAATATGGCAGCAGAGGAAACACGGGAAGTCGTGAAAATGATGTGTGATTTGGTGGAAGAAGTAACACCGGAGTATAAAGGGTTGCTGGTGCCTATGTGTGTTTATCACGGCGGGAAATGCCACGAAATGAATGGAGGGTGTAAGAAATGAAATACCTTTATAAAGACAAAATATATGATTCTATATCAAGGGTTCTTGAAGATTTTTGTTGTTTAAAATCCTGCACCGACTGCATAATGAATAAAAAGATTATAACAGCAGAAGATTGTAGGAGCTTTTGTTTGAGAAACGAAAAAGAAGCTGCTGAAATAATGGGCGCTGTTCCTTTGGATGGGCCTGATGCCGTGGCAAAATCTGAAAGAGAAAGAATTTTGAATGAAGCAAAAAGGTGTGTTTGCGGTGACAGGGATCAGCAATACGGAAGCCCGGAAAACAGTTTCAAGGTTATTGCGGAACTGTGGACACCTTACCTTAAAGAAAAGTGTGTATCTCACGGTGCAGACGTTTGTGTTCTCCCGGAAGATGTAGCGGCTATGATGGTGCTTTTTAAAATGGCAAGAGTGGCAACCGGGCAGACAAAAGCAGATAACTGGATTGATGCTGCCGGGTATGCTGCCTGTGGCGGGGAGATTGAATCCAGCAAAGAAAATCAGCAGGAGGATGAAGACGATGAAAATTAAACTTGACCCCCATGGAATCATGCCCACCAGGGCGCACACTACA
>JBMNRU010000059.1:0-2976 GCA_050944855.1 Lachnospiraceae bacterium
TGTAGTGTGCGCCCTGGTGGGCATGATTCCATGGGGGTCAAGTTTAATTTTCATCGTCTTCATCCTCCTGCTGATTTTCTTTGCTGGATTCAATCTCCCCGCCACAGGCAGCATACCCGGCAGCATCGATCCAGTTATCTGCTTTTGTCTGTCCGGTTGCCACTCTTGCCATTTTAAAAAGCACCATCATAGCCGCTGCATCTTTGGCGCTTAACTCTTCTCCATTGGGGAAAACACACCCTTTTGCTTCCAGATATCCGGCCCACATAGAAGCAATCGCCTTGAAGCTATTCTCCGGGCTTCCGTATTGCTGATCCCTGTCACCGCAAACACACCTTTTTGCTTCATTCAAAATTCTTTCTCTCTCAGATTTTGCCACGGCATCAGGACCATCCAAAGGAATAGCGCCCATTATTTCAGCAGCTTCTTTGTATTTAAGCAATTCCTCAATAGCTTCAGCAACATCTTTTCCATCCCCAACTCTCTTTTCCAGTTCTTCCCAGGCTTCCGGCGTGAGCGGCCTTCCGCACTCAGAACAGAATTTAAACCTCGGGCGATATTGGTTATGGTTTACGCAACATTGGCAAGTCATCGGGTATGTATCTTCATCTGCTTCAGAATCTACACAATTCCAACAGTTAGGCGCACATTCTCCGCACGGCTCCCACGCTTCCCGGTCAAAAGGCTTATTCATTTCCCTTCCCCTCCAAATAATCCGGCAGCATCACACCACGCTTTACCAGTGTGTAAGCAAGGGCAAGATTTTTCATAGCTTCGGATTTTGCTTTGATTGTTTCGACATCTTGATTACACTTTAAATTGATTTCAACTTCTTTCATGGAAGCAAGAATATGTCCCAGCGCTTGTCTTTTAAGAGATTTTCTCAAGGTTATTCCTCCTCATCTTTAAACGGTGCATTTTCCCGAAACTCATTTACATCAGATTTCAGACATTCAATGAATTTTTTCTCCTGTTCCGTTTCTTGTTTCTGCGTTTCCTCATACATTTCCTGTCTTGCTTTTCGGACATTCTCTTTCATGAATCTTTTGAATTTCAAATAATCAAGGAAAGAAAAATAAACATAAACAGAATCGGTGTCTATATAAGTCGTTATATGTTCTTTGATAATCTCTGATGTTTGGTAAGAGCATAAGCCATAAGATATTCTCCATCTGTTTTTCTGATCCACATTGTAAAAAGCCAGAAACCTTTCAAATGTCATTTTGACAACAATTCTTTCTGATCTTATAACAATAAAGAACGTGAGTTCGTCATTGACTTTTCCCCTTGCTATTTTTTTAATCTCTCCCAGCCAGTTAGCATAGTTGCCAGCCATAATAGAGAAAGAAAACAATGCAATAAACACCGGAAGAAGCAGCAAAGAAATTAAAAGGTTTCCACTTTTGATTATTAGCGGGACAAACACACCACCAGAAATTACAGCCAGGCCAATCCAAACGATTCGATAAATCGTGATATATCTTTCAAGCTGTTTCAATTAGTCTCCATCCTTTCCAACACTTCAATCTGCTCTTTGGTAAGCAGCTGGGGGCGGGTGTTCCAATCTGATACAGCTGCCTTATCAACATTTTGCCAACGTTCCATAGGTAATTGTTTGTGAGTCACAGTTCTTACACCGCAGTTTTTGCACTGCACAACAGCCTGCCTACAATGGGCAATTTGTCTACTTGGAAATCCTTTTTTAAGCTTTGCTTCCCCACCACAGCAAGGACACGACAACAACTCCCCTCTTTCCGCCAGCCGTTCCGCTGCTTCTTTGTCTCCCAGCATTGCTTTTTGAATATCTGTCATAACGCCCATCCTTCCTCTCTCAACTGAAAAGCATCCCCATGCTGGATAATGTCAGGGTAATTGCTCATTGCAATTTTCATAGCGTACTTGTCTATCTCATAGGCGTGATACTCCACGTTTGTGAAACCCATTTTATTCAGACAATAGCGTCCGGTTCCAATGCCGTCATACATGGAAAGCACAACGATTTTTTCATCTTTCGGGATATCCTTTAACGCACCCTGTAAAATGTGGATGATAACCTCTGCCGTCCAGCCGTTGCCAATTGCTTTTTTTGCTTGTGCATCTGATACTTTATTTAAACAGTATCCATCGGGCAGAGTTTGAAGTCTTTCGGCTTCTAATACGCTAAGTTTTCTGACGCAGCCATCAATAAGGTAGAGCCTTCCTTTCGAGCCTCTTCCTCCTCCACAAGCAGAAAATGTCACGGATTTTCCGTTTATGCTGTAAACTCTCTCTCCTTGTCCGCCATTTCCTATAGTCCCAATTCGAACAGATTTTTCTTTTACTTTGCTGTCGTCAACCCCGTTAAACGAAACAAAATCTATCAAATTGGTGTCGCTATGCGAAAAATCAATAATGTCTCTTACATATATACCCCTATCTTCCGGTTGATCTACATCCCAGTTAAAAACGTAGAATCGATCACGGTTTTGCGCAGATACAAGCCGGCTGTTAATTCGCATCAGCTTACAACCAAGCTCTTCCTGTATCTGTTCTTTGATTTCCTTGCTTGCAGACCAGTTATTCTCATACAGAAAAAAGTCAGGCTTGAATTTTTCCTTTGCAATCACATAGTTAAGAAACAGTTCCCAGCCTATACCCTCGGCTTTTGTCTCTCTGTTTTTGCTCTGACAAATTGACCAGAAAGTACATGGGGAACCTCCTAATAGAATTTTTACCATAGTTTCCACACTCCTTTTTTTATAAACAAAAAACGCTGCGTGAATGGAGTGGCACCTCCAAACACACAACGTATTGTGTCGATTAAGTATTTAGTTCACCATGCGGTAAGTGGTGCCACACTTAACCGACACTGTTATTTTAGCATACATGATAGGGGAAGTCAATGGTTTATCCATCTTTTTCCCTCTCAAAATTTAAACCTATCTGATCTATCACCAGCTTGTCAACGTGCCACCAGACTATTTCATCCAGCGACAT
>JBMNRU010000060.1:0-2975 GCA_050944855.1 Lachnospiraceae bacterium
ACCAGTATGTATTTCTCTTGTTTCCATTTTGGTAACATCTGTTTATTCCAAGTTTTCTACACCATAATACCGATATATTGCTGAACCAATGTATTTTGTAACTCCTTTTCCGTACTGTTTATCTGTAGGTTCTTCCATCTGAGAATGATTCAGATAATCTTTGGCGACTTCCAATAACAAAGCTCTTGGATTCTCCACTCTAAACATATTTTTGTAACTTTCTCCCAGTGCTTTTACTGACTCTATTGCCAGTTCTTCATCAAATTGAGCCATTGCAATGGCAAACTGCTTATAAACCGAATCGATTGCAATTCTTTGTTCTTCCATTTCCTCTCGGCTTTGCCCTGTTGACTTCAGACTTGCTTCTACTGCTTTTTCTTTGCTTCCATAAATCTTAATCAAATGTTCACACGCCTTTTCATCTTTGAAGCTTTCTGAAACAGATTCTTTAAACTTATCAACATTTCCATAACGCTCAATAATTACTTTTTTATCCTCTTCACTCATAATTTCTAAAGAATGTTGGATTATTTTTTGAATGTCATCATCATTGAATGCTTCAAAACTCATCTTGTCCTCTCCTTTCAACACATCAGAAATCAATTCGATAATACCGTTCAGACGATTCCGTTTCATTTCCAACATCATCTTCTGTGTTTCAAGAATCTTACGATTATCACTTTCAGAATCTTTCATAATTGCTTTTATTTCCGACAATGGAACTTCTAGTTCCCGAAAAAACATAATCTGACGTAGTTTTTTCAATGACCTTTCACCATACAAGCGGTATCCTGCTTCTGTTACTTTAGCAGGTTTTAACAAATCAATTTCATCATAGTATCGTAATGTTCTTATACTGATTCCAGTCAATTCTGATACTTCTTTAACTGTTTTCATATGTCCTCCTTTCCCTTTCATCGTAAACCGTTACGTTACTGGAGAGTCAAGATATTTTTTCCATTTTATCACATCTTCAATAATACTGCCTTTACTTTTACAAATGAGAAATGACGCAGATAATGTTTTCACTACCTACGTCATTTCCCATTACATTTTTGAAATATTTACTCCATTTTCTTTCAACTTTTACTCCAAATTTACTCCATTTTTAAAATCTGTTACGATATTTTACGATATTCTACGATACCTTTTCTTTGAAGAAAAATGTCTGTAAGCCTTGATATTCAGCGAACTTTTCAATATTTCCAAGCACTTTATTCTGTTGTGAGCTTTTCTCTCAAATTATTTCATTACGATATTAATGATTTTCTTCGGCACATAGATTTCTTTTACAATCGTGCCTGTCAATTTATCTGCCACTGCTTCTTTTCCTTCGGCAATCGCATCTTCCTTGGAAATGTCCGCTGCCACGGAAATGACTGCTCTTGTCTTGCCATTAATCTGTACTGGCACTTCGATCTCGTCATCTTTCATGGCTTCCATGTCATAAGTCGGCCATCCGGCTGCGAACACGCTACCCTCATGTCCCAGCTGCTCCCAGATTTCCTCTGCGATATGAGGGGCGAATGGGGAAAGCAGCACTGCCATTGTGGACAATGTCTCCTTATCGATCGCACCTTCCTTCTTGGCAATCTCAATCAATTTATTGTTATGCTCCATAAATCCTGAGATCGCTGTATTCAGGCTGAAACTTTCCAGACGGGTTGTAATGTCATACACCAGTCTGTGGCGCTCTTTGATCATATCCTTGGTAGCCTTAACATCCGCATCCTTGCTGTCCATCACAAGATTCCAGAGACGCTTCAAGAAACGGTTTACTCCGTCGATTCCTCTGTCATCCCACTCTGCATCCAGTTCCGGAGGACCTACGAACAGTTCATACATCCGGAGGGAATCGCATCCGTAGTCTCTTACCAGATCATCCGGGGAAACCACGTTTCCTTTGGACTTGCTCATCTTGATGCCATTCTTGCCGGTGATCATTCCCTGATTGAACAGTTTATGGAACGGCTCGTCAAAGTCGATCGCTCCGATGTCATATAAAAACTTGGTATAGAAGCGGGAGTACAGAAGGTGAAGTACCGCGTGCTCTACGCCGCCGATATACATATCTACCGGAAGCATCTCGTCTGCCTTTTCTCTGGAAACCAGTTCCTTGTCATTGTGATTATCCACATAGCGCAGGAAATACCAGGAAGACCCTGCCCACTGAGGCATGGTGTTGGTCTCTCGCTTGGCAGGCTTTCCACATACCGGGCACTTGCAGTTCACCCACTCGTCAATTCCAGCCAGTGGAGATTCTCCGGTTCCAGTAGGCTCATAGGATTCTACCTCAGGCAGGCGAAGCGGAAGTTCTTCTTCCGGTACCGGAACGGCTCCGCAGTCCGGGCAATGCACGATCGGAATCGGCTCGCCCCAGTATCTCTGGCGGGAGAATACCCAGTCACGCAGCTTGTAGTTCACGGTTGCCCGGCCAAGTCCGCGCTTCTCGATGATGTGTGGCGCCTCTTTCTTAAGTACCGCGGATTCCATGCCATTCCATTCTCCTGAATTGATCATGGTTCCTGCCGCTTCTGTATAGGCTTCTGTCATATTTTCGATTTCCTTGCCGTCCTTGGCGATAACCTGGACGATCGGAATTCCAAACTTGGTAGCAAATTCAAAGTCACGGTCGTCATGGGCAGGAACGCACATGATGGCTCCTGTACCATAATCCGCCAGAACGTAGTCGGACAGCCAGATTGGCGTCTTCTCCCCGTTCAGCGGGTTGATCGCGTAACTTCCGGTAAATACGCCGGTCTTTTCCTTATCCTGCATACGGTCTACGTTAGACTTCATGGACGCATCGTAGATATACTTTTCTACCGCCTCTCTTGTCTCATCCGTAGCCAGGCTCTTGGAAAGTTCATGCTCAGGCGCAAGTACCATGAAGGTAGCGCCATAGAGGGTGTCCGGCCTGGTGGTGTAGACCGTGATTTTTTCTTCTCTTCCTTCAATTGGGAAATCTACTTCAG
>JBMNRU010000061.1:0-2951 GCA_050944855.1 Lachnospiraceae bacterium
AGATTCTAATAAAGGCATTTCTTCCGGCAGACTGTGCACCAAATTTTTAACCGTCTGTTTACTGACCTGATCCGTCAGACTGGCATGAAGTCCTCCTTTTCTGTAGCTACTTTCAACAGCCTCTTCCAGTATTGCTGCTACTGCACCTATACTTATCCTTTGGTGTCCGTCAACACCGATAAACTCATCCAACAAGCATATCGATTTTCCGGTTTTTTTTGAGGTATATCTAGTTCGATGATAAGTGATCTCACCTATAGGTAAAATAAGTTTTTTCTCCTCATTATTTTGCTCGACAATCCATCCCTCTGACAGGCGGACAGTACTTTCCCGTATATCTGCATCCATTTGTTCAAATATCTCGGTTATCATACCTTTCACTAATTCATTTGCCCTATTACTAAGATAATAGGACAATTCATCCATGTCTTTTTCGCCTAAAATAGATTAGAAAAGTTCTAAGTCAGGGGCTCAAAACAAGGAGCCTGAAAAGAATTTCAAGCCCCTGATTTAGTACTTTTCCTTTGAACCAAGTCACGCATGCGGACGGCATATGCAGTTTTGATGGTTGCCAATGATGTGTAAATGCCTGCTTTTCTGATCCCTGTATGCACGGTTTATTATCGAGTGACAGAATTACGTTACTCCATATGGCAAAACATTTGCATGAGAATAAGACCATCCCATTGGACAGTCTGAAAAATTCATATTCTTATGTCAAAGAGCAGCTGATTTCCGGAAGAACAAATGGTTTTCCCCGTGGATAATGGATTACACGTCCATTGCATTGCCCACATACACAGATATCTCTGCCATAGATTAAAAGCAAAAGCTCCGCCATGGATTTTCCTTTTACAGGGTTTGGGGTGAATGGTGTTCCCCGTAGTTTATGTATCAATTTCAGCTTCCTTGTCTTATGGCAGTTGCTCAGGTAACCACTGAACCTCACACGAGAGAAGCCTTTCGGCAGGATATGCTGCAGAAACAATTCAATGAACTTTGTTCCCTCTAAGGTCATGATCTTCATTGCACTGTTGTCGGCATAATCTTTATAACGGAAAGATACTTCCGTTTCTGTCATGCTGCAAATCCGGCTGTTGCTGATGGCAGTGCGATAGGCATAACGTGCAAGATATTTGATCGCATTCCCGTTTCCATTAAAAGTCTCACGGATGAAGGGAAGCCAATCCTTTGCATAAAGAGAATCTACGAATTCTTTCCAGTTGTAATGATTGCGTAGCTTCTGGCATTTGTCCCCAAAAGAAAGCAACTTCTTGTCATAATAGGTTTTCAAAGCGGCCATAAATTTACCACGGAACATCTTTCCCATTGCTTCCACCGGAAGGAGAAATCCTTTGTGGCTGGACTCAGTGAACTGACCTGATTCTGTAAGTCCACCACCAGATAAGGCGCAATGGATGTGAGGATGGAAATTAAGCTTTTGCCCCCATGTGTGAAGTACCATGATGATCCCAGGTGTTGCGCCCATATATTTTTTATCGCGGCATAACGTAAGAAGGGTATCTGATACACAGGAAAACATGAGGTTATACAGTAACTTCTGGTTTAGGTAAATAAGATCATTTAACTCAAATGGAAGTGTGAAGATGCAATGGTAATAAGCACAGCCTTCAATCAGTTCGGAATTACGAGCCATGATCCATTTCTGTTCCTGTGGAGCTTGGCAACTCGGGCAGTTCCGGTTATTGCAGGAGCAGGCATGAATGGTGGCGCGGCCACAGGATTCACAATAGCTTAAGCTATAGCCGAAGGAACCGGTCTTGCACTCCGATATACAAAAAGCAGCCTTCTGTTGCTCTTTAGAAACAGAATGGGAGTCGGAATAATCCCTAAAAAATGACTGGAAGATATCCCGAATCGGATAGGCTTTGGAGCCGGAATCCTCTGTTACTGCAGGCGAATGATAGGGTTCCACAGTATTAGACATCATAAGGACTGGTCACACTCCTCCCATTGCCGATACCAAGCGTCAGATAGACTGAGGTGCTGGAAAGGGATTTATGTCCCATAGCTTCCTTAATAGTCATGATGTCAGTACCTGCTTCATACAGATGAAGTCCAAATCCATGACGGAGGCTGTGTAGCGTGTAGCCTGCGTCGGAAAGCCCTAAGATAGAGAGCCATTTTTTAAACGTGTTATAAACAGATTGTTGGTGAATATGGGAATCTTCCTTCTGTCCGGGAAAGAGCCAATCCTGCTTTTTTGCAGAGGGATGGAATGTGCGGATGTAGGCAACCAGTAGACCATAAGCCCTTTCGGAAAGAACAGCATAACGGTCAGAGCGGTTTTTGCTTCTGGTTATGTAGATGCAGTGTCTAGAATGATAGATATCACCACATTTGAGGCGTGTGAGCTCACTGACTCTAATGCCGGAAGAGTATAATAGAGCCAGTTCCGCTTTATGTTTTGGATTGTAAACAGAGTCAATGATGGAATTTACCTCAGCCTTGGTTGGAACTTTAGGAAGAAGTTCGTCATAGTGAAGATAAGGAATCTGATAGCGATCCCAATCACGGTGCAGAACATACTGATAGAAATCACGTAGCTGGGCGATATGAACGTTCACGGTACGAGGATTTAGTTCTCTGACTTCCTTTAGAAATCGAATATAGGAACGGAGTTGTTCCCACGAAATATCGGAAAGTGGTTTTGAAGAAAGTACAGACTCCGTCCATTCAATGAACTGGGTCATATAAGAGGAGTAGGTAGTAATCGTGCCCGGCGCAAGGTCACGGAACGAAAGAATATCGATATGTTGCTTTAAATAGTTTGTATTTGCGTCATTCATAAAATGAGCCCTCCTGTAAAGATAATTGTAATTGGTAACAAAAATCTTTGCAGGTGGTGCACGAATGGACTTGAAAATAAATAAAAATGTCGTTATACTCATACTTGTAAGGACCCTTCGGTATGAGAGCAGTGTCGCCAA
>JBMNRU010000062.1:0-2890 GCA_050944855.1 Lachnospiraceae bacterium
TACCCTTTAACCACTATTTCAGTACCTGATACATTGAAATGCTCATAGCTGTGGCTTATTCACTGAGATATGAAAGGTTGAAAAACCTTGAATTTTCAATAAAAAACACTTGATTATATGAGGAGGTACTGATTATGCAGAACAAATTATTTTTAAAAGCAGCAGATGTATGTGAACTTTTGGAGGTATCTACAACCTCTGCTTATGAGATCATTGCAAATTTGAACAGCGAACTGGAAAAGAAAGGGTATCTGGTTCTTAAAGGCAAGGTTCCGACCAAGTATTTTGTGGAACGTTTTTACGGGATTGAGGATGTCTGTCAGATCCCGCAGGAGAAGGGAGTGGAATGGTTCCATGCGTAAAAGAAAGATGTATTTGTCAGTGGAAGACGTAGCGGAAGTATTTGATATCTCGGTCTCTTTTGCTTACAGGGTAGTGGAACGGATGAACGCTGACCTGGCAAATAAAAATTATTATGTGATTTTAGGACGGGTACCCACTCGTTATGTTGAGGACAAGATTTATGGTCTGGAACATGTAGAACAGTATTTATCGGAGGAAAAAGCAATATGAGTATGACACAGGAAAAAATGTATATGAACGTAGATGATGTTTGTGCAGTATTGGGAGTATCGAAGGCCTTTGCATATAAAATCATGAAAGGCTACAACGAGGAACTGAAAGAAAGAGGATTTCTGGTTATTCCCGGAAAGATATCAACGAAATTTCTTGCCGAGAAGATTTATGGGATGAAAGTGGAGGAATAGCAATGGGAGTATATAAAGAAGGAAAAAACTGGAAAGTACAGGTGTATTACAAGGACTGGCAGGGAAACCGGAAGAGAAAACAGAAACGTGGCTTTCGGACCAAGGGAGAAGCAAAAGAGTGGGAGAGGGATTTCCTTCAGCAGCAGACGGTTTCGGGTAGAGCTGTTCCGAGTCAATCCAATAACTGACCAAGCTAACCAAGCTACTAACCAAGCTAACCAAGATTTAGAGAGATTAGACCAAGTGGAAGATGAAAATGTACTGAGTGAGAAAGAAATAGAAATTCTGAATCTTGTACGTATGCAACCTTCAATCACGCAGAAAGAAATGGCTAATGCGTTAGATTGGAATCTTGCTAGTGTGAAGTATTATATAACCAAATTGAAGGAAAAGAATTATCTGAAGAGGCAGGGAAGTAGCCAAAAAGGGAAAGGGTGGGTGATATTAGCAAAACGAGATTGACACTTGTATCAATTCGTGCCAAACTATGAAATGTAAGGAGGAGAAAAGATGCCTAGAAAACCAACATTAGACGGCAAAGATTCTAGTCTGAGAATCAGGATGTCACCAGAGCAAAAAGAAAAGCTAGTATCTTATGCAGAGAGACATTATCAGACTATGGGTAATGTAATATTCCAGGCGTTGGACATTCTTTACGCAAGAGAAGAACAAAAAAATAATAAAGAGTAAAATGGAGTTATTTTGGAGTTTATTTCTTCATAAGCGGTGCGAAAAACACAAAAACAGAACGCGTGTTCGAAATACAAACCTCTAATAACAGCCCTTGCGTGTCATGAAACGCTGTCCGCAAAGGAGTTCAAGTAAAAAAATTTTCTGAAATCCCTTATAAACAGGGCATTTTAGAGCAGATAAAGTTCTATTTGATAACAAAATGATAACACGAGAGATTTTGGCATTATTTATTTGGAATCTTGTGGTTATCAGGTAATATGTGTGAAACCAACAAAAAGGTCTTACTGAATTGAGTGAAATCAATTTAGTAAGGCCTTTTCGTTGGTTTTTTATTTGTCGTTTTTTGGATGTAAACGGTAGAACCTAAGTACCTTGAAAAATATTCATATGGTTTCAGCTGGTTTGCCTTCGCTGTTTCAGCTATGCTGTAGATGATTGCGGAACTGGTGGCTCCATTGACGGTATCGATCATTTCCTAGTTCTTCTTGCCAATGCAGAATCCGCGGATGGCACGTTCACTGGCATTATTATCCATCGGGACATCCCCATTTTCAAGAAACACACGCAGATACCGTTCCTGGTTCAAGGCATAGGCAAATGCTTCCTTTATTTTGACGCTTTTGGATACCCTGTCAGAATTCTGTTTCAGGTACGCAAAGAAAGCATCCACCAGTGGTTTTACCACCAGCTGACGCTTGGCAGTCCGTTCATCTGATGAAAGACCGGAAAACTTTCCTTCCTCCCGGTAGATCGCACGGATCTGGTTCATGATGAGGTACAAAACAGACTGTTTCCTCAGATCTTTCGGTATGACTTCCAGTGCCTCATGGAACTTGCGCCTGCAATGTCTGATGGAAAGCCTTACAGGTGCCATCATGGTGATTATAACGAGCAGGCCCCTTTGGTGTTTGCGGACACTTTGACTGGGTATCTTCAAGAATGCATAGATAAAACTGGCATTGTATCGAAAGCCTTGCTTACATTCTCCAACAAGGATGCCTATGCACGTATCCGTCAGTTTCTGAATTACCTTGCTGAAAAAGGCATCATAGAAATGGATCTTTCCAGGATTGTTCCACACTATAAGAGGGGGCGGTGCTTCCTACGACATATACGCCAGATGAAATCAGCAGGGTCGAAGCTTCTGTTGATACTAATACTACTATTGGAAAGAGAAACCTTGCGATCATCCGACTGGCATCACGAATGGGACTCCGTGCAGGCGACATTGCAAAGTGTATCGGCTGTTCTTTTTTTGTTTTAGGTGTTAAAACGGTATTGTTTTTCTTGTGTGCAGTAGAGCTGCATATTCCGTAAGAACTGCGCATCCGTTCCGGAGGAACGGAGCGCCATTCCGCTTCAAACTGAGCAAAGCTCAGCAGGTTGATTAGTTACTATTGGTTATTCTGCGATCCCTGCCAGGAAATTCA